>NZ_SMKW01000049.1 GCF_004348985.1 Saccharopolyspora elongata | reverse complement strand
GGTCCCCGGTCGGGCGGCCACGCTGCACGGCCGGCTCGGTTCCGCCATCGCCACCCGGCAGCCGGGCCTTCGTGTTCGGCACCCCGCCGATTCTGCCACACAATTTTCATAACGACTGTTGTGTAAACCCGAGCGGACTTCTACCGTGTTTCCCATCACAGCTGATACGAGAAATGGAGCCACCGATGGACGAGTCAGTGCGGGAAGCGTTCCGGAACGACGGCGCCGTCCTCATCGAGGACTGCCTCGACGACGCGCAGCTGGCGCAGTGCCGCGAGGCGTTCGACTGGGCCGTCGCCAACCCCGGCCCTTACGTGTTCCAGGGGCTCGACGGGACCAAGCTGCAGACCCACATCGACAACGCCAACCCGCTCGCCAAGGACCGGCTGGACGACCTGGTGTCGTCGCTGCCTCTCGGCCGGCTGTTCGCCGACCTGTGGGGCTCGGAACACGTCTGGTACTTCGCCGAGGAGGTGTTCCTCAAGGCCGGCGGGAAGAGCGGTCGCGGACCTTGGCACCAGGACACGGCGAACCTGCCGTGGGCAGGCGAGCACTGGGGCAACGCCTGGATCTCCTTCCAGCACATCCCCAAGCAGAACTCGCTGGAAATCGTCCGCAGCTCCCATCGCGGCATCCAGTACGACGGGGCCAGCTTCGCGGACCCCGACGATCCCACCGATCCGCTCTACGGTGACGGCACCCTGCCTCGGCTGCCGAACATCGACGCCGAGCGCGCGGTAGACCCCGACGCCTACGACGTGATCTCGTGGGAGGTCGATCCCGGCGATGTCGTCGTGCTCCATCCCCGTTCGCTGCACGGTGGCGCCGGCGTCGACGCCGGGTGCCCGGACCGGCACACGCTGGTGCTGCGCTTCTTCGGCGACGACGCCACGTTCCGGCCCCTGCCGGAGTCGAACCCGCGCTACGCCCGCAACGGCGTCCTCTTCGCCGAGGAGATGGCGAAGCTCAACGCGGGAGACCCGTTCCGCTCGCCCATCTTCCGCAAGGTCGTCTGACCGATCCCGCGAGGAGGCGACATGAAGCGCCGATCGATCAACCCGCCCGCCACCGAAGAGATGTACGACAGGCTGCACTTCTCGCAGGCGACCCGGGTCGGCGACCTGATCTGGGTGTCCGGCCAGGTCGGGATCGACCCCATCACCACGACGCCGGGCGATGGCATGGAAGCCCAGGCCCGACTCGCGTTCGAGGGCGTGCAGAACGTCCTCGAAGCCGCGGGCGCAAGCCTGGCTGACATCGTCGAGCTGACCACGTTCCACACCGATCTCCGGGGCGACATCAAGGAATTCACCCGGGTCAAGGACGAGTACATCCCCGACCGCTATCCGTCGTGGACCGCGGTCGGGGTGACCCAGCTGGCCCGGCCCGAGTTCCTGGTGGAGATCCATGTCGTCGCCGTGGCGGGCAGCGGAGAGGGCTGACCTCCAGGCACCTTGCCTGGCCCGGTACCAGCTGCGACCGAGGGACTCCGGTTGCCCTCGGTCGCAGTCGAACCACACTGACGCACTACCGCCATTCCGGCGACGGCCCATCGGGTTGCCCGGGCCCGAGGCGTCCTGATCTACACGTGCTTGCTCCTCCCCACGCACGAGTGCGACAGCGTTGTCGCATGGAAAGGGAGACCAATGGGTCTTCAAGACAAGGCGGACACGGCTGTCCGCCCGAAGAGCCCCACCGACGTGCCTGCGCGGCTAGACCGCTTGCCTGTGATGCTGCCGCACATCGTCTGGATCTCGCTCCTGACCGCCAACCTCACGCTCGAGTACTACGACAACGCGCTCTTCGCCTACGTGATCCCGGCGATCATCGAGGACACCACGTTCGATCTCGGGCAGATCGGCCTGATCGGCAGTGCCTTCTTCGGCGGGATGATCGCGGGCGCCCTGATCGGTGGGCGCCTCTCCGACAGGTTCGGCCGCCGGTGGGTCCTCGTCTGGTCGACCGCCCTCTACTCGGTCGGGGCGCTGATGACGGCGCTCGCGCCGAACTTCGAGCTGATGCTCGTCGCCCGGGTGGTCACGGGAATCGGAGTGCAAGCCGCGACGTCGGCGTTGCTCGTCTACATCGCCGAGATGTTCCCGACCAAGTCGCGCGGCCGCTTCGTGTCGATCGTGACCCTCGCCTTCGTGATCATCGCCCCGGTGGTCGCGCTGCTCGCGTTCGCCGTGATCCCCAACGCGGGGCCGGACGCCTGGCGCCACCTGTTCATGTGGGGCAGCGTCGGTCTGCTGATCGCCCCTCTGGTGCGTCTCCTCATGCCCGAGTCCGTGCGCTGGTACGTCATTCGCGGGAATATCGGCAAAGCCACGGAGATCGTCGAGCGGCTCGAGGCCCGTGCGCTCCGTCGAGGACCGCTGAGCGAGCCGCGGCCCGTGCCGACAGGCCCGAAGGAGCTCACACTCCGCCGGCTCCTCGCGAACAAGGGAGTGCTGCGCACCACCGCCGTCCTTTCCGCGGGCTACTTCGGATCGACCCTCGGTCTGTACCTGTTCCAGAACTGGGCGCTCTACGCACTGGTCGACGGGCTCGAGTACCCCGAGGTCGAGGCATACGAGATCCAGCTCATCTGGAACGTGGTCTACGTCATCACGCCCGTCATCGGACTGCTCCTCATGGACCGGGTGGAACGGAAGACCCTCGTCTTCGCGGCGTCCCTCGTCACCGCGATCCCGCTCGGCGTCCTCGGCGTCTCGACCAACAGCTGGGCCGTCGTCGTGTCGGGTGGCCTCGCCGGCATCGTCACCGGGCTCGTCGTCACCGTGTACTACGCCTACATCCCGGAGGTGATGCCCACGAACGCCCGCGGCCTGGGCAGCGGGATCATCATGAGCATGGGGAAGTTCGGTGGTGCTGCCTCGGGTGTCCTCGGCGCAGCGGTCTACGGCGGCTGGGGCGTCGCCGGGCTGATGATCACCGCGGCGGTCTCCTACATCGTGTTCTCGACCATCGTCCTCGTGTTCGGCCCCCGAACGACGGGGCGTTCGCTCGAAGGAGTCGTCGCCGAAGAACTCCGTCCAGCAGCAGGGGAATAGCGATTCCCGCGTACGTGTGGTCAGTTCAGCCCGGCGATGAACTCGCTGAGCAGTCGGTTCGCCGAGCCGGACTCGAACAGGCGCGCAAGGTCTGCTCGGGCGATCTGATGCCGGAATTCACCTTGGTGCGAGGCATCTCCGGCGTTGTGCACCAGTTCGGTCCACCACGTCGCGAATGCCTGGTAGTTCCACACATGACGAAGACACGTCGACGAGTAACCATCGAGCAGGCTGAAATCGTGATCGTTGGTCTGGTAGTGGACTACGGCGTTGGCGAGCACTTCGGCGTCGTGCAGGGCGAGGTTCATTCCTTTCGCGCTCATCGGGGGAACGATGTGGGCGGCGTCCCCGAGCAGGTACAGCCGGCCGTAGCTCCTCGGGCTGTACACCACGCTGCGCAAGGGCACGAGTTGCGTGCTGGCGATCGGGCCCTTGGCGGCCATGGGTTCACCGAAGCGGGTCTCGAGTTCATCCCAGATGCGCTCGTCCGTCCACTGTGCCGTAGAGCTGTCGAGCGGGCACTGCAGGTAGAACCGGCTTGCGTGTGGACCACGAGCGAACTGTCCGGCGAATCCGCGCGGGTGGAGCGCCATCATGGACTGGTGATTGGCGGGGACCTCGGCCAGGATGGTCAGCCACGCGTATCCGTACTCGTGCGAGTAACGTGTGAGGGACTCGCTGGGGATGGCGGCCCTGCTGACGCCACGATCACCGTCACAGCCGGCGACGAACTCGCAACTGATCGTCTTCGTCGAGCCGGCACTGTCCCGGGAGCGAACGAGTGGGCGTTCGTCACCGGCGATGTTCTCCACCGAGACCTCGGCGTCGAAGCGAAGGTCTCCGTCATCGCTGAGGAAGACGTCGATGAGGTTGCGGATGAGGACCTGCTGGGGGGCAGAAACGGCCGTCGCCGTGATCATTCGCGTCGAACGTGAGGGTGCGTGTCTCTCCGTCGACGCGGAAGTTCAGCACCGGCTCGGTCGGGACACCGCCGACCACCCGGTCTTCCAGCCCCCACGCACGGAACATGCGTGCCGCCCGGGTGTCGATGACCCCGGCTCGCTGTCGCTGCTCGACGTATTCACGGCTGTGCTTCTCCACGATGACGCAATCAATCCCGCGCCGCAGCAGGAAATTGCCGAGCGTGAGCCCGGCGACTCCCGCTCCCACGATCACCACGGTGGTGTACTCGTCCACTTCGGACGTTGATCGGTTCGTTGACATGCCTCCATGGTCGCCCGACACCAGGGCTGCCTGGTACCAGCATGTCGACACGATATTCCGGAAACCCGCCAAGCCTGCGGTGGTCACCGGTCCCGGTGACGCAGCTCCATCTGATACCGCCCAGGCGTCTGGCCGACGATGGCGGTGAATGCTTCGATGAAGCTGGTCGGGTTGGCCCACCCCAGCCGGGCAGCCGTATCGATGACCGCAACCCCCTCGGCCAGCCTGATGAGCGCATGCTGGACACGCAGAAGGCTCCGCCACTGATGGAAACTCAGCCCCAGCTCGGTCTGGAACAGGCGGCTCAATGTCCGTTCGCTGGCCCCGACCGACCGCCCCAACTCCGCCAACGTCAACGATGCCGCGGGATCGGCATGCAGCAGGTCCGTGACCGCACGAAGACGATCATCAGTCGGCTCCGGAAGGTACAGCGCCTCCTCGTGGCCATCCACCAGCTCGTCCACGACCACCCCGCGAAGCCGGTCCCGCGCCTCCGGCCGAAGCTCACGACCACTGGTGAGCACCAGCAACGCCTCCCGCAGCAGCGGGGACACCGCGAACACCATCGGCTGATCCGGCAACGACGCGCACAGCGCCCCGGCAACCTCCACCACCCGGACCTCGGTTTGTCCGTACGCGCGGTGGTAATGCTCGAAACCCGGCGGCGTCCACGCGACACGGTTGGCCGGGGCAACCCAGGTGCCCCGCTTTGTCGTGGTGGCAAGAACGCCCGCCGAGGGATACAGCAACTGCCCCTCGGTATGACGGTGCGGCGCAACGCCATCCCCGTGCACGAGCAGCCCCCGCTTCTCCACGATCTGCGTGACCAGAGAGGGCTTCTGGTGGATAACAGGCACGATGTCGAGCCTACCGACCGGAGCCGGCCGACCTCGATCGCGACGGCCACCGCGGCTACCACCTCCAGCGGTGGCGACCTCCCAGGACCCTGCCGCAATCCGGGCACGTTCACGTTGCCGGGGGGGGAGTGGCCAGGGGTGCTCAAGGTTCGACCAACACAGAACATCCGCTCATGCCGCATAGCGCGCCGTCGGCTGGATCGCCGTCGCTGCGGCGCAGTGGCGGCGATCCAGCCGGACTCGGCTATCGAGATGCGGCGACGGTCGGGATGCCGAGGTTGACCTGGCGGGTTGTGCGCGTCGGCCTCAATGCGTCCTCCCGCTTGTCGCGTCGGTGGTGGGTGCGGCGGGATGCTTGATCTGCTCGCGGAGGATGTCGCCGTGGCCGGCGTGCCGCGCGAAGTCCTCCATGATGAGCAGGTAGATGAACCGCAGGTTGACCTCGCCGAGGTCGGGATGTGTTGTGGTGTCGTCGAGGTCGAAGTCGGCGGCGATCATGCGTGAGCGCTCGCTGGCGCGCTCGAATTCGGCGATCACGTCGGCCAGGGTTTCGTTGTCGTCGACGAAGAAACTGGCGTCGCGCGGCGTCGTGCCGCCATCGCATTCGCTCTTGGGCAGACCCCCCAGGACGTGCTGGAACCAGATCCGTTCGGCGACTGCGGCGTGCTTGAGCAATCCGATCGGGGTGGTCGGCGAAGCAACGAGGCGGCGGCGGGCCTCTGCTTCGGACAGACCGCGCACCGTGTTGATCAACTCGGCCCGGTTGCGGTCGAGCATGCTCTCGAGCAAACGGCGTTCAGCGCCGGTGGTGATTCGTGGTATCGACCATGTCATTGTCGGCTCGATTCTGTTGGTGGGGATGGATCTGCCTGCTGTACTTGTGGTTTCGGTTGTCGGCGCCCCCCGTTTCAGCAGGGGCCGATGACCGCATTGCGCCGTGGGAGGCGTGCGATCGACGTTCTGGCGTCCTCGTCAGCCGCCTGACGCAGGCGGGTGACTTCCTCGTGCTGGGCGGCCAGGCGCGCGATGGCTTGTGCGCGGAAGTCGGTGAGTTCGTCGATCGTGCCGGTGGCCTCGGCGAGCCGCTCGCTGAGTGCGAGGTTGTCGGCTTTGAGTCGCAAGATCTGCGCGTCGCGGGGGTCCGGGATGTCGCCGGTCTGTTGCATCGCGCGCAGGCGTTGCTCAGATCCTATCCCAAGGCGGGCGTAGGGTCGAGCGCCGTAGAAGGCGGTGCGATCCCGGCTTCGGCGGCAAGGGTCTTGACATCGCAGCGCCCGCCGGATGGGATCTCGCCACGCGGTCAGCCGCGTTCACTGCTCAGCCGCCCGCGGTGCCGATGCGCGACGTCCTGGCCGCGCGGCGAGGTTTCGCCAAGCCGGCCGGAACGCGGTCGTTCGGCGGTACGGTGTCAGCGATGCGACACGAGACCACCGTGACGATCGCCGCATCTCCGCCCGAGGTGTGGGCGGTGCTGGCGGACGTGCTGAACTGGCCCGAGTGGACACCCACCGCGACCTCGATCGCGGCGCTGGACGGTGAACTGCGGGTCGGCCACCGGTTCCGGGTCAAGCAGCCGGGGGTCGCCGCGGCCGTCTGGGACGTGGTCGAGGTCGAACCGGGCGTTTCGTTCGTCTGGGCGACCCGGTTCGCGGGCAGTCGAATGGTCGCCACGCACCGGATCGAGGCCACGGACGCGGGTAGCGAGGTGCGGTTGCGGATCGACTTCACCGGCGGTTTCGCGTTGCTGCTGGCGCCGGTGATGGCGGGCCGCATCCGCCGGTTCGTCGAGGCCGAGGCCGCCGCCCTGAAGCGGACCTGCGAAGCACCGGAGGACCACTGATTTGCCTACCGAAGCCGGCTTTTAGGGACGTCCTCGCCTGAAGTGGTGGACAGCGTCGGTTCATCTGGTCGACGTGTGCCGGGGACATGAAATCCGGGGTGTTCAGGAGAGTTTCCTTCCTCGTCGTTCGCTGTCGCGGCGCGCAGGTCTGTCGCTGATCGTCGAGTATCGGGCTGCCGAACACGCTCGCGCTTCACACAGGAGTCGGGAAGTTCGCGGGCGGACTTGCGACGGATGTCGCCCGACGGGAGTCCCGATGCCGCGACATCTGTCGTCTGAATCGGGCATTTGGCGCGTCATATGTCGCTCGCAATCCGGGTGTCGCCGAGGCACAGTGGGGACACGCCCGAACGACGGGAAGGTGAGCGCCGTGGCTGACGATCTGCAGGACATCGTCGACGACCTGGCCGAGCGGTTGCAGCGATCGGTGGCGATCGACGACCCGTCGATCCGGCTGCTCGCGGCGAGCCGCCACTTCGGGGACGAGGACGGCATCCGGGTGTCGTCGGTGCTCAACCGCTCGATCGACGCGGACGTCCGGGAGAAGATCCTCGCCCAGGGCATCGCGCAATGGACGAGCCCCGGCCGAGTGCTGGCGCCGGTGGCGGGAGCGCGACCTCGGCTGTGCACGCCGGTGCGCTGCGCCGGCCTGCTGCTGGGTTATCTGTGGCTCATCGACTCCGACACGCCGCTGGGCGAGCAGCACCGGGAGCTGGCCCGCGAGGCCGCCAAACGCGCCGGCGTGGTCCTCTACCGGCGGCTCGTCGTGCACGAGCGCACCAAGGCCCGGCACGAGGCGATCCTGTGGGAGCTGGTTTCTTCCGATCGCGCCATCCGCTCCCAGGCCGTGGAGGACTTGCGAGCCGAGCAGCTCTTCCCGGCCGGCTCGATGCGGTTCCAGGTCCTCGGCGTGCGGCATCCCGCCCTGGACGGCGTCACCGCTCCGCAGCACGCGGCCCTCGAAGCGGCGGTCGGGGACGCCTGCGATCCGCCGGCCCAGGGCTCGGCGTCCGCGGGGTGCTCGCTGATGGCCGCCAACAAGTCCCGTGCGTGGCTTCTGTTCGCCCGGCGCGAACCGCCCTCCCGCAAGGAGTTGGACGCGATCTGTGCACGGCTCGTCGCGCGGTTCGACCGGCTCACCGGCGACGGTGGGCAGCTCGTGTTCGGCGCCGGCGGGGTCGTCGACCACGTCGAGCACGTGGTCGATTCCTACCGGCAGGCCTTCCTCGCGGCGCGCGCGGCACGACTCGTGCCGTCGCTCGGGCCGATCGCCCAGTGGGGTCGACTGGGTCCCTACGAACTGCTGCTGCAGATGCCCGCCGATGACCTGATCACCGCCTCGCATACGCCCGCGCTCGACGCATTGGAGCGCGAAGCCGGCCCCCGCGGGCTCGTCACCACCCTGGAGACGTTCCTCGACAACGCGGGCGACGTCGCTCGCACCGCGCAGGAACTCAGCATCCACCGTGCGACGCTGTACCACCGGCTGAAGCGGATCGAGCAGCTCACGGGCTGCGCGCTGAGCCGGGGCGAGGATCGGCTGACCCTGCACCTGGGGCTGAAGATGCGCGCGCTGGCCGCGGGCTACCGCACCGAAAGCACCGCGGCATCCACCGATGGTGGGCCGCCGAGGATCCGCTCGGTGTCCTGATCGGACGCCACAGCCTCGACGAACGTCGCACGACATCCCGTCGATGCCCGACGGTCACCCACTGGCCGGACTGCTCACCGGACCGGAAAGCTGTTCCGAACCAAGGTTTTCCGGTGCAGGACAGCAGAGGAGCGACACGAAGATGTGGTTGGTAGGAGCGACTGTGGTCGAGCAAGGACCGCCGCTGAGCGGCCGGGGCGGGCGCACGGTGGCGCCCGACCTGACCACGCTCACTCCGGCGGTGTCATGCCGAGAGTCTTCTCCATGAAGGCCAGCCACTCGGTCGCCTGGGTGAGTAGGCGCCCCTTGTCAGTGGCCCAGCCATGCCCGGAGTCGCGCCACACGTGGACGAACACCGGCGAGCCGTTACCGGTGGCCGCCTGCAGGCGGGCCGCGAACTTGCGAGCGTGCCACGGCGGGCACCGCGGGTCGGTGTCGCCGGCCTCGATGAACACCGCGGGGTAGTCGACCCCGTCACGCACCAGGTGGTAGGGCGAGAACCCGGCGAGGCGCCGGATCTCGTCCGGGTCGTCGACACGCGCGAACTCCGTGTCGACGACGAACCGGCCGTAGCCGTCGCGGCAGGCGCCGATGAGGTCGAGGATCGGTACGCGTGGCGCCACGACCCGCCAGAGGTCCGGCCGCTGCGTGGCGGCGACGCCGCACAGCAACCCACCGCCCGACGCGCCGGTCAGCGCGAGCAGGTCCGGACTGGTGACCCCGGTGGCGATGAGGTCCTCGGCGATCGCGTAGAGGTCGGCGTAGCCGTTCTGCTTGTTCCGGAGGCGGCCGTCCTCCCACCAGTCGCGTCCGAGCTCGCCGCCACCTCGCAGGTGCACGTGCCCGAACACGCCGCCGGACGCGACGAAGGCGGCCATGGTGCCGGGGAACTGCGGGACCCACGGCGCACCGAAACCGCCGTATCCCCAGAGCAGCACCGGACGTGGCCGGTCCAGCTGTACGTCCCGGCGCCGCACCAGGTGGTAGGGCACCCGAGTGCCGTCCTCGGAGGTGGCCCAGCCGTCCTCCACGACGCAGTCCTCCAGCCGCACCGCGGGTTCCCGCAACGTCTCCAGCCGCGGCTCGCCCGGCCGGTGCCGGTAGACACCCCAGGAGCTGGTCAGCGTCGAGAACGCGAACACCGCCTGGTCCTCGGCTGGCGGCCGGAGGATGTTCATCATCGCCAGCGGCATCTCGCCCAGTGCGCCCTTGCCCGGCAACGCAACCGTCCCGCGTGGCGCCCCGTCGTGGTCGACGATCCGGACGCCGGCATGGGTGTCGACGAGTTCCGCCAGGTACAGGACGTCGCCGACCGGCCGCACGGACCGGATCGTCGCCTCGGACTCCGGCACGATCGTGCGCCATGAACCGGGTTCGTTCGGGGTGGCGCTGTTCAGGTCGACCGCCACCACCCGGCCGCGCGGGGCTCCGGCATCGGTGACCGCGATCCATTCGTCACCGACGAGGAAGCCCGCGAGGTTCAGCGAAGCGTCGGTGACGAACTCGCGCCAGGCCGGAGCCGCCGGGTCGGCCAGGGCCGCGACGGCCACCGGAACGGGATCGAGCATTCCCTGCACCGCGACCACGTGCCGCCCGTCGGCCGACGCCACGACGGCGCGGTAGTCGTCACCGGGCAGCCACGGCACCTCGACGGGGATCGTCGACGGCGCCCCACCAGCTCGCGCAACCGGTCGAAGTGCGGCCAGTCCCGCACGTAGGAGGCGGCAGCCTGGCCCTGCTCGTCCTGCCAGACGCGCACCTCGTCGGTGTTCGCCTCCAGCCATCGGTAGGGATCGGCGAACCGGACTCCGGCCACCTCGTCGATGTCGTCGCCGGTGCGGGTGTCCGGTGGTTCGATGCGGCTCGCTCGGGTTGTCCTAATCGTTCGGTGGCTTTTCAGCCCAGCACCGTGCCCGAGTTCTCCGCGTTGAACGGACGTTTGCGAGAGAACGCGGACAGGTCGATCTCCAGTCCGGTGTGCTCGCCGACGTACCGCGCGGGCCGTTCGTCGTGGTCGGCACCGCGCTCGGTCTGCTCTATGATCGCCGCCAGGAACTTGCCGACGACCGGGGCGTTCTTGAACTGGTTGCCGCTGGTTCCCATGGCGACGTAGAAGCCGCCCAGGTCGGTGCGGTCGTAGATCGGTGTCCAGTCGTCGGCGACGTCGTAGACCCCGACCACCCCGCGGGCGCGGTTGGGGATCGTCAGCTCCGGGAACCGGCGCGCGGCGCGCGTCACCTGTGCCTCGAACACGGCCATGGTGGGATGCGGATCGATGGTGTCCGGATCTTCGACCCACTGGAGCGGATCGCACTCCGGCTCGGTGCCGCCGATCAGCAGACCACCACCGGTCTCGCCGCGCAGGTACGTGCCGAGGTCCAGATCCGCGACGGCGATTCCGATCCCGTCGCGCGAACGGTAACTCGCGGGGGCCGGCACGTGCGCGACCTCCTGGCGCAGCGGTCGCGAACCCACCGTGAAATCGGCGCCGACCCCGGCGAGCTCGTTGATCCGGCCCGACCACGGGCCCGCCGCGTTGACCGCCACGGCACACGGGATCCGGGTGCCGTCCGCCAATGTCACCGCGGTCACCCGGTCGTTCGCCCGCTCGATGCCGCGGACGGTGGCGTGGAACCGGAACTCGGCGCCGTGCACCCGCGCCGCATCGGCGAGGTTCTGCGCGGCCAGTTGGGGGTCGCTGACGAAGCCGGCGTCCGGCGTGTAGACCGCGCCGAGGGTGTCCCCGGTTTCCCGCCAGAACCGCTCGTCGTCGATGCGCTTGGGCGGCCAGTACCTGCCCACGTCGATGCCCGGAATCCGGTCCCGCAGCTCCGCGCCGGTCCACTCCTCGAACGGGACGCCGACCTCCTGGAACAGCGGCAGGTACGCCGGCCGCGGCAAGATGTCCACGTCCAGCATCGCGATCCCGCACCGCACGAACCGCGCCGGCTCGCCGACGTCACAGCCGAGGTGCTCGGCCCACGACCGCCAGCCGAACTGCGCCTCCCAGGCCGCGGTGACGCCGACCAGCGTGGAAAAGTTGAACCGCACCACCGCGCTCGACGCGCTCGTGGAACCGTGCCCCGCTCCGCCGGCCTTGTCGACGACCGTCACTCGCCGGCCCTGCCGAGCCAGTTCCAACGCGATCGACGCGCCCATGACCCCCGCACCGATCACCACGACGTCCGTGGCCATGGCTCGCTCCCTCCTCGTCTCGGCCGCGTGCGCCCCTTCGCACCGGCCACAATGGACCATGTCATTGTCGGCGGCGGGGCCCCTCGAAGCATCAGGCTTCCACCGGAAATTCGACCTCGGTGAACACGACATCTGTCGAAAGTGACCTCGTGGTACCGGTCGGCAGAGCCACGAGCCCGCGCTCGAGCCATTCGACGTTCGTCTGACCGGCGACGCGAATCGTCCGGCAATCGTTTGTGGTGGCGGCAGGCGGCCGAGAAATACAGTGATTGTCCACAGCGGAAGCGGGCACCAGCGGAAGGACGAGAACGATGGCCGGTGAACGCCTGGACTACCCGGCGGCGAGAACTGTCAATGTCCAGGACACCGTCATGGACATCAGCTTCCCCGATCCTTACCGATGGCTGGAAGAGGATTCCGACGAAGCGGAAGCGTGGCAGCGGGCGCAGAACTCCCTCACCGACGCATTCCTCGGAGGATGGCCGCACCTGGCCACACTCCGCGCTTCGGTCGACCAGTGCGTCGCGGACGGCACCGGCTCGCCGAACTGGATGGTCGACCCGGCGCCGCGATTCGCCGGCGGCCGTTGGTTCCGCCTCGACCGGACTCCCGAGCCGAACTTCCCGGAACGTGCCGTCCTCGTGGTCTCCGACGCTCCGGACGGGCCCGGGCGAGTGCTCTACGACCCGAACGACGACGGAACCCGGCAGATCTCGTGGCTCGCCCCCTCCCCGGACGGGCGGATCGCCGCGCTCGGGGTCTGCGAAGACGGCTCCGAACTCGGCGAGATCTGGTTGCTGGACGCGGAAACCGGCGATCGCCTGCCGGACCGGATCCCGCAGCGGACGATGGGGCCATTGGTCACCCCGCAGTGGCTGCCGGACAGCTCCGGGTTCTTCTACACGGCCGGCGACATGTCCTCGGAGTCGTTCGCCTTCCGGGTGTACTTCCACACCGTCGGCGGCCCGCCCGCCACCGAACCCGAACCGGTCGACGTCGTCCACGGGGCGACCGTCCAGGTGTCCACGGACGGCAAACGCGCCGTCGTGTCCGGCGTATGGCCGCTCCCGCAGTACGTGTGCGACCTGCCGCGGCGAGCGTGGCGGCCGTTCGTCCAGGGCCTCGACTCGTCGGTCGCGGGTTCGATCGACGGAGATCGGTACGTCGCGGTCACCGACCACGGCGCCCCTCGCGGCCGGATCGTCGCGATCCCGTTCGACGAGCCGGCTCCCTCGGACCCGGCCACCTGGCGTGAACTGGTTCCGGAGTCCGGGCGGGTGCTCAGCCACGTCAGGCTGATCGGCGACCGCCTGGTGGTGACCGGATCGGTCGACACCGAGGCGCGCGCCTGGGTCTTCGACCGGAACGGACGGGAACTGGAGGAGGTGCCGCTGCCCGGCCGGGGCGCCCTGCCGCTCGACGTGCTCCCCAACGCCGCCCTGACCCCCGCCGGCCACCCGGACGAGTTCGTTTTCTCGTTCTCCACCCCCATCTCGTCACCCGGCTTGTACCGCTACCGCCTGGGCTCAGGGCAGGTGGACACGCTCCGAGCACCGCGTGTTCATCTCCCGGGCGCGACTTCTTCGCTCCGCTGGGCGCAGTCCGCGGACGGCACCAGGGTGCCCTACCACCTCGTCCTGCCGGACGGCGCGGACGGAACCCGGCCACTCCCGGCTCTCATCACCGCATACGGTGGCGGCCGGGTGGCCTGGCCGGCGCAATTCCCCGGCCCCGTAGCGGCTTTCGTCGCAGCCGGCGGGGCGCTGGTCATCTCCCACCAGCGCGGTGGCGGTGACCTCGGTTCCGGCTGGGCCGACGCCGGGCGCGTCCGGAACAAGCAGAACAGCTTCGACGACCTCTACGCGATCGCCGAACACCTCGTCCTCACCGGGGTGACAACATCCGAACGGCTCGCGGTGACCGGGTGGAGCAACGGCGGGATCATGGCCGGGATCGCGTTCGCCCAGCGCCCGGACCTGTGGGCGGCAGTGGTTTCCCAGTGCCCGATCCTCGACATCATCGGATGCCATCGGCACCCCTACGGCCGGTTCGCCATCAACGCGGAATACGGCGACCTCGGCGACCCGGACGACATCGCCCGCCTCGCCGGGATGTCGCCGTATCAGCTCATCGAGGACGACGTGGCCTACCCGTCGCTCTACGTGCACGCGGGCGGCGCAGACGTCGCGTGCCCGCCCGGGCCGACCCGCAAGTTCATCGCACGCGCGCAAGCCGCGGCGGGAACCACGGCACCGGTGTTGCTGCGCGTCTGGGATGGCGTCGGGCACGGAACGGCCACCAGCAGGTCCGAAGGCGTCACCCAGGCGACTCACTGGCTCGCCTTCCTGATGCAGCGCCTGAACATGGTGCCACGCGAAGACGGCGGAGTTCGAGCTACCGGGTGAGGGGGTCGCGGCGTCGCGGACCGGTGATCCTTGGCTGCCAAGGGATTGGCGACAGGGGAGATCTCAGCGCACCTGGCCGAGGTCTATGGGGCCGAGGTGTCGCGGCAGACCATCTCCACCATCACCGACACGGTCGTCGAGGGTGTGGTCGACTGGCAGAACCCGGCCGCTGGACCCGGTGTATCCGGTGATCTTCATCGACGCCATCCACGTCAAGATCCGCGATGGGCAGGTCGCCAACCGGCCGCTCTACGTCGCTTTGGCGGTGACCTGTGAGGGACGCCGCGACATCCTCGGCTTGCGGGCCGGCGATGGCGGCGAGGGAGTCAAGTACTGGCTGCACGCTGCGTTGTTCACTTGCTGCGCAACAGTTTCCGCTATGCGGGTCGCCAGCACTGGGACTCGATCGCCAAGGCCCTCAAGCTGGTCTACACCGCGCGGACCGGGGCAGCCGCGCGCGAGCGGTTCGCGGAGTTCTCCAAGTGTGAAGCTCCGCCGGCAGCCGCGCGGCCAGGGCTGCGCGGCTGCCGGCGGTGTCTCTACCGGTCAGGCGTTCCTGATCAGCTCGAACACGGCGCCGAACAGTGGATCGTCCGCTTCGCCGAGCCGTTCCACGGCGTCGAAGTGGTGGCCGTCGGGCTGGTCGACGACCTTGCACGCAAGCCCGCGCGTCGACCAGATCCGGGCGAACTCCGCCTGTTGGCGGTGAAACTCCGAGGATTCGTCTCCGCCGACGGTCAGGAGCAACGGCGCGCTCGAGGAAGGTGCGTGCTGCACAGGGCTGTTTCGCTGACTGGTCGCGATATCCATGCCGAGCACGTCATTGAGGTAGCAATTCTGAATCGGTTCGAGATCGTACAGTCCGCTGATCGCGCAACCGCCCTTGATGATGTCCGCCGGCAGCCCCAGCTCCGGCCATGCGGTCGACATCAACATGGCTGTGAGGTGCCCGCCGGCGGAGTGACCCGACAGGTACAGCTGGGCTGGATCTGCACCGTACTCGGGCGCCCGCTCGTACAGGCTCCCCACCGCCGACCGGACATCCTCGACGATTTCGTCCATTCCCACATCGGGTGCCAACCGGTAGTTGACAGCCGCGAAACAAATGCCGCGCGAGATGTACGGTTCGGCGAGGAACCCGAACTGCGATTTGTCCAGCGACTGCCAATAGCCGCCGTGCACGAAGACGAGCAGCGGGTCCGCTCCGGTCGAGTGACGCGCCGGGTACACGTCGAAAGCTTGCAACGGATCGGGCCCGTAGCTCACGTCCAGCTTCGCTCGGGAGCGCTCGTGGTCCTGCAGCGTCGCGCTGTCACGCGTCCAGCGGGCGAAAATGTCCTGGTGGTCCGGAATTCCGGCGCGCGCGTTGTACTCGGCGTCCAGCCAAGCTCGCTCGACGTCGTTCGGTGCCGCAGCCATTTCCATCAAGCCTTTCAGATAATGATTGGGTGAATCGATCGCCTGTTGCTTTCGCGACTGGACAACTGATCGCCGAGGAGAGCGCGCAGCGTTCGATCGAGGATTGCCTTCCAGTTTTGCCCCATTTCGGGCGCGGTACTTATGAACTGCTCGTCCCTTCCGTGTGAATCAGACTGCGGTTAAAATTTATGGCCGGATGGTTTGGCCGTCTAGCGCGTTCGGGACAGCTGTCGTCGGGAGCCTGCCAATGTACGGGAAGAGCGAAGACCGCGAGGACTACCAGGACACGCCACGTGCCGTGGCGGCGATGGCGCGCGACCTGCCGGACCGGCACTACATCCCGACGCATTCGCACCGCCGCGGCCAGCTCGTCTACGGCACGGGAGGCACGATTACGGTCACGACGCCGGAAGGCACGTGGGTCGTCCCGCCCCAGCGGGCCGTCTGGGTGCCCCCACGTGTTCCGCACGCCATGCGCACTTCCGGGCATGTCCCCATGCGAACGCTGTACATCGATACCCGCGCACACCCGTCGCTGCCGGTTTCGTGCACGGTGATGACCGTTTCGCCGCTGCTGCGCGAACTGGTCAGCGCCGCGGCCAGGATTCCGGTCGACTACGACGAGTCCGGCCGCGACGGCAAGCTCATGTCGTTGCTGATCCACGAGCTCGTTCCCGCAGATGTCATCCCGCTGCATCTCCCGGTGCCCAAAAGCGATGTGCTGGAACGCCTGTGCGCGCGCATCATCGACGAGCCCGGCCTGAACTGGACGCTGGGCGAGTGGGCGGCGTGGGCGCACCTGAGCGAGCGAACGCTGGCCCGCCGTTTCCAGGACGAGTTCGGCTGTTCCTTCGCGCGCTGGCGCCAGCAGGCCCGACTGCTCGCGGCGGTCCAGATGCTGGGGGAGGGGAAAACGATCGCGACCGTCGCCGGGACGCTGGGATACGAGAGCCCCAGCGCGTTCACCGCGATGTTCCGCAAGGCCCTGGGCAAGCCCCCGACGCAGTACTTCGAGGAATCCTGACTCCGCCGCATTCCCCCATGTGTCAGGTTCTCGACGACACCTGACGCGAACGAGCGGAATAGCCGGAAACTCCGCTGGTACCGTTCATGGCTATCCGCTCGCAACCCTAGGGGAATGGGGTTGATAATGAACAGAGAAGATGAACATGATCTATCCGGGGAGCGGAAATTCCGCTCTCGCAAAACTTCTCGGGCAATTTTCGCGAGCACGCTCAGTGTGGCGATCGAATGGTATGATTACTACCTCTACGGCTTGGTCTCGGGCCTCGTTTTCGCGCACGTCTTCTTCCCGAACGCCAGTCCGTTGGTCGGCACCGTCCAGGCATTCGGAATATTCGGTGTCGGATTCGTGGCACGGCCGATCGGCGCGGTGCTCTTCGGTCATCTCGGCGACCGGGTAGGCCGGAAGACGGCCCTGATGTGGAGCACGCTCTGTATGGGAATCCCCTCGTTCGTGGTCGCCTTCGTGCCGAGCTACGAGACGATCGGGATCGGCGGCGCGATCATCCTGACGTTCCTGCGGCTCATGCAGGGAGTCGGCCTGGGCGGGCAGTGGGCCGGAGCCGTCCTGCTGTCGATGGAATCGGGCAGTGCCCGGCGCAGCGGCTTCTTCGCATCGTGGGCACAGGCCGGTTCACCCATCGGACTCGTGCTGGCCAACCTCGCGCTGATCGGCACGTCCGCCGGCATGTCCGGCGAGGCGTTCCTCAGCTGGGGCTGGCGGATTCCGTTCCTGATCAGCGGCGTGCTGATCTCGGTCATCATCTACATGCGGTTCAGGGTCGACGAGACGCCCGAATTCTCACGTCTTTCGCGCAGCAGCCGAACCGAACGCAACCCGGTGCTAGGCGTGCTTCGGAGCAACTGGCGAGAGGTCCTGCTCGCGGCGCTCGTGCGCACGTCCGAAATGGCGCCCTTCTACATCTTCACGACCTTCGTGGTGACCTACGGCGTGCACGAGCTGCTGCTGGACCAGGGGTTCGTCCTCGGAGCCGTGCTCGTCGCCTCGGTGCTTTCCGTTGGTTGGATCCTCCTGTTCGGTCACATATCGGACCGGATCGGACGGCGAAGCATGTACATCATCGGAGCGGCGGCCACAGGCGTGTGGGGATTCGGATACTTCGCGCTCCTGGACACGAGAATCCCGGCCCTCGTGGTGATCGCAATCGTCGTGTCGATGATCCCCCACGACATGCAGTACGGCCCCCAGGCCGCCTTCATCGCGGAGAGCTTCCCGCCGCGCGTTCGGTACAGCGGTGCCGCGCTCGGATCCCAACTGGCATCCATCATTTCCGGCGGCCCTGCCCCAATCATCGCGACCGCACTGCTGGCGCGGTTCGGGTCCAGTACCGCGGTGGCAATCTACCTGCTCCTGTGCGCAGTCGTGGGAGGAGTCGCGGCGTTCTTCTTGCGCGCTCACGGCGCTGAAACGAAAACCATCGAGCAACAACCCCGATTTCCACTACGCCTCGGTGCCGACGAACGCTGACCAGCTGATCCTGCTATCCGACCTACGGCAACGCTTGCAATTGAAACGAAGGGAAACCATGCCGGAATTCAACACCCTTGCCCCCGTCACCATCGCAACCTCGGCCGCGCCGGTACCGGCCGGCCCCTACAGCCAAGCCGTCGCCGCAGACGGCCTGGTCCTGTGCAGCGGTCAGATGTCCATCGATCCGGCCAGCGGACGGTTTGTGGGCCGGGGTGACGTTGCGGTCCAGGCCGCTCAGATTCTGACGAACTTGGACGCCATCCTGGCCGCGGCGGGGACCTCCATGTCGGAGGTGGTCAAGACGACCATATTCCTGACCGAAATGGAGAGTTTTCCGATCGTCAACGAGGTCTACTCGTCGTTCTTCCCGGGAATTCTTCCCGCGCGTTCATGCATCGCCGTGGTAGCACTCCCGATCGCTGACGCCCTCGTGGAGATCGAAGCCGTGGCTCACGTTTCCCCGCAGCAGTAGATCGGGAAATGAGTTTTGGCAAGTGCCGCTGCGCCGGTAGGCGAAGCGGCACTTGCCGGCTTGGCCGCTTCTCGACGATGGTCGGCAGCGGCTCGCTAGACGGTCACTGCATCGGCCCGCAAACTTGAACCTGCTGCATGGCCACTATGGAAGGGAGATCGTCTTTGTACGTGCCACCGCATTTTCGCGAAACACGAGCTCAAATGATCGTTGACGTCGTCACGCGCAACCCGTTCGGCATCCTGGTCACGTGCTCCTCCGCAGGTGAGCCGGAAGCGAGCCACCTCGCCTTCACCTATCATCCGAACACCGAAAACGGCGGACACGGAGTCGTTCTCGGGCACTTGGCCATCGCGAACCCGCAATGTGAATCCATCCGACAGGGGAAGCGCGCGACGATCATCTTTTCCGGCCCCCACCACTACATCTCACCCAGGTTCTATCGAACCTCCCCGAGCACGCCCACCTGGAACTACTGCGCAGTGCACATGACGGGACATCTGGATCCGACGCCCGAGTCCGGCTTGGATGAAACCCTGTCCAAGCTCACCGATTCCCTCGAGAAGGGATATCAGGCACCGTTTCGCTACGAGAGTCTGTCTCCTTCCTACACTGCTACGCGAAAGCCGGGAATTCTGGCCTTCAGAATGACGGTGGAGTCGATCGACGCGCAGTTCAAGATGAGCCAGAACCGTACCGCAGAGGACCGGCGCGGAGTCATCAAAGGCCTGCGCCGCCTGCACGATCAGGAAGCCGACGCCGTCGCGAGCATCATGGATCGGTTGCTGCGAGAAGCCAAACCGGAGAACTGAGCCTTTTTCACCCTGATCCAGATGTGTTGGTGGACGAGGGATGCAGATAACGAGGCTGATGAGCACCGGTGTGTCGGTGCGACAACGAGATGAAGCCTCCGGGAGAAGGGCTGTCGACCAAGATCAGTCCATACCACCGAAGGCTTCGCATGTTGTTCTACTGTGCCGCACTGTCGTTGTCACGTCAGACCTGACCTTCGCGAGCGCCTACCCCAGAACCACTATGGCTCAGTCGGTTCGGGTGGCGGTGAGGGCGTGTGCCGGGCCGTGGGGGTGGTCGGGGGTGTCGAAGCCGATGTTGGTGACGGTCCAAGCGAAGTGTTCGAGGGCGGCGAGCAGGTCGGCACGGGTGAGCCAGTTGCTGAAGGGGGCGCTGCCGCCGCAGAACCCGTTGCGGTGCAGGGCTTCTGCTTATTCGAAACGGTGCAGGGTGTGTGTGAAGCCCTGGTGGGTGGCCGGTTCGTGGCTGGGGAAGCGTGGTGCGAGCAGTTCACTGCGGGTGATGACGTCTTCGTCGTAGACGTGGGTCCACAGGAAGAGCTTGGTGGCGATTTTCGCGGTGAGCGCGATGGTTTCGACGGGGTTGCGCATGTGGTAGAGCACGCCGCTGGCGAAGCAGATGTCGAAGCGCTGGTCGGTGTCGCGGAGGTAGGGCGTGAAGTCACCCAGCAGGAACCAGGCCCGGGGCATGCCGAGCAGTTCCTTGGCGATGAGGCATTTCAGGTAGGCGCGGCCCTGCGCCTCGACAGCGACGATGTCGGCACCGGCGGTGTGGAGTGGTAGGTGTGCCCACCTTCGAGCGGTCCGATTTCGAGCACGCGACTGCCTGCCACACCACCGAAGCACTCGATGGCCCAGGAGACGCGGGCGTCGTCGAACAGTGGAAGGGGGCCCGCCTGGACGTGCTGGAGCGGCGCGGGCAGCTGGGAAGACCACTCGCCGGCGAACACGTCGACGGCGTTCTGCGGTGAGGGCGCGCTGGTCACGTACTCGTCCAGGATCGACGGCGCGGCCATCGCCGGTGGTTCCGGTGACGGTGGCGTGGATGTGCGGGACCTGCGAATGAGCGAACGCACGGCCTGGCCCGTTCTGCTCCTGGTCAGCGGCGGCCAGGTATGCGCTTGTCATCGGCGGCACAGTGACCACCGGAAAACTGGGATGTCGCGGCCTCTATCGATGAGGCCGCATCGGGCGTTACTCGAAAAACCCTGTCTCGCAGAGATTTCGCTTTCGTCACATGCGTGGCCGTCCACGATGGCCATTACGTATCGCACCGGCGTCGTTGCTGTCAGCTATCACCCGTTTGTCGTATTGGTGTTCTGATGGTTGGCTGGTGAAGATTTGAGCGCTTTCTTGGCGCGGGCTGTGGGGCCTGCACCGATTCTTCGAGGAGTTTCGGAATGGTCCCTGCTCGTCCCGGTGCTGACGCGCGCTCTTGTGTCCGCCGGTACTTTTCTCGTTGGCTTGCCGGTCTTCTGGTGTTCGTGGTCGGTGTCTCGATCGTCGAGGTCGTGGTACCGCCTGCGGTCGCATCGGCGGCCGAGCCCAAGCAGCGCGACCCGCGTGAGAATCCACTGCTGCCGGGCCAATCGACGCCCGAGCGGACCTCGCCTGGCCGCACAGATGCTGACTTCGCGTCGTTGACGGCCCGGGCCGGGTATGCGGGGTCGCGGTTCGATCCGGTGCGCTCAAAGCTGGTATCGCGGTCGATGTTCGTCGAGGAGTGGGCGAACCCGGACGGCACCCGGACGGTGCGGCAGTCCACGGTGCCGCTGAACGTCAAGGACGCGGCGGGGCAGTGGCAGCCGGTGGACACCACGCTTGTGCCTGGTCAGCGCTCGGCGCGGGCACAGGCGCAGCAGCATGTGCTGCACCCGTCGGTGGCGGGCAGGGCTAACGATCCGGCCGTGGTGGCTGCGGAGATCGAGGGCAAAAAGGCGTCGCTGGCGTTGGAGCAGGCCGCTGACCGGCCGGTGCGTCTGGGCGCGATCGGCTGGCTCCAGGGCAGTGGCGTCCCACCCGCAGCCAGAACAACCGTGCGAGAGCTGAAGAAGGCGTTCGGCCTTAACGGAAATCTCTTTGAAGATTTGTAGTCGCGCTATGCGATCCGTGTGCAAGTACCGGATGTATGGGCCTTTTTCGGCCAAGTGGCAGTCTAGAATGTGGGAGCACGCGCGGATCATCGCTACAAGCGGATCTATGGGGTGTGCCCACCTGGTCAACGAAAGAGTTGCCGATGAACGAGCCGAGCGAAATCAGCCTCATTATCGGGGCCCCTGATGATCCGAAAGGTCCTGAGTGGGCAGATATATGGTGGGCCGGGCGGATGTCCGACTCCTTCGCTGTTCCCGCTCTGGACGCTGTATCTCGGGCGCTTAATGCCACTGTGGACCTGAATTCCTGGCTGGGAGAACACTACGGCAGGCGCGATGTCACCATTTCTCTTCAATTTCCCTGGAAGGTGAGGCACGAGGACTTCATTGGCCCGGATGGTTATGTGATGAGTGGAGAATGGGGCTACTGGTGTTCGGTTCACGTGCCGCCGAAGGTGGCCGAAGAAACCGATCCCCGAGTCGTGTTTGGGTGGCTCTACTCCAAAGGGCTGGAAGCGCTCGAGTGCATCGCGAAGAAAACTCGGCTGGGTAGCACTCTGTACGGGGCCCATGTGGATCTCCCGCTGGAATTTGCGCCCGAATCCGGTGCTGTCAGGCTCGTCGCGCTGCCTCGGCTGGCAAATAAGATCGCAAATCTCGACGACCAGCAGAAAGCGGTTCTTGAGTCTGTCGGCGAAATGCGCGGTGTCGATGCGTGGGCAGTAGATGTCGGCGCTGTTTCCGAGGTGGTTCCTCGGTCCGTGCGTGGGCGAGCGGAATTCGTTGAGCAGAGGATCAGGGCAAGCGGTGTGCTGCCGAAGGAAAAAGGCACCTGGGGGCAATTCCGGATCAACTCGGA
This sequence comes from Saccharopolyspora elongata, assembly GCF_004348985.1. GTDB lineage: Bacteria > Actinomycetota > Actinomycetes > Mycobacteriales > Pseudonocardiaceae > Saccharopolyspora > Saccharopolyspora elongata. Next base: position 46,405 of record NZ_SMKW01000049.1, on the reverse strand, counting down.
AGGCTTGAGTTACCGATCTGTTGTGAAGGACCTCAAGCTCTTGGAACGCTGGGCAATCTACCAGCTGTCCTGCGAGGTCGTCGATGTGGGCCGCGCCAACCACGTGTACTGGATGACAATCGCACCAAGCCGGGAGCCTCGTCCACGAAAGAACGTCTCCCCTGAGCTGAGCAGATCCCAGGACGTCTAAGGTACGGAGTCTGCACAGTACTGACCGGTCGGTGGGCCGGGTTCCCTTACCTGGTTTAGGTTTTCGTCGGCGAAGGTTCAAATACGGACGCACCCTCGCCGATGAGTGCTGAACAGTCCGCAACGGGATTGCCCTGACCTGCGGATTCTCCATTTACGCAGGTCAGGGCGATGCGAGGGCTGCCTTTGGCGCGGTAGTTCTCTTGATCGCTATTTCTGCTGGTCAACACGGGCTCGCCGGTAGCTGTGCGCAGGGAGCTGGTGCGTGCGCTGGGACGGGGGGCAGCGCACGCACCAGCCGCAAATGGTTGTCAGGGCAGGGGGTGTTCGGCGGGAGCGGTCGGCGGGGTGATCGGTCGGTGGCGTCGTACCGCGAGGTAGCCGACCGTGATCGCGGCGGCCAGGGCCGGGGTGAGGTATAGCGCGATCCGGGTGTCCGGGTCGAACGCCAGCAGCATCACGACGAGCGCGAGGAAGGTGAGCACGAGGTAGTTGGAGTACGGGGCGAAGGGCATCCGGAACTTCCCCGCCTGGATCTCACCCGCGGCCACCTTCCGGCGGAACCCGAGATGGGCGAGGATGATCATGCCCCAGGTGAAGATGGCGCCGATGGTGCTCGCGCTGGTGATGTAGGTGAAGGCCTCCTCCGGGGCCAGGTAGTTGATCAGGACGCCCAGTAGCATCGCGACGAACGTGACCGCGATGGCGCGGGATGGCACGGCGCGGGCGTTGAGGCGGCCGGTCCTGCGTGGTGCCTGCCCGTCCTGCGACAGGGTGCGCAGCATTCGCCCGGTGGAGTAGATGCCGCTGTTGCAGGACGACAGCGCCGCGGTGGTCACCACGAAGTTCACCACGCCGGCCGCGGCTGGGATGCCGATCAAGCTGAAGGCGTGGACGAAAGGGCTGCCGTTGGCTGGGAATTGGTTCCATGGCACCAGCACGGTCAGCGCTGTGAGGGCGCCGACGTAGAAGATCAGGATTCGCCACATGACGGAGTTGATCGCGCGTGTAGCACTTTCTCGGGGTTTGTGCTCTCGCTCGCGGTCTGGCCGACCATTTCCACGCCGACGAAGGCGAACATGACGATCTGGAACGACAGCAGCGCGGCGGTCGGGCCGTTGGGGAAGAGTCCGCCGTGTGACCAGATGTTGTTCACCGTCGCCGAGTTGCCGAGGTCGCTGAAGCCGAACACCAGGATCGCCGCGGCGAGCACGATCAGCGCGATGATGGCCAGCACCTTGATGAGGGCGAACCAGAACTCGAACTCGCCGAAGAGCCGTACTGCGATCAGGTTGACGCCGGTGAGGACGAACAGCGCGACGAGTGCTGGAATCCATTGTGGAACGTGGGGGAACCAGAACTGGAAGTACTTGCCGACGGCGGTGATCTCGGCCATGCCGGTCACGATCCACACCAGCCAGTACCCCCAGCCGGTGGCGAACCGGGCCCAGGGTCCGACGAATTCCCCGGCGTACTCCGCGAAGGAGCCGCTGACGGGCCGGTACATCAGCAGTTCGCCCAGCGCGCGCATCACGAAGAAGATCATCAGGCCCGCGATCGCGTAGATCACGATGAGGCCGGGGCCTACCTGGTGCAGGGCCTTGCCTGAACCCAGGAACAATCCGACCCCGATCGCGCCTCCCAGGGCGATCATGTTGATGTGCCGGCTGCTGAGCGCGCGGCGGTATTCCTCGGTGGGTGGCTGACTCATCTGAGGAAGCTCCGTTCATGCGGCAGCACTGCCGCCAAGTCGGTTCCAGACCGGTCGCGAACGTCGCATGTGCATTCGGCCACGTGCGTGTTGCAGACCACCATCAGGCACCCGCCGCGAGGTGTCATTGTTCCGCCGACACCGTTTGAACGAAGTGGATTGTGCCCACGCACCTCCTCCGCGCCACAAGCACCACACCGGATCCGGCTGCCCCAAAGGACGCAGCTGATCCGCGAGGTGAGGGGTGTTGGCCAGCCTCCTGGCCGCCGCAAGGTTGTGCTTGCGGTCTACCGGGTGGCGCGGAATCGCCCGCAGGGCGGCGGGCACGCCATGGGGGGCTCGCGGTAGCGGCAACCTCGGGCTGTTACTCCGAGCAGTCGCCTGGTGCGCTCTCGAAGAGACGGATGCGTGCGAGCACTTCTCGGTGGAACCGGGAGATCGAGTCGACGAGCGCGGCTACCTGTGCGCCGGCCCAGTGGGATCTGTCCCAGCCGGCGTACAGGGTCACGGAGAGCAGGCTCTCGCCTGCCCGGATGGCGACCGGGGTGAGTCCGAACATCGGCCTGTCGGTGAGCACTGCGATCCCGTGGCCCGAGGCTGCCAAGGCACGGGCCACGACGGTTGTCGAGACCACTCGCGGCTCGTTGTAGACCAAACCCTCGCGTGCGGCAGCCGCGTCGAGCGCCAGCCGACCCGCGTTGACGGGATGCATCAGGATCAGTTGCTCCTGGACGAGCTCGGTCAGCTCGACTTCGCCGATTCGCGCCAGCGGGTGGGTTGGTGGCACCAGCGCGAGCACGGGGGCATGACCCACGACGCGGGATTCCATCGATCCGGGTGGCGGGATGGGCGCGATGCCGAGGTCGGCATCTCCGCGCGCAACGACGTCGTACACGCTGCGCGCGTCGCGTTCGAGGATGTCGCGAATTGAAGAGGCGGCGCCTCGGTCGGCGAGGTAGGGCGCCAGAAAGTCGGCGATCGTGGTCGGGGGTGCGGCGACGATCAACGGCATGCCATGCCCTTGGGTCATGGTCCTGACCGCGCCCAGCGTGCGGTCGGCCCGGGCCACCAGGTCACGGGCGAGGGGCAGGAAGCGCTCCCCGGCGAAGGTGAGCTTTCGCGGCCCTGGCGTGCGCGCGAAGAGTTCCACTCCCAGGCTGCGCTCGAGGTTGCGCAGTTGGCGGGAGAGCGAGGGCTGTGCGATTCGGACATCGCGTGCGGCCGCCGTGATCGAGCCTTGGTCGACCACTGCCAGGAAGTAACGCAGAACTCTGATCTCCACCATGCCTCCGAGGTATGGGCAGCGATGTTAACGGGCATTAGACGGCATATGCCACATGCGCTCAGAATCAGATCCCGTTCCGGCCACCGAGCCTCAACGCTCCCGTCGTCGAGGAGACGGCATGTCCAGTTCTTCTGATCTCCGCGCAGCCCGCCGGGCGGGCCTCGGATCGTTCATCGGCACCGCGATCGAGTGGTACGACTTCTTCATCTTCGGAACCGCCGCGGCGCTCGTCTTCGGGGAGGTCTTCTTTCCCACGGCGTCACCGGTAGCCGGTCTGCTCGCGTCCTTCGCGACCTTCTGGACGGGTTTCCTCGCCCGGCCGCTGGGAGGTGTGGTCTTCGGTCATCTCGGCGATCGGATCGGCCGCAAGAAGACGCTCGTCACCACACTGGTCCTCATGGGCGTCTCCAGTACCGCCATCGGTCTGGTGCCCAGCTATGCCTCGATCGGGATGGCTGCCCCGGCCCTCCTCATCCTGCTCCGATTGGTGCAGGGCCTGGCGCTTGGCGGTGAATGGGGAGGAGCTGTGCTGATCGCGGCTGAGCACGCGCCACCGAGCCGTCGAATCCTCTTCGGTGCCTTCGCCCAGCAGGGCTCGCCGGCGGGTGGCCTGCTGGCGACCCTGGTCTTCCTGGGCGTGAGCCGGCTGTCGGCTGAGGACTTCGCCGCCTGGGGGTGGCGTGTTCCGTTCCTCGTGTCTGCTGTCTTGCTGATCGTGGGCTTGGTCATCAGGCTGACCGTGGCTGAGTCGCCGGAGTTCTTGGCGGCCAAGCGACGCGGCGAGATCGTCAAGGCGCCGGCGGCAGAAGTGCTGCGGACGGCCCCGGCTGCAGTCCTGTTGGGAATCGGGGCATCGGCCATCGGGATCGGCGCAGCGTACTTCCTGAACGCGTTCATGATCGCTTGGACCACGACCGAGCTCGGCGTGACCCGGGAGATGATCCTCTCGGCCCTGCTGGTGGGCACCGTCGTCCAGTTCTGCGCGCAACCGGTGGCAGCGCTGATCGCGCACCGCGTCGGCGCCACGCGGTTCATGATCGTGGCCCTGGTGGCGAGCGCCCTCCTCACCCCGGTCTTCTACCTGCTCGTCAGCACGGGCGACGGGAGCAAGATCGTCCTCGGCATCGTCCTCATCAACATCGTCGCGCCGGCCTACTTCGCCGTCCTCGCCGGCTTCCTCACACACGCGTTCCCCGCCAGGATCCGGTACACCGGAATCTCGTTGGCCTACCAGCTTTCCGCAACGGTGATCGGCGGCTCGGTCCCGCTCATCGCACAGTCCCTGCTCTCCAGCGGCGGAATCGGCCTGGTCGTCGCCTACCACGTCGGGCTGATCGTCTTGACCTTGGTGTGCGTGGCCGCGCTGGGCCGCAGGACAGCGAAGTCCCAAGGCGTTGCGGATCTGCCGGACAACTCGGACCTTCGCGCCAGCGATGCGCCCGCATGAGACTCGGGGCGACATTCGCCCCGGGCGAACCCCAACGCGCCACAGTGGACGTCAACACGCCGACAGGCGCGGTCCCAGCTTTCTCAGCATCGAAAACCTGGAAGGAATCGCATGCATTCGTCAGCCGAGCCGCGCATCTTCCGTGCGCGTCGGGTCATCACGCCGTCCTCGCCATCCGCTGACGCGGTCGCGGTGCTCGGGGACAGAATCGTTGCGGTGGGCGATGCGGACGACCTTCGGCGGTCGCTGCCCCTCGCGCGGCTCGTGGACCTGGGCGACGCAGTTGTCACCCCTGGCTTCAACGACGCGCACGTGCACCTGTCGATGGCCGCCGACAGCGAGCTCCAGATCGACGTGTCCCCAGCGGAGGTGTCCTCCCTCGCGGAGCTGACCGCGAAGGTCGGAGCCGCTGCAGGGCGCGAACCGGTGGACGGCTGGGTCCGCGCCTTCGGCTACGACGATGCGCGGATGGCCGAGGGGCGCCGACTTACCCGTTGGGACCTGGACGCGGTCACGGGCGCTGTCCCGGCGATCGTGCTGCACGTCGCCTGTCACTGGGGTGTGGTCAACTCGGCAGCGCTGGCCGCAGGCGGCATCACCGATGAGTCGCTACCTCCGAGTGGTGGCGAGTACGGCCGGGACGCGACCGGGCGGCTCGATGGCGTCCTCTACGAACGCGCGTTGACCGACTTCGCCTACGGTCACGTCAATGCGGCGGGAGGCCCAGTCGTACCGCAGTCTCGGTTCGACGACCGCGTAGAGGCGCTTGGACGCGTGGTGCGCCGCTGGCACGCGGCCGGCGTGACATCGGTGTGCGACGCACTCGTGGGGCCAGACGACATCCGCCTCTTCGCCGCGGCGCGGGAGCAGGGGCTGCTGACGATGAGGGTCGGGTTCCTCCTGGCCGCCGAGCACTACGACACCTTGCGCCGGCTCGGCCTTCGTTCGGGCTTCGGGGACGCCGGGCTTCGTTTCGTCGGCGTCAAGACCTTCGCCGATGGCGCGGTCGGCGGCCGGACGTGCCTGCTCGACGAGCCGCACCACAGCACCGGCGACCACGGCATCCAGGTGCTCACGCGGGAGGAACTCGCCGACATCGTCCGGGCGGTGCACGGCGATGGCAACCGGGTCTGCGTCCACGCCAACGGAGACAGGGCAATCCGGCTCGTGCTCGACGAACTTGAACGCGCCCACCGGGAAATGCCGAAACCTGGCCTGCGGCACCGCATCGAGCACTGCAGTCTGGTGGACGACGATATCCTCGGCCGGATCCGAGCTCTGTCCGCGATCGCTGTGCCGTTCGGCAACTACGTTCACCAGCATGGCGGGCGCTTGATCGATTGGTACGGCGAGGCCCGGGTGGAGCGGATGTTCGCCCACCGCTCTTTTCTGGACGCCGGCATCACCGTCGCCGGTTCGTCCGACTATCCGTGTGGTCCGGTGGAACCCCTCCTGGCGGTGCAGAGCATGGTCACGCGGACCGGCTGGGATGGGTCGGTTGTCGGTGCGGGGCAGCGGGTCTCTCCGGCCGAGGCGTTGTCGGTCTACACAACTGGATCAGCGGCCAGCACCGGTGAGGAAGGGCTGAAGGGCTCGCTGATCGTCGGTCAGCTCGCCGATTTCGTGGTGCTCGAAGACGATCCGCTCGAGGTGCCCCACGACCAGATCTCGAAGATCGCAGTCCGGGCCACCTACGTCGGCGGTACGGAGGTCTACGCGCGCGAATGAAGATCCGTTCGCCCAGGTCGAACCGGATGACCGCATTCTCGACCAGGACAGGCAATTCCATGCACCCGGCCCGAAAAGGACAGCGCCGCTCGACGAGCCTGCGTCGACCTTCCGATTGACGCCTCCACGCGCCAGACGGGGGTTGACCTCGTTCGAGGTCAACCCCCGCCGTTGCGTGCTCGTTCAGTTCCGACCCTGTTGGGCCGCAAGGAGGTGCAACAGGATCGCGTCCGCGTTCAGGGTCAAGATCGGGGGTTCACGCTCACCGGCGACGTACCGGTGCCGGGCGTCTGCCCCTGCAACATGGCGGGAATGCCTACGCGGGTGTTGCAGTCGATCACCTGGAAGTGCAGGTGTGGAGCAGACGACGCTCCAGTGCTCCCCGACAAGCCGATGACCCGCCCCTGCGGAACCTGGTCGCCGGTGTTGTAGATCGCCTTGTTGAGGTGCGCGTAGTGGGTGCACTGGCCGTTCGGGTGCTGGATGATGACCTCGATGCCGTTCTGCCAGTACGGCGACCAGTCCGACGCGAGGATGGTCCCACCCTGGGCAGCTGACACCTCGTAGTTGGCGGGAAGACCGAAGTCCCAGGCGTACTCGTTGTACGGGCCAACGTGCGAGTAGGTGCCCTCCGGCCCCTGGGTCACCACGTACGACTCACCAGCGGGATACGGCAGTGCGTAGTCGTCCGCGGCCGAAGCCGGCGTCGCACTCCCCAACATGAACGTTGCGCCCATGAACACCGGCGCGACAGCGCCGACAATTGTCCTGAATGAATTTTTCCGGTTCACCACGTCGTCACCTTTCGAAAAGAACGGACTGCAAGAACAAGCCGGCCGCGATGACGAATTGCTCCGGGGGGCGCAGGAGAGAACAGGGACTCCAGGTCCACTTCGGAGCTGCTGATCGTCGCCGGCAGCGGCACACGCCTGGCGGCGCACTGGGAGATGTGGATCAGGCGGGCAAGCCCAAAGAGGACCACACCACGAACGGGTCCACATCGTCGCAGGGGCCGATGGGCGAGGCGCCCCAGTTGCCGTGCGACGCGCGGTAATGGACGTGCGAGAAGGTGAGTCCGTCCGCCGTCGTCCCGACCTGCGCCCACACATCACCTTCTTCGAAGGTGCGGCCAACCGGCAGCTGGGAACCGTCCAGCAGGTGGCCCAGGGTCATCGTCATGTCGATCGACGGGAAGTAGACCTGGATCCAGCGGTGATATCCACCGTCGTCATAACCGGTGCCTACGACCTGGCCCGATCCCCAAGCGTGGATGTTGGTTCCGGTGGGCGCTGAGATGTCGAGGCCCTTGTGGCGCTGATCGCCATTGCAGCCGAACTGGTAACCGGGAACGTAGAGGTTGTACCCGGCTTCGGTTGCGCCGTTCGGCACACCCCACCAGGTGTTGTCGGGCAGCCCGGTCGCCTGCGCAGAAGCGACGGTCGCGGTGGTCGTCAAGTTCGGGGCGGCGGCAGCGGCGCTGACTCCTGCGAATGTACCGATTGCAAGGGTCGAGGCGATCGCGGCCGCCCTGAGTAATTTGTTCACGAATGGGACAATATGGTGGTCAATAACCCACTGCAACCAGCAATATCGTGATCCCGATCACATTTCATTGCCAATTGGTAACGGGGTGAACTCGGTTTATTACCGCTAATCCCAGATTAAACATTTTGAACTCGTCGCCGCGTTCCGGTCTGGCTGAACCGAGCCTGCGTCATATCCAGCCACCGACCACAGTTGGATGGCGCCCCCGTTACGCCGCCGCGAGCCACGCCCGAAGCACTGCGCTATCCGAGTAGTGCTCGGCTGGTGACGGCGATGCACTCGCTGGCAGGAGTGCCGACGGCGGCCGGCGGTCAACGTCGGATGGCGTGCGAAGCGCCCCGATCGAAACCGGCACCGACTTGTGCCGCTCGCCCGCCCGGGCCGAAGAACACTCTTCCTGATGCGGCGGGTCCGTGACCACTTCGGTGCCACCGGGATACTTCAGTCTGGGTCAACCGGCTACGCGAGATCGGACGAATGATTAGCGTTCAAGAATGTCCACCTCCGTGGGAGCGTTAGTACTCCAGCCGTAGATCGTGACGGTCATGATTGGTAAGTGGATTGTCGCTGGTAGTGGGCTTGTCGGGCTTGGTATTGGCGGCGTCTGCGCCAGTTCGTGCAGCGCAACCGGTGCGCGGTGTTGCGGGCCGGTGTGACGACGATCGTGGCGAACAGGTGCTGGATTTCGTTGCAGGTCAAGGAAATCCAGCCTATTGGTGCCGGATTGTGGGCGCGCTCGGTCGCGGCGACGGCGGCGAGGAACGCGAACGCGAGCATGGCTAGAACGGTCCAGCGGTGCCAGGAGTCCCAGCGGCGAACTTGGTGCTGGTCAAGGCCGGTGAGTCCTTTGCTGGCCTGGAACGATTCCTCGACGCACCAACGGGTTCCGGCGACACGGACCAGGGTCGGTAGCGACGCCGGGCTGGGGGCGTAGCAGCGGTAGAAGGCCAGTTCTTGCGTGCTGCGATTGCGGCGGATGAGCAGCCACCGATGCCCCGCCGGCTCGGGGTCGATGTCGACCAGCGCCCAGTCGTAGTACCGGTGTCCTTTCGCTCCGGCTCCGGCCGATAGTCGCTGCCAGAGGCGCTTGGGCAGGCGTGTGGCGAGTTCGTCGGGGCGGAACTTCCCGGCAGCGGTGGTGACGCGGCAGTCGCGTCCCATGGCCAGCACATAGCCGACACCCCGAGCCTCGAGTGCCGTGCGCAGGCGAGGGTCGGCGCCGTAAACCTCGTCGCCGGTCACCCACGGGGCGTCGACGCCGGCGTCGAGTGCGCGAGTGATCATCGTGGTGGCCAGTGCGGGCTTGGTCGCGAACTGCACGTTCTCGTCGATCCCGGCTGCAGCACAGCGTTCGGCGTCGTCGGTCCAGGATTTCGGCAGATACAGGGCTCGGTCGAGGAAGGCGTGTCCCGCGCTGGTGGCGTAGGTCAGGTAGACCGCAACCTGGGAGTTCTCGATCCGACCGGCGGTTCCGGTGTATTGACGCTGCACTCCGACGGTTCGGGTGCCCTTCTTCAGATCCCCGGTCTCGTCGATCACGAGGATCGCGTTCTGCGCGCCGAGGTGGTCGAGGACGTAGGCACGCAGGTCATCGCGCACCACGTCAGCGTCCCAGACCGCTCGCGCGAGCAGGTGCTGCAGGCCGTCCGGAGTCACGTCGCCAACGTGCTCGGCGATGGTCCAACAGTTCTTCCGTGGCAGCTCAGAAACCAAGCCCAGTAGCAGTTTTTCTGCCCGGCGACGGGGTTCGATCCGGGCGAACCGGCCCGCGATCCGTCCGGTCAGCTCATCGAACATCGCCCGCCACTGCGCGGGGCTTATGCTGGGGCCTGCGGCCACCGCCTGATCTTCTGTCTTCACACACCGATGATCACCGGTGGCCGCACCAGTTCCCGGGCCAACCCCAGAGCCTTGCCGAAGTCGCGTGACGTCTCATTCTGAGAGGATCCTGACGTGTTCAACTTCGGGATCGAAGGCTACCGGCCTCATTGGCTGAACGGTCGCTCCGCCGTCGTGGCGGCCCACGGCCGGCACCTGCGTGCGCTCATCGGCCGCCCGCTGACCGATGCCTGGCTGATCTGGGACGTTCAGGACAACGAGTGGTTCTCCGACTGCCCGGTCTTGCTCGACTTCACCGGAGAACAGGTTGAGATCAACCACCAAAAGTTCGATGACCTCTCGATCACCTGGAACACGATCGATCCCCACCAGCCGGTCCTGTGGCCCGACTTCGATCTCCAGTGGCGCCACGACATGCACGTTGAGCTGCACGCCCTCTACGGCCAGGTCCTTCAGGACGTCGAGCTCCTCGAATGGACCGGGCGCGACATCGCCCAGGGAACAGTCGCTGTCAGCTTCCACTTCCCCCACAGCCAACTGACCATCGCCAACGCCCTCGACAAGAACGAACTGACCTTCGGGCCACCCGAATCGCGCTACCAGCGTCACTCACTTCGCTAAAGCACTCGCCCCTGAAACCGGATCCTCAAGCGCCCTGACCGAGGCCCTAGGACTAGCCACAATCGGCAGATCACGATCTACGGCTGGAGTATTAGCCGCGATCCTTGTTCTGGTTCATCTGACCCTCGCCGCTGTGTGGCTGGGATCGATGGTGTACAGCCTCGTGGTGGTTCAGCCGCGGGTGGCGCGGTTCTTTCCCGACGAGCATCAGCGTGAGGATTTCCTGCTTGAGTTGGCGAGCGGGAACCGGTGGCCGGTAGCGGGCGTGATCTGCACCCTCCTGCTGAGCACCTCCGGCCTTGCCGCTCTCGTGCCGCAGCGGGTGGTCGCCTACGGTGCCGTCGCCGTGCTGTACGCGGCTGCCGGGACGGTGTTCTGCAACGTTTCGTGGCGGCATTGGCCTGCACGGGTCTTCGCCTCCGCCAACGAGTTGGCGTGGTTTCGCCGGCGGCTGCGGTGGCAGGCGTGGATCATGTTGGGGCTGGTCAGCACCGCGTTCGTCGTCGCGTTGGCCGCTAGCGCGGGGATGGTGGCGTGATGCTCGTGGTCATGGCGGGAGCCGGCGTCGCCGGATGAAGTGCGGTGGGACCCAGTTGCCGAGCCCAGTTCGGCCTGGGTCGCGGGAGCCGAGGGCATCGTCAATCTGGCCGGTGCACCTCTGGGTGGGCAGCGCTGGACACGAGGATACAAGTCCCTGTTACTGCGCAGCCGGATCGATAGTGCTCACACGCTTGCGGTCGCGGCAGCGGCAGCACATCGACCACCTCGGGTGATGATCTCGGCTTCCGGTATTCGGTTTTACGGCGTCGATCGTGGTGACGAGGTGCTGGGCGAGTCCGCGAGTGGTGTGGCGGACGGTTTCCTTCCCACGGTCACACGCGCCTGGGAGGAGGCGACCAGCCCGGCGAGCGCTGCGGGAATCGCCGTATGTCACTTGCGACTTGGCCTGGTGGTCTCCCGTTGCGGTGGATTCCTGCCCAGGCTGCTGCCCATGTTCCGAGTGGGGCTGGGGGCCACCTTGGGTAGCGGGAGCGAGTTCTGGAGCTACGTATCACTCGCCGACGCGGTCCGCGCGATCCGGTTTCTCATGGCCCGTCCAGGAGCTGAAGGGCCTTACAACATCGCCGTGCCCAACCCGATCCGAAGCCGGGCATTCACCCACGCGCTAGCGAGTGCGATCGGCAAGCAAGCGTTGCTGCGTGTGCCTACTGGAGCGCTTCGGGTAGCCATGGGTCAAGTGGCTCCCGAGGTCCTGGGCAGCTTGAGGGTCGTCCCTACCCGCCTGACCGAAGCGGGTTTCGAGAGCTGGCACCCAGACATCGCCTCCGTCTTGGATGACGCGTTACACCACTGACGCATCCTGGCGCCGCCGCTGCCGCAACTGTCGTATCGGCGCCAACACGACCGACTCGAGCCTGACTGGCTGAGACCTGTACCGCTCGAAAAGTCATCGCTGCATGTCGAGCCGCATACCGGTATTCGTCGATAAGTCCATCGAGGACGTGGGTGCGTAGCAACGTGCGGGCGTTGGCTTCGTGCGCTCGCTCGTGCTGGTGATGAAATTCGGGTGGTCGTCGTTGTCGGGCTCGGTGGGGCCGATGCTGGTTGTAGTGCCGCTGGTACTCGGCGAGGATCAGTCGAGCGTGTGCCTCGTTGAGGATCAGGATGTGATCGCAGACCTCGTTGCGGAGGGTTCTGATGACCCGTTCGCAGTGTGCGTTCATCCGCGGCGCTTGGGGTGCGCTGGTGAGGATGTCTATGTTCTCAGCCTGGAGAACGGCAGCCGAAGGCGCCGAATACTTCCTGTCGCGGTCGCGGTCGCGGAGCAGGAAGCGGAGCGCGTTCAGCCCTCTACCGAGATCGATGGTGAGGTTGCGGGCCTGTTGTGTGGTCCAGTCCTGGGTCGGGTGGTGACGCCAGCGATGTGTAGCCGCCGTGTGCCGTGTTCGAGGAACACCAGGGCGTAGAGGCGCTTGCCGAGCGCGGTGTCGATGTGGAGGAAGTCCGCCGCCAGGCGCGACGACTTTCGAGCGGTACAGGGTTAAGGGGTCGCAGGTCCAAGTGCTGTCCGCCGGACGTTGACGGAAGTCCGCTGACCGGCACGTACGCGCCGGTCAGCGGACTTCCTCGTGTCGTGGCGGCAGAGGGATCCGGCGGCAGGCTCATGACCTTCGCCGGGGTCGACCCTGCCGCGACGACGCGTTGGAACTGCTTGCCGCTGCTGCCGACCGCGGCGCCCGCGGTCTGAAGCTCTACCCGCCGATGGGGTTCTTGCCCACCGATGCGATCGTCGACCAGCTCTACGAGTTCTGCTCGGCACGCGGGCTCCCCGTGTTGTTCCACACCGGGCCAAGCGTCCCAACCCTGCACGCGAACAACGCGCAGCCCAGCCACCTCGACGGCGTCGCCCGGCGGTTCCCCGAACTCCGGATCATCAAAGGACATTGTGGACACGAGTGGTGGGAATCGGTGGCCGTGGCAGTGTGATTTGGCCCCGGTTTAGCACCGTCAACGGGCCCCACCGATCGGGCGAATTCCTGCTCGTAGTGTGCGAGTCGGTGGGTCGAGTTAAGGGTCTTAGATGGACAGTGCCGGTGAGGGGCCGTCCGCGTGGGAGCCGGGATGGTGTCCAGGGTGGAGTTGTTCGCGCTGATCCGGCGGGATGCCCGGGTGGAGGGGTTGTCGGTCCGGGCGTTGGCTGAGCGGCATGGGGTGCATCGCCGGACGGTGCGTCAGGCGCTCGGCTCGGCGGTGCCGCCGCCGCGGAAGATGCCTGTCCGGTCGTCGCCGGTGACAGGTCCGCTGCGCGGGGCGATGGACGAGATGCTGCGGGCGGATCTGGATGCACCGCGTAAGCAGCGGCATACCGCGCACCGGATCTGGGAGCGGCTGGTCGACGAGCACGATGCGACGATCGCGTATCGCACGGTCTCGAAGTACGTCGCGGCCCGCCGCCCGCAGATCGAGTTGGAAGCCCGCAACCGTGCGGGCGTCGTCGAGGGGTTCGTCCCGCAGACCCATCTTCTGGGGCAGGACGCCGAGGTTGACTTCGACACCAAATGTTTCCTTTTCACGTTGCGAATGTCGTTCTCCGGCAAGGCAATTCACCGCGTCTGTTCCTCGCAGGGTCAGGAGGCGTTCTTCGCCGGTCACGTCGCCGCGTTCACCGAACTTGGCGGCGTCCCGGCCGGGGAGATCCGTTACGACAACCTCTCCTCCGCGGTCCGGCGAGTCTGCTTTGGACGGTCACGGGTGGAGACCGGCCGCTGGGTCCTATTCAAGTCCGCCTACGGAATCACCAGCTTCTATTGCATGCCAGGCAAAGAAGGCGCGCACGAGAAGGGCGGCGTCGAGGGCGAAGGCGGCCGGTTCCGGCGTCGCTGGTTCGTACCAGTCCCGAAGATCGCCGACATCTCCGGGCTGGCCGGGATCAACGACAGGCTCGCCGCGGCGGACCGGGCCGAGGACGCCCGCCGCATCGACCAGCGGGTGACCACGATGGGCAGGACTTCGCGCTCGAGGCGCCGCTTTTGGCGGCGTTGCCGGTGGACGAGTTCGACATCGCGCTGACCACGACACCGCGGGTGGACCGCTACGCGCGGATCACCGTCCGGCAGGCGCTCTACTCAGTCCCCGCCCGGCTGATCGAGCAGACGGTCCGGGCGAAGCTCGGCGCGGAAGAACTGGTAGTGCTGCACGGATCGAGCGAGGTCGCCCGGCATCCACGGCTGACCACCAAGGGTGGGCAACACCTGGTGCTCGATCACTACCTGGAGGCCTGGCCGGCAAACCGGGCGCGCTACGTGGCGCGAAGGCGCTGGTCCACGCACGGCAGAAGGGCTGGTTCACCGCCACCCACGACGCGTTCTGGGCCGCTGCCCGCGCCAAACACGGTGACCAGGCCGGCACGAGGCTGCTGATCGAGGTCCTGCTGCTGCACCGGCGGATGCCCATGCGCATGTGATCGCCGGGATCCGCGCCACGCTCGAGGCCGGATCGGTCTCGCCGGACGTGGTCGCGATCGAGTCCCGTAAGCACGCCGCCGCAGCCGGAGACGCCACCGACGCCGCGGCCGGTGAGCTGCGTCCGCAGCGCAGCCGCAGCAAGGTCGTCTCGCTGCCCGAACGTCGCCGCAGCGGCGAGCTGCCGCCGGACTCCCGCCCCGTGCCGTCGGTCGAGGCCTATGACCAGCTGCTCAGTGACACTCCCAGGAAGGGGAACGCGTCATGACCCGCACCACCGCCCGCGGCCGGGATCAGATCACCGAGGAAGCCGCCGACGCCGCGATCGAGCAGGCATGCCGGATCCTGCGGCTGCCCACCATCCGCGACCGGTTCGGTGACCAAGCCGCTGCCGCGGCCCGCCAACAGGCCAGCTACAAGAGCTTCCTGTCCGAGCTGCTGTTCATCGAGTGCGAGGACCGCGAGGTGCGCCGCAAGGCTCGCCTGGTCAAGCAGGCCGGCTTCCCGCGCACCAAACGCATCGAGGACTTCGACTTCGCTGCGAACCCGAACGTCCCGCCCGCGCTCGTGCACACCCTCGCCGAGGGCGCCTGGATCCGCGCCGGGCAGCCGGTCTGCCTGATCGGGGACTCCGGCACAGGCAAGTCCCACCTGCTCATCGGGCTCGGCACCGCCGCGGCGGAGGGCGGGTTCAAGGTCCGCTACGTCACCGCCGGCGCGCTGGTCAACGAGCTCGTCGAGGCCGCCGACGACAAACACCTGTCCAAGACCATCACCCGCTACGGCCGCGTGGACCTACTCTGCCTGGACGAGCTGGGCTATCTTGAGCTGGACCGGCGCGGCGCGGAGCTGCTGTTCCAGGTGTTCACCGAACGAGAAGAACGCTCCAGCATCGCCATCGCCAGCAACTCCGCGTTCAGCGAATGGGCTCGCACCTTCACCGATCCCCGGCTCCGCGCTGCTATTGTCGATCGGCTTACCTTTGACGCCTCCATCATCGAGACCGGCACCGAGTCCTACCGGCTGCGCACCACCAAACGCCGCCGAGCCAGCTGACAACCGACCGCGACACCACTGCAAAATAGAACTCCGCCGCAGTGGAGTCCGAGACTGCTCGTGAGCGAACTGGTCCTTCCGCAAACCTCAGTCGGCCGACTCGTCCTCGGTGAGTTGCTGTTTCCCGGCGTCGGCATCAGGTGGCACCGCCTCGTCGCCGGAACCGATGCGCCGCCCGAGTGGACTCCCCAGAGCGGGCGCCATCGACCCCAGCTCGCCACTGTGAGCAGCGATGTGGTCGGTGGTAGGCGACGGTGTGACCACCGCGTTGCCTTCGTTCCGGCAGAAATGGAACAGCTCCGCAAAATTCGCGAACCGCTTTACTTCCCCCTGGCTTGGCTCGTACCGCCAGGCGATCCACTCACCGTCTGCGCCGGGTTCGGCAGGGTCGAGCAACCAGTAATCCTGACCGCCGGCCACCAGCAGCGACCGCTCGAAGATCGTCACCGGATTCCGGACGCTGTCGTCCTCTGGAAGCGAATCCCAGTCACCGAAAAAGTCCTCGGCAACGTCGATGGAGGTGCCGCCTTCGTCTGTGTCACGGAACCAGGCAAGGCGGTCACACGAGTACAGCTCTTCGATCCACCCGCCGACGCCGGGCCACCCATCGCTGGCCAGCAAGAATCCACGAAAGCTTGGCGGAAACCGAACAGCGAGACGGTGCTCGGCTGCCGCCACAGCCTGTTCGGTGGCAGGTTCGTATCCCAACCAGCCTGCCGCCCCCTGCTCCGCGGTGACGCCACCCCGGTCGGGCTCGTTGTCCGTGCGCACGCGCAGTTCACTGTATTCTCGCAGGTAGCCACGCCACTCCTGAGGCGTCTTCAGCGGCGCCGGGCTGGAGCCCCGACCACCCTCGTGAAGATCATCCAAAGTGCCGTTTCCTCTCGAATCACCAGCCAACGTCAGGGCCCAAGCAAGCGTGCCACCAACGCTGCCGGCATGACACGAGATCCACACAACACTGCCCTTGCAGGCAACACCGGGTGTCCCGAAGAACCCGCTCGGCCACGGCCTGAGAGGAGTGGGACTGCCCGCTGGATGAGGGCACGTTGGACGTGTTCACGGCCGAGATCCCCGTCGGTAAGCGGGTCGAGATCGACGCGGGAGCGATCCGTACTCCGCCGGATGGGTCCGGCGGAGTCGCTGGTACGGGCGCTGGAGGTTTTCATCGGAACCTGTCCCGGTGGTCCGCCGCGAGCTGGAGACGGACCAAGCCCACGCTCCCCTCCACCACGTCGTCGTCATCGACGAACACCATGCGACCGGCAGAAACAGGACAACGAGGCGGGGCCAAATCAGAGTGCCGCCCCGCCGAGTCGATCGACACGCGGGGCCAGATCAAGATGCCGACCGCCTCGGCAACCCCGCTGCCGGGGCCACATCAGAATGCCGAGCTGGGGCCAGTTCGACTTGCCGAAATCAAATCGGCGCTGGCGGTGGCCAAGCACCATCCCCACGTCTACGTCGACGTGTGCTGCTGGCAGGCGCGCTACCACCGCAACCCCAAGCGCTTCTACCAGAGCCTGCGGGCCATGCTCGACATAGCGGGCCCGCGCAAGGTGCTGTTCGCCTCGGGCTTTCCCGCCTTCGAGAAGCTCGTCGACGACGAGCGGTGGGTGGAGGTGTTCCGTTCCCCGGATCCGGCGGTGCTTGAGGCGGCCGGGGTGACCTTCACCGACGACGAGCGTGCACTGGTGCTCGCCGGCAACGCCCGCCGCGTGCTCGGCATATGAGGTGTGGCCATGGCGCTGTTGCTGTTCCAGCCGCAGCATGGGCTGTGGGCGTTGGGTGACTGCAGGCTGCACCAGGTCGAGCGGGAAGACCACTGCGAATGCCAAGGTGCCCCATTGCCACGAACAAGGTCTGCGTCGTTATGCCATTGCTCAGAACCAGTGCAGGCAGTGGGGGGAGCGCTCGGCGCGGAAGAGGGCGTCGGCGAGCATCGCCGCGCCCGGGCGGTGGGCCCGGATGTGTCCGGCGCGCACGAGCGTGCTCGGGGCGGTGCCGCCGAGGTAGACCGAGCCCAGGTCGCTCACGTCCAGGGACAGGTCGGGCTCCCGGTCCGTCGGGACGCAGTCGGCCTGGCCGTCCCGGACCGTCAGCAGGTAGCGGCCGTGCTCGCCGAGGAACGGATCGTCGACGTCGAGGACGAGTTCGCCGTCCATGAACCAGCCGCGCGCGGTCAGCGCACGCGGGACGTCCAGCAGCCGCACCCAGAGCCAGTCGGTGTCGTCGTTCACCTGGCCGGCGCGGAAGTCCGCGAGTTGCCAGCGCAGTGGGTGGTCGGGCGGGAATTTCTTGAACACTACCTGGGCGACCAGGTCGTGTCCGAGTACGAACTGGGCCAGGGCTGTGGAGACGGCGTCGTCGATGGCGACGGTCTCGTCGACGGTCAAAGTGCCGGGCTCGGCGAGCGAATAGCTGGCGTACCCGTCCGGGACGCCGTCGGCGTCACGGTGGACGGCGACGTAGCGCGGCGCCGGAGAGACCGGGGGCTGCCCCGCGCCCAAGGCCCACCAGTGGCGCGGCCGGGACAGCGCGCCGGGCTGTGCGCGGCGGTACCGGTCGTAGACCTCTTCCAGGATCTCGCCACACTCGGCACGCCGCAGCAGCTCTACCGATCCGGTCGCTGCGAAGTCGGCCGTTCCGCGCGCCCGGGGAGCGGCGAGGGCTGCCTGGTGGCGCGGCACCACCAGTCGCTGCGTGTAGGTCGCAGGTCCGTAGCCGAACCTGCGGTAGATCAGGGCCTCGGAGGCCAGCAGTGCGGAGAGGAACTCCCCTCGGGCCCGCAGCTCGGTGAGCTGATGTCGCATCATCGCGCTGAGCACGCCTTGGCGTCGGTGCGAGGGCAGGACGCCGACCGCGGTCACCCCGGCGGCCGGGGCGAGGATCTCCCCGGGCAGGGTGAGCTCGAAGGAGTACGCACCGGCGGTGCCGACGGGCCGCCCGTCCGCCGTGGCGAGCAGGTTGCGGTCCATTTCGAGCGCCGACCACCAGCCCCCGCCGCCATCGGGTGGGGGTTCCGGGAAGCGCCCGAACGCGGCATGGACCGTGTCGACGAAGACGTCGAGGTCCTGGTCGGTCGTGGAACGGATCTCCATTGCTGCGGCTGCCTCCCCGGGATACCGGCACCACGACTCGTGGTGTCCCGTCACAGTGCAGCGTCGACCCGTGGCTAGATCAAGTGATTTACGGTGTCCGCCGCTGGCAGTGCCGCACGGCGCAGCCGCGCCGGGTCCGTCCGGGGCAGGGCCGCTGGCGCGTCCAGCTGCCAGCCGGTCTCGTACGCCTCGGCGAAGCGCTCGTCGCCGAGCGCCGCCCGGCCACGGCTGGTCAGCGTGCGGACCTGCGGGTCGGTGTGGTCGTGGGCGCCCCGCAAGCGGGCTGCCGCGCCGAGAATGACGGCCAAGTCATGGTTTTGCCCGTACAGCGCGGCGAGGCCGGCCACGGTCACCGCCACCGTCGCCACGATCGGCATGTCCTTGCTGTCGACCGCCGCCGCGTACGCCCGGCCCAGTGTCTCCTGGGCGCCTGGCCCGTCGCCGAGTTCAAGGCAGAGCGCGCCCCGCACCGCGCCGACCAGCGCCTGCCCGCCGTCGAACGCGAACGGGGGTTGCTCGGACAGCTCGGCCTCGGCCGACTCGATCAGCTCGCGCGCCCGGTCCAGGTCACCGAGCCGCATCTGCAGGCCGGCCTCCCGCGCGTCGAGCAGCATCGCCATCTCGGGCGTCGCCGAGCGCAGCGCGCGCTCCCGGGCCGCGGCGATCATCTCCGGCCCGTCGACCAGTCGCCGGCTGATCGACGGCGACGCCTCGATCTCTTCCAGGCAGGCCAGTCCGACCGCGGTCAGCGCGCCGCCGAAGCCCGGCAACTCCGGATAGCTCAGCAGCCGGTCGGTGAGCGCCCGCCGCTCCTCAATCGAGTCGTCGACCAGCGAGCCCTGGGTGGCGATGGTGTTGAGCAGCAGCACCCCCTCGGCGATGTCGTGCTCCACGCTCGGCCGCTGGGCCGGCACCGCGACTGCTTCGCCGAGCCAGTAGGCCGCTTCGGGGTGCCGGCCGAGCATCTGCCAGTACCAGGTCAGGTTCACCGCGAGCCCGATCGCGCCGCCAGCGTCACCGGTGTCGCAGAGGTGGCGCAGGGCGGCGAGCACGTTGTCGTACTCGGTGCGCAGCACGTGGAGTGCGTCGAGCTGCTCGGGGCCGCGCAGCAGTGGGTCATGGCGGGCGACCAGCTAGGCGAAGTGGTGGGCGGCCAGGCCCCGCACGCCGGTCAGGGTGCCCTGCTCCCATTCCTCGATCTTCGCGTACGCACCGGTGGGTCTTCACATCAGGGCAGCGCCCGTGTCAGCGCCGTGTGCGCCCCGTGTGAGCGGCCCGCTGAAGTCTTGGCCTGTCGCGGAAAACAGGCTTCAGAAGGGATCCTCATGCATGACGTGGTGATCGTGAGTGCCGGCCCGGTCGGTCTTCTGCTCGCCTGCGAGCTCGGCCTCGCGGGCTGCTCCGTCCTGGTACTCGAGCGGGAGCCGGAACCCGGCTCCCCGTGGCGGGCGGACCCGCTCGGGCTGCGGGGCCTGTCCGCCACCTCGGTCGAGGCGTTCTACCGCCGCGAGATGCTGCGCCCGCTGCTGGCGGCGTCGGGCATCCACGACGATCCCGGCCCCGACGCGGACGAGCCGGCGCCTCCCAGCGGCGTGGGCCATTTCGCCGGCATGGTGCTCGATCCGGCCAAGGTCGACGTCGCTGCCCTGCCGTTCCGGCTTCCCAGCCCGGCGCCGGACTTCTTGTTGACCAGCCTCGAGGCGGTCGAGTCGGTGTTGTCCGAGCGGGCAGCCAAGCTGGGCGTGGAGATCGGGCGCGGCGTCACCGTGGAGGCCATCGCACGGGACGAGCAGAGCGTGGTCGTGCACGCCGGTGAGCGCGAGTACGCGGCGCGCTGGGTCGTCGGCTGCGATGGCGGACGCAGCGTGGTGCGTGGGCTCGCGGGCTTCGAGTTCGTCGGCACCGAGCCGCAGTTCACCGGCTACACCATGCTCGTCACGGTCGCCGATCCCGAGAAGCTGCGACCTGGGATCAACCTGACGCCGACGCGGGCTGCTCGACACCTACACCCGCGAGCGCCATCCGATCGCTGCCTGGGTGCTCGACTGGACGCGCGCCCAGGCGGTGGCCATGCGGCCGGATCCGCATGGCCAGGCGGTCCAAGGACTGATCCGCGACCTGATCGGGACCCGGGCCGGAACGACCTACGTGTTCGAGAAGGTGTCGGGCTCGGCGATCCGCTACGACCTCGGCAGCGAGCAGCCGCTGGTCGGCCGCAACGCCCCGGACTTCCGTTTCGGAGACGGCACTCGCCTCGGCGACCTGATGCAGGACGGACGAGGCGTCGTGCTGGATTTCAGCACCGACCGCCGCCTGCGCGATTCGGCGACGGGCCGGGAGAGCCGGCTGCGTTATGCGGCCGGGGCGGCGAAGAACGACCTCGGATTGGGCGCCGTGCTCGTCCGGCCGGACGGCATCGTCGCCTGGGCAGGCGATCGCGACTTCGACCGGAAAGCGTTCGAGCGGGCCGCGAACCAGTGGTTCGGCACTCCGGAAGGCTGAGCAGCGCTCCATTTCCCCGGTGAATCTTCCTTCCCCCGAACCGATTTCGAGGAGTACGCATGACGATCACCCTCCGACCGGGGAGCACCGTGGTGTTCACCGGCGATTCGATCACCGACTGCCAACGGCTGGACAGCGAAGACGGCCTCGGGTTCGGCTACCCGCTGCGCATCGCGGGCGAGTGGGGCCTCCGGCATCCGGACCGCCCAGTGACCTGGCTGAACACCGGAATCGGCGGCAACAAGGTGATGGACCTCGAAGCCCGCTGCCAGGCGGACGTGCTCGACGCGCGCCCGGACGTGGTGTCGATCCTCGTCGGGGTCAACGACATGGGCTGGCACATGCTGGATCCGGAGGGGTACGTGATTCCCGTGGAGGAGTTCGAAGCGGGTTATGACCGCTTGCTCGCGCCCCTCGCCGCGGCGGGCACGGAGCTGATCCTCATCGAGCCGTTCCTCCTACCGATCCACGGCGTCGTCGAGGCCGGTGTCGCGCTCATCGGGGAGGAGGAGCGAAAGGAGTGGCGCGCCGACCTGAACCCGAAGATCCGGGTGGTGCGCGAGCTCGCCCGCAAGTACGGCGCGAACCTGCTTGCCGCAGACGGCATGTTCGCCGAGCTCGCCGCGACGACCGGGCCGGAGTACTGGGCCGCGGACGGCGTGCACCCGACGCCGGCCGGTCACGCCGCACTCGCGGCGGCCTGGCTGCGCCTGGTCGCGTGACCGCGCCTTGCGATCGCACGCGACACCGGCGATCGCAAGGCGTTTCGCCGATGCAGGCAGGAGCAATCGCTCACCGACCGCGCAGCGTTACCGAACCGGCTGGGTCGAGGTGGACCCGGCAACGCTCGGACTCCTGTGCACCGCGAACGGCGGCCGTGCCGGGCTCGACAAGGAACCGTCCCTGCTTCCCCGGCCCGGAGCGGAGTTCTACGACCAACCGGCGCAGGGCACGACCTCGAATCCCCGACTGGGGAAGACGGCGTCCATGAAGAAGTCGTGCATTGCCGGATCGTCGTCGGCGCAACCGTCCCGCAGCACGGTCACTTCGTAGCCGCGGTCCGCCGCGTCGTAGCACGTCGCAGCCACCATTGCGCTGGTCGCGACTCCGGCGATCGCGAGAGTGTCGACGCCGCCGGCGCGGAGCACGAGGTCCAGATCTGTGCCGGCGAACGCGCTGGCGCGGCGCTTCAGCACGACGACGTCCTCGTCGGCGACCGGCAGATCGACCTCGGTTCCGGCCGATCCCTCGTGGAAGGTGTCCCCGGCTTCGTAGAACGTCCTGAACATCGCGTTGCCCGGCGGCAAGTCGGCCCCGTTGCCCCGGACGGCGAAGCGCACGAACACGACGAGAGCACCGGCCGCGCGGGCGCGCGGGAGCAGTTCGGTGAGCGGCGGGATGACCTGCCTGGCGAACGGGTAGCTGCTCGTGATGCCCCGCTGGACGTCGCCGATGATCAGTGCGGTGGTCACGACAGGCTCCTGTCCAGCCGCCCTATCCGGCGCCCCGCGGTGAACGGGACGGCCGGCCCGGCGGCCGTGGTGATCGCGATGGTCAACAGTGCACAGCTGAAGCTACCGGTCGCGATGGTCCCAGCGAAGCAGGGGCCGCCGACGGAGTTGATCAGTGCGATTCCCAGGTTTCCGCCCGGACAATCGTCGTGGTGCCGGCTTCCACGTCTCGACCGCGTGCGGCTTGAGCCCGAAGCCCGCCAGCTCCGCGAAGCCGTCGAGTGCGACATCTCGGACGCCGTCGACCCGCCGCCGCATCGCCGACTGGCCGCAGCTCGCGGCGACATCCCGCTGTGGCGCGGTCGTGAGTGGGCAGCCGGGCTGCCCGATCCGGCTCGCACGACGTACCGGTCGCCCAGCGGTTCATGTATAGATACCGGCATGGCAACGAATTCCGCTCGAGCGAGTGCTGCGCAGTACGCGGCTCGTCTCGTCGCCACTGTCGATGCTCCGCTGGACCCGGCGTCCGCGGACGCGCCAGAAGTGCGGCACTGGCCCGGGCGCGAACTGCTGGTGCAGCGCGGGGACACCGAACTGGTCGTCCGTGACCTGGACGGTCCGGGAGCAGTGGTTCGCTTCCCGGCGCCGTGGCCGCGCCGTTTCGGCTCGATGGCGGTCTCTCCCGAGGCCGATCTCGCGGTGTTCGCCGGGGTGCACGCGCTGCAAGCGGTGGATCCGACCGGCGCCGTGCGGTGGGAGGTTCGGCACGGCTGCTGGTCGGCTGCGGTGTGCACCGACGCCCACACGTCGTTCGCCGAGTACGCCGACGACTACTACCACGGCCATGCCGACAGCGGATCGGCCGCCTTTTCCTCGGACGGCGAGCTCCTGTGGGCCCACGTCCGCAACTACGCGGGAGAGGACGTCGAGGAGGAGTGGCTGATCCTCGATCCCGCCGACGGCAGAGTGCTGGCCCGTGCCGAGACGATGACCGTGGGATCGGGCTCCTTCCACTCCCCGCACCCGGATCCCGCGTACATGGCGCTGACCGTCGGTGAGGGCGACGAGGATTCGCCCGTGCTGTGGGGGCACTGGGACGGCGCGAAGTTCAGCATCCAGCGGTTCGTCGAGGAGGTCTTCCTCGCGGCGAGCCCGTCCGGGGAGCACCTCGTCGCGACGGATCCGGGGCAGTGGGCCCTCTACTTGCGCCGGGCGGAGGATGGCGTGGAACTGGGGCGGCTGAACGCTGCGGAGGCGGTGCCGCAGAGCGGCGACGACCGTCCCTGCTGGGCCTACGAGGCGGCGTTCCCGGACGACGACACCATCGTGGCCGGGATCGAGAACGCCGCGGGAGTTCCCGGCCATTGGCTCGTCGACGCGCGCACGATGACCCTGCGCGGCCGGATCGACTATCCCTTCCCCGTCTCGGGTTCTCCCCGCTCGGCGGGGCGCGGCACCTGGTACACCGGGGCCGAAGACCGGACCGCACTCCACTTGTGGAGCCTCCCGCACGGCGGATGAAACGCGCGCCATGAGGCGCCGTTGAACCAGGCCGGCTTCACCGGGCCGTGCGGAGGTAGCCGGTGATCATCGCCACGAGCTCGTTCTCCAGTCGTGTGGTGTCGACCGAGCCGGGCGCGGCGATGAGCTGGTGCACGGTCAGCTCCACAGTGGACGCCACGAGCCGGGCGGCCGTGTCCTTGTCCTGGACCCGGACTTCCGCGTGGCGGTCGAACAGGTCCCGCAGGCCACCGACCATCTCCCACTCCTGCCGGGTAACCCGCTCCAGCAACTCGCCGGAGCGGGGCGCCTGCTCGATCATGATCCGCAGCAACTGCGGGTCGTCGAGGTGGTTCTCGATCACCGCTCGCACGAACGTCCGGATGATGTCCTCGAGCGACTCCGGCAGGTCCTTGTGCCGGCGGAGCGTTTCGGTGGCCCTGTCGCCGTCGAGGTGGCGGGTCAGCAGCTCGGCCAGGATCGCGTCCTTGTTCGGGTAGTACTGGTACAGCGAGCCGATCGAGATCCGCGCCCGCTCGGCAATCCGGTTCGTGGTGCCCGCGGCGTAGCCGTGCTCGGCGAAAATGTGAGCAGCGGCGGTGAGGATGCGCTGCCGGGTCAGCTCGGCCCGGACCTGGCGCGGCTGTTTGCGCGGCTGGAGCCGGCGCTGCTCCGACGTCATGGCACCCCTGCGAACCGGCGCGAAAGCGAGTAGCGCGCAAACCGAATAATTGCTCATAATTGTGCCATGACCAGCACTGATCGCGTCAGCGAGACTCGCCCGCGCCGGGTCTCCTTCGAGGAGGTCCGCGCCCGGCTCGGGGAGCCCGAGGCCCTGATCAAGGCCAAGGTCCACGACCGCATCGACCGGCATTTTCGCCGCTTCATCGCCCATTCCCCATTCCTGGCGATGGCCACGTCGGATGCGACCGGCCTGCCCGACTGCTCACCGCGCGGCGACTACCCGGGATTCGTCAAGGTGCTCGACGAGCGCACGCTCGCGATTCCCGACCGGCCGGGCAACAAGCTCGCCGACTCGTTCCGCAATCTCGCCGAGAACGACGGGATCGGGCTGATGTTCGTCGTCCCCGGGGTGCGGGAGGTGTTGCGCGTCAACGGTCGTGCGTATCCCACCGACGAACCGGCCGTGCTCGCCCGGATGCAGACCGAGGGCAAGGACGCGGAGCTGGCGCTCGTCGTGGAGGTGGCGGAGGTCTTCTTCCACTGCGGACGCGCGCTGATCCGGTCTCGGCTGTGGGATCCCGCGAGCCAGGCCCTGGCCGAGGAGTTGCCGTCGGCGGGCGAGATGGCCGCCGAGCAGATGGGGGCCGACGTCGATCCGGCGGTGCTGGAAAACATGCTCGCGCGCGGGGGAGTCCATGTTGAACGCGCTGAACCACGCGGGGTATCAGATACCGTCTGGCTGCCGCGAAGGGGTTTGCGGCAGTTGCGAGGTCGTCGTCATCGACGGGGAGCCGGAGCATCGCGATGACATCGGCGCGCCGCCCGGTCGCATGTACTGCTGCGTCTCCCGCGCGCTGTCGTCCGGCCTCACCATCGACCTCTGACATTGATGATGTTCGTGGTGACGCCGTCTGGTGGGTCTGACCCGACCTCTGACTGACGTTGCGGACCATCGGCGTGTCACACCCCGACACGCCGACTCCTGTGGACAACTTCCGCAATTTCAATGGAAATCGGACCTTCGATTTCCATTGAAATTGCGGTTCAGAGGACCTCGGGACCGCTGGTTCAGGTGTTTCGGCGGGTTCGGAACGAGGCGATCAGCATGACGATGCCGATCGCGACCGCGGACGCCGCGAGCAGCCACTGCACGTCGCCGCCGAAGCCGAGCAGCAGACCCCCGGCGATGACGATCGCGAGCAGGCCGCCGGCCAGCGTGAACATGTCCGGTCCGCCGCGGTCGGCACGGCGGGCATGCAGGCGGTGGTCGACAAGGACCTCGCGAGCGCCGCGCTGGCCGCCGAGCTCGAAGCGGACACGCTGATCATGCTCACCGACGGCGACTTCGTCAGCGAGAACTGGGGAACGCCCGAGCAGCGCAACATCCTCACCGCCTCGGCCGACGCGATCTCGGCCCTCGCGTTCGCCGAAGGCTCGATGAAGCCGAAGGTCGACGCCGCGATCCGCGTGGCGCGGGCCGGTGGACGCGCGCTGATCGGCCCGCTCGACCGGCTCGACGATCTGCTGGCCCGCAAGGTCGGCACCGAGATCCGCGGCGACGTGGCCGAAGGCATCGTCTACGCCTAGGAACGACGAAGCGGGGGTCCGGGCCGCGAAGGAGGAGACCGGGTCCCCGGTCGGGTCAGCTCGATTCCGCCTTTTTCATTGGACATACATAAGGAGGGGCACCCACAGTCCAGGGAGCGTCTGAGGTTCCGCTACCCGCACCGCCACCCAAAACGAGGTTGGAAAACCTCATTCAGGCCGTGCCGCCGCGTCATGGGTGCCGTGTAGGTATCGCCCGGTCTCCATGTGATCGAGCACGAGTTCGCCGACCAGCGCCACGTTCCGCTGAGCGATCGCGTCGTACAGCGTCCGGTGTTCCTCGGCCACGCGCATCAGATCGTCGTGCTGGACCAGCAACCACCGGATCCGGCTGCGCATCGTCTGCCCGAGCTCGTTCAGCAGGTGGTTTCCCGCCAGCTCGGTGACGATCTCGTGGAAGTCCGCCGCCGACCGGCGCGCGGCGATGGCGTTGTCGACGCGTGCCGCCTCGAACTCGGCATCCAGCGCGGCGCGGAGCCGGGCCAGGCCCTCGCGGGTGTGGCGCTGCGCGGCGAGCTTGAACGTGAGCACCTCCAACGCGGAACGAACCTCGTTGATGTCGGCGATGTCGGTGGGCGTGAACTCCCGCACGACCGCCCAGGTCCGAGGCCGGGGCGTCACGAGGCCCTCGGCCACGAGCGTCTTCAACGCGTCGCGAACCGGCACCCGGCTCACGCCCAGCTCATTGGCCAGGTCGCGCTCGACGAGCTTGCTCCCCGGCTTCCGGATGCCGTCGAGGATCTCGTCGCGGATGTGTCGGACGACTCGGGCCGATTCCGGCTCGTCACCTGCAACTGCCATGACCGGCATTCTTCCATCTCCGGGAGATGCCACCACATTCGCCGCACCGGTCACAGCAGTTTCCTTGCGCCGCAACGACATGTCGCCGGCGGGTCGCTCAGGGCGTCGTAGCGAGGACCCGCCGGATGGCCGAGCTATGCGATCTCCACCCCTCGGCCGAGGAATACTCGACGGGGGCCTGGTGAGGCGCCGTGGAACGAGGAGAGGGAGCAACGTGGAAAAAGGGCTGACCGAGCTGCTGCGGGAGTTGGAAGAATTCGGCGAGACCAACGATGCGGCGACCGGCGACCGAAGCCGGAAGCTGCTGAACATCACCCACGACACCGGCAAGTTCCTCGCGTTGCTCGTCAAGGTCGGCAAGTGCAAGAACGTGCTGGAGATCGGGACGTCGAACGGCTACTCGACGCTGTGGCTCGCCGACGCGGTGGGTGAGGACGGCACGGTCACGACAATTGAACGAGCGCCGCACAAGATCGCGATGGCCGAGCAGAACTTCCAGCGCGCCGGGCTCCGCTCCCGCATTCAGCAGATCGCGGATGACGCCGGCCGATTCATCGCGTCACGCGCTGCCGGCGAGTACGACTTCATCTTCCTGGACAGCGATCGTGGCCAGTACGCCGACTGGTGGCCTTCGTTGCAGCGGATCCTCAAGGACGGCTGCCTGATCGTCGTCGACAACGCGATCTCCCACGCGCACCAGCTGGAAGACTTCGACCGGCTGGTCGCGGCCTCGGACGGCTACCTCGGCTCCCTGGCCCCGATCGGCAAAGGCGAGCTGTTGATCCTGAAGGACACGTGACCAAGCGGTGGCGGACTCGTCCAGAACCACTGGCCCTCGGTTCGCTACCGGATGTTCACCGTGACCGGTTCGCTGCCGGTCGCCCGCACGGTCACGATCGGTGCTCCGGGTGGGGAGGTGACCTCGCCACCGGCCGCCGAGACGGTGTAGCCGTCCGGGTAGTGCAGGTCGGACACGTAGATTTCGGTCTGGGCCGTGCTGTTGGGGCGGTAGGTGTAGCGGAAAGCGCCGCTGTCCGGGTCGAAGGTCATCGAGACCGGTGTGCCCGCGGTGGCCTGCGGATAGGTGCGCACGAGTTGGCGTCCGGCCTCACCGAGGAACGGGTCCTCTTCGGGTTCCGGGCCGCTGATGCTCGCGTAGTGCCAGTACTGCCATCCGATGAAGCGCTCGTCGGCACGCGACAGCGAGTTGCCGAGCACCGCGGGGTCGTTGTCGCCGAACTCCGTGAGCAGCGCCGGTGTTCCGGTGCGTTCGGTGAACTTGTCGGCGTTGCCCCAGGTGATGTCGTGCTGCAGCGGGCACATGCCGATCAGTTCCTTGGGCATTCCCAGGTAGATCGCCGACTGGCTGATAATGCAGTAGTCGTGGAAGGAGAACGCGACGTTCGGGTCGTCGATCGGTGGAGTCCGCGGCGGTTCGGCGAGGTGGGTCGGCATGGTCTGGTTCCAGGTGACGTTGGGTTCCCAGAACACCGGCAGGGTGGGGGAGACCTCGCGGATCCGCTCGGTCAGATCCTCGTGCACGGCTTGGTACTGGCGGTCGAACAACGGGCAGCCGAACGGGAAGCAGGTCGGGAAGGCCGTTCCGGGCCACGGTTCGTTCAGCAGCTCGATGCCGAGCACGTTCGGCTTGTCGGCGACCCGGGCGGCCAGAGCGGCCAGCGCGTCACCGAGGTGGTCGACCACGCCGTTGGAGTTGTGCCAGACCTCGTCCCAGCCCGCGTTCATGCTCGGCATCAGGTAGTAGAGGGGGAATCCCGGGTTCGACTCCCACGACTGCGGTCGCGCCTCGATGGCCCACTCCGGAAAACCGTTGCCGTTCCAGCTCTTGCTCAGTCCGTCCTGGTGGTTGTCCAGCAACACGTGGATCCCGGACGCCCCCAGCACGTCGATGACCCCGGCGAGGCGGTCGAGGTAGGCCTCGTCGACGTCGCCTCGGGAAGGCATGAGTCCGTCGAAGGACACCCCGAGCCGAACGGTGTTGAACCCGTGCCGAGCCAGCAACCGTGCGTCGTCCGCGGTCAACGTGAAGCCGTCACCGGGCTCGATGTACGGAGCGTCCTTGTCGACATTGTTCACGCCGTGCAGCAGCACCACGCGGTTGTGCTCGTCGACGAACCAGCGACCGTCGATGCGCAGCGGGGGATCGGCGGGCGCGGCCTGTGCCGGGGCCGCGGCGCCCACCATGGTCGATGCGAGCGCGAGGACGAGCAACAACCTGGGCAACCGCAACATGCTGCCTCCTGTCGAATCACCACCGGACCCAGGATTATATGAATAGTTCTCACGTTTGGCTAGGGTGTGCCTGCCTCGGTTTGCCGGGTTCCTGGCCCGGTGAGGCTGCTCGGCTCACAGGTGCCACGCGGTGTCATCCGGCCCGGAACGCTGTGCTCAAGGCCGGGCGGCGGCCAGTGGACCGGCGCCGGGAAGGACGTTGAACACCAGCTGGGTCTCGGTCTGCCGGACGGCCCGGTGGACGTTGATGTGTTCCAAGACCAGATCGCGCAGCACTTCCGGGGACGCGACGGCGACGTGCAGGAGGTAGTCGTCCTCGCCGGCGACGTGGAACGCGGTCAGCATGCCGGGGATCTTCGCGAGCTTGGCGTGGAATCTGAGCACCTCGTCGCGATTGTGGCTGCCTAGCCGCACCTTGATGAGCGCCTGGATCGGCAGGCCGAGCGCGGCGAGGTCGAGCTGCGCGTGGAACCCCGCGATGACGCCGGCCTCCCGCAGCGCGCGCACCCGGTGGATGCAGGTCGATTCCGCAATACCGACCCGCGCGGCCAGCGCGGCGTTGGTGATGCGGCCGTCGGCCGCGAGCTCCGCCAGGATCTCCAGATCGGTGGCGTCCAGCCCGGCCTGCTCCGGCGAATTCTTCGATCTGTCCGCCCTCACCACGCCACCTTCCGTCAGGATCTTCGGTGATTTCGCCGTAGACCGAGGTTCCTTCGTCCATTCCGCTTCACGCCGATGTTTTCTTGCATCCTACGGCGCATGACCCAGAGTGCTCGCTCCTTCGACTCGATCGCCGTCCACGCAGGCCGGGAAGACCTGATCCGACTCGGCGTGCACGCCCCGCCGATCGACCTCTCATCGACCAACCCGCTGCCCGACTCCGAGGCCGGTGGCGCCTCCTACGAGTCCATGGCCGGCGGTGGCCGGCCGCTTGCCGAAGGCGGCGCCGTGTACGCGCGGTTGTGGAACCTGACGGTCGCCCGGTTCGAGTCGGCGTTGGCGCAGCTGGAGCGAACTGAAGATGCCGTGGCGTTCTCCTCCGGAATGGCCGCGATGACGGCATCGGTATTGGCCGCCAAGGCCGAACACGGCGGCCGCCACGTCGTGGCCGTGCGGCCGCTGTACGGGGGAACCGATCACCTCCTCGCATCGGGGTTGCTCGACGTCGAGGTCACCTACTGCGAACCGCACCAGGTCGCCGACGCGGTGACCGGGCACACCTGCCTGGTGGTGGTCGAGACACCCGCCAATCCCACCCTGGAGCTCACCGACATCGGTGCCGTCGTGACCGCAGCGGCAGGGTGCCCGGTGTTGGTGGACAACACCTTCGCCACGCCCGTGCTCCAGCAACCCGCCCTGCACGGCGCGGGCCTGGTGCTGCACAGCGCCACGAAGTACCTCGGCGGTCATGGCGATGTGGTCGGGGGTGTGATCGCGGCCGATGCGGGATGGTCGGCGGCGCTGCGGCGGGTCCGTGCGGTGACCGGAGCACTGCTGCACCCGATGGCCGGGTACCTGTTGCACCGAGGTCTCGCCACGCTGCCGGTCCGCGTCCGAAGGCAGCAGGAAACGGCTGCGGAACTGGCCGATTGGCTGCGCTTCCAGCCTGGCGTCCGACAGGTTTTCTACCCGGGATTGGACGGCAACGGCGCAGGTCTCCTCGGACGCCAGATGAACGGGTCGGGCGCCATGATCTCCATCCGGCTCGCAGGCGGTCACGAGCACGCGATGCGGGTCACCGACCGGGTTCGGCTGTTCACCCACGCCGTCTCGCTGGGCGGAGTGGATTCGCTCATCGAGCATCCCGCGGCGCTGACGCACCGCCCGGTTCCGGAAGGGGCTCGCCCGGGCGCGGACATCCTTCGGCTGTCCATCGGCCTGGAGGACGTCGAAGACCTGCGCGCCGACCTCGACCAAGCCCTCGCCGCCGCCTCGACCGGCGGGCTGGTGCAGGCCGCGAGCAGCGGAGCACCTGGCTCAGGGCGCTGAGCGGCGAAACCCCGTCCCGCGACGCGTGTTCCGCGTCGGCGACGGGGGCACCAGCTTTCCGCCCCGGCCTTACCGGGCGTGGCTGTCGTCGGGCGCCTGAACGCCTGCGTTGCGCGAGATGTCCGGGTAGTCGTTGTCGGCCAGCGTCGGCAGGCGCGTCCAACCCCACCGAGTCTCCTGCGGAACGCGCAGGTCGTAGCGGCCCACCGGGAGCTGGTAGCGGACCACGAACACGTTTCCCCACGGCAGTCGGGGCGGTCCGCCGGGCAGTTCCGCGGCCAGCCGGGTCTGCGTCCATTCCCGGGTCGTCTGCGTCCAGGCGCCGCCCCACTCCAGGTAACTGATGTTGTCCAGCCACTCCGGCGGCAGCCCTTCGTCGGCGGTCAGCCGCACCGTCGGCGTGTCCGTGACGCCGTCGCGGATGCCGACCTGGTCGACGCAGGGCCACAACGGCGCATTGATGTGGTTCGCCAGCACCGGACGGCCGCGGGTGAGTTCGGTGATCGGGCGGGATTCGGTCGTCTTCGGTTCCGCGACGGCCAACCACGAACCTTCCCCGGTCACCTGGTCGGTCGCGACGACCCGCACCGACTGCGCGCCCGCCCGGATCGGGACTGCGAGCTGCTGCCATTCCCGCAACGCGGATCGGCGCAACTCCGGGTGCAGCTGCTGCGCGACGACACTGCCAGGACGCGCGAACTCGACTTCCAGGCGCTGGCCCGCGAGCAGCCCCGCCACCGGCACGGTCACGTGCGTGCCCGGGCCGGACAGCGGGTACCAGCCGGTGACCAGCCGACCGACGCCCGGCGTCGTTCCGTCCGGACGATCGGTGTTCCAGATCGTCACCGGCTCCGGCCACGGGCTGGTCGGCAGCGCGTTGCCGACCTGGAAATCACCGGCGAGTTCCGGCGCGCTCGGTGCGCCGAGCCGTCCGGACGGCAGCTGCACCCGAACATCGCCGGCCAGGCCGCAGCCATCGCCGAACAAGGTTTGCACGCCGGAGCGTGCGATCGTCCACCCCGGTGCCTGCCCGATCGGCGCGTAGCAGAACAACGCGACCAGCAGCAGCACCGAGCCGATCGACGCAACACCCAGCACCGCGCGGTCCGGGCCCACG
Source organism: Saccharopolyspora elongata (assembly GCF_004348985.1). GTDB lineage: Bacteria > Actinomycetota > Actinomycetes > Mycobacteriales > Pseudonocardiaceae > Saccharopolyspora > Saccharopolyspora elongata. The sequence goes on along the minus strand of NZ_SMKW01000049.1, from coordinate 14,019 downwards.
CGCACCGGCTCGCCACGGCGGCGACGCCACTTCGCCCACGAGTACGCCACCACCGCGATGCCGATCCACAACAGCGGATTGCGCAGGTAGAGCGGACCGAAGTGCGGTTCGAGGTTGTTGGTCTGCGAATCCCGGTTGAGGTGTTCGCCGAAGCGCTGCCCGGCGTCGGAGAACGGGATCCACCAGTTGTCCCCGGCGAAGCTCAACGAAACCGCACCGATGACCAGCACTAGGCTCGCTCCCGCGACCACCGGCCCGGCTCGGCGCGGCAACGGCGAGCGCAGCAGCGCCGCCGCCAGCAGCACCGTCGGAGCGGCGGCCACCGCGTGGAAGTGGCTCACCCACTTGGTCGGGCTGAACGCGATCAGCACCAGCGCGATCGCGGTGGTGACCGCGCTGGTGATCAGCAGGCGGCGGATCGGATCCCGGCCCATACCCCCACGTCCGCTGGCCAACGCGACCACGCCGACGATCGCCAACGTCAGCAGCACCGGTAGCCGCCGCGCCCAACCGGCCGTGTTCAGCAGCGTGTTGTAGTGCTCGAACTCCTCGTACCAGGGGAACGACAGGTAGTACCAGCGGTGGATGTCGGTTGCTTCAAGGACATCGCCCAAGCTCGCGTCGGCGAAACCCACTGGCACGACAACGGTCGCCGAAGCCGCCGCCAGCAACACCGCGGCGACGCGCCCCGACCAGGGCTGCCGGTGCAGCCAGCGCAGCAGCCACGGCACGCTCAGCACCAGGGGAGCGGCGGCGACCAGGCCGGACGGCGAGACGGTCATCGCCAGCGCCGCGAACATCGTCGCCACCGCTAACGCGCCGATCGAATGCCGCAGGGCGGCGGCCTCCGCGAAGAGCAGCGCCGCCGCCGCGCAGACCACGATCACCGGTTCCGGGCGCAGCGACATGCCGTAGGACAAGAACCAGACCAGGTGCGCGACCAGCAGCGCCCAGGGCACCGCGCGGAGGTTGGCCGCACGTCCGAGCAGCGTGGCGAAGACGATGCGCAGCAGCACCCAGGTCGCGAGCCCGCAGAACATCGGGACCAGGCGCATCCACCAGAGCGACCAGCCGCCGAGCTCGCCCCACCACTGGAGCAGGTACTGGCTCAGCACGAACGGGTTCTCGGTCGCGTTGAACATGTAGACGAAGTTGCCGACGTAGCCGGATTCGCCCGCGTTGCGGGCCATCATCAGGTACCAGCCGTCGTCCATGTTGACCGGCCCGAGCAGTACCCACGCCGCAGCGACCAGCACCATCACCGCGTCGGCGGCGGCGAAGCGGGGGATCGTCAGGACGCTCATCGACTGCCGGCCCCGCCACCGCCGCCATGCGAGCACCAGCAGCGCGATCAGGCACGCCGCGTGTGCCAGCAGGAGCGCGATTTTCAAGGCACTGGGCGAGGATTCGTAGCGCGCGTCGGCGTGCAGCGCGACTTCGAGGCCGTCGACCGAACCCGTGGTGGACAGCTCGGAGACCTGCGGCGGCAGCAGGTCCGGCCGGTTCACCAGGAGCGCGCCGTCTCGGGAGACGCGGATTCCGGTGGCGTCGGCAATCACCTGGTACTCGCACGTCGCGCGCAGCGGGTCGGCGAGGATCTCGCTGCCGTCGACCAGGAACCGTGCTTGCCCTGCCCACGCGGCCACTTCCAGGCCGGGGTTGCCCGGGGCGTGCGTGCGCAACGCGGCTGCGGTGCTGGTGCGCAGCGCTTCGCACGGGATCGTGGCGGTGAAGTCCAGCGGCCGGTACGGCGACAGCGGCAACACCGTCGACGGCGTCGCGTCACCGGCGCGCGGCCAGGTGACCAGCGGCGCATCCGACTTCACCGGCGCGAGCACGGCGAGCACCCCGAGCAAGAGCGTCAAACCGGCCAACGCGGCGAGCCGGCGATTGCCGCGCGGGGCGCGGTCGTGCCGGCTCGGCGGAACGTCTCCCAAGCTCTGCCTCATTCTTCGTGATCAAAGGTAACGGGAGAAGTTCACTGACCGCCCTTTGGCCGCAATTCCCCGTGCGTCAATCTTGCAGCATGATCGGCGCAGTTGACAGCAGGAAACGAAGGCCGGAAAGGCTGCCCGCGAAATCAGCAGGAACTGTCCTCGCGTGCACCCATGCTTCAGGTGTCCGGGCAAGGAGAACGAGCCTGGTCCGCGTCAACGAGATGACTTCCACGGCCGCAGCTTCTCGGGGTTTCGCACGGCCCAGATGTTCTTGATCTTCCCTTCTGCGATGCCGAACGCGTACACGGTCACGATGACGCCGTGTTGTCGGGCGACCAGCCCGGGCTGGCCGTTGACCGTTCGTTCCAGGAACGTCACATCGGGTGCGCGGGCCGCAAGACCCACCAGGCCACGCGCGATCTGCTGCGCGCCTTCGATCGGGTGGCGGCTGGCGCTGGCGAGCCCGCCGCTGTCGCCGATCACCGTGACGCGGGGGTCGAGGAGACCGATGAGGGCGTCGATGTCCTTGGCTTCCCAGGCCTGCTTGAAGTCCCGGACGATGTCGGCTCGCCGGACTGCCGGGGTCGCGGGTGCCTGCGCGGTGCGGATGCGGCGGCGGGCCGAGGTGGCCAGTTGGCGGCATGCCGCCGGTGTTCGGCCGACGATGTCGGCCACTTCGGGAAAGGCGTAGCGGAAGACGTCGTGGAGGATGAACACGACGCGTTCGGCCGGGGTCATCGACTCGAGCACGACGAGGAAGGCCATGTTGATCGACTCGTCGAGGGTGACCCGGTCGGCCGGGTCGACGATGCCGCCGGTCCACTCCGCGGGTTCGGGCAGCGGCTCGGGGAGCCATTCGCCCACGTAGCGCTCCCGCCGGGAGCGCGCCGAGCCGAGCAGGTTGAGGCAGATGCGGCTGGCCACCTTCGTCAGCCAGGCGCCGGGGGATGCGATGGCCTCCTGCTCCGCCCGGGACAGGGTGTACCAGCGCGCGTAGGTTTCCTGGACGGCATCCTCGGCATCGGCCAAGGAACCCAGGAGCCGATAGGCGAGGTTGATCAGCTGACGCCGCTCGCTCATGATCGCGCCCAAGTTCGGGTCGGATCGGTAGTGCGCGGGTTCGGATCGCGTGGCCATGGTGTCGCCGGCTCCCTCGGTCGCAGCTGTCGTCACCAATAGGACAAGACAGCGCGCCGAACTGTGACATCGCCACCTCGCCTCACATTCCGGGGTCCGGCGTTGTCGAACTGGTGTGACGCGGTCCAGCGCGCCACTGGGATCGAGAGAGGAACACCTGGCCATGTCCACACCCACGACGACCCAGCACGATGACATCAAGTCGCGTCTGCCCGACCTCACCGACCAGTTCCCCGAGATGGCGAAGCTCTCCGCGGCCGTCCTCAACGCCACCCGGAACGGTCCGGTCCCGCAGAGCACCGTCGGCCTGATGCGGCTCCGAGCCGGGCAGATCGTCGGCAGCACCTACCACACCATTCGAGCAACCGAAAACATCCGCAGGGCAGGGGAGTCCGAGGAGCGCATCACCGCCGTGGCCACCTGGCAGGACGCGCCCTACTTCACCGACGCCGAACGAGTCGTACTGGAACTCGTGGAGGCCGTCCTCACCCCGAACCCGTTCGGGGAGCGCGTCTCCGACGAACTGTTCGCCAAGGCCGCCGCCCACTACGACGACCTAGCGCTCTGGACGCTCACCATGGCGATCGGGCATTTCTGCTTGTTCGTCCCGGTCGCTCTCATCGGCAAGCCGATCCCGGGTAGGCCCCCGGGGACGAACTACAGCAAGTAACGCCAACCGGTTCGGGGTGAGGCGCGGTCACCGCGCCACCCCGAACACGGCGCAATGTTCGACCTGAGGAGAAACCAGATGCCAACGGACCAGGAAGCCGACAACAAGGCGACGTTCCGCCGCTTCCACGACGCGATGAACACCCGTGATGCGGAGATCATCGCGAAGACGATCGACGAGCTCGTCGTGCCGGACGTGCGGTTCCACACGCCGGTGCCGATGGATGCGGGCGGAGCGCAGGCCCTCAAGCAGGTGTGGGCGGTGCTCCTGCGCGCGTTCCCCGACATTCACGTCGCGGTCGAGGAAATGGTCGCAGAGGGGGACAAGGTCGTGTTCCGGAACACGGTGACCGGGACCCACCTGGGCGAGTACCGGGGCCTCCCGCCCACCGGAAAAACCGTCACGTACAACGAGATCTTCATCGTCCGCTTCGCCAGCAGCCGGATCGTCGAGATCCGGGGAGTCGTAGACGTCTTCGCGCAGCTGCGACAGCTCGGCGCGATTCCCGGAGAGTTCTAGGAGAAACTCCTGCGCCCAACGGCAGCGAGCGCACAGTTCTATCCAGCGGATCAGCGGGATCGCGCCGGGCACCTTGCCGGCCTGAACGGCAGCGGCGCCGTTCGCCGCGATGATCACCAAGCACGCCAGCAGGCCGCCGCCCCTGCGCCGCCGGGCGCGAGCCCCGTGATCAGCGAGCGCGGAGGCGGGGCCGTCGGTGGCAGGAGTGGTCATCGCGGCGTTCCCGACCAGGCGGTCTCGTCGGGCCAGCGGTGGTGGAAGCCGCTGATGGTCTCGAGCCGCTGCGCGGCGTCGAGGAGGAGTTCGTCTTCGCCGGGCGGGCAACGAGTTGCACGCCGATGGGCAGGCCGCTATCGGTCCACGTGGCGGGAATGGAGATCGCGGGGAACCCGACGAGGGAGATCAGGAAGGTGCAGGCGAGGACCAGGGGATTGGTGGGGCCGGGGATGAGTCCGGGTGTGGGGCGGTAGCCGATGTGGCCGCAGAACGAAGCCGGGGTGCGGACCGAGCCGCCGAAGTCGCCGCCGTGGGCGAGCGTCGCCAGGCCTGCGGTCGCGGCGACTCGGCGCCGTCCTGGCAGTCGCGCTGTGCCTGGTTTGGGCGGCCAGCACCACCAGCTTCCGGGAATGGCGACGCCGGCAGACCACATTGCGGGACCTGTGGGCAGTCGCGAGTGCTGCGCTCATGGCCACGGGCCTGCTGGCGCTCATCGCCCTGGCAATCCGCCTTGCCTCGTGACGAGGACTGCCGAGCAGGTCGCTCCTTCCTCGGGCAGTCGCTTCGATCCGCTTCCTGCGCCGGTCATTGGCGGATGGAGTCGGGGCGCCATAGGGATTCTCTATGGCGGCTGCTGACTTTTCGTCTTTGCCTCTCGTTCTTTTCCGGACGTAGCGTGAAACAGCTCGACGAGGTGCCCGCCGCAATTTCTTCGAAGATTCGCGCGCTGCGCACGTCGATCCTTCTTTCGTCGAGCCGATGATCACGCAATCGAGAGGACCGGTGGCATGACCACGATTGAGAACGGATCGGGAAAGCGGGAACTCGCGGGAAAGCGAGCCCTGGTCACGGGTGGTTCTCGAGGAATCGGAGCGGCCGTCGTGCGCCAGCTCCTGGACGCGGGCGCCGAGGTGCTCGCGACCGCCAGGTCGGCGACGAGCACGGTGCCGGAGAGGGCCACCTTCGTACAGGCCGACGTGCGGACACGGGCTGGAGCGGAGGCGCTCGCCGCAGCCGCGCAGGAGACGCTCGGCGGGGTGGACATCGTGGTCCACAACGCGGGTGGGGCGCGACCGCACAAGGGCAGCTCGGCCATCCCTGACGAGGAGTGGCAGGACGCGCTGGACCTGAACCTCCTGGCGTCGGTGCGGCTGGACTCGCTGCTGACACCGGGGATGCGGGAACGGCGTTCGGGGATGATCGTGCACGTCTCCTCGGCCGCGGTCCCCACCCCGGTAGCGCCGTTCTTGCACTACACGGCGGCGAAGGCGGCGCTGGAGAACTACAGCCGGGGACTGGCCTCGGAACTGGCCCCGTTCGGAATCCGGGTCAACACTGTGTCTCCTGGCAGGACCGCCACCCCTGGCGGCGAAGCGACGCGGGAGCAGTGGGCGCAGATGGATGCGGCGCCGGACCAGAACAACACCGCGGCGCCGAGCGACACCAACAGCATCGTGCCGCTGGGGCGCGATGGTCAGCCCGAGGACATCGCCAACGCGGTGCTGTTCCTCGTGTCCGACCGGGCGAGCTGGCTGACCGGGAGCAGTCTCGTCGTGGACGGCGGCGAATTCCACAGGGGCTGACGCCGACGGAATTCCGGAACGCCGGTTTCGGCAAGAAGAATTGAGCGACGTCCGCTTCCTTCTCAGTCGTCAGGACACCGGTCAGAAGGAAGCGGACTCGCGCCAGTCTCTTGACGCAGGAGTTCGAGCAGGGCCGTCTCCGCCGGGGCCCTCGATCGCAATAGCGGTCGAGCGTTGACGGTTGGTCCCAACGCCAACGAGGCATCACGAAAGGTCACACGGCATGGAATTGCAGGGCAAGACCGCGCTGGTCACCGGCGGCACTTCTGGCATCGGTCTGGAGGCCACTCGATTGCTGGCCCGCGCGGGTGCGGAAGTCGTCATCACCGGCCGCGACGTCCAGCGCGGCAAGAACGCTGTGCACGCCGCGCAGGAGGACGGCGTGATCCGATTCATCCCGGCTGACTTGGCCGACTTGGACTCGGTCGCCGAACTGGGCCGCCAGAGCGGTCCGGTCGACATCCTCGTCAACAACGCGGGCGCCTTCCCCACCTCGCTCACCGTCGAGCAGAGCGTGGCGGGCTACGAACGGGTCTTCGACACCAACGTGCGCGGTGCCTACTTCCTGGTCGCCGCGCTCGTGCCGCACATGCTCGAGAAGGGCGAGGGCAGCATCGTCAACGTCACCACACTTGCGGCGTTCAAGGGCTTCCCCGGCGCCTCGGTCTACGGTGCATCCAAAGCCGCGCTGGCCTCGCTGACCCGCACTTGGGCGGCGGAGTTCGCCGATGGCGGCGTACGGGTCAACAGCGTCGCTCCCGGTCCGACCCGCACCGAAGGCGTGCTGGCCGAATGGGGCGAGGGCATCGAGGACGTGGCCAAGGGCTTGGGGATCAAGCGGACGGCCGAGGCGCACGAGATCGCCGAGGCGATCTACTTCCTCGCTTCTCCTCGTGCCAGCTACATCACCGGCACTACGATCCACGTCGACGCCGGCGGCACCGTCGTCTAGCGGCGACGAATGGACCTCGCAGTGTCCGACCGGGCGAGCTGGCCGACCGGGAGCAATCTCGTCGTGGATGGCGCCGGTTTCGACAAAGAATTCAGCGGCGCCCGCTTCCTTCTCCGCCGTCAGGACACCGGTGCGAAGAAAGTGGATTTGTGCCAGGTCTCTTGACGCAGGAGTTCGAGCAGGGCGGTCTCCGCCGGGCCCGCGCCGCGCCGGACCGCGGCGAGGACGGGCTGGGACACGACCGGGAACACCGGGCGCGCGAAGTGCTCGTGTCCCGGCGGCACCGCGGAGGCCGGGACGAGCGTCACCCCCAGCCCGTGGGCGGCCCAGCGCACGGCGGTCGCCGTCTGGGACACGCGGGCGACCGTGGTCGGGGTCAGCTCGTTGTCCTGCAGCACGTCCCTCAGCACGCCGTCGAGCGCGCTGTCGCGGTCGAACCTCACCCACGGCTCGCCCTCCAGTTCGCGCAGCTCGACCCGGTCCGCGGTGAGCAGCCGGTGCCCGGCGCCCAGCACCACGACGAACTCCTCGTCGCCGAGGTGGTGGGCGTCGGCGGCGCCCTCGTCGCACGGCGCGGCCGCCAGGACGAGGTCCAGCACGCCCCGACGCCCCAGCCGCTCCAGCTCGGCGGGGTTCGGCTCCTCGAATACGGTGACCTCCAGCCGCGGGAAGCGGCGGCGCAGCGCGGCCAGCGCGCTCGGCAGTTGCCGCGTGCCCAGGCCCATCTGCGCCGCGACCAGCAGCTCGCCCACCAGCTCATCGGCACCGGCCCGCGCCGTCGCCCTCGCCCGCCGCGACGCGCTCACCGCGACCTCCGCCTCCCGCAGGAACGCGCGGCCGACCACGGTGGGCACCAGTCCGGTCGGCGTGCGGGCGAACAGTTGCACCCCGAGTTCCCGTTCCAAGCTGCGGATTTGCTGGGACACCGATGGTTGAGCGACGTGCAGCAGTTCCGCCGCCGCCGTCACCGAGCCCTCCTCGGCAACGGCCAGGGCGTACTCGTACTGACGAAGGCTCATCGGCTCCCGTCCCCTCTGTGCGGTGGACCGCGGTCCAATCGTCGAAACAAGTGCGACAACACGGGAGGCGGCGCGTTTACTCCATGTCCGGGTCATGAAGAGCCGAGAAGCGACGTGAGGGTTGGTGCTTGACCATGCCCTTGGGGCATGGTTTCCAATGCCGGCGACATCAGGCAACCCAGCGGCTCGGCACTGGTCCTGGGCGTGCCGCTCTCCGACATCGCCGCGATGGACGAGTCGGACGAGAGCGCGGACCAGGCGCTCCGCTCCCTCGATGCCGAGCTGGCGGCGAGCATCGAACGACAGCAACGGATGCGGGAGGAACTGGCGGTGGTCCTCCGGCATCGGGCCATGGCCGACCTCCCGCCGGGTTTCGACGCGAGCGCCGCCGACCTGCCTGCCGCCGATCGAGCCCTCCTGCTGATCTTCTCCCGGGTCTTCGGGCCCGCGACGATGGCAGCCCTGCGGGAGCTGCACACCGCTCCCCGCACCCCGGTCGATTCGGAGTTCGATGCCCTGCCCGCGGACGCGAGCGAGGACGCCCGGCAGCAGCTGGCCGAACGCTACGCCCCCGAGATCCGCCGGCAGTACCAGGACCACCCGTCGCTGGAAGATGCGGGGGCAACGGCCCCCCGGGGCGAGGCCTTCACCATGTCGGTCGTAGTCCAGGGGTTGGTCGAGTTGTACAACCCGGCCCAGATCGACGTCCTGCGGCGCGTCAACGCGATTCTCGAGGGAGACCGCACTTCCTCGTGAGGGCGACCCTGATCGGTCAGCGGTCGTCCGATGTGGAAAGCAGTGAGGCGCCGGGACGGTAGGCTGGCCACATTGGACTCCGCGCCGGTGTCATCGGCGGAAACCTTGTGGTCCCAACCTGGTACACGATCCACGTCCGCGCGAGGTTCACTTTCCCGGCGTGATCGGGCAGCGCCTTTACCCGGACGTCATCGGCGCGCAGCGGATCGCGGCCAATCGGTCCCGCGCTTGGTTGACTTGTTCTGCAAGCGAAAACCGCTGAAAGGAACACTTGATGCAGCAGGCCACCAAGCGTTGGACGGGTCGGGGAATCGCCCTCGCCGTCGCGGCGGGCGCCGCGCTCACCATGGGGACGTTCGGCACCGCGCAGGCCGCCACCCCGGGCGTCTTCAAGCTGTGCTCCAAGGGGTCCTACGACTCCTACGCGACGTTCCCGGAGCGCGGCGGTTTCTCCACCTTCGTCGTCCGCAGTGGCGAGTGCCAGGACTTCAACTACGGCGGCAACGGCCCGGAGCGGGTGGACATCGTCAACGCCAACAGTGACGGCGTCATCGGGTCGGTCACCTACGACGGTCGTGCGGGCCTGAACATCGCCACCGTCGACGGGCCGAGCTTCTACCCGTTCTGACGGGACCGGTCGAAGGCCGAACTGCGCCGTTGCCGCGAACCGCGGCAACGGCGCAGTCGTTTTCCGGGGCCGATTCCGGCCCTGCAGCGCCGGGCCGCGGGTGTGCTCCGGGGTGCTGAAATCATGTACGTCTGTACACCAAGTCGGTGCGCGGGGGTGCATTCTGCCCCAAGGTCATTCCCGATAGTGTGGGAATCAGCGATGGCCTCTTGACAGGATGGGGGTGGCAGGTGCGTTTGTTCTCGGCTGGCGGCCGATCGGATCACCCGTCCGACAACCGTGGCTCGTCGAAACCTGCCGAATCCGGTGCGAATCAGGGGTTCCCCTCGGTCTACGACCAGCCGACCATGCCCATCAAGAGGGTGGATCGGCGCAAGGACCAGAAGCTGCTGGTGCTGGCCGGTCTCGGCGGGCTGGTGCTGATCGCGGCCCCGGTCGTGGTGTTCAGCCAGGCCTTGGGCGGAGAGCGCCCGCCCTGGATCAACACGGACGACCCCGCAGGCATCCAGCTCCCCTTCGAGACGGGGACGTACGCGGCCCAGCCGACGCAGATCTCCCCGCTGCCCGCGACATCGGCCCGCCTGGACAAGGCGGGGCGCCTGGTGGTGGTGGCGAGGGGGCAGAACCACGAGGTGCTGAGCAGTACCCAGGTCGCCCCGTCCTCGGGATCGGCCACCACCGGGTGGGTCAACCTGGGCGGAAGCGCCGCGGGGGACCCGGTCATCGCGACGAACGCGGATGGCGAGCTGGTGGCCTTCGCCATCGGCACCAACGGCGCCCTGATGGAGAACTACCAGGTGAAGCCGAGTACCGGCGCGGTGGCGAACTGGCGCGTGCTCGGTGGCATGAACCTCGTGGGAATGCCCGCCGTGGCGCAGGACGCCGTGGGCAAGCTGGTCGTGGTGGCCCGGGCCGCCGATGGGTCGCTGTGGACGGCCCAGCAGACCCAGCCCGGGGGCAGCACCTGGACCGAGTGGCGGAGCCTTCCGATGCCGGCGGCCCACGATCCCGCGCTCTTCCGGGATTCCAAGGGGAAGTTGCGCATCTTCGCGGCCGGACCGGACCGTCAGCTGCGGACGATGGCGCAGGCCGGGCTCGCCGTCGACGAGTGGAACGCCCCGCGGAGCCTGGGCGGCACCACGACCGGGCCTCCCGCGGTGGCCATGGACGACCAGGGCAGCCTGCGGGTCTTCTCGCTCACTGTGGACGGCTCGCTGCTCGACAACGTCGAGTTGAGCGCTGCGTCGGACACCTGGCGGGGCTGGCAGAGCCGGGGCGGCCAGCTGACGGGGCGACCGTTGGCCGTCGCAGATCCCAAGGGCTGCGTGGTCGTGCACGTGTTGACCGTCAACGGCACCGTGGAGGAGATCTTCCAGCTGCCGGATCGCGCGGTGTGGAGCGAGTGGCACGACCACGGCGGCAGCATCGCCAAGCTGGTGTCCTCGGCCCAGGATTCGCAGGGCAGGTTGGCCGTCTACGGGATCAGCAAGCGGGGCGGCATGGAGCAGACCTACCAGGCGATCCCCGCCAGCGGCCCGTGGGTGGGCTGGGAGAGCGACCTCGGCGGGGTCTTCCCCACGAAATGACGCACCCCGCCGCGGGTGCAACGCTGCTCGGCGTGCAGTTCCGATCGGAACTGCACCCGCGCGGCCCTGGTAAATCCGGCTCCGCGAAAATGTTGTGCGATACCGGAATGTCCCATTCGTAACTCTTCGCGCCAGCGTGTGTGCTCATCCGGAGCCCGGTACCTGGCGCCGTTTTCGCGCGAAAACGGCGCCCTGCCCTCACGCGAGGCGCCGGTTTCGCGCGAAAACGGCGCCCTGCGCCTCGTGCGGCCACGTCTCGCACGGGCTCGCGCCCGGATCTGAAACGACCCGCGGAAACGCGGGCTGCTCGTCGGATTGCCTTCGGTGGCCTCGGGTTTGCCCGTTCGGGGGCTCGAGGTGATCTGGAAAACCCCGGCGTGCCGGAACGGGCAAGGCTGCCTGCCTTTCGGGAAGGGGCGTACCGGATCGGCTGGGCGCGCGGCGAACCCGGCGGGAGACTTGACAGGTGCCCGCGCCCGTGAGTCGGCCGGTCCGGCGCGTGACCGCGGGTCCAACAGAGACCGGAGGAGTTCCTGAATGGCAAACTTTCCGCAGGTGCAGACGTCGCAGCCGGGAATGCAGCAGGCTGCGCAGATTTTCAGCGACCGGGCCACCGAGTTCACCCAGGAATTGGGGCGCATCAACTCGATGATGGCGAGCCTCCAGGGCAGCTGGACCGGTACCGCGTCGAGGAACTTCAACGCCGCCATGGACAACTGGGAGCGTTCGTTCCAGACGATCATCAACAAGCTGATCAACATGATGGACGTGATGGGCGTCAACACGAAGGACTACGTGGCGTCCGAGGACGACGCGGCCAACACCGCCCAGTCCTTCGCCAGCGCCCTGCCCGGCGTCTGACGCACATCCCTCCCGAATCGTAAGGAGAAGAGATTGTCCGACTACAGGTTCGACTTCAACGTCGCGGACATGACCCTCGACGAGATGAACGCGGTCAACGGCCGCGTCCGGAGCGCGCTCTCGGAAATGGAGGCCCAGGTCGAGGCGACCCTCGCGGACTGGTCCGGTGTCGCCCAGGAGGCCTACCGGGCGGCCAAATTGGAATGGAACCAGCAGGCCGATCAGATGCCGGTCTACCTGGAGTCGGGGCGGCAGACCCTGCTCTCCATCTCGGACAACTACGGCACCACCGAGCAGCGGGCCAAGCAGATCTGGGACGGCAGCCGCTGACCTGCCGCGATCCGCGGTTCGGCCGCCGGGGAGGTTTCGGACTTCTCCGGCGGCCGTTCGCGGCTGAGATCCGCGACAGGTTCTGAAGAAAGGGAGGTTCGCAATGGCCGAAGAATTGAAGGGGCTCGACTACTACCTGGCGAGCGACGCCTGGAAGGACACCAAGGTCGCCGACTGGTCGAAGATCGACGCCTTCGTCGATCACGGCTGGCTCACGGATCAGGACCGGAAGTACCTGCACGCGTACGGGAGCATGGTCGCGCTCAACCCGGACTCGTCGGGCGGGTTCTCGGAGACCGACGCGGCGTGGAAGAAGTACCTCGACGTTTCCGACAAGCACGAGAACGACCCGATCTTCAACGACGAAACCAAGGCGGAGGACATCCCCCCGCCGGACTGGGACGACGGCCCGCAGGACGGGAAGGACTATCACAAGGACGGCCCCTCCGACATTCCGGGAACTGAGAAAACCCCGGTGGGCGACGTTCCCAAGGTGCCGGGCGATGGCGGCGACAAGAAGAAGGGCGGCGACGGTGTCATCAGCGTCAACACCAAGGCCCTCGCGGTGTTCGCCGACAATGTGGAAGCACTGCGCGTCATGATCGGCAAATCCAAGAAGAAGACCGACGAGGTGAACGTCCTGCCCGGCGGGTTCAACGTCGCCTTCAAGCTGCGGGACAAGATCATGGGCACCGGTGAGAAGGATCCCGGCCTGAAGAGCAACGTGCGCAACTACATGGACGGGCTGGACATCGCGCTGGCGAACGTCCGGGACGAGGTCCGGAAGCTGATCGTCGACTACGACAGCACCGAAGAGCTGAACAAGCTCACCACCGACAAGCTCAACAAGGTGATGCGGGACTCGTTCGGCTTCATCGACTCGAGCTCGCGCTCGAAGTAGCGGGCCCGGTGCCGGTGGTGGACGGCGGTTCTGGCGCGCTGGCCGGGCCGTGGCGGGGCCTGCCGGTGGCGTACGGGCGCTGAATTCTGATCTTGGTTTGGTCTTCTAGGGAGCGTGATGGTCGATGGCTGAGTCGGAAGAGAACGAAAGGCTGAAGTTCGGCGATTACGACGCGGACGTCTTCCGGAAGGACGAAATCGACGAGCACGCGGTGTTCATCAACCACAAGGCGCCCTACCAAGACGGAAAAGACGAGGATTTCAGAGCCTGGGATTGGAAGCAGATCAAGGCCGCGCTGTGGGGCGGTGCCGCCCTGTCGAGCGACGCCCTGTGGGAACAGGCTTGGCACGAGGTCGATCCCAACACGCTGTACGCGGCGGGCAATGCCTTCCTGCACATTCAGGAGACCATGCACGCCGTCGCCAAGAACCTGGAGGCCCAGGCGAACGCGGTCGCCGGGGAGCACGGCTCCTGGAAGGGCCAGGCGGCCGGCGTGTTCCTGGCCAAGATCCAGACCCTGGCCAACAACATCAAGGACAACGCCGACCGGCTGGGCGGCCCGGACACGGTGCACCCGGTCCCGTCGAAGCTGTACGACAACGGTCGTTGGCTGGCCTGGGCCCGCGACGCGGTGAACCAGATCGACCAGCACTACGCCCAGGTGGCGAGATGGCGCGGCGTGGCGGACGTGATGGACAACGGGTTGGTCAAGGTCAGTGACGACGAAGAAGTCGTCAAGGCCATGAACATCGAGATGCAGAAGCCCATCAAGAAGCTCGCGGACAACTACGGCGTCACCGTCGACCAAGTCCGGACCACGACGCCGGTGCCGCCGGGCGGAAGCGGCGAGAAGCCGCCGCCCATCGACAAGAAGGGCGGCCCACCCCCGCCGCCACCGCCGAAGAATCCGCCGCCGCCGAAGAG
>NZ_SMKW01000048.1 GCF_004348985.1 Saccharopolyspora elongata | reverse complement strand
CCGAACGCTTCACCCGCCGGCCCCGACCGCCCGCACTACCCACAGCGGCCTGGATCAACCAACCCACCGAAGATCAACAACCAGCCAACTGAACACAAACCGTCTCAATTTGACTTGACAACTACCGTTCTCAGTAAGACGGGGCAGCGGGGAAACGTCCTGGTTCGGGGTGTGGTGAGCCAGCCCAGGTAATGCCCGGGAGAAGCGGGACGTGGGGCGCCTGGTAGAAGAACTCCGACCAAAGACGATCTTCCGCAGAGCCAGGACCCCACGTGATCACCTGTCGTGCCTGTGAGGATGGTGGGGCCTTGTTCCGGGTCGTGGTCTGACCCGTATCGTGCCTGGCCTTGATGCCTTGAGTGTGATCAGTCGGCTATGACCCGGCGCAGGGCGTGCCGCCGTCGGTTTGGTGAGCGTGTCTCGATAGGGGCCTTCGTGTCCGGCACCGTCACAGGTCTGACCGCCACGGCTGGCGGCGGCCTGTTGTGTTCGGCGAGTAGACCAGGAGACAACGCCCATGGCCAGCGTTCTGCCGCAGCCTCAGACCGACGGCCAGATCATCCTCGGTGTGGATACTCATAAGGACTTCCACGTCGCTGTCGTGATCACTGTGATGGGCGTTGTAGTGGGCAGTCGGGCGTTTCCGGCGACGGCGGCCGGTTATCAGGAGCTGATCGGGTGGGCTGGCTCCTACGGCGTGATGAGTCGAGCGGGGGTAGAGGGCACCGGCTCGTACGGGGCAGGGCTGACTCGCCTCCTGCGCGAGGCAGGCGTGGACGTCGTTGAGGTCAACAGACCGAACCGGGCAATGCGCAGGCGCCGCGGCAAGAACGACACGGTGGATGCCGAGGCTGCTGCCCGCGCGGTGTTATCCGGTGAAGCCGCGGTCACGCCGAAAAGCGGTGACGGGCCGGTGGAAGCGATTCGGGTGCTCAAACTCGCCAAGGACTCTGCGGTGAAGGCCAGGGTCCAGGCGATCAACCAGCTCAAAGCTGTCCTGGTCAACGCCGAGCCGCAGTTGCGTGAGGAACTCGCTTCGCCTGAGTCTCAGCCGGCTCGTTGCCCGTTGCGCCAACCTGGATTCCGTGGCATATCGCGGTGTCACCGCCGCTGTCGCGCACACGCTCAGGCGGCTGGCTTGTCGTATCCAGTACCTCGCCGAGGAGATCCACGACCTCCAGCAGCGCATCGCCACGGCCGTCAAGGCCGCCGCGCCCGCACTGCTGGAGTTGCGGGGCATCGGCCCGGACTCCGCAGCGACGCTGCTCATCGCTGCGGGCGACAACCCGCACCGGTTGCGAAGCGAGTCCTCGTTCGCGGCGTTGTGCGGTGTCAGCCCGGTCGAGGCGTCCTCGGGCAAGACCCAGCGCCATCGCCTCAACCGAGGCGGGCATCGGCAGGCCAACGCCGCGCTGTTCCGAGCTGTGCTCACCGGCCTGCGATGGGACAAGCGCACCCGCGACTATCTGCAACGGCGAACCACCGAAGGACTGTCCAAACGCGAGATAATCCGCTGCCTCAAACGCTTCCTCGCTCAGGCCGTCTACCGCATCATCCGCGATGCCCTCACCACGCCCGCTTGACAATCATTGAGATTCCACACCCGCGGGGAGCCCAGCCCTGGCAGCGTGGTGGCCGAGCCGCGGCTTCCACCCCACCAGGAACCACAACAGCGGACCGAACAACGGCACGCAGGCGACGAGCAAGAACCACGCGAGCTTCGCCCCCAAACCCTTGTCGCTGCGGAAAACATCGAACAGCGCGCCACCGATGAACAGCAGATACACGAGCACGATCGATCCGATCAGCAGCACACTGGCGCCGCCCCAAAACGATCCGGATCCTTGAGCAGCATGGGCGGCCGCCGTGAGCATCATCGGGGTGCTTCCTTTCCATCAATTCCATTGTGTACATAGCTGTTGATGAAGCCGATCCCGCGTCTTCACGCGATGGGCTCGTCGGGAATCCAGCGCAGCAGGTCACCTGGCTGACATTCGAGCACTCGGCAGATCGCGTCGAGCGTGGTGAAGCGGACGGCTTTCGCCCGGCCGTTCTTCAGCACGGCCACGTTCGCCGCGCTAATACCCACGGCCTCAACGAACTCACCCACTGTCATCTTCCGCCTGGCGAGCTGGACATCGAGGTCGACGACGATCGCCATCAGACGACCTCGTCCATCTCACTGCGCAGCACGATCGCCTTGCTCAGCAGGTGCCGCCCCACGAACAGCAGCAGGACTGCCCCGATCGCGGCGAGCGTGCCCACCGCAGAGCCCAGCCACAAACCGATGACCTCCATCCCATCCGAAGGAGAGGGGATGTCCGCGAAGGTCACGTACACGAACAGGCCAGCGAGCACGACAGCAGCGGCGAAGAGGGCGCCGATCGTCACATTCGCCCAGGCGAGCGCGCCGTGCTCGAAAACGGCCCCCTTGCCCGCCCGGTGCAGCAATGCCCACACCCCTACCAACGCGACCTGGAAGCACGCGATGAAGACGATCGCTGCCGTAACCAGGGGTACCCGCACGGACTCGTAGGGAGGGAACAGGGCGACTTCGCCGGCAGCGGTCGCCGGGATCACGACAAACTGGGCGAACAACCCAGCGGCGAATGCTCCGGCGACGAGGACCTGGAGAACGATGACAATCGAACGAGGCATGCATTGATTATCGATCGATTCCTATCGATTGTCAATCGATAGGAATCGACCCTCGACTCTCGGCCGTCGGCGAGGTCAGGACCCGAACGCCAGCTGCCCACCGCTTCCACGGCGCCGCGACAGGACAAGAACCTGACCGGTTCGAGCGCATCCGGCTACTTCTGTTGCGGGGTCCACGATGAAGACCGCGCCCCTCCTACTGCACCCGGACGAGGTTCGCCCGGGTGAAACACCTAGGCGCCCACCCGGCGTTAGTCCATTATGGATGAATCGGCGGACGAAGTGTCCTGCTTCACCGCGCGGTCTCGGCTTCCTCGTTCGCCCCGGGTTTCTCGCTGGACTCGCTCTCATCGGACGTGCTTTCCCCGGACGTCCACGGCACCACCCGCAGGCCGGTCACGTCCTGGTGGTTCGCATACAGCTCGGTCACCTGCTCATCGTCCAGCATCAACGTCTCACGCATGAAGTCCCCAGTGAGCCGCACCGACGCCGGCCCCGCAGGATTGAACAACACATCCACCCCGTCCGCGAGCAGCACGACCAGCTCGTCGAGGTCGATCCGCCGCCAGTCGGGCGAGCTGATCCGCCGCCGGTGCGGCTCACCGGTCGCCACCACCACACACGGCACCTCATCCGGCGACTTCGTGACCAGCGGACGCCCATCACCGTTCATCGCGATATCGAACAGCGAGTCCCGCAACATCAGCTGGATGTGCTCGACCTCCGCACGCCCCTGCAACACCAGCCGCAGCACCGCGTCCAACGGATCCGACGGCGAGTTCTCCTCGCTCGGCGCGTACTCCGGGTTCGGCCGGAATTTGCCCAACCTGCCCCCCTCCTCCACCGGCCACAGCCCGACCACGGCTTCAATCGGCGGAGCGTCGTTCTCGGACGCCGGAGCCCAGGACGGGTCCATCAGCAGCAACCAGTTCTCCAGCCGCCCTTCGGCCTGGGTCTCTTCGCCCGTTTCAGTCACAAAATCCATGATGGTTCCTCACTCGGCTGATCGCTTCTTCGTCTGGTTGGGGATGTCTCCGCCGTGATGGGGCGTGCATGTGTGGTGCTAGGGGCGCCGGGGACGCTGTCGAGGGTCGAGCGAGGCAAATGCGCGCATGATCTCTTCGTAGCCGTCAAAGCCCCGGGTCAGTGCCGACCCACCCAGATCACAGGCGGCCAGGTCAACAATCACCTTTGCGTCGGGCAGGGGCCCGCTGGCCAGCAGCTCGGCGTAGGTCCACGTGAACGTCCGCAGCGGGACCTCGGACGTCACCGGCAGGTCCATACCGTCTAGCCGCTTGAACTCGCTCCATAGCTCGCTGTAGTAGACCGTGGCTGCCCGCGCTGCCTGTGCCTGCCCTGCCGCAGGGTCGACGCCGTAGCCGTGGATCGTTACCTCGGGCAGCGGCGCTCCGTTGCACAGCCGCCACGCCGTGGACCGCGCGACCCGGCGGGCAAGGTGGCGCAGGTCGGTGTCGTCGTTGCCGATCAACCACGCTCCGGGGATCTGGTCGGTCGCGAGGTCGCTCAGCGGAATATCCTCGGACTGGACCGCACCCGGAGGGAGCACCTCACGGAAGTTACCGTTGTACACCAACCTGGCACCGTTGAGTTGCCCCACCGCCACTGTGCCGTTCGCCGCGATCACTCTCGGTAGTTGCAGCCCGCGATCCCAGCCCGCCAGCATCCGGGACACCGAGCTGATCCCGTCCTCCTTGGATACGGCGTCCGCGCTGCAGCTGATCAGGATCAGCTCCTCCACCTGGGCCGGCGCCGCGAGCCGGAACAACTGGCTGGCAGTGATCGCGTTTGCGCTCGGGGCCCCCGACAGCACTACGGTGTCTCCAAGGTGGTGGGGGCGGTTGGTGGTCATCTGGAACGCAAACCCGCTGTTCACGTCACCGTGCATTCCGACAAGCAACGCGCGGAGGGGGTCCGCCCGGCCGGGAGTGAGGTACGGGACGGAGCGGTATATCACGGTCGGGTCAGTCGGCCGACCCTCGATCAGGTCGGCCAGGACGCTGAAGTGGATCCGATTGTTCAGCCACCGGGACCTGTCGGCGATCCAAGGTGCCTGCGCGCGGTCGAAGAGGTTGGACGGGAAGAACCGGCCTCGCACGCCCAGTCTGGCGCTCGCCAGCTCGTAACTCGCCAAGTGCTCGGGACCGGGCGTGATCGGGTCGATCCGCTCGAAGCCCGCCGCGGCCACTGAGAGGATGCCGTCCGGCTTGAAGGTCGTCCTGCCCTTCGAGCCGTACCATGTTCGCGAGAACCCCGCGGAAAGGGCACCGGCGGCGATTTCCTTGAGCCCGACGACAGCACCGCCGATGGCCAGCACGAGGAACGACTTCCCCTTGACCATCACGTCACGGAGTTCGGGAAGGTCGCACAGATACCGGCCGAAATCGTAAGGGCTCAAGTGATGCTTTGTATGGTCGGCCAGCTCTACGACGTAGCCCGCGCCATCGTCGGGATCGAGCCGAGCGAAGATCATCCAAGGGCGGTCTTCCGGCCTCCACGGCACGTCCGCCCACGACCCGTCACCCGACAGGTAGCTGTGGAACGCAGGAATGGTTTCGCGCCCCCAGCGCCGCACCCGATTCAGCGTCGACGTGTCACCGGGGTAGCGCGGGAACAGTCCGAAAGTCTCGCGATTCTTGTCGTAGATCGCCTCCGTGCTAAGGTCCTCGGCCCGCGGGACCGACACGGTCGTCTCCTCGCCATTGGCGGCACGAAGACGCACGTCGTTGAAGAACTTCGCCTCGCGCAACGCACCCGCGAAGTTAAAACCCACGCCGCCGTAATTGACCCGCACCTCGGTCGCATCCGTGTCGAGCAGCACCCGCCACTTGTTGTCGAGCAACGCCCGGAAGAGGGGATGGCTCAGCACCAGCGCCCCCAACTCGGCACCCCCGAGATCGGCGTGCACACCGTTGGACAGCACGACCCTCGCGGCGCGCTCCCCGCCGGTCAGCCGCACAACGAGCGTCTCCTCCGAAGTGGCGACGCTCTCGTCTGCGGGACGCCCCGGGTCGAAGGTGATGACTTCGCCGCGCGCGTCGTGTCGGACGTCCTTAAGCGTGAGCGCGGGGCCAGGAACGAACGGGCGATCGATCTCCCGGACGCCTAGATGGGGGTGACGGAGCGGGCCGACGAAGTGAAAGGACTTAAACGGCCCTCTCAACTCAAACAGCTCCTCCAGGAAAGCCATGCTGGCCTGGTCGTCACCCGGCTGCCCGTAGGCCATCTCGCTGTGCAGGGCCACCGTCGGCCGCAGCTCCCCCGCCATCAGGTGTTCGAATAACCCAGAAGCGGCGACGCCCTCCGCCATCTGCCAGGGCGTGAGCAGTGCGAAGCGGCCGTCCAGCAGCGGCACGCGGAACAGGTTCCCGTACAGCGGTAGCACGATGTGCACGACTCTCGTGTCATCGGCCCAAGGCGCGGGAGTTTCGACGACCTTGACCGTGCCGTCACCCATCTTGGTGCTCCGCGCGTGCACCCGTTCGGAGTGGTCGCTGTACGAGCTGAAGACATCAGCCCTCTTCACGGCATCGGACGGGCTGTGTGCCACGGTCAGCACGTTCTGGTTGCCGTACACGTTAGCGGGCAGCAACCAGTTGATGGCGTCCGCGGTCGCCTGATGTGCGGGCGCCTGCACCGGAGCGGGCCAGACTGCCCGGTCCGTCTGGCCTACTTGACCGTGCAGGACTGTCGATGGGAGGTAGTACAGCTCCGGCAGATCCGGAACCGACACGGTGGCGGGCGCCGCAGGCATCGGCAGGATCTCCCCCCGCGGGCGGTCGCCCTCGAGGTGCTGGAACCCCGTCACGTACTCCGCGCGCACCCCGCCGGGGAACGTGATCTCCAGCTGGTCCGGGAACGGCGAGGCAATGTCGAGCGTGGCGTTGACGTCGATACCGCCGGGAGCCCGCAGCACGTAGAGAAAGCGGTAGGTCCCCGGTCCGAACTCACGGTCGGGGTTCGCGTCCCTGAGCTTCGCCATCATCTGCGGATCGCGAGTGGCGCTGAAGAAGTTCGTGTCGCGATGGCCGTTGTAAACGTAATCCAGCAGGCTCCGGTGTGTTCCCGCGCCCTTGGGCAGCAGGCCGCCGTCCGCGACGACTTCGTCCGGTGACTTGTTGCTGAAGTGATAGAGCACATCGTCGTCGTGCCGCCACAACGCGTACGGCAGCACGTGCTCGAACAAGGCACCCGGCATCGCGACCTCCGCCGGATCGACCGGCGGCGTCGGACGCGCGGACGCGGCCTCGGGCAAGCTTGCCGACCGGTACAGCGAGTAAGCGACCGGCTCGGAGGTGGATCGCATCGGCGCCGCATGCCATTCGAGGATGGGCTTGTCGTCGTGCAGGCGGCCGCGCTCGTCGGACACGAAAACGCCCGAGGGGGCCTTAGTCGCGACGATTCCGATCAGGTTTACGCCCGAGTGCCATGCCGCGTAAGGTTCGTCGTCGACGCCGCGCACGTCCCATCGACCCTGTGCGTCCTGGGACACGAGATCCCAGCCACGCATCTCCCCGAACTCCGTCCGCAAGGTCGCAAACTCGGTGTCCGCGCGGACCCAGTACTTCCCGTCCTCGGTCCGCACCCCGGAGGGGCCGGTCGTGAACACGAGCAGGCGCGCGTGTCCCGCCTGCTGGAGCAGCTCGGCGACCTGCGCCGCGATGTTGTCGGACGCCGCCAAACCGACTAGCACCACCGGTGCCTGCTGGTCACGCGCCGCGAGCCCGCGCATCAACTCGGAACCGATCACGTCGCGCAGGGTGCCGGGGTTCGCAGCGTCGATGACAAGGACGACCGAGTCGGGCGAGTAGTGCGGCACGGGCAGCTGCGATGAGGTGACCTTGCCATGGTCGTCGACCCGCACGTAGGCGTTGAGCGCGTCGTCGACATCGCCGAGACCCTCGGCTATGGGCGAGGCGGTGCCCGCCGGAAAGTGCAGCAGCCCGTACCGCTGCACCACCTGGACAGCTGCGGGAACAGCGGGTGCAGGCCGGTCGCGGCCACTCAGCTCCACCGCGACATCGACAGCGGCGGCGTTCGTGATCTCGCCTTGCGTCTTATCGGGCTTCGCCGGCAGCTCCTCGTCGGGTGTGTACGGCACGCCTGCCGCCACCGCACGGGAGGTGGCACCGCTCATCCGCAACGACGGGTCGCCCGAGAACAGGGCCTCGCGCCTGCCCACGGGCGACGCCGCCGACTTCTCTTGCACCGACGCACCGGGGAGGCCGACCTCCAAGTAGTAGCCACCGGTTAACACGGTCCGCGTTCCCCCACCGGTGAGCTGGGTCTGCTCGGTGGCACCGAACATGGTGACCGCGCCAAAGTCCCGTTCCCACGCCTGCCTGACCAATTGGGCCTGTGTGACGCCACCGGGCAGGACGAAGCTGACCTTGTTGGTCTCGCAGTGCCCCAACAGGACCCGGTCGCTGCCGCCTGCCTGCCGGAAGATCTCGCTGCCGTAGATCGCCCGCGCCGCGTCCGGCCCGATGAGCTGCAGGACGTCACCGCGAACGTGTGGCCGTCCGGTGGCCATCGCGAAGGACAGTCCGAGGTCTGCCTCACCGTGCCCGTCGACGATCCACAGATCCTTTCCTGCCCACGGCGATCTCCGGTGAGTGAAACTCGTTTCAGCGGAACTAGCCGATGCGGGCACTTCCCTGATGTAGGTCCGCTGGGCATTCCCGACGTAACGCAGGCCGTTGACCTCGTCCATCGGCGCGTCGAAATCGGCGGTCGGAAAGTACTGGCCGTGCACAACGCCGTTTAGCCGCACGTGCGGGTAGCTGACGAGGTCGCCGGGACCGGGTGTTATCGCCGAGACGGTCCGGAAACCGTCGAGGCGCAGCGTGCCGGGCAAGTCGAACGAGATCTCGATCGGTTCGAACATCTCGCGCGAGAAACCACCGGGAACCATGCCCACCGCGAAGGCGCCGAGATCGACCGGTGGACCGACAACAGCCAGCACCAGCGGGACCTCGCCCGTCTCGCCCAGCACCCACCGAAGCTTATCGTCGTCGCGCAGGGCCTGAGCTCCCTCGGTGACGGAGAGCGTGACGGCCGCACCGTCTCGTCGAAGCGCGCGGAAACCGTTCTCCGAGGACTGCGCCACGACGAATCCCGGTGGTACTTCCGGGTCCCACGGCGTGTCGTGGCGCTCCGCCAACGAGTCGACGTAGGAGCCGACGGTGGCGTCACCGGCGCTGTCGAGCCAGTTCTGCAGCCGGGGGACGAAACCGTCGTCGTCGGGCGAGTGCACGACGTAGAACTTGATCCCGGAGGTGGCGTCGGACATCGTGGTGGTCTGCAGATCGCCTGGGCGCCAAAGTGAGACCTCTGTGAACGCGGAGCCGTCGGCGAGCGCGATGCCACCTGGTTCGATCGCGCCGCCACCGGTGAGGGCGTACACCGTCGGGAAGAAACCCGCCTCGCGCCACGTGCCCGCGATGTCGAAGCCGAACCCGCCGAAGTTCCTGCGCGCCCCACTATGCGCGGAGACGAGCACGACCGGCCGGTCCCGCTCATCCGCCAGCAGGGCGTGGAAACCAGGGTGTGCCAGCAACAGTCGACCGACCTGGGTGCCCTCGACTTCGGCGATCTGCCCGTTGGCCAGCCGCACGTGGGCATGACGCTCGCCGCCGTCGAGCGAGACGAGAATCGGCCTTCGCCCGCCCCACGGACCGTCGACGGACGCAGTGCCTTGGTCGAACGCTGCCGCGAACCGCGCGAGCCGACCGGCGTGGTCGGCGTCCACGGGGAAGCCGAAGACCGAGCCGGTGGCAACGTGCGCGACATCGGCGAGGGCGAACTGCGACTCGGTGAACCGCTCCCCCGGCGGCACCCGCAGGTGCCCCAGCCCGTCCATCGCCACCGAGCCGGTGTAGGAGAACGCGTGCCAGGGGCCGGCGAGGCGGTTCAGCGCCGCGACTGCCGTGTTCGAGTCCAGGCCGTCGCCCTTCGTGAGCTCCTCGGTCACGATGACGACCGACGGCCGCACCCGGTTCTGGAGTGCTCGCCTGAACACGTCCGTCGCGAGGGCCAGCGAGATGACTTCCACGCCGTCGACCAGGACCTGCCGCTCGCCCTGCGTGAGCATGACGACGTACTTGCCCGCCTTGGCCTCGAGCATCAACCGCAGCGGTTCAACCCGCCCCGGCTCGAGTGACCCCGACCATGGCGCGATGACCTCGTGTCCATCGTCCGCGGTATCGCTGTCGCCGGTACCGGTGGTGCCATTGCTGTCGGCACTGTGCACGGATGCGGTTGCGTCTTCGTCGACGACCTCCTTCTCTGCCAGCAGCCTCCTGGCCGCGGCGGTGGAGTACTGCTCGAAGTACTCGAGGGCCTGCCTGGAACCTTCGGTGGCGGGGAACCCGACGCCGTAGGTCTTGTTCCGCGCGTCGACCAGCGGCAGCCAGTCGACGTCGTCCGGGCGGAGGCGGGACACGCGGTGGAACACACCCTCGTGCGGCCGGTCGGCCACGAGCCGGTCCGCGACGGTCACCTCGCGGTAGGTGCCATTGCCGCGCAGAGTGTCCGCGAACTCCCGCAGCGCCGCTGATGCGTCGACGGAGCGGGTCGGATCGTCGATGACCACCGTCACCGGGACGTGCGGCTCCGCGGCCAGCGCGGCCCGGTAGTGGTCGTGGAGGGCGAGCGACCGGGCCAGCGCCGCGCCAGTGAGCAGCTCGCCGTCGTTGTCGAAGCCGCCATCCCTGGCTGTGACGAACACGTAGAACGACTCGGGATCGCCCTCGGTCGCCCGAGACGGCATGGCGTCGTGCACTGCGTTCCACCGGCTCAGCTGTGCGTGGTCGGAGGAGACGAGGACGCCTCCGGACGAGTGCGAGGAGGGTTCGGCCGACTCCCCGTACGGCGCGAGACGCCGCCTCTGCGCCGGGCGCTCTGGCCCCGGGCTGTCGCCGTCACGGCGAGGGCGCCGCAGTGCCGGGCGACCACCTTCACGCGCGGTGGAGATGGCCTGCGGGGGCGCCGACTTGGTTCTCACCGGTGCCCACTCCGGGTTCGATCTCGCCACGACGCCGGTTCCAGGCTGGAAGGCGGGGTTGGGGTAGTAGGTGCCGAGGCTGCCGTCGGCGTTGACCGCGTGCGCTCCCTTGATGAACCGGGGCTTGATACCGCCCGCGAACGCGACCTCTTTCTCGTGCTCGTAGTCCGCCGAGTACGCGAGCACGGTGTCGTTGACGACGATGCCGCCGGGAGCGTCGATCACGTAGCGGAACCGGCCTGCGTACACCCCGCCGCTCAACGGATTGACATGCAGCTTCGGATCACTGGTCGACGACACGTACATGCTGGGCTTGTCTGCGACGACCCTGCCCATCAGGTTGTAGTTGCGCAGGCCGAGCGGCCCGAAACCCTTGGCGAACAAGTCCTTCGGGTGGCGGTCGTCGTACCGGTACAGCGGCTCGCGCGACGTCCGCCAGGCCGGGCCGTTGACGTCGATCTTGCCCACGTCGACTTGGACGAGTGCCACGGCGTCCAGTTCACGCGGATCGACACCGAGCCTGCTGGTGGTCCGGCCCGCAATGTCGGCAGCAGGGTCGGGACCGGTCCCGACCGTTGTGTTCGACTCACGCGGCTCACCGTTCGGCACGGAATCTAACACCGACGACATGCCGTTTGAAGACATGTCGCTCGGACGCCGCTCCTGCGGACTCGCCTCCGTCGGGAAGGACGTCCCGGCGTACTGACCGGCCCCGTACTGGAGGGGCATTCGCACGAACCGGTCTTGCGCGTTGAGTCGCGGCTGCCCGGCGGTGGCCTGCTTGTCGTCGGCGGGCACGGGCAAGGATGCCTTGCTCCCGTAGGCGCCCATCTTCGTCGCCCAGGCGGCGAACTGTTCGGGCGTCAGCATCGTCGGGTACGACTTCATCGCATCGTTCATCACGAACATAGGACGCTCGTCTGCAGTGGCCGCGTGCAGGTAGACCATGTGACCCGGGGTGGCGATCGCGGCTCCGCCGCGATGTGCGAGCTGTTGCCAGAAGTCCGCGCGCTGCACAGGTGACGCCAACCTCGGTGCGAGCGCGACACCGAAGCCCCATTCAGCGAAAATGTCGTTATCTCCGAACAAGGACCCGTCTGGATCGGGCGCCAGCCTCTCCTGGAGCTTGGCGACATAGGCCAGCCCGTCGACGCCGAGGAGCCTGCGGCTGCCGCGGTCCAGAGCGAGTGGCGACATCAGCACCGCACTCGCGCGCCAGTGGTCTTTGAGCACCTTGCGGGTGAGTACCGGTGCCGTATCGCTCTCAAGGCTGGCACCCGCAAGTTTCTGCATAGACCGGCCCCAGCGCTCGCTGAGGTCACGCCATTCCGTGCGCACCGACGGCGCGGTCTGGTCCGAGCCGACTAGTTCCGTGGCGCGTCGTTCGATGGCGGCGAACTCGCTTCTCGCGTTCGCGACCCGCGTGCGGACCATGTCGTCCAGCGATCGACCGAAGAGCCGGTCGCCCTGGGCCCTGATGTCGGGCGACGTACTGAGCAACTCGTCGTTGGTCATGTCCGCCACGGCACGGCCGAGGTCAAGCAACGCCGCGATGGTCGGCACTCGGCTGCGAACACTCACATCGACAGCCGCGGCCACGCAGGTGTTCAGGAAGTACTGCGCCTCATGGCCGGCGGCCGCGAAGAGTGACTCGGTGAGCGCCGCCGGGTTCTTCAGCAGCGCGGTGAACAGCGGCCCGGCGAGCACAGCCGCCCTGCTCTCAGTGCCGAGATTCACGAGTCCGAGCATGGCCAAACGCACCGGCAACGCCGCGCCCGCCGGGATCGCCAGACCGTACAACGGCGAAGAGGACAGCGTAAATGGATCACCGCCAGCAGCGACGATGCTGCGCATCTCGTCGAGCAATTGGGTGAGCCGGGCCGGCGAGATCGGCTGGATCACCCGACGATCCGCCTCGACGCCAAACCTGAGACTTTTCGAGCCCCTCGTCGGAACCAGGCTCACGGCCAGCAACGCCTCGGTGGCGAACGTGCGCACTCGCTGCTTGATGGCCTGGTCATAGCGCCCGGCAAGCACGTCGTTCAACGCCACGAACTGCGTGCGCGTAGCCGATGGAATCGCCCGGTGTTCAAGCGTGCCACCATCGGCCAGCGCGGCATACTGCGCCACCTTCGCCCGCACCGCTGACTCAGGCAGCTCCAGCTCGGGCAGCCCATGCGCGACCTGGTCGTAGCTGGCGAACGACCGATCCGCCACAGACGGTTGCGGCGCCTCGGACAGGCCAGCACCTGCCGACTCGATCCGATAGGCATCTACTGTGGACGATTTGAGATCGCGCGGGTCGATGCGCCCAGGCCATGCACCGGAGGTGTCCGCATCAGCGGGAGAGGTGGGACTGTCCGGACCGGACACCATCGAGAAAGCAGACCGCGAGCCGGGATCAGCGGTCGTGATCAAACCATCCTCCGACAACCGTGCATTGTCCTCCACCCGTGGCTCGGCCCGCTGGAATAAACCCCGAACACGGTTCCAGAAATTCGTGATCCACATCAGTTCACCGGCACCGCCGAGCCGGTTCATCAACACCGGATCGGTCGGCCTGGCCCTGCCCTGGCCGGGAAAACCTGCACCCACCCGAACCGAACCGCGCACGACCGGCACGGCGTCCACATCAGACGGTGCTACCGACTTGGCGCCGGCCACATCCGCCAACGGACCAGGAACACCCGACGTCTGCTCGACAGCGGCGGGCTCGGCAGACTGCTCGCCGACGGCCAGCGGCCAGGCCGCACCGACCTGCTCGCCACGGTCGTTCGCCAACGACACCGCAGCGACCTCACGGGTGTTCAGGGTCTCGGGCTCCCGCGAATCCCGCGGCGTGACTGAACTCTCCGGCTCCTCCGCGATCGTGGGTAGCGTCTGCCGCGTTCCGCCAGTGTCCTGCGGCACGGCGGCGTGATCGAAGGGAGCGGCTTCGGACTTCTTGACGTCGAAGTCGACCCTCCGGCCGGCCAGCGCCTCGTCGCCCTCCAGGCGGCCACGTTCGGTCCACTCCGATGCGAAGTGCCGCTTTGAGCTGATGACGACGTCGTACCGCGGAATCGCGCCGTAGCGGCGCCACGTGAGGTTCCTGGACCTGGCGATGTGTTCCAGCTGGGTGGCGTTGGACATGCCCTCGGAGCGGGAGTGGCTGCGCCCGCTTCCGAGTTCGGGGCCTCCGTACGTGGCGGCGGTGCTGCCAAACACCGCAAAGCCCATCCCGGCGTTGCCGCTTCTGTCGTGGGTGTCGGCGTTGCTTTCGGAGTGGGCCTCGCCGTGCTTGGTCCTGTGCTCCGCCTCTACCCACTCGTACTTGAAGCCCGGGTCGACCAGCCGCGGACGCAACTGGATCCGCCAGGACTCCGCCAAGGCCTTGTCCTGGATCCGGAATTCGGTGCTGTAGCCCTCCTCGGCGAGGAACTGCTTCTCGTTGCCGAGGTTCGGGACCACCATCGACGGCGAGAACAGCGCGTCGAGCTTGGACCGATGCGGGGTGCCGGGGCCGAACCAACGGCGGATGAGGTCGGCATGGCCCGAGGATTTGGCCATGCGCTCCACCACCTTCTCGGCGAGCTGGTCGTCCTCGAGCGCCTTGGCGAGCTGGAACGACGACGCACGGCGCGCTTCCTCGGTGATGTCGCTCTGCACTCCGCCGGTCTCGGTGCCCTGGCGGTCGTGCAGCAGGAATTCCGGCGCGGACAGGTCCACGGTGCCCCGCACAGTCTTCAGCTCGTCGCGCGACAGCTCGACTTTCCGCCGCTTCTCGTGCTTGTAGCTGGACGGGCCGGCCCTGCCCTCGGTGATGGTCGAGAGCAGCAGCGGCGGTGCCTTGAACTTGTGGACCGTGAACTCCACCTCTACCGGCGCCCGCACTGCCGCCTGATCGTCGGTCCCCACGCGGTCCTGCCGGAAGCCGTCGACCCCGGTGGACTGGTCGCTGCCGCTCTCGGCGGACCTCCCCAGCGGCGCGCCCGGCAGCAGCGTAGTGCTGTCCGGCAGAGCCGTGAGCTCGCCCGGCGTCTCCACGCTCAGGCCGAAGCCCAGGCCCCCGCTGACACCGCGGGAACTGCTCTCGCCGAGCCCTCGCATGCCCTTGACCTCCGAGTAACCGGAAGTCTTCCCGTCTCCCTGGAAAATGCGCTCGGCGCCGCCCGTCACCGGCTTGGCGCGTGCGGTGAACGTGTAGTAGTTCGTGCCGAACCACTGGGAGCGGAACAGGGTCCGCTCCCACTTGCCGTTGAGCAGCTGGCGAACGCCCGCCTCCTCGTCGAGCTGTCGCAGCGCCTGCGTCGCGTCGAACAGTGGTGCCGGCGTGCCCGAATCGGGATCCCACTTGGGGAACAACTCTGGGGCGGCGTGCGCGAACGCCCGGATCGCCCGCTCCGACAGCTTCTCCGGGCCCGGCGTCCGGCCCTGGTCCACGGTGAACTTGGTGACCGTGACGCCCTTGTCGATCCCCTGCCCCAGATCGCGCAGCAACGGCAGGTCATCGGGCAACGACACGCCCAGCGGCGTTTCCCCGCCCGGGACGCCCGCCACGGATTCGGGCTTGACGTAGAGCAGCCCGCCCGGGATGACCACATCCACGGTCTCGGTGCTCGCACCGGTGGGGAAGGGGCTGATCGGGTCCCACTTGCGGTTGGGCTGGCCGAACAGCTCCTGCCAGGCATCCGCCCGCACCTTGAGCACCAGGTCGCCGGTGAACAGCTCCAAACGCGTCTTGCGGGCGGAACTCGTCTTCGTCGTGCCGGTCAGGGACTCCTCGTGGCCCCCGGAGGCGCGCACCCCGAAACCGGCCGTCGCGTCACCGACACCCCAGATGAACTGGGCCGATGCCTCGGCGGCGACGCCCTTGCTGTGCTCGTGCGAGACCGACAGCTCGGACCTGGTGACGTTCTCCCACTGCGCGCCGCCCGCCACCGGCCCGAGCGACCGCTCGTTGTGCACCTGTAGCTCGACGCCACCACGCTGCATCCGGTCGAACAACAGCCCTCGACGGCCGCCCTCGTCGCGCACCTGCGTGCCGTGGAACATCCCCGCCAGCCGGGTCTGCCACCAACCCCGGTCGAGGTCCATCACGTGCTGCGGGCCGTGGTCGCGCGCTTCCCGCTGCTGAGGCTGCGCGGCCTCGCTCTCCCGGCCCGTGGCCTCCCGCCACTTCGCCTGGACCTTGTCACCGGCGCGGTGGTAGAAGTCGACGACCGCCGCGCTCGCCGTGTCCCACGATTCGGCCAGCCGCAACCGCGCCCGCTCGTACTTACCGTCCTTCGCCGCCCGCGCCGCCGCGATCTGCGTGTCCCGGAACGCCTGGTTGGCCCTGTTGTAGAGGTCGTCGACCAACACGACCGCCGCATCGCGCATGTCGACCCGGGTGGCTTCCGTGCGCTTACCCACCTGGTCTGCAGCGGTGCGGACCCGATCGGCGTCCAGCAGGAACCGGGCGACCCGGTAGTCCACCTCCGCCGGAACCGTGAAGTGCGTCTGCTCGCTGCCTTCCAGCGTGCTCCGCAGGCCCCAGGCCCGCTGCCGTTGCCGGGTTTCGTGGACGCTCATGCGGAGGTCGACCGCACGGGAGACCCGGTCGGCCTTGCCGGTGTACTTCACCCGCAGTTCCGATTCCGCGCTGCTGCCGTGTCCGCCGCCGACTCCCCGGTCTCCCTTGCCTCCCGCGCCGACGACCCCGCCCAGGTAGGTGGAAGCACCGTAGGCGTCGGGGCGGACCGTCGTGCGGGCCCAGACGCTGAAGAACGCGCCCCAGCCGAACGAGCCCTTCACCTTGGTCTGCCAGCCCGCGCCCCGCGAACGGGTCGCGCTGAAGTTCGCATCCTCTGCCAGCCTGCGACGGCCGGTGACCTCGCCGACATCGCCCGTGACATCGAACGTGAACTTCCGGCCCTGAACGGTGACCTCGACGCGGTGCGGGCGGGCGCT
The DNA here is from genome assembly GCF_004348985.1 of Saccharopolyspora elongata. Lineage (GTDB taxonomy): Bacteria > Actinomycetota > Actinomycetes > Mycobacteriales > Pseudonocardiaceae > Saccharopolyspora > Saccharopolyspora elongata. Next base: position 53,066 of record NZ_SMKW01000048.1, on the reverse strand, counting down.
CTCGCCGGTGATGCCGTCGAACTTGGCCAGCAGCTTGTGCGGCCCAAGCCCGCCCAGCTGCTTCGACACGCCCGCCCACTGCGCATCGCTGAGCTCCACCCCGTCCGCGGCCAAGCGTTGCTTTATGTGCTGCATGGCAGCCGCACGGAGCCGACCGCCGTCGCGCAACGTGACCGGATCCTTGAACATGCCGTCGCCGTCGAGAACAGCGCGGACCCGCTCACGCTCCATCAAGCCGGAGAGGCCGGTGTCCCTCGGTCCACTCGAAACCGGTGCCCCGGCACGCGGGTTCAGCGCGTGGTTGAGCACACCCTCGAACTCGGCCACGTCATCCGCGCGGACCCACACATACACAGAACCCGGACTGTCGTCGACCGCCGTCGGCGCAGGCGCACCCCTCCCACCCGGGCGCGCCGTGAACTGCCCACCGAGGGACAGGTCGATGCGGTACCGCTGCATGCCGTCCCGCTCGATGGACTTGTCCTTGGACTTGCCGCCCGCCCTGCCCGTGTAGGACTCCTGGCGCGTGGACGACACCGACATCTGCGCCAGCGGTCCGATCCGCAACGGGCTCCGGTGCCCATCCACCTCGACCTTGCCCAGCTGCGGAAGAATACGTAGCCGCAGCCCGCCCTCGCCGGTGGAGCGCACGCTCTTGGCCAGCTGGCCGTCCTTCATACGCCGCCAGATCTCGCCGCTGCCGACGTCCTTGCGGAGCCCGCCGATCCGCTCGAAGCCCACCAGCTTCGGCTCGATCTGCACGTTGACCTCGGGATGCTTCGACCAGTCCCGGGATGGCCGCGACAGCGCCTTCGGATAGACCTCGCGGTGGGTGATGTCCACGCCATGGACCAGGCCCTCGGCCGTTTCCTCCACCAGCAGCGCGGAATCGAGGCTCGCGGAAACGTTGTTGTTCAGCGTGGCATCCCGGCGCACCCAGTCCGGCAGCCCGGCCATGACGTTGCGGTGCAGACCGCCGATGTTGGCATAGGTATCGATGTGCGCGATCAACTGCTGCAATTCCGGCGGCATCGCGGCTGCATGCCGCGGCGCGGCATTCAGCGCCGGCTCCCCCGCGCCCCGGGAGATGATCGGGGCAAAGTCTGTTGTAGACGGTGAATTCTCCAGCATCGAGTCCGGATACACCAGCCGAACCGTCGGGTCGAAGCGGTCGTCGCCCGGCGACTGTCCGTCGATCTCCCAGTGCAAGTTGAAGTTCACGTCGAAGATCCGGCGGAATGCTCCCAGCTTCGCCGTGCGTTCTCGCACCGTCCACTGCTTCCCCGACGTCGTGCGCGAGCGGTCCCCGCCCCAGCTGACAAACGGCAGTATCCGCAGGTTCACCGTCGTCGACACCGCATCGACCGCCGCGTCGAAAAAGCCCACCACAGGCGTGGACTTCAGCCGGCGGGAAATGGTGCTGCTGGCGCTCAGCTTCGGGGCCGTCTCCTGCTTGCTCCGCTGCACCGGGAGGCCTTGGAAGGTGTCCGCGGACAGGTTCGCCGGCCGGATCGCGTACCGGTCCAGTCGCAGGAACACGTCCTTGGGCCTGTTATCGATCGTGATCCGGAACGTCCTGCCCCCGGAAAGCGTCTGCAGCAGGCCAGCCTCACCACGCAGGCTCGCGTAGTCGGTCAGCTGCTGCCGCAGCTCGCCCCGCTGCCCATCGTTCAGCGGCATCTTGTCGACGATGTTGCTGACAAGGCTTTCATCGACGCCGACGTCGGCGCCCGCCCACACACCTTCACTGGGCAACAGGCGGGACGCCTGCGAGATCACCCCGCCCCGCAACAACTCCGATGGAAGCAGAACGCGGCCGGTCTCGGCCAAGTCCTCGGCAACCGTCGCGGGGTCGCGAGTCTGGTCTTCACGACCCTCGGCTTCCGTCGAGTGCCTCGGCGATCCTGCGTTGTCCGACCAGACTCCGGAGTTCTGCGCCGTGTCGCCTTGGGTGGGCTCGGCGGGCTCAAGCCGAATCTCCACCTCAGTCGGTCCTTCGGAGCGCACGTAGTGCGGTGGCGGCGACGTCTCGGGGTCAAGGCCGAATGCGCCCCTGCCGAACCGCTGGTGGTCTCGAGTCGACGACTGGGCCAGCCTGATCAGGTCGGCGATTTCGTCGGCCATGGCGGCGAAGTCGCTGCCCGCCCGGCGGGAGCCGACGTCGCCGAGCACTCGGTACCGCACTTTCGGCGACTCACCGGACTCGTGCGCCGACAGCGTCTCCCGCACGAACTTGTACAGCTTGTTGCGTTCCGTCAGCGGAAGCCGGTCGGCGGCGGTGGGGAACACCACCCGCACGGCAGGTTCGGCTCCCGACAGGCCCGGGTCCTGTCGCGCATGCGCCAGTTCCCGCTCGTAGACCCGCTTCGCCTGCCACCACTTCGACGCCGCTACGTGCTCGGCCTCGGTGGCGTTGCGGAAGGCGAACTCCTCCTCCATCCGCGAACCGCCCAGGTCGGCGTCCCGGTCGCCCAGGCCGAACGGGTCGGCGGCGCGTCGGCGGCCACGAGCGGCAGACCATTCCGCGTCCCGCGCGGCGAAGTCCCTAGCCGCGTCGACCAGCGGCTCGGGCAACCGGTCGGACCGGTCCGAGCGGCGGACCACATATCCGTCTCCCGGCCCGAAGTCCACATCCGTCACGACAGTGCCCTTCAGGCTGACCCGGGAGGTCGGCTCGATGACGAACCGGAACCCGGCGCCGTGAGACCACGTGCTGGTGACCCCGTCCGTGTTGGACTTCTTGCCTGCCTCCGGCAGTTCGGGCCCGCCGGACTCGTTGCCGGCGTGGTGCTCCTGCTCGGCCTCCTGGGAGCCGAGCGGCTCCATCGGCAGTACCCAGTCGCCCGCTGAGCCGAACGGCTGCCGGTTCGGGTAGTGGGCGTGTTCCGGGTTCTGCGGGACACCCCCGGCCATGTAGGGCAGCGCGGCCAGGGTGTTGCCACTGCCCGAGGTGACCTCGGTCACCTTACTGCCGGCCGTTGTCTTCGACCCGCCCATCCGAATTCGTGTGCTCACGCCCTCGAGTTCGCCGTGGCCGGTGAGCTTGGAGTGCGCGGTCACCTTCAGCCCGAGGCCCGGCGGCAACTCCAGCGTCGCCCCCTCCGAGCCGGGCGCGTTCGACATAGCGGCCACCCTGCTCCGGGTGAGCTCGGCGCGAAGCATCCGGCTGGTGTGCGGATCGACCGTGCCGCCCGCGTCCCTGATGCCCTGCTCCACCTGGCGGACCAAATCCGCGACGTCGCCCCTGAAGTCGATCACCCGAAACTTGGCCGGGTCGTCCGGCAGCGTCTTCGTGGTCTCCGAGGCACGCCACTTCGCGAGCGCCTGCTCAGCCGCCTCCTCTGTGGACCGCTTGGTGGCGTGCCCCTCGCCGGTACCCCCCCGGGTGCCGACGACCGTGGTGTCCTCGATCGGGGTGATCGTGATGACCTCGCGGGTGTCCGGCGCCGCCGCGATGCGCTCGCCGTGTCGCTCGATGCGCACGTCGAAAAGCATCTCGGTGCGGTGCTGGGCGAGCGCGCCCTGCACCGTCTCGGTGTGCACGTGCTCGGCCGTCCGCTTGCCCGTGGTCTCCCGGGTCTGCTTGAGCCACTCGAAGATGTGCCCCAGCCCGAAGCCGAAGTTGCCGTAGGGTGCGCCGTGCTTGCCGGGCGTCGTCTCGGCGTGCGCGGCGCCGGAGTCGTTCTGGAACATGGCGGCCGGCGCGAGGAGGGTGAACGCCTCGGCCATCACCCTGGAGAACTTGCTGGCGGTGCTGGCGGTCCGCGTGGTCCTGGAGACCTTCGCCATCTCGGCGTGCTTGATGCCCTCCGGCTTCGGGCCGCCCAGTTTCTCCGCGCTGACCCGCAGTTCGTAGGTCTCGCCGGTCAACCGGTCCTGCAACCGCAGCGGGGTACTGGTGCCGCCACCCTCCAGGTCGCCCAGCGATGCCTGGAACTGCGACAGGTAGCGCTCTGCCTCGCGGTAGTTGTCGTGCGTGCTGTGCTCGGTCCCCAACGGCGAGGGTGGTAGCAGCCGGTTAGCCCGCTCCTCGCCGAGGCGCTGCACCAGCTGTTCCCGCAGCTGCGCGACGCGGTTGGTGAGGTCGATCGGCTCGATGACGGCGTCGGCCCACTTCGGGGCGCCGATGTCGTGCCCCTCCGGCACCGGGCTGAGCGCATCGGCATCGTGCGCGAATTCCGCCTCGGACACAGCAGGCGGTACTTCTCCGCCGGCCTCGCCCGCGCGCCGCGCGTCCTCTTCCGCTTGCCTACTCCGGATCTCGTCCAGCTGCTCGGGTGTGACCAAGACCTTCGCCGCGCGCGGCAGTTCGAAGCGCTCGGCGGCCCGGTTGACCTCCTCCGGCTTGAACACGTTCCAGCGGTCCAGCTTGCCCCGGCTCCACGTCTCCCCCGCCACCGTGGCCTCCACCGAGGCGGAGATCAAATACATCTTGCGGGGCTCGGGGGCCAACGAGACGGTGTTGGAAACGGCGGTGCTGTGCCCCTTCTTGTGCCCCCAGCTGCTCACCCAGAGGCTCAACTCGTGCAGGAGCAGCCCCAACCCGTGGGTGACCGTGCCCGGGGTGTGAATCTCGTTGGCGCTGGTCGGCAGGTACGCCGGTTCGATAGCGTTGGCCCAGGTCCAGGTCGCGCCCTTCTCCGTACTGGTAGTGCTGCCGCCGATGATCGACTGCTCCGGCTGCTGCCAGACGGTCTGGAGAATCTCCGGGTTGCGCAGCATGTAGGACACCGCGCCCTCGGCGTGCGCGTCGGCCCGCCTGCGTTGCCAGAAGAGCCCACTCATCCGGGTCGGGCGGTTGAACGCACGCGGGTCACCGGACAGCGCTTCCTGCGAGATCGCGCGGTCGATCAGCCCGGAATTCTTCCCGTCCTCGAACTTCCAGATCGGATCGCCGGATGCCCGCACCAGCACCCGCCGCATCGCCTCCCGCACGTGCTCCAGCCCGTGGAACGACACGACTTGCGCCCAGTCGAGCTTGCGGGACGCGCCGCGGTGGAGCTCATCGCCGCGGTTGATCGAGACGTCTGCCAGCTCGGTGCGGTTGACCGGCTGCACGTCCGGGCGCAGCTCTCCGTGCGAGGCGGGCAGTTCGAGGATCACGTCCACGGTGACGGTTCCCGGCTCGCGCCCCTCGGCGGCAGCCGCGGAGTCCACGATGTCCAGCGAAGACCGCCCCGGCGCGTGCTTGCCGGGCTTGCCGGCGCTGATGCCGCGGACCAGCTCGTTATGCCGGTTCCAGTGGTGCCCGGACACGGTGAGCTTGATCGTCGCCCGGTACCGCCGCATCGGCTCGGGCCGGACATTGCCATCGGCGTCCAGTTTCGATCCGCGCACGCCGCCGCCGGAGAGCTTGGTGTCGTGCCCCATCCCGGACGACTGTGACCGGTTGTAGGTGAACTTGCTGGAGGCGGTCAGCAAGCCCGTGCCGTGCAGGGCCGCGTACACGCGGGCGACGAACCCGCCGCCGAGCGTCCAGTTCCGCCCTTTGACGGACGTGCCGCCCTCCGACTCGGAGATCTTCTCACCCGTGACGGGGCTCTCCGCCGGTCCGAGGTTGACCAGCCCGCCCTCCAGGCTCGCCGTCACCTCGAACGAGGCATGGTAGTTGTGGCCCCGCCCGGGTTCCGGTTCGACGTCCAGCACCAGCGGCCGGTCGGTGAGCATGTCCGGCGCGCGGCGGGCCAGCTCCGCGGGAGAAATCCCGCCGCGGATCTCCTCGCCCCGGGCCAGCTTCCGCTCGTCCTTAGCGGAAATGCCCTTGTCCAGGGACGGATCGTCGAACTCGGTGACGAACCTGGCGTCCCGCCACTTCCACCGCTTGTGGCCGGGCAGCTCCGCCACCGAGTCTTCCATGATCTTCGCCAGCCGCCCGCTCGCCTCGCTGAGCTGCATCGCCGCGCGGACCGCAGTGTCCTCCACCGCCCCTCGGGCGGGTGCGCCGTCCGCCGCCGCCGCGGCGTCGATGCCGTGCCGCGAAGCCTCGGCCGCCTCCGCCAGGTGGTAGCCGTGCACCGCTGCGCGGAAAATGATCGGTGGATGCCCCGGCTTGCGGATCTCCAGGTCACCAACGGTGTGGAAGCGCGTCGCCCGGCCAGTGTGGGTTCGGGTCGTCTCTGTCCCGGTGCCACGCTCGTAGTCCTGTTCGTGGCTGGTCCCGTACCCACCACCCGCGGAAAGGCCGCCACCGGCCGCGAGCATGCCGACGTCGAAACCGGGCCCGCCGGCGAGCGAACCATCCCCGCTGACGCTCGTCGAGTTGGAGTCGCTTGCGGTGGCCGTGTCCGAAGTGGTCTTCTCGAACGTCGCGCCGTCGATGGTCTGGTCGTAGGCGACCTGCCGGACGACGACGCGCATCTGCAGCCGCTGGCCCCTGCTGCGCACGATCCGCTTGATCGGGTTGCCACCCGGCAGCAACGCGTCCGAGGACACCCAGCCCAGGCCCGCTGCGGCCTGGTCCGGGGTCACCGTCATCTCCGGCAGATGCCGCTTGATGTTGCCTGGGCTGACGAACTTCCGGATGGTGGCCTGGGCGTACTCGCTCAGCTTGCCGACGTAGGTGGCGACCTGGTCGAAGATGGTGTTCCGCCGGATACCGCCCGGCCGCTTGCTCCACGGCAGCACGCGGCGGCTGGGTACCGGCAGCGGCTTGTTCTTGTACCGGCCCTGCACGTCGGTCCGGACGTCGGCGTGCTCCGGTGCCCAGTGGGGCAACTGCGCGGGCACCGGCACCCGGCGTCCCGCCCCTGCCATGCCGACGGGCACACCAAGTTCGACCGTGACCGGAGTCTGGTCGCCAAAGGCCCGGCCGACTCGCGCCTCCGGCAAAGTCGGGTTCCCCTCGCTGTCAAGCCGCGAGATGAAGAAGGTGGCCGGCGCGCGTACCGCGCGCATTCCCCGGTAGCCGGCCTCGCTGTCGGTGCTGTCCGGAAGCGCGACCCGGTTCTGCTCGCTGTGCACGTGCTTCCGACCGCTGCTGCGAGACGTCGCAGCGGCGGTCGGCGCATTGACTCCGCCCATCAGGAACAGACCCGGAACCGCCGGGACGAAGAAGAACCACCGCGACATCGGGGTACGACTGCTGGACGTGGCGGCACCGTCGCCGCTCGCGTACGCGGTCGCCCCGGAGGGCGCCGAGATGTCCGCCTCGATGGGGGTGGACTTCGCCCAGTTCAGCTCGGCTCTGACCAGGAGGGGTTTCCCGCCCACGTTCAGCTCCCGGCCGTCGCCGAGAAACGACTCGAACTCGTTCGCCACAGCATGCCGCAGGTCGTGAATGTCCTTAGCGGATGGTGTCTTGGTCAGCAGGCTCTGGGCGGCGGAAACAATCCGGTCGGCGCCCTGGGTGACGGTGAGCTGCCTCCCGGCACCGAGCCCGCGGTTGCCGAGCAAGTAGCCCGGCAGAGCCCGCCACCGGCGCCGGGCGAGAGCCTCGTTCCCGGCCTGGCCAGGGGTTTCGGGGTGCTCGGTCACCTCCGTGCCGGCGCCGTTGTCCAGGGACTCACCGTCGAGGTCCCCGTCCCGTTCGGCTCCGTCACCGTCATGCACCGCCGCGATAGACCCGCTCCGCTCGGCGGTTTCCTCCGGGGTGGTATCCGGCCGCGACGCGCCGAACCGTTCATCAGGGGTTCGCTCGGCGGGCCCTTCGGTGACCGGCTCGCCGGACCGGGTAGCGGCGCCCCCCATCTCCATCGAGTCGGTCAGCGCCGCCGACCTGTCAACTTCGGACTTCGCTGGGGCCTGCAGATCGCCCTCGCCAGGTGTCGCGGGGTTGTCCCCAGTGCGCAGCTCCGCCGGTTTCACGACCTCCGCGATCACTTCCCGGTGCCCATCGGGGGCCACGGTGAGCAGCTCACGCACGGGCTCGGGCTTGTGCACCTCGTGGTACTCGCCGTCCCGCCAGACGGTGTCGGTCAGCGTGCGGACCAGCCCGGCCAGCTCAGGACGCGAGACAAGGAACCGGATCGCGGCCGTCAGCACGACGTCAGGGTCAGCGTGCCGTGCGAGCGCCGGGGCAATTGCTGTGAGGTGCAGGTCCCCGTCATGGTTGTGGAGGTCGCGCACCAGCGTCTGCACGACCTTCCGGGTGAGTTCAGCGGTCGCAGCCGGATCACTGATCAGCCCCGCTCCGCTGGTCGGTTCGCCCAGCCACGTGGCCGCGGACATCGGGGCCACCGCGGGCACCATCGGCAGGTCGCCCCAATTCCGGTATCCGAGTGCGGTCAGCAACTCGGCCAACATGTCCGGTCCCGTCCGCCACATCAGCGAGTTGCGGCGAGCACGCATCATCGGCCAGTCGAACTGCTCCTTGGGAACGTCTTTGAGCCGGGTGAGCAGCTTCTCCTGCGGCAGGGCGAACTTGTTGCCCATGAGCTGCAGCAAGACATCCGCCACGGGGTGATTGCGCGGCATCGCGTACGCCGAATTGCCGAGCTTGCGCATGCTCGTTGTCAACATCGCCCACGCTTCCCGCGTGTGGACGACCTCCTGCGCGAGTGACGTGCTGCGGACGAAGTTGTCCCCATCCGTGTAAGTACCGCCGAACGCGCGAAGGATCTCAATCCGGGCGATGCCGCTGGCACCCGCCCATCCCGGCCCGGACAACTTCAGCAGCTGGCTCCGGAAGTACGGGGACAGCCGCATGGGGGATTCGGCGTGGAAGATCTCATTGATGTCGACCAGGCGCACTTGGTTCTTGCGGGCCCACTCGATCATCTCGCGCACCCCGGCGTGGGGATCCGGAGAACCGTCGGTGGGCGCGGCGGAGGCCCGGGCGGCGCGGAACTCCGTGCGCGGGATGTTGGTCCACAGCACTGAAGTGCCAGCGTGCTTCGACGCGGCCTCGCCGAAGTTCTCCCAGACTTCCGCTGATTTCCCCGAGGACACGACCGGGCTGCCGAACCAGATCGTGTGCAGCAGCGAGGGCATTTCCAGGTCGGCGTCCAGCGGCTTGACATCGCCCGGCGCCCACTCCGAGCGCGTCTCCTCGGGGCGGTGGACGTTGATCACCGGAGTGGATGCGAGATCATCGGGCTTGATCACAGCAGGAACGTCGTGGGTGAGGTCGACCGCGTCGAACAGCGCGTCCAACTTGTCGGTTCCCAGCTGGGCGAGATCCACTTCGGCCAGCAGATCCGGCCGGACCGATGGGCCCAGCAGGCCGAAGTAATCCTCGCCGAGCAACGGGGCCGGCTCGGACCGCTCCGAGCGCACGGACTCCTCGACGTCCCGCAGCACCCGGTCCGCTGCGGCGTTGACCTCGTTCTTCCGCGTCGTCGGGTCGGCCGTTAGCAGCTCGGTACTTCGCCCGGCTTGGTCCTCCGCCAGGAGTTCCTCGCCGTCCGGCCAGCGCGTGTCGTCGTCAACGGGCCCTTCGAGGACCGACCTGTCGCTGTCCGACGAATACGACTCGGGATCGGTCGTCGCCAACTGGCCGGACGCGGGCACCTCCACCCGCTGCACGGTGCCGGACCGGCGGGCGTCGTCGAAGTCCGGCCCCAGGCGGTTCTCGGCGTCCCACAACGCCATTTCGAATTCCCGCAGGGCCACTTCGAAGGCCGGCATGTGCGACATGACCCGAGCGGCGTCGTGAATGTCCCGCAGCGCCCGAAGAACGTTCCCCATCTCGCCGAGCCGGGAACGGAGGCCTTCCGTTCCTTCGGGCAACACCACTTGCCCGATCTTGTCGATCTCCTCCATCGAGGACATGGCGGAGTTGGAGAACAACCGCCAGGCCCTGTCCGTCAGGCTCTCGTCCAGTCTGGTGACATTGTCGTAAACGTTGGAAAGGTCCTGCCACACGCTGTTGAGCCGGTCAGTGATTTCGACAGCGTGCGCCGCCGGCGAGTTGGTCGGCCGTACGGGCACCAGGGAACCGTTGCGCTGCGCGGCCCTCCTGTACTCCTCGGCTATGGCGTGGAACGCCCTCCCGTTCAACGGCAGGTCAGTCGGGCGGTAAGGAGCGCCGCGGACCTCGAACAGGATCAACCTGTTCACCTCGTCCACACCCATCGCGCCCATGCCGTAGTCGACGTCCAGGTTGCCGCTGTGCAGCGGGTAACCCGAGGGAGGCGACAGCAGGTCCTTCTTGAACGCTCCCTCGTTCCGGCCTTTCACGATCGAACCCAGCCAGTCGACAATCCGCGGCCCGGCCGATTTCGTATTCTCCTCCTCGGTGTCGTACGGCTTTGCGAAGACCAGATCCGATGCCCGGCGGCCCAGTGCCGCCATGAAATCCGGAACATCCTGATCCGGCTCCGCAAGGAGCAGCCTGCGCACCTGCTCCCGGTCGGCGTCGGTGAGCAACTTCTCGTAGATGGACACGAAGTCGCTTCGGCTGTTCAACCGGAATCTGAATTTTACATCGCCGTTACCGAACGTTTCCGCTCCGGCACGTTCGAGGTACATGGCAAGCAGCTCCACGAACCCACGGGAATCCTCCGACAGTGAGTCAGGGGATTTCTGCTCGTAGAGCCGCCGGATCCGGTCCGCGGACTGATGAATCGTCGTCGCTTGTCTGGTCGTCAAGAGTTCGTCGATGACCTCGTGGAGGTCTTTCAGACCGATGCCGTAGGTCGCCTGCATACGGGCTTGGAACCGGATGTCCTCGACGATGACGGGTGTGTCCCTGCGGAGATGCGCCTCTCGCGCAGATCCACTCGCCACCTGCGATAGTGAGAACGGCTGGCCGGCCAACGCGAGTTCTCGCATCGCGCCGATCACGCCCGCGATATCCCGGATCGCATCCTCGATCTCGCGCATGCTCGACATGGGGGACAACACGAACTCGAGATCGGAACGATCGGAACCCGCGACATCGTCGGTTTCCAGTCGCCACCCGACACCCTCGAGCAGAACCTCACCCCGGGAAGAGAACGGGACCCTTACACCCGGCAGCTCCAGTTCGAACCCCACCTCGGCGATTACAGACGGAGAGAGTGGGGGCTCGGAGGAGGCGAGCGCCGAAGCGTCCTGCGGTGCAACGGCCCGCTCTTCGGGCCGATTCGGCTCGGAATCGGCCGCCGCCGCCCGGTCGGACGCGGGCATGTCCACCCGCTCGGACGGACGCGAATCCGCCTGCGCGACTTCGCGGAGGTTCTCGGAGTCCGCGTCGGCAGCCGAGTTGTCTCGCGGCTCCAGCTGCTGCACAGCCTCCTGATAACCGTCCTCGCCGAGCACCATGCGCAGGACCGTGTCCAGCGTGTCCCCGGCGTTCGCCAGGAACGCCGCCCGCACCTCTTGGACCGCCGCAGGGTCCCCGCGCAGTGCCGCCAGCTCGTTCAGCACCGCGTCCTTGTTGACCGAATCCCGCGACAACAAGTGATCCAGCGTCCGCGCCCAGCGCTCCGGGCCCGGCACCGCCACGTCCGGGCGCAGCCCCTGCGAGATCGCAATCTCCTCGATCCGCCACAGGTGGCGTGGCAGGAACGTCCGCTGGTGGGTGCCCATCAGCCCGTCATCGTCGATGTAGGAGTTCTGCGGGCGATGCGGCCGGCCTGTCGTGGTGTCGGTGGGCATCGGCGGGTCGGCCCGGTTGAACACCAGCCGGTCGTCGGCCTTCGGGCGCGCCTGGATGTTGCGGGCCTGGTGTTGGCGCAGCGTCTGGAGGAAGTCGGGTTCCAACCCGAGGTGGCGACCAACCGCGTCGGCGAGGTTGAACGCGCCAGTCCGGGTATCCCAGGCCCTCGGCCCGCCGGGCGCCTTCTCCATGAGATCGACGCGGAAATGCGAGTCCGACGAGATGTCGGTGAATTGCAGGTTGACGAAGAACCCCGAATCCGGGTGCATCCGCTCGGGATCGAACAACTCCGAGGCCGTGCTGGTCGCGCGTTCCTTCAGCTCATCAATCTCCCGCTCGGCCTCCGCGAGCCGCTGTTGCGACTCGACCGCCTTCGTCCGCAACGCCTGCGCCTCGTCCTGCAGCCTCGCATCATGCGGTTCGCGCCCAGCTTCCGCCTCCGCTTCGACGGCCCACCGCTCGTGGGTGCGCGCTTCTTCTCGCAGTGGGGCCAGGCGCGAATCGGTGTTCAGGTGCATCCTGACCGTGTACTCCGGCAGCCACACACCGTCCGCGGCCTGCCGCCGGCCCAGCTGGTAGGTACCCAACTGGCGGTACTCGTCGGGAAGGCCGAGCCAGTGTCCAAGCTCGTGGGCAAACTCGAAGTCGTCGGCGGTGTACGGGTTCCAGCTGAGCTGGTCTGAACGCGCACCCGGATCTGTGTGGAGATGGATCGATTGATGCGCCTGCGTCGGGTCATCGACGAACTCGAGCCGAATGTGGAACTGGTCGCCGGAACGCGGCATCCGGTAGCCCTGGTTGAACACCTCGTCCACCGCACCGGCGGCACGCCGCTTGACATCGTCGACCAGCTGCCGCCGCTGATCCAGCTCCACGCTAGCCGCGTTGGCCTTCTCCCGCTGCTCATCGGCCCGGCGCCGAGCAGCATCGACGTCGGCATGTGCGCGGGCCAGCGCGTCGGCGTTATCAGGCGACGAATCCAGTTGCAGTTGGAGACGCCGGACCGCGACGGTGGCATCGGCGACGGCGGCATCGGCGTCGGTCTCCTCGGCGAGCCGCAGCTCACGCTCCGCGCTCTCCCGCCACGGCGCCAGGAATTCCTCCTCCTCCAGGTGCGCCTTGAACGTGAACTCCTGAACCCCGCGCCCGTCGACCTCGAAACGCCGCCAGTCGTAGTTGCCCAAGACGGCGCGGCCCACGACCTCTCTGGGGTGGCTGGACATCTTGGCACCGCTGATCGCGAAGTCCGCCGAGCCATCCGGGATCGCGTTCCGCAGGTGCTCCCAGTCGGTGGACTTCAGCGGGTTGGTCAGCGGGGTGAACCAGGACGCCCGCCGCATCGGGGTACGCCGCCAGCCAAGGCCCTCGGAACTCGGTGGCCGCAGCCCCATCTTGCGCAGACCGGCCTCGTCGGTGTGCACGAAGACCTTGTCCCTGGCGTGCAGCGGCTCGTCCCAGCCCGCAGGCGCTCCCGCCCGGTGACGGGGCTCGATCGTCCAGTTCACCATGGCGCTCACCAGGTAGGTCTCGCCGCTGGACTTCTGCTCCGGTTTGGTGTCCTTGAACTTCGGCTTCGCGGTCGAAGTCTGCTGCCAGGAGTATTCCGGTGCACCGATCGTGGCCTGCGCGATCTGCCGGAACCGGGCACTGGGCTTGAAGACCGGCCCGTCCTTGTGCTTCTCCTTGATGCTGGATGTCGTGGAGCCCTTGGTCGTCAGGCCTGCCGAGTCCGCCGTCGGTGTGACGTGCACATCGTCCAGGTAGGCATGGAAGACGAGGGACTCCAGCGGGTTCCGCGTGAGGTCGGCGGCGTGGCTGTCGTGGTCGAGGCCTTCGAGGGGGTAGCCGCCTTCACGCATGGCCTCCTGCAGGTGTGCCGATAGCGCGCTCGAGGTGGTGCCGGTCAGGATGGCGTGCCGGGTCCATGTCGCGCCCAGCGGCACCGGCGGCGCGGTGTCTGCGGTCTGCTCTGCCTGCTCGGCCGGAGGGGCGAGGAACCGCTGAAGGGCCTTCTGCACCTCGTCCGAGTTCGCCTCCGCGTGGCTCATCTCGGGCAGCGTGTCGATCCACTGCGGCTGGTGCTCAGTGGGCGCGAGCTCTCCGATGGGTACGCGGGAACGCACCACGCCAGGCAACGACGGCAGCGGGATCGTCGTGCTGGTGCTCGCCGGGGTCGCCAGATCAGCGAGGCCCAGGGTCAGGGCTTGCGGGGCGCGATTGGCGTGCGCGGTCTTGGTCACCGTGAGTGCGAGGTCCAAGTCATGCTCGAAGATGACGAAGTCGCTCTCGAACGAGTAAGTCCGGGTGCTTTCCGCACTGGCGGACTCGACGAGCTTGGCAGCCGACTTCTTGGTGACTGCGCCCTGCTCGATGAACGCCACCGATTGCCGCGAACCATCCCCCGACTGCTCTACGCCGAACATCGGCTGGATACGGCGCTGTTGACCGCTCTTCGTGGTGACGGCGTCCTCGGAGGTCGTCTTGATCTCGTGCTTCTCGCTCCACCCGGACTCGACCCCGTCGAACCGGCCGGGGCCTTGTCGGCCCGTCAGGGTCAGCGTGACGTCGATCGTGCCGAGCGGCCCCGACATCGTGGTAGACCACCGCTTGCCTGGTCCGCGTAAGTCCTTCAACAGCGCCTGCAAGCCGCGCGGGGCGATGTCGCGGACGCTCTGCCTCCACAGGTCCCGGCTGGCGCGTAGCTCAGCCGTTCCGAGCGCGAACTCGGTCAGGTAATCGGTGAACTGCTGGCCGGCGGTGCGCGGCACGACCTCCTGCGGGACGTTGCCGAGGAGCTCCTTGATGCCGTTGACCAGGTATCCGGTGACTTCCGGCCGGACAGTCGCCGTGGCGTGCCCGCCGTCGACGAACGCGGTCGGCTCCCAGCCCGAACCGTCGCCCGTGGCCGGGGTCGTCCTCGCGTCCGGCCCCAGCCCGAGCCGGGCGATCTCGCCGGCCGGCACCCAGAGCTGGACCGAGCCCTCCTTGTGGGCTTCGAGGTGCCGCGTGTTCCCGGCGGTATCACCCAACGGGTTCGCGCCGTGTTCGGCCTCGCTGCCGCTGTACAGCGTGCTGCTGTCGTAGGTGACCAGATAGGCGAGGCCCTTGTAAGTCGTCGTCGTGGTGTGCTCGAACTCCTGGCTGAACGACCGCCCCTTCGATGCCGACGGCGTGGCCGAGTGGCTGCCCATCAGGATACTTTTTGCGCCGATGTCGTTGCTCTGCCCGCCGTACCGGACGCGCTGGGTCCAGCCGCCGCCGCTGAACTCGGTGGTGCCGTGCCCGGTGGCGCCGCTGACCGTGCTGATGAAGTTCAGCTCGACGTTCTGCGGTGGCCCGTTCAGGCGCGCGTTGCTCAGCACCGTGTGCTGCTTGATGTCGGCGAGCCGCTCCTCAGCGGACAGGAACTTGGCCTTGGCGTAGCGGTGCACCACGCCCTCGTAGGTGCCGGTGATGATGCTGTCGAAGTGGGTGGCGACCGCTTCCGGACCAGCGAAGGAATGCACCTGGTGCGCGGCGATGACGTTGTTGTCGCCGAAGTCGCCGAGCAGCCGCCTGGTGAGCTCGTGGCCGCTGGCAGCGGGCAGGTCCAGGCCGTGCACCACGTAGTAGTCGGGCAGCGCGGCCGACGTCCAGCCCTCCGGCCGACGCGGTGTGTCGTGCTCGACCTCGTGCAGAACGGAAGCGTCGCCCCCGTCGGCGGCGTTGGCGCCCGCACCGTTGGCGTCCGCGGCCCGGTCGCCGGTGGGGAGTGCCCCACCGACGAAGGTGGTCGCCAGGCCGCCTCGGACCCTCCGCTGCCCGAGCACGCCATCGTTGTCCAGCACGGTGATCAGGTAGTCGACCTGCTTCGGGTGCGCGCCGACGTCGGAGGACTTCCAGCCCTGCCCGCGCCCGACTCCACCCGAGATGTCCAACGTGGACTCCGCGGTGTTGTACTTGTCCGCGCGTTGGATGTTGAGAGCCAACTGCCCCCACGCTTCGACGCGCCCGCGTAGGCCGGCACCGCCTCCGAGGGTGAGGCCAGTCTTGACCGAGCTGCTGTGCTCCACCTTCGTGCTACCGGTCAGCTCGCCCTTCAGCCCGGCGCCCGGCACAAGCCCGACCTCGGCCTCGGCCTCGGCCAGATCGGAGTCGAAGGTGCCGTACCCTCCGCGCGGTGAAAGGCCACGCGGAACGGCCTGGATCACCACGCCGATGAGCTCGTCCGGGCGGGACGTGTCGGCGTAGGTGGCCTTGGTGAACACCAACGACAGACCCGGCCCGTTGAGATCTGGGGAATGGCTGCTGAATCCGCGGTCCGACACGAAGTCGTTCAGCATCACCTCGTTGTCGGCCATGTGCGCTTCGGCGGTCCCGCCCTCGGGCTGCAGCACCCCCGCAGGCAGCATCTCGCGCAGTGCCGCGTTGACCGCGGCAACGTTGGCGAATCGGGTTTCGGCGGTGCCGAGGACCTTCTGCGGCGGGAACGGCTCCCCATCGAACTGCGTCGGCGAGGTCGCGTCCGAGTCCGTGCGTGCCGGGGCGAGCGCGCGCCACTTGGTGGCGCCGTCCGCCATGTCGTGCGAGGTGTCCCACACCCGGCCGTCGTCGAACTTGACCCGCAGGTCGTAGGTCAGGTCCGCGCTGACACCGCGCAATTCACCCTGGTGCTCCCACTGGAGATCGGTGCGCAGGTCGTCGCCGAGTGTCTCGCTGTGCTCTTCCTGCGAGGTCAGCTTGCCCTGCGCCGAGATGCGCACGTCGAGGCTGTTGGCGCCGTCGTCGTAGACGCTCTTGACAAGACGCAACCGGCCGCCGATACCAACCGGCTGTTCCACTGTGGCCTGCATCTTGCGGCCGCCCTTGCGGCCGAACTTGGTGTTGAACTTCGTGTCACCCGCCAGGACTTCCTCGTCGGTGAGTAAGGCGTGCGACTGCCCCTGGCGGACCTTGAGCTCGAAGGTCGCGGTGCGGGTCTGCCCGGTCGCGTCCCGGATCTCCAGCTTCTCGGTAATGGTGCCGCCGGACAGCAGTTCCGGCCCGCGTTGGCTGAGATTGGCGCTGCCGACCATGCTCCGCAGGGTGTTGCGCAACGACGAGCCGATCTCGTCGGCCTTGCCAGCCCAGTCATCGTGCCGGTGCACGAGAGCCTTGGCGCTGTTGAACAACGCCGGGCTGCCGCACAGGTAGACCGACTCGCCGGGCCACACGGACGCATGCTCGGTGTCCAGCCAGGCTTCGGCCCCGGTAGCCTGCCCGCTGCCGAGCTCCGCGGTGTCCACGCGCCGCAGGCCGTGCAGAACATTCGGCGTGCTCACGGTCGCCGCACCGGCGCGCTGCCCGCTGAGTTGAACGGGTTCCTGGCCGCTGCGGCGCACGGTGACGGCGTGCGTCAGGTCGTGCGAACTCGTGGTGCGGGCGCCCAGCGGCTTGAACGACGAGCCGTGCCGGAGTTCCGAGCTGCCGGTGGCCTTCCAAGACGATTGCGGGGTGAGCCCCTTGAGGCTGGTCGCGATCTGCACAGAGGCCCCGGGCACGGGGATGCTGGCGCGGTAGCCGTACCCGTGGTCCCAGCCTCCTGGGGAAGACACCTCGTGCTTGACCTCGCCGTAGCCGCCCGAAGCGTTCTCGATCTTGTTCTCTTTGGACTTCTTGCCGCCCTTCCCCGGCTTTCCAGGCTTGCCGGGCTTTTGAGCCGCCGTCTCCGGCGCCCCTCCGGAAACCGTGTCGTCGGTGAGCCGCGCATGCACAGTGATCTCCACTGCTTCCGCGCCGAGGCCCACGCTCACGGTCAGCCCCTCGCCGTTGAGGACGGTGAAATCGGCCTGCAACGCCGCGTCGGACAGCCCGTGCAACACCTGCTCGATCCGTTGCTCGGTCACCCCGGCCCGTTCCAGCACCTCCTGCGCGGTCTGCCGAATCCCCTGGCCGTCGATGTTCTCCGCCCGGACGGCGTTGTGCGGCAGCAATACCCGGACCTGGTGCGTCCGCTCGGTAACCGGCCCGGCGTCCGGCGCATCTCCTCGCGGACGCGGGGCCCGTGGCAACGTCGAACCGTCACGCAACGACGGAGTGATCACGCTGTCCGCGGGCGGGCGTGCGTCCGCAGTCGCCGACGCTTCCGGCGCGGGCGCACCCGTGACCGGATCGAACGCAGCCACCGGGTTCGGTTCCATCGGCACTTCACCGATGAACAGCGACAGCACCTGACCGTACCGGGCGGGCGTGCGGATGCCCGACATAGCAACTCGGGTGCCGTCCTCCGTCACGGTCAGGTGCCGCCCCATGACGGTGCCGTGGACGTCCAGCTGGCCAGGCACGTCGGAGTATTCCTCGACGAGGCCGATCATGTGGCCGTACTCGTGCGCGAACTGCACGGCGAACTGCCCGAACTGCCAATGGTTCTGGTTGATCACCGAATTCGGGTCAAAACTCATCTCGACGGTGTGGTGCAGCACCGTCTCCGGTGTCTTGCGCATGATCCGGAAGCGCAGCAAGTCACCGTTGTACGCGCGCAGGTTCGGCCTGTTGAAGTAGTAGTCGACGGCCAGCTGCGCGTCCTGCATCACCCAATGTCGGAGATCGTCCCTGTCCCGCTGGCTGAATTCGATGTCGATGTGCACCGTGATCTCGGTGACGGGCTCGACGCCGTCCTCGATGACCTCCCAGGCCCGCCGGACCTCGAACGCAGACCGCACGGCCTCCGGACGACCCGGCACCACGCGAATGCGACCACGCTGGTGCGGCACGGCATTCGCGAGGTTCTCCCTCGGATAGCCGTGCGGCGACGGGAAGACGAACGGCAGCGACACACCCGGGAGATCGTTCATGACCGGAACTTCAGGCAGCCCGCCCCCGATACCGGCGGTCCAGTCGATGGCAGGGAGGGCGCCTGCCGAGCTGTAGGCCCGGACGAACTCGTCGAGGACGGCCGCATCCACCCCCTGGGCCAGGCTCGTCGGGGCGGAGTATCCCGATGCGGCTGCCGTCGCGGTCCAGGCTATGGCCTCCTGAGTGACCCGCTGCCAGTCGACCTCCGTCGCGGGTTCTGTCGGGGTGCCCGCCACCTCGGGCACCGGGATGGGCACGTTGAGCGTGTTCCGGATCTCGGCTTCGCGACCGGGGAGCAGGCCCGTCAGGAGCGGAATGGCGAACGGGTTGCGGTCGAGTACACCTCGCGCACCGAGTGGCTCGCGCTGCACGATGCCGGCAAGCGACGAGAGCACGGCGTCGGCGTCGACCTCCCCATCGAGCCTCGCGCGCACGACCACGTCCGCCAGCGCGCGGTCCGCCCGCCGGCCAGCGGCGATCAACGTCTGATGTGCGAGTTCGTCCAGCCCCGTCCGCGAGAAGAACTCATCGGTGGAGGCGAACGTGCCCGCGAAGCTTCTGATGAAGTCGGCGTGGGTGTAGACCCACGGCTCGGTGATCGCCACGACCGCGTAGTCCGACGGCATGCTCCCCATCCATGCTTCCGGCTCCGCAAGCCGCATCTCGGAGAACATCCGGCTGATGTACGCGGCCGTGCCCTCGAAGTTGCGGGTCGTGGTGACGTCGAGGTTCATGTGGGAGAGCCAGCCCTCGACACTCATGACGAAATCGGTCGGGAGCGACGGATCGAACACCGCCCACCACGGGCCGTCCCTGCCCTCGACCCGGATGGCCGGTGCGACGTGGTAGTCCCAGCGCACGGGCAGCGGCAGGTCTTCACTGGCGCCCTGCGCGGTCTCAGACATAACCTCGAGCTTGGGGTTCGTCCGCACCACGAAGATCTTGTGCGGTTGCGCCCCGAGCTGCTGCAACGCGACCGCCATCAGATGCGCCCGCATGTAACAACCATCCTCAGGATGATCGAACGGCACCCGCAACCGCCCCGCCTCAGGATGATCGAAGGTCAGCTCCTGCATCCGCAGATACCACTCACGCGCCTGGTTCGACGAGACCGGCAGCGCGATCGAGTGGCTCAACAGGTAGTCGACATAAGGCGATTCGTCCGTCCGCATCGCCCGCAGATCGGCCGCGAGCTCCCCGCCGAACATCTCCTGATACGCCTTCGACGTCGCCCACACCACCTGCGGGTCACGGTTCATCCCCCCGACCAGCGTCATCGCACCGTCGAAATCACCACCACGAACCCGGCCCCCGATCGCCTGCGCCAACTGCCGCACCGACGGCAGGTCAGCACGCCGAACCGGCGGCCGCACCGCTGTCGAACCCACGGTGACCTCCGCCGACGGGTCAACCATGAACGTCGACATCCGCCCCGTGATCTGCAGCGCATGCTCAAAATCAGCCTGCCGCAGCCGGCCCTCCTCCACCGCCGCAACCAGCGGCGCGGCGATCTCCGTCGCCAACCGATCCGCACCAGCCACACCCATCGCCCGGTGCAACTGCCCGAACAAGACCTCCGTATCCACAACAGACTTCGCTAACGCATCTTTAATAAAGTCGACAGCCCGATCCGCCCCTGGACCACCGAACGTCCAGGACACATCGACTTGCGGCGCCGCAACTCCGGTTGCGTCGACCTTGTTGTCCGCCGCTTCGTCAGCATTGGACTGATCTTCAGAGTTCAAGATGAAGGCGAGGTCGCCGGGTCGAACGGTCCGCTCCGAATTCGAGCCCGCCTGCGGGCCTCGCTGCTGGTTCGCAGCCGGCCCCTGCCGCTGCATGGCGCTGGTCTCCGATGCGGGCTGCTGAGCCGTGCCTGCCGCTGGACCGGTCTGCGCAGGAGGCTGCGCATCAACCGACGGCAACGCAGCCGCCGAGCCATACCCGGCGTCCCATCCCACAACACCATGAGGGGCGGCAACCGGGGGCGGGGCCTTCGGCAAGGAGGAACCGTCCCGCAACGGCGGAGTGACCGTGGTGTCCGCAGGTGTCCGCCCGTCCGGGCCGGGCTTCGCGGTACCGGGCACCGACGTCCCCGCACCCGAACCAGACGGCGCAGTTCCCGGCACGGGCGTCCCTGCGGCCAGCGCAGGTGCCGCAGTACCGGGTACCGGCGCGCGCACGTCCGAACCGGGCACAGTCGCACCGAGAACCGGCATTCCCTCGGTCGGCCCAGGCGTCCCCGTAGTCGGCTCCGACGCCCCAACGCTCGAACCGGGCTTCCCGGTGCCCGGCACCGGCGCTTCCGAATCTGAACCCACCGCGGCCCCCGGCGCGGGCGTGTTCACAGCGGGGACCTGCACGCCGGCGGTTGGCACGGATGATTTCGTGCTCGGCGTGGGCGTTTCCGCGACAGGCGCTCGTCCCTCTGCCGAAGCCGGAGCATCCGCGGCAAGCGGCCCGTCGAGCGCGGGAGGCACGCCGACACCAGGCGACGTGCCAGGCGTGGGAACCCCGGCGACCGGATTGGCGACACCTACCGCAAAAGCACCCGCATCCAACTTCGGCGAATCCGGGCCGGGAGCACCTGTGACCGGATTTCCCGCACCCGGCGCAACCGGGTTCGTCCCAGGCGGCGGGGTGCTCGCTGCCGTACCAGAAGTTCCGTTCGAGCCGCGCGGCCCATCACCGGGCACCGCACCCGGCGACACGACCGGGCTCGCGCCGGCTCCCGGTTCGCCCACGAAGTCCTCACCACGAACGTCGCTGCGGGCAGGCGTGGAGTCGGCATCGCTGCCATAACCCGAGTCCACATCACCGAAACCGCTTCCGGTATCACCGGATTCGCTGCCGGTGTCACCGAACTCGCTGCCATAACCCGAATCCGAACCACTGACACCGGACCCGGGCTTGTCCCCCACCGGCACAACCGGAACCTCCGGCGCCTCGATAGTAGGGATGCCGGGACCATCCACAACGCCCACACCATCGACCAACTCACCAAGCTTCCCACCAGCATCAGCAGCGCCCTTGTCGACCATCCCGGTGAACGCACCACCCACCGCACCGGTCCACAAATCATCCACACTGCCACCCAGAACCCCCGCCGCACCCGCACCGACCACCGTCTCCGCAGCCGCCTCGGTAAACCCGTGAAACAACATCGAATCTGCCACCCGCGGCCGCCACTTCCCCACACCCATGAACATGGCGCCCATCAAGCCACCCGCCGCAGCCCCCGCAACGAACTCGATCAGCGAATTCTGCCCGTCCCACCCGTGACGGTTCCCCTCAACGAACTGGATGATCTGCGCCAACGCGCCCTGCACGACCTCCTCGACACCCTCCTGAACCGCCTCCACCAGCAGCCGCACCACCCAATGCAGCTTCTCCAGGATGCGACCGACCGCGACACGAGCAGCGGTAATAAACGCCGGAACCAACGGCACCGTGAACGGATCCGCCAACGCCCACACGATCGACACCGCGAAAAACGCGATCTCGATCATCATCGAATAAACGCCCAACTCCACGTTCAACGCAAGATCGAGCAAACCCGCCGACTGCCGCCTCGCCAAACCCACCAACTGCGGCACCACAGCAGCCAACTCATCAACACGATTACGAAACGCACGCCCAGCACCACCACCGACACTCCGCTCCGCCACCACCGCCAACGACCCCAGAGACCCCCCCAACTCCCCCAACGTCACACCACTATCACGCCAGCTCTCCGCCAACGCACGCGCCGCCGCCACATCAACCCGCGGAGCCTTCTGCCCCACCACCAAAACCCACAACCAGTCAAACGCCGGATCAAACTCGATATCCACCACTCAACCCCCCATCCCACACTCGACCCGACCGCAACCACACACCGGTGCGATCACAGACACAGACGCAGGACACAGACCGAGAACACTCCAGTGGCACACACCGACCAAAACCCCGACCCTACGGCCTTTTACCCGGGACGTGGCGCCCGGACGGACCCGCCGGCAACTCCTCACCCGTGACACTACGCATAGGTGTCAGCGGCTGATAACCCTCGCGTGTGGGACCGGGAACGCCGGCCGGGTCCGGTGATTCGTTCAGGCCCAGCGCGTTCTTCCCGAGATACTCCGCATTGTCCTCAGTCGCGACACAAAAAGCCGCGAACTGACGAAGACTCTCACACATCTGATCCACAGCCCCCGCCAGACCAGACACACCATCCACGAAAACCTGAGTGGCCCCGGTGTAGGACGGCTCGAACTCTTTCCAAGGTTCGTCCTCCTCACCGTTGACCAGCGGCGCATAGCCGATCAGCCGCTCCAGGTCACGAACGAACGAGCGGAAGTTGTCACCAGCACCGCGGAATTGCCCGGCACTGCGCAACATGCCCTCTGGGTCCACGCTGATGTGCCGGGAGCCCGGCTCGAAGTTCTCCGGGCGGTGGCTCCTGGGCGGAGAGCTGTCGTCACCGCTGCCGCTGTCGCGGTCGCTGTCGTCACCGGGCTCAGGCTTCGTGGTCATCTGCATCAGTCCCTGATGTTCATCACGTCACGGGTTACCTCGTGCAACTCCGGCTCCGGCTTCAGCAACGACTGGATATCAACGTCACCGGAGAACAGTTTCAGAGCGTCCACCCCAGGCGGCAACGACGGCGCCATCACCTCAGCCGCTTCGCCCCTAGCCTGCTGCTGGGCATCAGCGATAGCCTTCAGCACCACGCCTGCCAGATCGGCAGGCGCCATACGCTTATAAGCACCGGTCGGGAACTCGACGTTCTTCACCACACCGCCATGCCCCACCGTCACCGCCACAGTCCGCCTCGGCGCCGTCACCGTGCAAGAAATCTCCCGCAAACGCCGCTGAGTTTCCTTCACCTCGGCGAATTGCCTACGATACTGCACCAACAACTGCTCAAGCTCCTCAGCATGCGAACCCGACACCCCGCACCCTCCCTCACCGAGTGAAATTCTGCCGACAGCTCCCGGCCGGACACATCGACAGCAGTAAAACCAGGTGCGGTTGCGTCGCTCAACACGATCGGCCCAATACAGTCCCCACGTACAACCAAAACTGCCCGGCCACACCCAAGGTTTGCACGCGACCCACTGAGACGCCTATGACGTCGAGGTCTACCGACCACCAAGACGCCACCACCACCTTGCACCGACCTGGACACGCGCGGCGGGATCACCGCTGGCGCGATCCGACACGAATGAGCAGACGACGCAGACGAAGCTCGACCCTGCCGCGAAATTACGCGACGTCATCGAAATCACCGTGACGCCGCGCGCGACCTAGCCTGCCCGGGTCCCCGGCTGCTGATGCACTCCGAGACCGGGCCGCCCGTGGAACTCGCCGCCACCTACGACAACAGCCGCCAAGTCGCCCTCAAGGCGATCGCCGACATCAACGAGGCAAGCGTGTGCGCCGGCCAAATCCGGACGGTCGACTCGCGCGGCGACGCGCTGGAAGTGCTCGGCATGTGCAATGGGGCGCCTGGTGGCTCCACCCCCGGCGCCACGACAACATCGAACCGCCATCGAGCAACTCTCCGACACGGCTCTCAGCGCGTCTATTCTGGGCGCTTGCCAGTCCGCTCACGGCGGCGAGGGACGCATCCTCGCCGCCCGATCACCGAGTAGGAAGTCCTTGGAAGAGTTCGAATTCGGCAACGCTCCCTGAGACGAGACACGTATCCTGGAACACTGGATTTCGTCGCAGCCAAGGAAGATGCGGTCCTCCTCGGCCCTTCGGTGCCGGCGAGACCGACCTGTCCATCGGACTGGGCATCCGCGCCTTCCTGGCAGGACACCGCGTCTCCTTCGCCACCGCCGCCGGTTGGTTCGCCGCCTCGCCGAGGCCAACCACGCCGGCCGACTCCAACAGAAGCTGGTCAAAAGTCGTGAGTCAGAGCCTCAGGGTTGTCCGGTTTCTCGGGGCGGCTGGCGGCGTAGGGCCGAGCAAGCTCGCGCAAAAGAGGCCGTGATCTCTGTGGCAGGTAGCTCGATCCGCGGAGGGCAGAAAGGTCATCGAGCGCTGACCTGGGACTACACCATCGGCAACCACCGATCCCTTGGCCGTTCGCTTACCTGGTGCGACCTCCTGTCACCCGGAGCGGTTCATTCCGGTTCTGGAGTTCCCACCGGAGGTCCGCGAGATCATCTGTTTCACGAATGCGATCGAGTCGTTGAACTACCAGCTCCGCGAGATCACCAAGAACACCCGGGCACTTCCCGTCCGACAATGCGGTGATCAAGCTGTTGTGGCTGCCGAGGTCGCCAAGACCACCTATGTCGGCGCTACTCCGTTCTGGTTCTGGCACACATTCGATGACGCTGGGGCCGGGCACGTTCACCGAACATGGCGTGCTTGATCAGCTTCGACCTGTTCACGTTGCCCTCGGTAGGACCATTGCTGTGCAGCAGGGACAGTCAAGCGACGACGACGTCCCAGTCGCAGTACAGGGTGGTGGCGAAGGAGCAGTTCTTGCGAACGCCACTGTTTTCTGCTTGGTCGGCCCAGACTTCGAGTTCGTTGTCGCGGTGTTGGCGCAACAGCCGCGCGAATTCGGCCACGGCCCGGGCTGTGGCCGCGACTTGCTCCAAGCGGCTCACGACCGCGTCAGCTTGCCCACCGCTACCGCGAGCTCGAGGGCTTGATCGCGGTTCAGACGCGGGTCACAAGCCGTCTCGTACCGCTGGCCCAGACTTTCCATGGTCACCGGGAGACTCCCGCCGACGCATTCGGTGACGGCCTCACCGGAGAGCTCCAGGTGCAGGCCTCCTGGATGAGTCCCAAGGGCCCGGTGGACTTCGAAAAAGCCCACGACCTCGTCGAGCACGTCATCGAAACGACGGGTTTTGTACCCGCTCGGAGAAGAGAACGTGTTTCCGTGCATGGGATCGCACACCCAGGTCACCGCGGGCGCGCTCGCTGTGACCTCTTCCACAAACGGCGGGAGAACATCGCGGATCTTACCAGCGCTCATTCGAGTGATCAGCGTGATTCGTCCCGGTTGACGGTCCGGGTCCAGCCTTTCGATCAGCGCCAACACGTCGGCTGGGGCGGCAGTCGGGCCGAGTTTCACACCGATCGGATTGCAAACCCCAGCGGCGAACTCGACATGCGCACCGTCGAGTCTCCTCGTCCGCTCCCCGATCCAAAGCATGTGGCCCGACGAGCCGAACCGTCGACCAGTCAGGAAGTCAGTGCGGCTGAGTCCCATTTCGTACGGAAGCAGCAGCGCCTCGTGGCTGGTGAAGAACTCCTCGCCCGCGAAATCCCGAAGCCACATCAGGGTGTCAGACGCGGCCCGGTACGCCTGAAGGAGTCTACGGGGGTCCGGTGTGCGTTCCTGGGCCGAGAAGGCCATCCCGTTCACGGCGTCGCCTCGGTAGCTCGGCAGGACCGTCCCGCCCCTGGTTTCCGTTGCAGAGGAGCGCGGCTTCCCGTACTGACCCGCGATGCGGCCGACGGTCACCACCGGCAGTCTCATGCTGGCGCCGGGCACCTCCGCCATCTGGCGGAGCACCGCGTACCTTCCCTCCGAAGGTTGCTGGGACCGCCTCAGCGAAGGTTTCCGCGCAGTCCCCGCCTTGGATGAGGAATGCCTCGCCAGCGGCCACCGAGGCGAGCTTGGCCAGCAGCCGATCGCACTCACGGGGCGAGACGAGTGGCGGCTGCCCAGCGAGCTCATCCACCACGTCCCGTAGTGCACACGGGTCCGGCCATTCTGGTTGTTGCGCTGCCGGCGAATCGAGCACGGCGTGCGATCTCATCATCTTCCTCCCTTGTCCGGCAATTGAGTTGCGTGTTGTCCCCGGCAGATCCGCAGCAGTGCGGCCGCGAGCGCGCTACCGGCCTCGCCGAACGGCGCGCAGTAGTTTTTCGTGATCGCGGCTTCCCTGATGGGTTCGACCCGCTGCCCGCCCGCGTCGATGCGAGTGCGCTGCACTTGTTGGGACATCACCTTGCGAGTGTGGATCAAACCGATGATTCTCTGGTCGATTTCGTCAATGCGCTGGCGAACCACCGACACGTCAGCTTTGTCATTGGCAGGTTCCTCGATCACGATGGCTGGGGACGTTTTCACATTTCCTCCATGGCTCATAGCAGTGCTTTGTTATGCCTTGATGTGTCTATTGGATAGTCCAGTGTGGATTGCGGCTAACTTTGGTCGCGACTCCGAATGAGATCGAGCGGATTCGTCCTCGGCTGATGGAGTCCGGCTAGCACCGCCGCATCACCCTCCCCGGCCTCACCCAAGCCTTCTGCGCCCTGCTCCGCCTCGACCACGAGCTATTAACAAAGCACTACTTACTGAGCTTCGTGTTTTAGAGTGACAGTCCGGTGTGTTGAAGGAATGAGTAGGGCAGGTGCTCGGTTGCGCGGACGCGGTCGATGCCGTGTTGGGCGCAGGTGATGGCTTCGTCGATGGTGTCGGGGCAGAGGTTGGCCAGTTCGACGCCTTTGACGCTGGACCAGAGGGCTTCCACGGGGTTGAGGTCGGGCGCATAGGCGGGCAGTCGTTCGACGGTCAGCCAGTCGGCTTGTGTGGCCAGGAAGGCGGTCATGGCTTTGCTGCGGTGAGCGGGAAGCCCGTCCCAGATCAGCGTTACTAGTTGCGGTGCAAGGAAAGTACGCAGTTCGTCCAGTACCTCGATGAGTGTTTCGGTGTTGTAGGAGTCGTATTGGACGTGGAAGGCCACCTCGGGTGTGCGGCGGTCGTCGGGGTTGGGTGGGTAGCACAGTGCGGCGGCCATCGAGGCGCGTTTCCAGTTGAACCGGTGCTCCAGCACGGGTGTTTGCCCGATGGGTGCCCAGCTGCGGCGCACGGTCGGTGTCAGTGACAGTCCGGACTCGTCGAAGAAGACGATCCACGCTCCGCGTTCGACGGCGTTTTTTTGATCCTGGGCCAGTCGTTTCCGACCCAGGTCTCGATCGCGTCCTCGTCGCGCTCCACGGCACGACGGGCCGGGCGCTGCGCGCTCCAACCGAGCCGGTCCCGCAGGATGTACCAGACATGCCCGGGATGGTGCTGCACTCCGGTGATGCGCTCGATCACCGTAGCGATCCGCCGCAGAGTCCAGAGATCCTGGTCGAACCCGTTCGACCGCGCGCCGGCCAGCAGTGCGTCGCGAACATGCCGCAACTGCTGCTCGTCGAGCTTCGGTGCCCGCCCCGGCGGGCCTACGCTGACCAGCTCCTCGCGGCCACCACGCTGCCATTTCTCGTGCCACCGGTGGACATTCTGTCGCGAGGTTTCCAGCAACCGCGCGACCTCGGCCTGCGAGTAGCCCTGTTCGAACAACTCGGCCGCGGCCAGCCGCACCGACTCCATCGCGGCCCGATCCCGACGAACCGGCACACCCTGCTTGATCACCGACACAGTCAGTCATGATCACACACGACCGTCACCCTAGATCACGAACGTCAGTAGTCACACTGACGCGTTCGGCCGCGACACGTGGCGCCGGCACCGGCCACTGGCCTGACGGATGGCCGGGCTTCACGCTGATGCGGGCAATCCGCTCGAACGCCTTCGCGTATGCCTCCTCGACCTTGGCCAAGTCTTCGGCACGGAAAGCTGTCGAGAGATTGATGAGGCCGCGCGGGGTGGTGTAGACGCCCTGGTTGAGCAATGCCAGGTGCAGGGCGGACAGCAGGTCGGTGTTCGTTTCCCGCACATGGGCGGCCGACGTCGGAGGCGTGTCGGTGAAGTGCACGTTGAGGATGGAACCCGCGCGGGTTACCACGATCGGCATGCCGGCTTGCGCGGCACTGCTGGTGATGCTTGCGGCCAAGGTCGTCGCCGCCCGCTCCAGTCGATCGATCGCCCCTGCATTCAGGTGTGCCAACGTGATCGCGCCTGCCGCTGCCGCAGCCGGGTGGCCGTTGAAGGTCCCCGAGTGCGCGAGACGGTCGGGGGTGCCGGGAGCGGTCAACAGCAGCAGATCCCGCTCTCCTCCGACAGCGCCGATGGGCAAGCCGCCGCCGATGATCTTGCCGAGGAGCGTGAGATCTGGTGTCAGGCCAAGCTTCGCCTGTTCCCCTCCCACGTCGTTGCGGAGTGACTGCACCTCATCCAGGACGAACAACGCTCCGCGCGCGTGCGCCAGGTCTTGGACTCCGCGAAGGAAGCCCGGCGCGGACGGGATCACACCACCTGCTCCGAGGAACGGCTCGGCGAACACCGCAGCGATCTCGTTCGTCATTGCCCGGTCGACCGCGTCGAGGTCGTTGTACGGCGCCGTCACCACCTGGGGATGGCCTTGCATCAGCTCAGGAGCGCTGCCGTGGTAGCTCCCGTCGAAGACGAGTACCTTGTGTCGACCGGTCGCTCTTGCCGCCAGCCTCTCGGCTAGCAGTGCTGCCTCAGTTCCCGAGTTCGTGAACCGAACCAGCTCCACCGTGTCGATTCGGTTGGTCAGCATTTCCGCGAGGCGCAACTGCGACTCGTGCGGACCGGCGAAAAATCGCGCCTCCCCTCAGAACCGCTACGGCGGCCTCAGTCGCGGGGCCGTACGCACTCCCGTGGACGAGAGAGGTGTAGTTGTTGACGAGATCGACGTAGTGGTTGCCGTCGAGATCGGTCAAGTGCGCCCCTTGCCCCTTTCTGATCAAGGTCGGATACGGGGAGTACGTGGTGACGGTCCTGGTCTCACCGCCCGGTAGTACCAGCCTTCCACGCTGCCACGCAGCCGCGGACAACGATGTCCGGGCACGGTAGTCATCCAGCAGGCTTGCGTATGAGGCCTTGTAATCAATAGTTGATCCAACGGTGCTCGCCATGGCGGCGTCCGCTCCTCACGTCATTAGAGTTCCTAACAGAATGATCACGTGTGGTGTCTGGAGTTCCTTGATCGTTAATCATGATCATGTGAGGAAGGGTGAGCAGCCGCCGTGGATCGTGTCGGACGAGCTGTGGGAGCGAATCGAGCCGTTGTTGCCGGGCTGGGAGAACGCGCTGCCTCGGCTGGGTCGCAAGCGGCTGCCGGACCGACTGGTCTTGCAGGGCATCCTGTTCGTGTTGCATACCGGGATCCAGTGGGAGTTTCTGCCCCAGGAGCTGGGATTCGGGTCCGGGATGACCTGCTGGCGGCGCCTGGCGGAGTGGAACGAGGCCGGGGTGTGGCAGCGGCTGCACGAGGAGCTTTTGGCCGAGCTGAACGCGGCCGGGAAGCTGGACTGGTCGCGGGCGGTGATCGACAGCTCGCATGTGCGGGCGGCACGGCGTGGCCCAAAAGCGGCCCCAGCCCGGTCGACCGCGCCCGGCCAGGCTCCAAACACCACCTGATCACCGAGGGCGGCGGCATTCCGACGGCATTCAGCCTGACCGGCGGCAACGTCAATGACGTCACCCAACTCCTCCCACTGGTCGAGGCGATCCCACCCGTGCGAGGCAGGCGCGGGCGCCCCCGCCGCCGGCCCGACGCCCTGTATGCCGACCGCGCCTACGACTCCGACAAGCACCGCGACGAGTTGCGCGACATGGGGATCGACCCGAAGATCGCCAGGCGGGGAACCGGCCACGGCTCCGGACTCGGCGTGATCAGGTGGGTCGTCGAGCGCACGATCGCCTGGTACCACGGCATGCGACGCCTGCGCATCCGCTGGGAACGCCGCGCCGACATCCACGAGGCGTTCCTCGGCCTGGCCACCTGCATCATCTGCTTTCGACACATCAAAACCCTTTGTTAGGAACTCTAAGTAACGAAACCACGTCAGTACCGGTGTCCTGACTTCCCCACACCACACGTACGGCGTCGACCTCAGAACCAGTTTGCCGTGGTCGAGTTCCATCACTCGGCGCTGCTCCAGCCCCACCCAGTCGGGAAACGAGCTGACTTCGACGTGATGTACGATTACTTTATCCTCGATGCGGTACGTGCCGCTGTACCCGAGGCAACCGTCTACAGTCGACGTTTTCTGTTTAATCGTGGCATACCGGGGAAAGGGAACTCGCAGCGCGGCCTGCTCAGCGCGCATCAGGATCACTGACATGTGCCCGTCGCCGGTGTAGACGAGCTTGCCGACGGGAGCGTGCCCAAAAGGCTCGTCAACGATCTCCCCAGCCGAGTCCAACTCCTGATAGGACTCCAACCGCCACGTCCCCACCAGCTCACTGACCGCGGTCACCGGTCGACCTGGCCTGATCGAGCCCAGTCAGGCGACAGGACTTCTTCGACGACGGATTCGACGTAGTCGGTGATCGATATGTCCTGGTCGAGGAACGGCACGATCTTGCGAACCTGTTCGTAGAGCGGTCGGGTTGAGGACGACAGGCCCTCAGCACCTCGGATGTCGATCGCCTGACAAGCACAGATCAGCTCGAATGCGACGACGTACATCGCGTTGCGGAGCACCTCAGTGGCCCGCCGCGCCGCGACGAAGCCGAATGACACGATGCCCTGGAAGTCGCCGGTGCTGGTGAGCGACTGGATCGAGACCGGCATCGCGAGCGAGCGGTTCTCCGCGGTGAGCGACGCGGTCATGAACTGACCGCCCATGAGCCCCAGCCGCAGTCCCGGATCCACGCTGCACAGGAACGAAGGCAGCCCGTTGCTGTTGCTCTTGTCGAGGAACCGGTCGACCCGGCGGTTAGCCGGGTTGGTCAAGGTCGTCATCGCGATCGTCAAGTGGTCCATCGCCATCGCGACGTACTGTCCGTGGAAGTGTCCGTTGTGGAACACGTCGTCCTCGCTGGGAATGATCAACGGGTTGTCGTTGGACGAGTTGAGCTCGTTCTCCACGGTGCTCGTCACGGAGCGCAGAGTTTCCAGCACTGGACCCAAGATCTGCGGTGTGCACCGGATGGAGTAGGCGTCCTCGATCGGTTGGGAACCCGCTTTCGCCGCATCGCCCATCTCGCCCGCCAGGGTCCGCGCGGTCTGCTCCTCAACGACGGCCAGCGCGGAGTCCGCATGCAACGACCAAATACGCTCGGCGATCTCCTGTTGCCCAATATGGGGCTTGAGTCGATGCACGCGCGGGTCGAACGGTTTGGTCATTCCCGCGAGACCCTCGATGGACAGCGCGGACACTGTCAGGTAGGTGTCCAGCAGGTACCTGGCACGTTCGACCGCTATGGCACCCATGCCGACCATGCCCGAAGTCCCGTTGATCAGCGCCAAGCCTTCCTTGTAGGACAAGTGCATAGGCTCGATGCCCACTTGGGCGAGGACATCCGCACCCGCCATGACCTTGCCGTGCAACCGTGCCTTGCCCTGGCCGATGCACACCAGCGCTATCGCCGCCAGCGGCCCGAGGTCACCGCTGGTACCCAACGAGCCTTTCTCAGGGATGCAGGGAATGACGCCCGCGTTGTAGATCTCGACGAGTTTGTCGAAGTTCTCGATCGAGATCGCCGAGTGCCCTCTACAGCGACACGATCCGCGACAGCATGATCGAGCGGGTGGTGTGGGCATCCACATAGGACCCGACATTGGTCGCCACCGCATTGATCAGGTTCTCTTGCAACGTGGTGGCCAACGTGGTGGGGACCAGCCAGTCGACGAACCCTCCCATGCTGGTGTTCACTCCGTAGATGACCCGCTCCTCGTCAACGAACCGCACCAGCGTGGAGCGTGCGACCTCGACGCGGTCGCGGATGGTGCTGTCGACGGATACCTCAACACCATCTCCGGCAGCTTCGACGATACTCCCCAGGGAAACTCGATCGTCGCCGGCAAACATGACATGCATTTCGTTGAGACCTTTCAGCCGATCGTTCAAACGGCGCGTCAGCGGCATTACCTGCACACAAGAGCAACGGAACTTCGGTCTTGCTCGCATCATTACGGCGGACGATCCGCACACCTTTGACGATCGACAATGGGGGAATATCGGACATTAATGATCTTCCGGCTATAGGGCGTGTCGTTATGCTTGATTCGTGTCGCGCTGTGCGATGAGCGTGAGGTGTCGAGGTCTTCGAAGCCGGCGGGCAAGCAGGCCCGCGTGCGCAGACCAGCTACCTCTTTCTCGACCATACCGGCCTCCAAATACAAACCATAGATCACCCAGATATTCCGGGAGATCATCAGCCGGGACAAGAACCGCAACCTCTCGTTTACCGAACAGTTTCGCGCGGCTGCGGAATAGCAAGTCCGGTAGTCCGCTAACCGACACCGGTAGGCTATGACGCTCAGCACACAATGGATAGCGGGATGGACCTTCGTGCAGAGTGGACTGCCCTCGAAGGACACTCCACGGTGCTGCCCACGCCTCCCATCAACGTTCGCCCCCAAGCGGCCGGCCAGCTGTCGTTCATCCTCGGCGCCGCAGCGGCCGTGCTGGGGCGCGAGGTCGTGTCCCTCCGCACGCCGACGCCGATGGGTGGTGGCGGATCGTTGCTCGAGGCCGTACGGGAGGAGATCGGCGCGTTGCTGGCGCCGGGTTACCTGGGGATGAACAAGTCGACGGCGCCGGTGTAGGCGGTGTAGTACAGCTCGGCTCGCCCTTGTGGTCGATCGCGCACATAGCTTTCACGCTGAACCGCGTGCGAAAGCCCAAGCCCGGCGGGTGGTTCGCGGCGTTTCGCACGGAGCGTCCGGACACGACACTCGCGCCAGAGCGCCAACTCGCCGAAAAGTCCTCATCAGACAGGGGCGCGACCGGTATCAGGCACGTTCGGTGCCGAATCCACCGAGAGCAGCCGCTCCAGGGCAGAATCGGTTTCCCCTGTGCACCTATGTTCACCAACCCTGTTGACGGGCGTCGTATCGCCCGGTGGGCTTGTGTGCTGGTCAAGCCACATCCTCATCGAGGAGCGAAAATGTCAAATCCGGCTGCAGGCGTCGACAGTGCCTCATTCGAGAAGCTGTACAGCGGCGATACCCCGAAAGCCCCGAAGATGCCGTGGGACCTCGGCGCACCGCAACCCCTGGTCGTCGAGCTGGCCGAGGCAGGCGAGTTCACCGGCGACGTACTTGACATCGGTTGCGGGCTCGGCGACAACTCCGTGTTCCTCGCGTCGCGCGGGCTGCGCGTCACCGGGCTCGATTGCGCGCCGTCAGCGGTCGAGCAGGCACGGGCCAGAGCAGCCGCGAAAGGCGTCGATGTCACGTTCGACCTTGCCGACGCGCTCGAACTCGAAGGGTACGAGGCATGCTTCGACACGGTGCTGGACTGCGCTCTCTACCACGTCTTGACAGAGCACGAGCGTCATCAGTACGCCGCCGCGCTCACGAAGGCGACCCGGCCGGACGCGCGGCTGCACCTGCTCGCCTTCTCAACCGCGCTGCGGGGCATCTACCCCGACCGGCACCTGGTCAGCGAGGCCAGCCTGCGGGAGACGCTCGGAGCGCACTGGACGATCGAGCAGCTCGAAGCCGCTAACTACACGACCGCTTGCACCTTGGAGGAGCTTCAAGTGAGCGCGCGGGCGGTCCTGGGCGATGCGGCCAACATCGACGGGCTCACCGCGTTCCCGACCGACGGCGAGGGCCGCGTGCTGCTACCGATCTGGCAACTGAAAGCGGTTCGCACGGCGGCGTGACCGCCGGACCGGCCGCCGGGCACCGAAATCGGCAAGTGGCGACGGTCCGGGCGGGCCGGTGTATACCCGGCCCGCCCGGACCGTGTGTCGTGCTGCCGCGTAAAGCGGTGATACCTGGTCGACGCGGCCGCCGGCGGACGGCACCCGAACGTCTTCACCGTCACCGTGATGCCCACGCCGCTGCGGCAGTTGCGCACCACCATCTCCCCCAACGCGCACCGAGTGGCTGATCAGGCTGCCTATGTGCATGGCGCCGTGGGCGTGCATGCCTTCCGTGACGAGGTTGCGAGCCCGCCCGGCCAGGTCGTCGTCTCGCGGCCCGAGCCAGCCGCCGATGTTGGCGCAGCTTTTTCTTGGCCGCCATGCACCCGCCGTCTGTCAGCGACCATGTCTGAGCCGGGATGTGTGATCAAGTGGTTGCCCCAGCCCAGTTCGCGCTGCTGAACGAACCAGGTGTTCTCGACGGCACGCGCGCCGCCGAGAAGGATGGGAATGCCGCGGTTGCGCCAACTCCCGAACGCCGACCAGGTGCAATGGAGCCGCGACGGGCCCTGAGGTCAGGTACCCGCGGCATCGCGCCTCCAACGCCGCGGGCAGCCTACTCCGCCGATCAGCCGACCGACGCGAGTCCTTCGTCCAGGGCCAACGACGGCAGCGCGGACATGGTGATGGCGTGCAAGTCGGCCTCCGCCAGCGTGCGCGAGGCCGCGGTGGTGGCGAGCCGCTGCGCGAGCCGGTGGGTGTCCCATGCCGTGTGCCCGCCGTCGGAGAGCAGGCCGCGCAACGCGTCCGCCACGTTCTCCGGCACCTTGTGGCCGCAGCGCGTGAGCTGCCGCACCGCGAGCGCAGTCAACTGGTCCACGTCGTACTCTGCGAAGTCCCACCGCTCGGCGAAGCACTCGCCAAAGGCGGTGGAGGACTCGGAGAGCCGGGTTAACGACACAGCCTCGCCGGATAGCAGCACGACCGGGCCTGCCGGGTTGCGCCGCACCGCCTCGCCGAGCGCGTCGATCGTCTCGGTCCGCCGCTCGCCCGAGTCGGTCGCCCAGTCGCCGTCCGCATCGAGCAGCAGCACGCCGCCGCTCGCCTCGTCGAACGCCGTCGACACCAGGCTCACCGCCTGCCCCGGCCAGCGCGGACACAGATCGCGGCCGATCGACAGCCGCGTCACGTGACCGCTGCTGATCAGCCTGAGCTCGGTGAGACTCTGCGCGTAGAGCGACGCGACCGCACGCCGTCCCATGCCCGGCCGGCCGGACAGCACGACGTTCGCCTGTCTGCCCAGCCCTTTGTTGCGTGCCTTGAGCCCACACAGCCGCACGAGGGTGCGCCCGGCGGCCTCGCGCACGCTCTCCAGTCCGCACAGCCCCGCGAACCGCTGCCAGCCCAGCGTCGCCTGCACCGCGGCGGAGGGGTCGGTGCTTGCGTCGGGGAGGGCCGCGCGGGGCGCGTCCTCGCCGAGCGCCACGAGCTCGCTCGCCAGGTCCTGGGCAGTGAGCCTGCTCAGCTCGGTGTCTTTGGACGGCGGCTGCATCGCGAGACGTGATGCCTGGTTGCTGACCATCGCCTCGAACAACTTGCGGGCCACGCGGCCGTTTCCGAAGGTGTCGTTCTTCGGGACGCGCTCGAAATAGTCGGTCAGCGCGTCGACCGCATCGTCGGTCAGCTCGTAGTAGTGCTTGCGGCAGAGGTTGGTCGTGATCGTGACCAGCTCCTCGACGCTGTAGTTGGGGAACTCGACGGTCTTCGAGAACCGGGATGCCAGACCGGGGTTGGAGGCCAGGAACTGCTCCATCAGCTCGGAGTAGCCCGCGACGATCACCACGATCTCGTCACGGTGGTCCTCCATCATCTTCATGAGCGTGTCGATGGCCTCCTGGCCGAAGTCGGGACCGTTGCCACCGGACTGGCTCGACAGGGTGTACGCCTCGTCGATGAACAGCACGCCGCCCATGGCCTTGTTCACGACCTCGGCGGTCTTGATGGCCGTGGCACCGATGTACTGGGCGACCAGGTCTGCCCGCGCGACCTCGACCATGTGACCACGGGCGAGAATGCCGAGCTCCGCCAGCACCGATCCGTAGAGCCGGGCGACCGTTGTCTTACCGGTGCCAGGAGGACCCGCGAACACCAAGTGCCTGCTCATCGGTGGCATCGGCAGACCCATCTGCTGGCGACGCTGGGTCATCTTGATCAGGTTGATCAGGCCGAGCACCTCGTGCTTCACACCGTCGAGACCGATCAGCGAGTCCAGCTCGGCGAGTGGCCCCTCCAGCTCGGCGCCCATCGCGCCACCGAGCGTCGGATGCTGGTCCTCGCCTGCAGGGGCGAAACCGCCGTCCCAGTGCTCCTCGCCCAAGGCGGGCCCGGGCTGGGAAGCGCCGTCAGCCGGCCGCGAAGACCGCTGCTGCGCCTGCGGCTCGTCGGTGACGATGCTCGCCACCGACAGCCGTTCGTGCTCGACCGCCTTGCGCACCGGGCTACCGCCGCTGCCGGTGACCGTGCACTCCGCGACGGTGACAGCCTCCTCGGTGTCAAGGAGGACGCCGTCGCCCGCGCTCCCGGTCACCTCGCAGCCGCGAACATCGCCGCGCGACCCGCTGAGCAGGTGCACGCCGTGCCGCTTCGCCGAACGCACCCGGCAGCGGATCACATGCACGTTGCTGCCCGTGCCCGCGCTGATGCCGTCCTCCCGCGCATCGACAACTTCGCTGTCCCGAATGGTGAGACTGGCCTCCTCGGCGCGCAAGCCGCCGCCCCGCAGCAGGGTGGACGCGAACTCACCGCGTGCCCCGCTCTCCAGCCTCACCAGGTGTGCCGCCGGGCCGGTGACGCGCAAGTCGGTCAGCTCCCCCCTGGAGTTCTCCGAGAGCGACAGGCCGACGGCATCGGAAACCTCGATCACCGCGTCGCCGAGCGTCAGCCGAGACCTGCCCTTCACCAGGACGGCAGGACCGGACTCGGGCACCGCCCGCAGCCCCTTCACCCCCACCGAGGACTCGGCGTCGACCAACACCGCCCCGCGCGACGTGCCCTCGACCAGCAACGCCCCGAACACCGGATGGGACGCCGCGTCCACCAGGACGCCGATCGGACTGCCGGTGACCCTGCAGTCGTCGAACCGCGGCGACGAGCCGCCGGTGACGTAGACCGCGTTGCTGCCCGCCGAGGCGAACCGGCAGCCACGCAGCCGAGGCGAGGCCCCGCCAGCGATGTGCGCCGACTGCATACGCGCTCCGGTGAATTCAGAATCGGCGAGCACGACCTCGCTGGTGCTGCGCACGTACAGGTCGAGGCTCGCGCTCTGGCTGACTGTGACGTCGCGGACCTCCGCGCTCGCCTCCTGTTCGACCACGAGCGCAGGCTTCTCCGCCTCGACGATCTGGCAGTCCTCGATCACCACGCGGCCGCGGCCGTTGACGCAGATGCCGTTGCCCCCGGGCTTGCGCACAGTTACCCGGCGCAGCTCAAGGGAACCCTGCTCGGTCACCACGATGCCCGAGGACATCGCGTCGACGACCTCGGTGTTCTCCGCCATGCTCGGCATCGAGGACGTCACGACGATGCCGACGCCGCCACTGCTGGTGACGGCGCAGCCGCGCAGCACCGCGCAGCCCTGGCCGTGGGCGAGCACGGCCGCCCAGGACGCGCCCGACACTTGGCAGTCATCCAGTGCGACCTCGCCCTTGCGGATGTCCAGCGCCACGGCGCTCGTGTCCGCACCCGTCAGCACGAGGCCGGACAACTGTGCGGCGCCTGCAGCGATCATGGCGACGCTGCCCGTGCGGGCGACCAACTCGACCGTGCCCGGCCCCTCCTCGGCGGTGACGGTCACCATCCGGTTGACCACGAGGTTCTCCTCGTAGCGTCCGGGCAGCACGCTGATCGTCGCACCGTCCCTGGCTTCCCTGAGCGCAGCGCTGATCGTCGGGTATGAGCCGGGCCGGTCAGCGGCGACCACGAGCAACTGGCGGTTCATCGTTCCTCCTCCGGCGCGGATGTCGTGCGGACGAGGCCCGGCAGCAGGCTGAACCGCGGCGCCGCGGCGTCAGCGACGCGCACCTCGCCCTTGGCCTCGGCCCACTTGTCGAGGCAGCGGCGTAGCGAGTTGAGCGCCAGCTCGTCGAGCGACGCCCGGTTGTCGTCCACCCGGCCGGCCGAATCGATCTCATTGGCGGCCAGCTCGCGCAACAGCACCTGGCCGCGCACGCCCTCCTCCGGCTCAGTGAGGTCGAGGACCTTGAAGCTGGTGCCGGGCACGAAGAGCACTCGGTCCGCGGTCGGGTTCAGCTCGGGTTCGAGCAGCTTCGTGCGGCGCGCCGTCATGGACCACACCAGCACGTCCACATCGTTGGTCTGCCGCTGCTTCGCGCAGGGCGCGCTCAGCGCGTTGATGAAACCCCACTCGGTGAAGAACTTGCGGCTCCGGTACAGCTCCCACTCCTGCGGGGTCGGCGACGTGGCGAACACCGTGGCGCCGCGGTGGGAGGGCAGCCTGCTCAGACCGGAGACGACGCAGCGCGCGAACGGCACATGGGGACCGACCGCGCCCATCCGCAGCTGCAGGTCGAGGCCGTCTCCTTCACCGGACAGGTAGAGCCGGATCGCCACGGCGTCACTCAGCACACCGCCGGAGGACCGCTCGAGCGCGCCCTGGAAACCGGGGTGCTCGGACAGCACGCGACTGACCGAGTTGGACTCCGCGGCGTACTCGCGACTGAGGGTGCGGCGCAGCCAGGCGCGTTCCTCGTCCAGGCCGCGCTTGGGCACCAAGGCGGCGGCCGCGGTCGACGGCGTGGGCTGCACGATCGTGACGAACGCAGCGGTTTGCTGCCGCGCGTCGGATTGGGCCGGGGGCTGCACGGCCGGTGTCCCGGTCACTGCCGGGGCGTCGGCGGCCGCGATGCCAGTCGGCGGCATTGACGCACTCGCCACCTCGGAAGGCGGCGGCCCGGTTTGCGGTGCAGGCAGCGCGGCCACTTCGGTGATCTGGACCGGCGACACCCGCGGCCGCTCCGCGCCAGGGGCGTCGACCACGGGCAGGTCGGCAACCGGGGCTTGCACGGCGGACGAGTCACCCGGCACTGGGGGCGGGTCGGCCGACGGCGCCGGGACGGCAGGCGGCGCGTCGTGGGTGGCCGCCTCGGCCATCGACGCGGACTGCATCGACGTCGCGTCCATTGGAGGCGCCATCGGGGAGAGCGCCTCCGGCGTGACGCTCGCCAGTCGCGTCGTCACCGTGTCCACCGACAGCGGCGCGTCGGACTCAAGCGGCGCCTTACCCTGCCGCGCGTCGGTCTCCTGGCCGGGTTCGCGTGCCGGCCGCTCCCCCGGATCGGCGGTGCTCTGCTGTGCGGGGCCCGCGGTGACGGCCGCGGCGGTAGGCGACGCCTCGATCGCGCCCAGTGCCTGGCCGACGATCTCGATGCGCTGCTGCACCACCGACTCGGCCCGGACGAGACCGCTCAGGTGGCGGGTCGCGGGAACGAGGCAGCCGAGCACGTCTTCGGCAAGCTCGCGCAGCCGCCCGGAGGCATCGCCATGGCCGTCCTCGAACAACACCAGGTGTCGCTCGGCGTCCGGTTCGACCGAGCGGATCGCCGGTGCGTGCGGCAGCTCGTAGGGCGGGCGCAACCACAGACCGGACTGCACAACCTCCAGCACGACATCCGGCGCGTACTGGTAGACGGCCGGCGCGATCTCCTTCACGCCGAACACGGGGGCGCAGTAGCTTCTGAGCGCTGGCGGCATCGCGAGCCCCTCCGCCACGGCCGGGGTGTAGGTCATCTCCTCCGCGAACGCCCGCCAGCCGACCGTGCCGTCCGTTCGCAGTGTGTAGACCTCCGGTTCGGTGCGCGAGCCGACCGGAATACCGGTGTAGCAGGTGATCTGCTCGCCCAGTGTGTCGGCGATGTTCTGGTAGTAGGACGTGTTGCCGGGCACCGTGAGAGGGCCGAACTTCGCCAGGCGCAGCTGCGCTCGCAGCTCGTCGGGCAGCCAGCTCCAGAAGCGGGTGATGTCCTGGATGGTGATCGGCGGCGCTCCAGGGCATCCGAGCACGACAACGCACACGTCGGGTTGGCACGGCAAGGTCTCGACCAGCCGCTTGCGGTGGGCTCTAAGCACGCTCTCCGGGCCTCGCGGGCGCAGCCATACGCCACCGGGCAGTGGTTCGGCGACGCTGCCCGCGCTGGTGGGCATGATCTCGATCAGACATGCTGCCGTCTCCCAGGCAGGGCGGGGGAACCGCTTGCCGTCCGGTTTCGGCGGCTTGCCCGGCTGGAAGCGCACCCAGCCGGTGCCCCAGCCCGCGTCGACGAACAGTGAGCCGCCGACGCTCCGCATGATGGAGCCGTCGGGGGCGATGACGGGACAGTTCAGGCGCTCGGACAGCCACTGCCCGGCGAGCGCGGTGGTCTCCCGGGACCGCCGACCGCCGATGACCAGCCGCACGCCGCGCCGTTTGCGGGGCAGCAGCTTCGCCGTCGACTCCCACACCGCGAACGAGCTGTCCATCGGCAAGTCGACCACCACGAGCTCGTGGTCGGGATCCGCGGCGAGGCCCAGCGCCAGATCCCGGATCTCGTCGCGCAGCACGTGGCGCGGACGCACGACGTGCGCATTGCCGATCACGTGGCCGATCATGCTCCGATCAGCGGCGTCGTCACGGCGCTTGGTCAGCGGGCTCATTCAGCCACGTCCTTTCTCGAAAACGCCCACCGCAGCCCGGCTCAGCGCCGGGCCACTCGGGATCTGCGCCAGCACCTCGGCCGACACCGGGCGAGGCTGCACGCCGCCGAAACCGAGTGCCGAGATGGTCTGGTCATCAGTGAGTTGGTACTTGAACCCGCGGTCGGTGATCAGGAACCGGTCCGGCTTGGCTCCCGCACCAGGGGGCGCTGGAACGGAGGCGGCGAGCATCCCCATTCCTGGTTTCAGGTATGCGCCGACTTGGGCGTTCATCCCGATCCAGGCGTCATCGCGCTCCGCCAGGACCGGCACGCTGATGATGTTCGTGTTGTTGGTCTCCTGCCGGAGGCAGAACGCTTTCTCGCCCGTCGGCACGGACGTCGCGGTCAGCAGGTCGGGGATCCGCTGCATGAGCGAGGTGTCCGCGGAGCGTGGCGCACCGGCGACCGCCGAAGCGCCGATGTCGACCGCAGGCTCCCCGCTGGAGGTCTCGAGCAGCGCTGCCTCGGTGCCCGAGATAGGGGCCAGTCCGTCGGTGCGCAGCACCGTGTAGTTATGCGTGCCGTTGCCCGCCAACTGACGAAACACCGTCCCAACCGGCTGCTTCAACCCTGCGATCTCGATGCTCTTCCTGCCCGCGTCAGGAATCACGGCCGGCGCCAACTCGGGCCCGTCCGGCAGCGCGGCCAGCCACGCGGGAGGCGCCGTCGGCGGCGCCGCGGTGCCGAGACCAAGCGCGACGGCGACCGCGGGGCCCGCGAGCTTCAGCTTGCGATGCGACCAAACCAAGTACTGTTCACCGGAGGTCGAGCCGACCCACATGTACTCGTGTTCACCGATCGGGGTGCTCTTGGCGTCGGGGTTGAGGTTCATGCTCATCAGACCCGCGCCCTGCACGTCGACGCCGCCGGTGCGCGGCAGGCAGAGCAGCCACGGGGTGTTGACCAGCGCACCCGCCGCAGGAACTGGGTCGGGCGCGTTCTGGATACCGATCGGGGCGCCGCGCTCCAGCTCGCTCAGCGACGCGCGCGAAATGGTCTCGACCTTCGCGCCCGCGCCCTGCAGCAGCAGCGCCGAAGCGTGATTGATGACCGGAACCAGCAGGCCGCGCTGGTAGACGAATCGTGCGCCGCTCTCCTTTTCCACCAGGATGACGTTCGGCTTCTGCCACGCCATGTTGCCGCCGGGGTTGATCAACCCGTAAACCCAGAACCCCACTCCCACCAGCAGGCCGAGCACCAACCCGAACACCAGGCCCATCAGCGCGCGGCGCGCCGGGGTCTCGCTGTAGTTGGTGTCACCCAGCAGCAATGCGGCGCTCATCCTGCCGACAAGCGTCTGGTACGCGTGGACATGGTCTTTCTTGGTCTGCATCTGGCATCACCCGGCCAGGCCACGAGCCCAGGCGAAGACACCGAGCGCGTGCAACACGAACGGCACCAGCGCAAGACAGCCGAGGTTCTCCAGCACATCGGCCATGTGTGGCCAGATCGGCAGCACCCGGCGGTGAGCGGGCCGCAGCGCCGCCGCCACCAGCAGCAACGCGCCGAGCAACAGCACCAGCGTGCCGACCGCGCGCCAAACGTCGCTCAACCCGGCGAGCAGGCTGATCACCAAGAGCAGCACGCCCCAGGCGCCGACCAGCGCGAGGGACGTCCGCTGGCCGATGTTCAGAAACTCCCGTGACCGCAGCAGTATCACTGCCGCCAACAGGCCGGCGAGCGTGTAGTTGAGCCATTCGGGCCGCTGGACCAAATACCAGAAGGCGGGCACGAAGACGACCGAAGAGCCGATGGTGAGCACGCTGAGGTAGCGGTCGGCGTTGCCGGTCTGCTCGACCACCTGCGCTGCGGGCATCGGCTCGATGTCGATCTTCATTTCGTCGGCGGTGCGTGGCAGCTGCGGGCCGCGCAGCCGGGCGGCGCGCGTCGCCAGCTTTGGCCCGAACAACAACAGCAGGAAGAAAATGACCATCACGACAGTGGATGTCTGCAGTGCGGTCAGCTCCAAGCCGAGGTGCAGCCACATCGCGATCACGGCGCCGAAGCCGGTGAACGCTGTGCACCCGAAAGGCACTACCGGCAGATCCCGTGCGAGCAGGCGCTGCACCACGAGCAGCGCGCCCGACGTGACCCCCATCGACAGGCCACCGATCAGGACGGCGACCGGGGCCGTCCCCAGCGTGCCCGCCACACCCGCCGCGCCGATCGCGCCGGCGAGCCCGGCGAACACGCAGCCGGCGACACCGACGATCGCGGCGAGACCGCGGTCCGCGAGCGTCCGCGCGACCAGCACTGAGGCGACGCAGAGGACCAGGGCCAGCACACCGGCGGTGACCAAGGCGACGAGCGCGCTCGAGTTGCCGAACAGCGACACTGCGATCGCGGCGAACGCGACACCGGTCAGACTGAGAAACAGCTGGCGGTTGACCGCCTCGTTCCACCGATTGCCCTGGCGGTTGACCGCAGTCGCCATGCCCTCGGCGACATCGTCGAAATCCAGCTCGGGCAACGGGCTCTCGGCGCGGGACAGGTGAAACTGCTCGCCGTCGAGCCAATCGAGCGTCTCCGGCGTGCCGCCCAGGTCGAACGGCGCGTCGCCGAGGCGCTGCAACACCCAGGAGCCGTACTCCTCCTGGTCGCGCGGCCGGTCCTGGTCGCGCACGACGTGGCGCACGAGTGTCGGCAGGAGCACCGCCACAGTGGTCGAAACGGGCACTGCGAGGTCGGCCCGCCCGCTGGGACCGAGCACCGTGATGCGGCACAGTTCGGGGGTCGCGGTCACATGTCCTCGTTCCTCGAGAACGCTCCGCGGATCATCGCGTCCTCGTTCTGCGAGCTTTCCACCGGTACGAAGCCGGTCTGGATCAACTTCACGCCGCGGCGGGTCACCAGCTGGGCGCGGCCGGGTGTCAGGGTGCGGGGAGCGGCCTCACCGAGGAACTTGCCCTCCTCCTTGGGGTAGGAGAACAGCAGTGCCGGAGTGCCGAGCTCCCACAGCCGTCGCATGACCGGGTCCATCATGCCCCGCAACGCGTTTGCACTGCTGCGCGCGAGGATCAGGTGAAATCCGATGTGGACGCCCTGCGCCAGCAACGGCAGCAGCGTGTCCAGTGGCGTGCCCATTCCCATGCCGTTGGAGAACAGTTCGTAGTCGTCGACGACGACGAACAGCTGCGGCCCTTCCCACCAGTCGCGGCGGCGCAGGCGCTCTGAGGAGATGTCCACGCCGGGGACCCGCTTGTGCAGCGACACCGCCGCCTTGGTAGCGAGATCGGTCAGCGCGTCCGCGCCGACCACCTGGCCGATGC
Organism: Saccharopolyspora elongata; assembly: GCF_004348985.1. Taxonomy (GTDB): domain Bacteria; phylum Actinomycetota; class Actinomycetes; order Mycobacteriales; family Pseudonocardiaceae; genus Saccharopolyspora; species Saccharopolyspora elongata. The sequence continues at coordinate 9,242 of NZ_SMKW01000048.1, read as the reverse complement.
GGTACTCCTCCGGCACCATGCCGTCGAGGTCGCGGCGGGAGTCGGCGACCAGTATCTTCGCCTCGCCCGGCCGGTACGCAGCGACGATCGATCGCAGCACCAGCCGCAGCGCGTTGGTCTTGCCGGTCTGCGCGTCACCCATCATGAACAGGTGCGGCACCACGTTGAAGTCGTGCCACACCGGCTTGAGGCGCTGCTCGTCCTGGCCGAGGCAGATCCGCAGGTCGCCCTCGGGACGCGGCAAGTCGACCACCGGGAGCTTGGTCGGCAGCAACCGGACGCCAGGAGCGCTACGGCCCGGCCAGAACGTGCGGATCTCCTCGACGATCGACTTGGTCGCGGCAGCCAGGTCCTCGGTCTCCGACGAGCCGTCGAGCCGGGGCAGCGCAGCCAGAAAGTGGAAGCCAGAGCTGGTGAGACCGCGGCCCGGCTGATTCGGCACGGTGGCCGCCTTGCGGCTCTGCACCTCAGACTCCATTGTGTCGCCGAGCCGCAGCTCGAACCGGGTGCCGAGAACGTCCCGAAGCCACGGCCGGATCTCCGACCAGCGCGTCGACGACACCACGAGGTGGATGCCGAAGGAGAGGCCACGAGCGGCGATTTCGGTCAACTTCGTCTCGAGGTCGCCGAAGTCCTGGCGGAGGGTGAACCAGCCGTCGATGATCAGGAACACCTCACCGTGCGGGTCCTCGATCCTGCCCTCACGTCGCGCGACGCGGTAATCGGCCATGGACTCGAAGCCGTGCTCGGCGAATGCCGCCTCGCGCATCTCCAGGACCTGCACGACTTCTTCCAGCGTACGCACAACGCGGTCGCGCTCCATGCGGGTCGCGACAGAGCCCACGTGCGGCAGACCGCTGACGGACATGATGCCACCGCCGCCGAAATCCAGGCCGTAGAACTGAACCTCTTCCGGGGTGTGGGTCAGCGCGAGGCCGAGCATCAGAGTGCGCAACAGCGTCGACTTCCCAGTCATCGGGGCGCCGACGACACCGACATGGCCCTCCGCGCCAGACAGGTCGGCGATCAGCAGCTCGCGCATCTGCTCGTACGGCAGGTCGACGAGGCCGACGGGGACGCGCATGCGGCCACGCGCGACCGGGTCATCGACGATCATTCCGAGCTGAGGGTTCGGCAGGACGCTCGGCAGGAGCGAGTCGAGGCTTGGCGACGCCGCGAGCGGCGGCAGCCACACCTGGCGGGCGGCGGGTCCGGCTCCCTCGAGCCGTCCGATGAGGACCTCGGCGAGGCTCGGCGCGTCGTCGTTGGCGGATCCCTTGGACTTCTCCTCTTCTTCTTGCGGTTTTTCCTCCGCTTCCATGGCCTCGATCTGGCGCATCTCATGCATCCGGGGGTTCGGCTGGGTGTAGAAGGGGACGGCCTCGCCCGCCGCGATGTCTTCCTCGCTGATCGGCCCGTCCACGGGAGCGGTCGTCAGGCAGGGGCCGGAGACATAGGCGCCCTTGAAGCGGACCAGCGTCGAGGTGTCGATCTTGAGGTAACCGTTTCCGGGCCCGGAAGGCAGCTCGTAGGCATCTGCGACACCGATGACGCTGCGGGACTCCATCGAGGAGAACGTCCGCAGCGCGATGCGGTAGGACAGGTGGCCCTCGACCCGGTGGATCCGGCCCTCGTCGAGACGCTGCGACGCGAGCAGCAGGTGCACGCCCAGGCTTCGGCCGAGGCGGCCGATGCTGACGAACAGCTCCATGAACTGCGGCTTGGCGCTGAGCAGCTCGGAGAACTCGTCGACGATGACGAGCAGCGTCGGCAGCGGCCGGAGCTGGCCGCCGGTGGTGCGGGCCTTCTCGTACTCGAACAGCGAGGAGTAGCCGCTCTCTCGCAGGATCTCCTGACGTCGCGTCATCTCACCGTTGAGCGCGTCCTGCATGCGGTCGACCAGCGGCAGCTCATCGGCCAAGTTCGTGATCACCGCCGAGGTGTGCGGCAGCTTGTCCATGCCCAGGAAAGTCGCGCCACCCTTGAAGTCCACCAGGACGAAGTTGAGAATCTCCGAGGAGTGGGTGGCGGCGAGGCTGCACACCAGCGTGCGCAGCAGCTCGCTCTTGCCGGAACCGGTGGCGCCGATCAGCATGCCGTGCGGGCCCATACCGCCCTGTGCCGACTCCTTGAGGTCGAGCTCGACGACCTCGCCGTCCTCGGTGACGCCGATCGGCACCTGGAACCTGGTGCGCTGCGGGGCCTTGTGCCGCCACTGAGCATTGATGTCGAACGTGTGCACGTCGCGGATGCCCAGGAGCGTGGTCAGCTCGAAGTCGCTGTCAAAGGGGCGGTCGACGACGTCAACGGTTCCGCTGGTGCGCTTCGGCGCGAGCACCCGGGCCAGCGCATCCGCCTGCGGCACGCCGAGCGTGTCGCATTTGGCCGTTCCGGTCTCGTCCCCGACCGGATAGGTCACGTCACCGTCACGGCAGGTAAGCCGAAGCACCTTCGCACCACCGGGTAGAGCACCGGTGGCGTCGAGGAGAACGGTGTTGCGCAGACCTGGCCCGAACAGCGGCGAGTGCTCCGGGATGGTCGCGAGGTGGGCGACGACGACGATGAACGGCTCCGCCACACCGGGCAGCACGCCCTTGTCGTGATCACCGCGGTCGGTGACCTCGGAGCCGAGCAGCTCGATCAGCTCATCGTGGTCGCAGGTCAGCATCCGCAGCGGCCCGGCCCCGTCACGGGCCGTCGGATGCGCGGTATGCGGCAGCCACTTGACCCAGTCCCAGTCAGCCTGGTTCTGCGGTGCGGTGAGCACCGCGATCCGCAGCTCGTCCGGAGCGTGGAAGGTGACGAGCTGCCCGATCACCGCGCGCACCAGCCCGGCCGCGGCGTCCGGGTCGCCTTCGAATTCGACGCTGGTGAAGCTGCGCAGTCCCACCGAGATCGGGATGCCGGTCACCGTCCGGTAGGTCTCGCTGAACCGGCGCAGCGAGATCGCCGACAACGGCTCCAAGTCCTCGATCGGCTTGGTGGCCGGCGGCGTGAACTCCATCGCCGCCTGCTGGACGCCAAGCCCGATGCGCACTCGCGCGAAGTCGTCATGGCCGCCACGCCGCTCCCACAACCGGGGCCCGCTCGCCAGTGACCACAGCCACGTGGGGTCCGGGTGGTTCCAAGCGACGGCCACGCGCTGCTCGTCGCTGGTCTGCCTGGCACGCCGACGCAACTGCGAGATGTAACGCAGGTAATCCCGGCGCTCGGAGTTGAGCTTGCGCTTGCGGTCACCGGCGTTGCGCATCAGCTGGCTGATCGCCATGGTGACCATGCCGATCGCCATGGCACCGGACATGATGAAGATCAACGGTGAGCCGCCGCCAGACCCGATCGACGAGAAGACGAGGATCATGGCAATGGGACCCAACGCCATGGGCACGAACATCAGCACGGAGCTGTAGTCCCGCGTCGCCGGCTCCGGCATCACCGGAGGCTCCTCCAGCGCCTCCTCTCCCTCCGGCATCTCGGGGCCGGCGAGGCGAGGACCGCGCTTGACGGTGACCGTACTCACTCGATCACCCCCGGCCGCTTCGGCTCGGCCGTCGCCGCCCATGCCTTGTCGTCCTGCTTGAGCAGGTCAGCCGACGTGCGCTCCTTCTCCTCTTCCTCCTGGGTCTCTTCGGCCGCCTGCTGCACTTCCTCCAGCGCCCGCCTGGCCTGGGCCTCGTGGTCCTCCACATCCTCGGCACCGCCACACATGGGCTCGTCAGCCTGGAACTGGGCCGCCCGCGGCAGGAACTCCGCACCGTCGACGAACCGAGGCGCGGCCGCGACGTTGATGTCCGCCACCGGACGAGCGGCCGTGTGGTTGGAGGTGTGTTCCCAAGGCGTGATCTCGCGGAGTGCGAAGTCCGGGGTGTGCGGATCTCGCCCGTCCTCTTCCCGCGGCTGACCAGGCGGCCACGCGGCCCACGGCAGACCGCTGCCGCTGCCCGCTGCGACATCCCACGCGCCGAAATCCTCATCCTCGTCGGCGGGCCGCACCACCGCGACCCGCTCCTCCAGCGGAGCGACGACCTGCTGCTCGGCTGCGAGGAACACACCCCCGGCCGCGCCCTCCCGGTCGTCATCGCTGTCGACCGGTGCAGGCGGCTGCGTTCTTTCCCACGCCGCCGTCTCGGCCTCGGGCCGCACGCTGGTAGCTTCCGGTCGCACGGGACCGATGCCCGCGGCGGGCGGCGCAGGAGGAATTGGCGGCATCGCCGCCACAGCGGGGATGCCCGCGCCGTCGGCGTGCTCGACCGCCCATGCTTTCGGTTCCGAGGAAGGTCCATCCACTCCGGACAGATCGTTCAGACCGGGAGCGGGCACACCTTCCCATGCCGCACGCTCACCGCCGAGGAGACCCGGCGCGTCCGCGCGTTCCGCGACACCGTTGCCCGCACCGGCGGGTGGGGACATCGGCGGCACCATCGGCACGCCGGGCAGCGCCGGAGCGGTCAGGCCAAGCTCTGCGTCCCAGTCTTGCGGCTTGCCCTCCGGCACGTCCGCGAAACCTTCCGGCTCACCAAGACCAGGAACGTCAACGCCCTCCCACGGCTCCACCTCACCACCAAGCAAGCCCGACGCATCAGAACGCTCCGGCTGCCCGCCGCCCGCACCAGCCGGCGGAGACATCGGCGGCATCATCGGCATCCCCGGCACACCAGGCGAAGCTGTGCCGGTCGGCGACGAAGCCGACCAGTCTTGCGGCTTGCCTTCCGGCACGTCCGCGAAGCCTTCCGGCTCACCAAGACCGGGAACATCAACGCCCTCCCACGGCTCCACCTCACCACCAAGCAAGCCCGACGCATCAGAACGCTCCGGCTGCCCGCCGCCCGCACCGGCCGCCGGGGACATCGGCGGCATCATCGGCATGCCTCCGGGCATGCCGATGCCGCGCTGGTCGGGGGTTCCGATCGACTGCGTGCCCTCGCCCGCGGCCCAGTCGCCGGCGTCCGGCATCTCTGACATCGGCGGCGGCGCGGATGGCGTGAACGGCTCCATGCCCGGCTTTTCAAGCTCGGGCATACCCACGCCGGCCCCGTTTCCGGGCTTCTGCGACGACGGCGGTTTGATGCCGGAACCGCCGCCCAGCGACGGCGGCGAGAACGGCGGCACGAACGGCGGAATGGCGGGGCCGTTTCCGGGAGTACCGGGCGGCGGTTCGAACGCGGTCGGGTCAAACGCGGTCGGGTTGAGGGCACCGGGACCGTCGGGGCCGCCGACCGTGCCCGGGTCAAACTTGGTCGGGTCAAACGCGGTCGGGTTGAAAGCACCGGGGCCGTCGGGGCCGACCGTGCCCGGGTCAAACTTGGTCGGGTCAAACGCGGTCGCGTTGAAAGCACCGGGACCGTCGGGGCCGCCGACCGTGCCCGGGTCAAACTTGGTCGGGTCAAACGCGGTCGGGTTGAAAGCACCGGGACCGTCGGGGCCGCCGACCGTGCCCGGGTCGAACTCAGGCTGATCAAACTTTGGCGGATCAAACACGGGCGGAGTGAACTTAGGCAGCGGCACGGATACCGAGGGGAAGGGGTCCGGGGGCACCCCACCTGGACCGCCGGGCACGTCGTTGGGCGGGCCCGGGGTGGGCACGGACATCAGCGCGGTGTCGAACTTGGCCTCTTCGTACTTGGCTGCGAGGATCTTCAACACCCTGCGCATGTCCTGGGTCATCATCTCGACGATCTCAGGGAACTCGCTGACCCTAATCAGACCGTTGTCCATGAACACGTCCGCGCCCGTGTCGTTAGCGAGTTGAATCGCCTGTGTGGCATAGTGCGAGTCGATGTCGTTCACCATCTGCCGGGCCCAGTTGAGGTAGTCGCCCGCGGCCCACAACTGCTCCGGCACCGGGTTGATCACGGCCGGGCCACCGTTGATCTGCAGCGCGTGGTTCATGAAAGCCTTGGAGAACTGCTCCATCAGGCTGAGGAACGCCGTCGCAGCCCCGCCCTGCCACGGACCGCCATCACCCGCGAGAGCTCTCGCCTGGTCGAGGACGCTGCCGCCGACCGCGTAAAGGATCTCTTGCGCCGCACGGAAGCTCAGCGCGGCCTGCCACAGCGTCGTGGGGTTGGACGGCCCGTCGGTGGTGTCGATCTGCAGGTCATCGCCGACCGCAGCCGATCCCTTGATCGCAGCCTTGATCTCCTTCCACCCCCAGGTGTCGTAGTCCTCCGGTTTCACCGCCGATCCATCACCGGTCGCGATGACAGCACCGTCTTCGACCCTGAAGCCCGGCGGCGAACCAGCGGTGGGAGCTTCGTCACTCATATCTCGGAGCTTTCGTGTTGGGCGGGGACCGAGGCCCGACGGAGTTGATGCGGCGGCGGATCGAGGCGGAGACTGAGGTCAGCCGAGGCTGGTAGCGCCGCCGATGGCGGACGTCAGGTAGCCCTTGGCATTCTCGATGTGCTCACCAAGGTCCTGGCCGGTGGCGGCGTTGAGCTCTTCGGCGGTCGCGTACGCGGACGCGAGCCCGTCCAGTTCGTCGGCAGTGATGGTGATCGCCTGAATGGCCTTGCTGATGAAGTCCAGGGTGTTCGGCTGGATGGCCTCGCTTTTGTTGCTGCCGACCACCCTCTCCATCAGGTCGAAGGCGTGCCAGAAGCCGCCGGGGGCGAGCTTCACCTGCTCGATCTGCGTCTTGGCCGCGTTCAACGGGTCGAGCATCATCCGCAGGTTGTTCGCGAAAGTTCGCAGGGCTTCGGTGCTGACGCGGACACCGTTGGTCGAGCCCTCGCTGCTCAAGGACCGCATCGGCCATTCGAACTTGCCAGCGAAGTAGCCGTCCGAAGGGCCGCCCCACTTCGGAGCTGGCACCGCTGCGGGCTCCGAGAAGTAAGGCACGATCCAGGTACCGGACGAAGACTCGAATGCCATTTGAGTCGCTCCTTAGGTCAAACGTGGTTGCCAATGCACGAGTGGTGCCGCCGGCCCGCATGGCGTCCCGGTGGCACCATCGGGCTCACTTGACGCCGTAGCCGCCCCACGCGTTCATGCCGGTGTGCTCGACCTTGAGGTAGCCGCCCGTAATCTGGTCGAGGGCTACCTCTGCGGAGTTCAGGCTCTGTGGCATGCGCTGCGCGGCAGCGTCCCACTGGGCCTTCGCAACCATGTACTGGTCCTTGGCGCCGCCCTGCCAGTCCTGCAGGGTGGAGACGATCTGCTGGTGCATGTTCTCCAGCTCGGTCTGCAGGCGCCGGGTGACAGTGGCCATCTGGTCGCGAACCGAGTCGGCCATGCCGCGGTCAAAGGTATAAGTAGGCAAAGCAAAAGTCCTTTCAATCGCTCAGCTGAGGGGGCACGTCGCGCCAGGTCACAGACCCTGCAGTCCCGGACCGGTCGGGATGCCGGCGGCGACCTCGGCGTTGGCCTGCTCGCCGACCGTGATGGCCTGGCGGTTGCCGTTCATGATCTCGATCATTTCGCCGAGCTTGTTGACGATGAACTGGCAGTCGTCCATCCACGCCCTCATCGAGGAATCGAACGCCATGGACGCGTCACCGGTCCACGTCGACTTCAGCGCGGCTAGGCCGTCACCGACGCTCTGCACACCACCTTTGGCCACACTCTGGGTGTTGGCGAGGTGGCCCGCAGCCTGCTGCATTCCCGGGGTTGTAGTCGACACTCCGGCCATGGATATCTCCCTTGTAAACGAACTACTCGCGTCATCCTGCAAACGAATCTTGCGCAGGTAGAATCCCTTCGGAGGCAGTTCACCACAAACAACACTTCCGCACGACGCATTGGACGGTTATTTGCCCGTCCACACACCCGTCACAGCACTCGCACACGTGTCCGGCCAAGAGCGTCGCGCCTGCCACACTCCAGACGCCGATACCGCGAAAAGACATCTCGGTACCGCAGCTAGAGCCCGCTCTTGCTGCGGTACCCATACCGGTTAAACCTCACTGATCGGCTAGGGCAACCGAGCGTGTCCGACTGCGCTGGCCGACGGCGGCTGGGGAGGCCAAGACGTAGAAGCGTGACACCGGCACGAAGCGCCGGCAGCCATTTGGATCGGCAGGCCTGCATCAACATCGCCACGGTAGCGGCGAACTCGGCGTTTCGCGTTCGCCGCTACCGCTCGGCAGTCCAGATCGGTATCACCACCACCGCAGAGCGGCCGAAACCCTTGATGCGCACACACAACACACCCGCCCGTCGCCTGGCAGACCAGGCAACACGACTGCCCGCACTTCACCCAAGACCGGCGAATAACTCCAGACAACGACTGGCCCAACGCAACCCGTATGGAGCTCCGGCAGAAGTTCGGATCCCCGCAGTCATGCGCGTTCCAGATCTTCCTTACCCACGACCGCCAAACAGCGGCAACGTGAGCGCTAGGACCTCCGGACACGCCGCCCTGACTTCGGCGATCTCCACAGGGTTGTCCTCCCAGCTCACCGCCTGGGCGGCGATGTGCTCGGGGCGTAGCGGCATGTCTGTGCGCGTTGCGAAAACCTCGGCCACCGTGTCGGGGTCGTTCTTGCTCGCCAGGCAGAGCAGAATGCCCTTGGCTCGTAGGTCGACGGCCCACTGCTGCAGTCGGATATTCGCTGGAGTGAGAGTGATGCCGTCAGAGCCATCCTCACCGGCCGTGCCTTGCCACAGGGTGTTGTCGCAGTCCAGGACGAGAATCTTGAACGGTGTCGTCACTAGGTTATGCACGGAGCGGGCAAGCCCGGTCGCCAGTGCGGCATAGCCCTACCACCCGAGGACGAGCGGGGAGGGATGTTGGTCTATCACCGGGAGTCAAGCACGTCACCTTCCTTTTCCTCACCATGACGAACCAGACTCCCGAAAGGCAGATCACTCACCCGAGCACGTCCTACTTGGAAGGTTTCTTGCAGTCGACAAAGATGGTGCTTGCTGTCGTATTTGCCGCCTTCGGCAGGCTACCTGTCGACACGTGCCGCGCTACCCAGCGTTCCACGGCTCAGGCCCAGTTCAAAGGTAGGCTGATCGTCGAATACCCAGAGGCGCACACCGACTCCCCCTCTGAGACGGTACGCCCCCTCCCAGTTGCCCACAGGTTTCAAGCATCGCTCCGTCGTACGGCGAGGCGCAGCGTTGCGAGAGTCCCAGTGCGGTCGGCTGCGAAAGATAGCAGGAGGCCTTTTGAGCAGACTTACTGGCCTCCATCCGGACCGCGTCCAAATTCATCGAATCAACCGGGCCCGCGACGGACATCCCGGCCACAATCCGCCTATCCGCCCCGAAGATCGGAACCGCAACCTCAGCTTCGTCAC
>NZ_SMKW01000047.1 GCF_004348985.1 Saccharopolyspora elongata | reverse complement strand
AGTAGGCGCGTGGATCGGGCTGTGTGTAGATCTGGTCGAGCAAGATCTTTCCGGTGACGTCGAACTGCACGGACCGTCCTCCTCGCTTCTGGCAGTCGCCGACTGGTCTGGCGCTCAATCCAGCAGCCGGTCGCTCCGCGCCGCGCGTCCCCCAGCGGCCAGGTGTGCGGGCGGCACCCGGCCGAAGATCTGCCGCGCCCGCGACACGCTGCCGATGGCCCCAGCATGCTCGCTGAAGGCGAAGATCGCCGTATGGCCAGCCGTTTCGCCTTGCACCGGGGTACCGCCCTTACGACGTTCCCTGTCTCTGACGTGAAGTTGAACCCGGCTGCTGCGGCCCCACTGGTACTTGTGGCGTACCTTGCGTCGAGCCCGGGCGCTGGGTAGGAACAGCGCTGCCGCCGAGGTTCGGGCTGGGCACTTCTTTGCGGGCGACTGCTTCGGCTGCGCGAACGGCTTCGGCGACCTCTGGGGTGGTGGAGGTGTCGAACCAGGCCTTGACCGACTCCTCCTCTTCTTCTTCAGGGCAGTCGTCGGGACCTCTTCTTTCGGTGGTTCGTAGCGGAAGACGCCGTCCTCGCCGGGCGCGCCGAGCATCCGGGCGAAGCCTTCCAGCGACTTGCCGAAGTCGCTGGGCACCACCCATACCTTGTTGGCCTCGCCCTGGGCCGTCTACGGCGGCGTCTGCAGTTACTGGTAGGCCAGCAGTTCCGGGGTCGGCTTGCCGTGCTTGACCGCTGCGAAGACCTTCTCGACGGCCTTGGCCTGACCCTGTGCCTGCAGGTACCACTGTCGGTCGCCTCCACGCCGAGAATGGCTGCCTGTTCCTGGCCTTCGGCGGCCAGGATCGCGGCTTGCTTTTGGCCTTCGGCGGTTTTTCGCCGATTCCCGGGCGCCTTCGGCGTTGAGGATCACGACGCGCTTCTCCCGGTCGGCGCGCATCTTCTTCTCCATGGAGTCCTTGATGGACGGTGGTGGGTCGATGGCCTTGAGTTCCACCCAGGCGACGCGGATGCCCCAGCGCCCCGGACTCCTGGTCGAGCACGCCGCGCAGCTGGGTGTTGATGGCGTCGCGGGAGGTCAGGGTTTCTTCTAGGCTCATCCCCGCCGACGACGTTGCGCAACGTGGTGGTGGTCAGCTGTTCGACGCATCACTCGCGGTGGTGACTCGTCGGGCACGTCAGTGCCAGCGCTGTTGCACTGGATTCCCCACAAGAATTTTAGGATCCGGGACGCGTTGAGGAGTTGTTATGTTGCGTGCACTGATAATTGTTGGGTTCGCCGCAGTGGCCGCGCTGGCCGGTCTGTTCGTCTACCGCCGTGCTGGTAAACGCGGCCACGCGTAACCAACTCCGCGGCTGGCTGCGCACCGTCGTCCCGCCGTCTGGTCCACGCTCGTCGCCCTGCTCGTCACCGCAGGCGCATCCGAAGAGGTGACCGCACCCCTCGGCACGCCGGCGCGACGATCGTCGTGCCGCTGGTGCTCGCCGCGGTCTACGCCGCACTCCGCAAGATCGAGCCGCGCCTCTCGCCATGGGTGACCTGCTGCACGATGCGGGTGGTCTGGTTACCTGGATTTAACGTCCCACTCCCTTGACGCCACCTTCAATCGCCCGTGAAACTCTCCGTGCATGCCCGCTGACCTGCTGTAACAGGGGCGTGTGAGCCTGGTGAGACGTCGGGGGTCTTGCCGGGATTCGGGGAAGGGCGCGGGTGGCCGTCGGGGGGTCACCCGCCCCATTACGCAAGGGGGCTTGCGTGCACCAAGAAGACCAGATTTTCCACGGAGCAGCGAGGCGAAGCACCGGTGTCCAGGTCTCCCGCCGCCGGGCGCACACCGTGGGAGCGCTACGGCGCTCGATCGACCTGGAGAGGCGCGCTGCTTCGCATCAATTTGAACCGGAGCGATCCACCGAGGCGGCAGTTCTGCAGCTGGGGGAACCCGGCGTAGTGACGACATAGCGATGGCGCCGGTATGCGGCTGCGCCCACGCCGGCCAGGCGAGGGCGCAGCCGCATTGGGGTCAGTCCTTGATGCGCACCCGGTCGAGCGGTGCCGGGGAGATCACCTTGTGCTCCCTGAGGTAGTCCAGGAATACCTCGTGGTCAGGACCGTTGCGTACCGGGTCGGTGTAACCCTCGAAGGCGCTGTATCCGTCCGCTCCGATCACCGTGTACGCCAGCGCGGCCACCCGGTAGGTGCGCTCCGGATCCAGTGGCTTCCCGTCGATCAGCACCTCGCTCGGCTCGACCCGGTCGCCGACCGCCCGTGCCGGATCGTAGCTGTACGAGACATTGCGCGAGACCGCGAGCGGCGCCGACTTCACGCTGCCGTCCGCCTGCTTCTGCCACTGCTGCTCGAGAATGGCGTCGAGTTGACGTCCGGTGATCCCGACGGTGAGCACCGGGTTGCCGTAGCCGTAGGCGTTCCAGGACTCGCCGAACAGGATCCGGCCGTCAGCGTCGTCGGTGTGGCTGCCCTTCGCGAACGGCAGGTCGCCGCGGACGGCGGTGCTGCCCTTGGCGGGCTTGGCGGAGATCAGCGCCAGGTCGGCTTTGCCGTCCCGGGTGCGATTGGCGTCCCAGTAGTGGACGTCGGCGAACAGGTCGGCGGCGGTGCTCTCGCCGGCGGCGTTCGGCGTGCGGGTGAAGGAGCCGGTCTGGGTGGCCACCGGCTCGGCGAAGCGCTCGGCGCCGCGGCCGGCCCAGTAATCGACGATCTTCTTGACCGCCGGATCCGGCGCGACATCCCGAGTTACCGCGTGGTTGACCGAGCTGGTCCGGTCCCGGATGACCTCACCAGTGCTCGGGTCGAGCGACAGCCTGATCTCGTTGATGAGCGCACCGTGGTTGCCCGCCTCGACGACCGGGCGCGGGTTGCCTTCCGGGTCGGGCAGCATGCAGTTGAAGCGCGAGTGCCAGTGGCCGCTGACCACGGCGTCGATCTCGGGGGTGACCTGCTTCGCCAGGTCGATCACCGGCCCCCAGGCGGAGTCGCACTCGTTGTAGCTCGAGGTCGCGGCGGTCTTCGGGGAGCCACCGTCGTGGACGTTGAGGACGATCGCCTCGACCCCGCGCCGCTTGAGTTCCTCGGCGTACCGATTGGCCGTCTCCAGCTGGTCGAGAGCCCGCAGTCCCGGCTGGTAGGAGGTGGAGCCGGTGGGGGTGTCGGGCACCGTGGTGGTGATGAAGCCGACCGGGACGCGCTTGCCGCCGGGAGCGTCGAACCACTCGATACGGTACGGGTCCACGACCGGGCGGCCGGTCAGCTTGGAGACGATGTTTCCGGACTGGAAGTCGAAGTCCGCGCCCTGGAACCTGCCGCCCGTCGAGTCGGTGAAGCAGCTGTCCTCGTTGACCGTGCCGAAGCAACGGCCCTTCTCCATGTGGTCGACGAGGAAGTCCGGCGAGACGTCCAGCTCGTGGTTGCCCATGGCCGAGAAGCGCAGGCCCATCTCGTTGAGGACCTCGATGGTCGGCTCGTCCTGGAAGGCGTCCACTTCGAAGGGCCAACCGGAGAAGTTGTCGCCGGCGGAGAAGAAGACCGAATTGCGGTGCCCGGATCGCAACGCCTTGAGGTGCGAGGCCAGATACGCTGCCCCGCCAACGGTGACCGGGGTGCCGTTGGGCCCCGGTATCTGGCCGCCCTGTCCGGGGGTGGGTGGCTGTAGGTACCCGTGGAAGTCCGTGATGCTGAGCAGCTGCACGTCAACAGGGGCTGCGGCGGTCGCCGGTGCGGCGGAGGCTGCGCCGGCGAGCAGGGTGGTGCCGGCGGCGATGGCGCTGAACCGGCGAAGGATGTTTCTCAAGGCGTTGCCTCTTCCGGAGATGGATAGACGTGCTCATCTCAACTTCCAGTGGTGTCCTGGTAGTGAACGGAATGCTTCACGTCGAGGCATTCGCCGTGGCCGAACGATCGGGCGGTCGATCGCAGCAAGCGCCTCGGGGCCGCCGGGCGAGGGGCTGTCAAATATGCGTTGTGCCCCAAGGGGCCTGCGTGCGGCCGAACTCCGGGCCTGATCGAAGCTCGTGCGTTTGCTGCACTGGTCCGTCGCGCCCGGTCGATCGTCTGCCTCGATCAACACCGAGATCCCCGCCTTGCACCACGAGGTCGTGGCCCCGCGGCGCCCTGTGGAGCGTCGGACAGAAGCAGGGCCACGGGCGGGCAGGCGGCCACCGCGATGGCGAACGTACTGGGTTCGGGTGCGGGTGCGGGTGCGGGCAGTGCGGTGCAACCGCACTGCCCACGCAGCAACCAGGTAGGGCCTGAGGTGAGCGGTGGTTTCCGACACCTGCTTACGCCGCCGCTGCACAGGTGGGGGGATGTTCACGCTCGAGCATGAGGGGCGTCTTCTCTGCTTCGGAAGAGACCGGACGGCGAGTGGGAAAGGTCCTGTTGGCGTCCGAGTCGCTGCTCCGTGGCAAAGGGCAGGCGTGGGCTCGGTGGTTGTCCCGCCGTCGTGTGCCGGGCGGCCAGCAGGACCAGGCCCGCGCAGTCGGTGGTGGCCATCCAGTCATCGACGGTGGCCTCGGGTTCGGTCAGGCCGAGGTCGGCCAGGCTGCCGGCCACGCACAGGTCGGTCTCGGCGGCCCGGTCGGCGGGCACCAGCGCGTTCCACCACACGTGGTGGTTGGTCAACGCCGCGGCCACGACCAGGGCCCCGTTCCGGTCGTGCTGGCCCAGGACCCATTCCAGGGTGTCGCCGGGGACGCAGACGACCACGGGGACACCGCCCACCAGGCAGGGAGGCAGCGTCGCCAGCCGGGCCCGCAGACGCTGGTCGCTGAGGACTTCCATCAAGACCTGGGTGGCATGTTCGCGTTCCAGGACCCGCTCGTCGAGGGCTTCGCGCACCCACAGGCCGTCGCCAGCGGCGTGCTCGGTGTGCTCGACCCGCCGGGACCGCTGCCCGTCGCCGACGGCGATGGCCGCCATCAGCTGCTGGGCCTGGCCCAGTGAAGGTGCGCGGACGTGGACGGGAATCTCGCCGTCGCTGGTCGCATAGCCACGCCACCGAACCTGGTGGTCCAGTTCGCACCGGTACACCACATGCCGCGCTGCCATCGCCTCTGCACCACCTTCCACCGTCCTGAGATCTCATGAGACGGCGTCACATACTGTGAACCAGCAGCCTTGCAAATCTGATGTGACAGTTTCAGAATAAGTGCTGCAGGGCTGTTGGCAAGGGGTTCACCAGCAAAAACAGGGGAGGTGAGGCTGTCGGTCGCTTCTCCCTCGCGGAGCGCCGGGCTACGGGCCTCGCTCGCTCCCGGCGCTTCGCCGCCGATCACGTGTGAGTCGATGAGCGTGTGAAAGGACGTGGTGGGTGATGACAATGGCGTTCGACCCGTTCTTCCGTGATCTCAACCGGCTGACCGCCGAGGTGTTCGGCAGCGCCCGGGCACCGCAGACCATGGCGATGGACGCCTACCGGGCAGGGGATGACTACGTGGTCGAGTTCGACCTGCCCGGTATCGACCCCGAGTCGCTGGAGGTCAACGCGGAGCACAACACCCTGACCGTGCGCGCCCAGCGCCGCGAGCGGCCGGCCGGTGGGGGCGATGCCGAGGTCAGCTACCTGACCGCCGAACGCCCCCGCGGCACCTTCTCCCGCCAGCTCTCGCTGGGCAGCGGCCTGGACGTGGACCGCATCAGCGCCGACTACACCGACGGGGTACTCACCGTGACCCTGCCGGTGGCCGAGCAGGCCAAGCCCCGGCGCATCGAAGTCGGTCACGGCGGCGGCCGCAAGGTCATCGAAGGCACCCCTCGATGACCCGTATGCGCCCGGGTCCGGCCCGCGGGGCGGGCCGGACCCGGGCGCACTCCGAGCTCCTGAGGTGGTTATGACCGATCAATCCCCGGCCGATCGCGCGGCCAGCGCCTTCGACGACGCCGACTACCCCGCCTACACCATGGGCCGCGCCGCCGCGATGCTCGGCGTCACCCCGGAGTTCCTCCGCAGCCTCGACGCCGCCGGCCTGCTCGCCCCCGACCGCTCCGCCGGCGGGCACCGCCGCTACAGCCGCACCGAGCTCACCCTCGCCGCCCGCGTCCGCGAACTCCTCGACTCCGGCCTCACCGTCCTGTCCGCCGCCTGCCGCATCGCCGAACTCGAACGCGATCTCGCCGCCCCCACCACACCCGCGCCGCCGAACACGAATCAGCCGGAACACCCTGATTCCGACGCTCTCCCGTGATTGCGCTGTCAGCGCCCGGAGTGCTGGGGCACAGGCCTGGGCTGGGCATCAGGAGGCCACGGGCCTGCAGAAGCAGGGAGCGCGCGTCGTGAAGTCGGTTGAGGGCCATCAACTCCGCGGCCTTGCGTATCGGCCCGGCTACTTCGGCCGGAAGGGCGTCCGCGAGGCCGGGCACCAGCGTCTGGTCAAGGGAGGACAAGGCGCGCGATGCGACCTGAGGATCTGTGTGGTCCGGCGGGTTCCCCAGCAAGTCATGCGGTGGGATCGGTGGGACACGGACGCGTCCGGGACACTGGGTTGCAATGCAGGGCGAGTCACCGCCTCATCGAACACGTACGGGAGACCACCGTGCCCCGCACTTCGGCCGCTATCTCCTCACCGTGACGCCACCGGGATTCGCCTGCCGACCTTCGGCACCGGTAGGCGACCGCAGCGGGTTCGCATTACGGATCACTGCCCTGACCTGAGTTTTCGACTTCGGCGTACGACTGCTGCTCCGCGGGCGGCATTTCGCGTGCAGCGCCGAGGCGGGAGCCTGGTCGGGCTAGCTGCCCTCGGGCGATGATCAGTTCGGTGCGGGCCTCGTTCTTGTTGTCCTGGGAGAGGTGGTCGGCGGCAGTTCGTACCGCGATCACAGCGGCGTTAGGTACATCCAGGTGTGGCTCTTGATCGAGCAGATGAGTCGCGCGGGCCAACTCCTGACGGGCACGCTCTCCCCGCACGTGCTCACCGCCCGCCACCGGCAGCGTCAGCAGGTCGATCAAGGCTGTGTCCACGGCCCCGCGCAGGGCTTCCTCCCGAGAGGTCGGCGCAGTCATGGGCGAGGAGTTTAAGCACCAACCCCGAATTCGCAGGATGGTGTGGTCGATGAACACTCAAATGAGCGACTAGGCTGCGGCGGCACACCGTGCCGGTGGCGGAGTCCCGCACCCTGCTGGAGTTCGGGGTCGCTGGCTGACCAGGTGGCCGTCTGGATGGGGCGGGGGAGACCCACGCCTTCGGGAGCAGATCGGTCGCCCACAGGCGATGCCCGCGCGTCTTCGGATCACTCCCTCACGCCGGTCCGTAGCGGACTGGCTCGTCGGCGGCGGAGACTTCCATCTCGGCGGTGGCCTGGATGAGTTCGACGAGTTCCGGATCGAGTCCGGGGCTGAACTCCTCCGGTCGTTCCGGGGCTATGTCCATGGCGACGCCTTCGGGGGCTTGTGCCATTCGCAGCACTTCGCCGTCCCGTGCGGAAGGGGAGCTGCCTTGAAACACCTTCGCCGCCTCGGAGAGGTTGTCGAGGTTGAAGGTGTATTGCTTGTTGTGCAGGCCGCGTTCCAGCAGCGTTGCGACTTCTGGGTAGCGTTCGGCGCTGGTCTTCGGGATCGGCAGCGTCTTGCCCCAGTTGACCCCGAGGCTTTCCAGCGCCTTGGCGTAGGCGTTCTCGTGCGCCTGGTCGCGCACGATCAGGTACGCGACCGTCGAACGCAGGGTTTTGTTGGAGCTCATCTCGTAGATGCGGCACTTCTGCAGCCGCCCAGTGGACTCGAGCATCAGGTTGTACAGCAGATCGAGCACCAGGTTACCGCTGTTGTAGATGTAGGACCCGGACCAGGGGTTTCCGACCGCGTCGACCGGCAGCGCGCCCTGGGCACCGACGAGGAAGTGGTGGATGTTCCCCTCGGACAACGCGTTGGACAGCGGCGTACTACCACCAGCAGCTGGTTGATCCAGCGGATCCGTTTTCGCGCCGTTGTAGCGCGGTGAACCGTCGGTCAGCCGAGCGATCGTGGTCGCGATCAGTTCCACGTGGCTGATCTCTTCGGTACCGATGCCGTACAAGAGGTCCCGGTAAGGCTTGGCGTCCGCGCCACGGAAGTTGAAGCTCTGGAACAGGTACTGCATCATCGTTCGCATTTCACCGAACTGGCCTCCCAATCCTTCCTGGAGGGCGTTGGCTGCGGCCGGGTCCGGTTCGTCGGGCACGATCTCGTTGATCATTCGCTGGACGTGGAAGAACATTCCTACTCCTCAGGTGATCTACGGCTGTCCGTGTGCTCGTGCCTCAAGTCGGTGCCGATCAATGCTTTCGAGTCTTCGGTGATGCCGTCCGCACATGGCGACTTCGGCGCGATCGCCACCTTGAGCGACAGTCGAAGCAGACACAGGGACCCGACTTTAAGACTCGGAGAAGCACGTAGCCAGACGACCTTGGGCAGTCCCCGCCCACCTGGATGAACCTGGCGAGCATGCGGCCTGCTCCCGGCCGAAAACCTCGTCATACACCGGAAAGGTACCGCCGCTCGCAGAAGCAGCGATCAGGCCGAGCCCGACCACCCAGTCGATGACGACTTGTCGGCATCCGATCGATGAGCTCGTTTCGATTACTGCACAACGGGTAGTCACCGGGCGATGGATGAACCGACTTCTCCGAGGGAGCCTGTGTCTGTTATCGGACGGTGGCGAGAGTGAAATTCATGTCTGAAACGACTCTGCTACCAATGATCACGTGGCAGTCGTGGAAAGTTGCGAGATCTGGATACTTCCACCGCTGTCCCGGGGTTTCTCGGTTTACGCTGATCACTGTCTCGTATGGACAGTTCCGGAGTCACGGGGCCGCAGGTTCAAATCATGTCAGCCCGACGGCCAAAGGGATCTTCGCGGGTCGCAGCCGTGAAGACCCTTCTTTCGTGATCTAAGTTCGTTCTTCGGGGTCAAGCGCGCCGCTCGACGACCCCAAGGCGCGTCGTCACCTCATCTTCGATCACCGGTACTCGGTGGAATCCTGCACCATGCGCCGAGCCTCCTACCGTCAACGGGTGGGGGTTCTTGCGCAGGCCTCACTTCCGGGAGTTGCTGCCACGCCAAGATCCTGAAGACGGCCAAGATCCTCAACGGATCGCGCGAACCGGACCGCAGCGCCAACCCGCCGCGGCTGCCAGACCGAGAACCTGTCGCGCACTACAGTGGTGACGCACCCGTTTCCCGGGTGTTCGAGAAACTGTTGGCGGCTGGCATCGGTGAGCCGACGCCAGCCACCGAGTGCCCTGCAGGATGGATGAGATCGCATGGGCATGCGGCCAGCCTCAGGCCGAGCGGCACCGTCGGCGACGGCCTGGAACCGGTATGAGTCAGTTGTCCGCGTCGACACCCGCCCAGTCGGCCCGGACATGACGCAGGTGGCGTTGCACGATGGTCTCGAGTCGTTGAGTGTCGCGTTCGGCTATTGCGGCCAGGAAGTCGCGGTGCTCACCGGCCGAATCGACCAATCGTCCGGCATCCGCGAGGCTTTCCAATCCGTACAGGCGCGTCTGGTCACGCAAGGCCGCTACGGTGTTGACTAGACGCTGGTTCCCGCAGAGTGCGAGCAGGTCGAGGTGGAAGCGGCGGTCGGCATCGAGGAAGCGCGCGATGTCACCATCCTTCGCTGCCTCCTCGATCTCGGCGGCGACGGCAGCCAGCCGGCTGAGATCCTCTTGCGTGGCGTTCTCGGCAGCCCGCAACGTGCCTGGCACCTCGACCAGCAGGCGCATTTCGTAGACCTCGTCGAGATCATGCTCACTCATCGCCACAACCCGGTAACCGCGATTGCGCACAGGCTCCATTAGCCCCTGGTTCACCAGGGTCAACATGGCCTCTCGCACCGGGCTGCTGGACACCCCGAGCTGGTTCGCCAGCGCGGCCGCGGAGTAAATGTCTCCCGGACGTATCTCACCCGACACGAGCGCCTGCCGGATCACCTCCAGCGCTTGGTCACGCAGGTTCGTGTACTGCAGTCCCGCCACCTCAACACCTCTTTACCGGCTACGAGCCCTTGACTTCTCTCTCAACGGGATGCATCTTACTCGTTAACCGGTGATGGGTAACCGGTTACCGGTCACAGGAGTAGCTGATGGGTGAAGTACGGGGTTACTGCACGTTGTGCCGCTCGCGATGCGGCGCGGTCTACACGGTGGAAGGCGGCTCACTGCTCGCGGTCCGACCCGACGCCGAACACCCGACCGGCGCAGCGATGTGCCCGAAGGGTCGTGCTGCCGGCGAGATCGTGCACAGCCCTGGGCGGCTCACCCGTCCCCTGCGCCGGACCACCCCGAAATCCGATCCCGACCCGCGTTGGCGCGAGATCAGCTGGGATGAGGCGCTCGGTGAGGTCGCCGACCGCTTGGGGCAAATCCGAGATGAGAGCGGGCCTGAGGCCGTGGCCTTCTCCGTCACCTCCCCAAGCGGCACCCCGATGTCGGACTCGATCGACTGGGTCGAGCGGTTCATTCGGCTGTTCGGCAGCCCCAACACGTGCTACTCGACCGAGATCTGCAACTGGCACAAGGACTTCGCGCACGCATTCACCTTCGGCAGCGGGCTGCCCGCGGCCGACTACGCGGGCACCGACCTGGCTGTGCTCTGGGGGCACAACCCGGCCAAGTCCTGGCTGGCACAGTCCGCAGCACTGGCTGAGGCACGCAGCCGGGGTGCCCGCCTGGCCGTGGTCGACCCGCGCCGGTCCACCAGTGCGATGCATGCCGATCACTGGCTGCGCGTGCGGCCGGGTACCGACGCGGCGCTGGCGCTTGGCGTAGCCGGGCGACTGCTTACGACTGGAGGTTACGACGAGGCGTTCGTCCGTACATGGAGCAATGCTCCGCTGCTCGTGCGGCTCGACAACGGCCGGTTCCTACGCGCGGAAGAACTAGATCCGGAGCTGACCGGCTACGTGGTGTGGAACGAGCAGTCCGGACGCGCCGAGCCTTATGACCCGGTGAGAGCCGCCGTGTCGCCGGAGCGGTTCGCGCTGCGCGGAAAGCAGCGTGTTCTGACCTACACCGGCCAGGTCGACTGCGTGCCGGCGTTTGAGCGCTATACCGACGCGTGCGAAGCCTGGCCGCTGGACCGCACTGCGGCCATCACCGGCGTCGAGTCAGGCCAGATCGCCGCCTTCGCCGACGACCTGGCCCACGCCTCCTCTGTGGCATACGCGGCGTGGTCCGGCGTCGGGCAGCACGCCAACGCCACCCAGACCGAACGCGCTATCGCTACTTTGTACGCCCTGACCGGCAGTTATGACGTCCCCGGCGGCAACGTTGTCCTGCCGCGCCATCCGGTCAACCAGGTGACCACGCCCGACCAACTGTCGGCCGATCAGCGCGCTAAAGCCCTTGGCTCGCAACGGTTCCCGCTCGGGCCGCCTAATCAGGGCTGGGTGAACATGCGCGATCTGTGTCAAGCCATGCTCACCGGTCGCCCTTACCCGATCCGAGCGCTGTTCTCCTTCGGTGGGAACCTCCTGCTCTCCCAACCCGATCCCGTGCGCACCGCGGCCGCGCTAAGGGCCCTCGAGTTCTGCGTCCACCTGGACCTATTCGAAAACCCCACCGCCGCCCGCTTCGCCGACATCCTGTTGCCCGTCAACAGCCCCTGGGAACATGAGGCGATCAAGGTGGGCTTTGAGATCACCCCACGGGCGCAGGAACAAGTGCAGCTCCGGCCCCGGATGGTCGAGCCCATCGGTGAGTCACGTTCGGATACCGAGGTCGTGTTCGACCTCGCGCGACGGCTGGGCATGGGGAGACAGTTCTTTGGCGGCGACATCGAAGCCGCATGGGATCACCAGCTGGCGCCGCTCGGAGTTCGTGTCGCGGACTTGCGCCTGCATCCCGGCGGGATTCGCATCCCACTGCGCACCCGGTATCGCAAGCATGCCGACCGCGACGCCGGTGGTGGAGTGACCGGTTTCGCGACCCCGACCCGGCGAGTCGAGTTCTATTCCGAGCGGCTGGCCGAACACGGCTACTCACCGGTCCCCGTGCATCGTCCGGTCGCCCCAGACCCACGTTTCCCGCTTGTCCTCACTTGCGCCAAGAACGGCTACTTCTGCCACAGCCAGCATCGAGGGCTGGCCTCGCTACGCAAGCGCTTTCCGGAGCCGACAGCCGACATCAGCGCCGGACTTGCCGCCGCGCGTGGCATCGAGAACGGCGATTGGATCGAGATCAGGACCCGCAACGACACCGTACGGATGCGCGCCCGCATCGACGACTCACTGCACTCCGATGTGGTGGTCGCCGAGTACGGATGGTGGCAGGAGACACCCGATCTCGGCCTGCCCGGGTCGGATCCGCTGCACTCCGGCGGAACGAACTACAACCTGCTCATCGACGATGACAGCCATGACCCGGTCAGCGGTTCGGTGCCGATGCGTTCGACCCCATGCGAGGTGCGGCGGGTACCCGCGACTGACTGGCACGGTCAGCGTGAGTTCGTCGTCGACGCCGCGTTGCCGGTGACCCCAGAAGTCGTCTCGCTGCGCCTTCGCCCGGCGAAGGGCTTCCCGCTGCCGGACTACAGGCCTGGCCAGCACGTCACGGTCGCCGCCGCCGACGACCCCGCGACTGCCCGCAGCTACTCCCTCACCGGCCCGGCCCGCGAACAACAGCGCACCGGCTACTCCATCGCGGTGCGCCGAGTCACCGACGGCCAACTGTCCACAGTGATCCACGACCGGTTCCGGTCCGGTACTCGGGTACTGGTCACATCGCCCGGCGGTCTGTTCGCCCTCCCGCTTACACACTCCCAGCCGATCGTGCTGCTGGCCGCAGGAATCGGGGTCACGCCGTTCCTCGGTTACCTGGAGACGCTGGCTACCTCGGACGCAGACATACCGGAGGTCGTGCTGCACCACGGCAGCCGCGACAAGACAAGCCATGTGTTCGCGCACCGCATCCACGTCCTGGCTCAGTCAATACCCACTCTGCGCGTAGTCGACCACTACAGCAGGCCCGCTCCCGGCGACCTCGTCGGCAGAGACTACGCGGTGCGCGGCCGGATCACCGCCGCAGCGATCGATCCCGACCTTATCTACCGCCGCGCCCGCTTTTACCTGTGCGGACCCGAGGTGATGCTCGACGAAATCACCACCGGACTGGTCGCCCACGGCGTCCCCCGGTTCGACATCTTCGCCGAGAAGTTTCACTCGGCGGTACGCGATGTCGTCGTTCCCGACGATGCCACCGCGACTGTCCGTTTCGCGCGCTCGAACCAGGAACTGCGCTGGCGCAAGGCCGACGGAACCCTGCTGGAACTGGCCGAACGGGAAGGAATCTCCCTGCCCAGCGGATGCCGGCTGGGGCAGTGCGAAAGCTGCGCCGTTCCCGTACTGAGCGGCAGTGTCGCCCACCTCATCGCCCCGGCTGACGACCTGCCCGACGACCACTGCCTGACGTGCCAGTCAGTACCGACCACCGACCTCGTCCTCGACGCCTGACCCAAAAGAGAGAACCCATGCTGACCGTGAACGCCGAGTACACCGCCCGAGCCCTCGCCTTCGACACACTCATTCCCGCGCTGCGGAACGGATTCGTGCGAGGCGCGCACACCCCGGACCGCCACCATCACACCATTGATGCCACAACCGACTCCACCCTGCTGCTGATGCCGTCGTGGAGTGACGGAGAGTACCTCGGCGTCAAACTCGTGAACGTCTTTCCCGCCAACAGCACCTTCGGCCTGCCGGCCCTGTCCTCGGCGTTCGTCCTGGCCAGCGCCGCCACCGGCAAGCACCTCGCGGTGATCGACGGCAACGAGCTCACGCGCCGACGTACCGTGGCCACTTCGGCGCTGGCCGCGTCCTACCTCGCCCGCAAGGACAGCAGCGTCCAGCTGATCGTCGGCGCAGGCCACGTCGGTAGCCTCGCCGCCGCGGCCTACTCGGCCGTGCTCGACATTCAAACGGTCCTGGTGTACGACCAGAATCCCGCGGCAGTGGAGCGGTTAATCAACCAGCTGGCCAACGACGGGATCGACGCGCGCCCGGTCACCGACGTGCCCACCGCCGTCGCTCATGCCGACATCATCACGTGTGCCACCCTCGCCACGAGCCCGGTCATCCACGGCGATTGGCTCCGCCCCGGCACCCATCTGGACCTCATCGGGAGCTTCCGCCCCACCATGCGCGAAGCCGACGACGAGTGCGTCCGCCGCGGAACCGTCTACCTCGATTCCCTAGTCGCACTCGAGGAGTCCGGCGACCTCACCCAGCCCATCGCCGCAGGTGTCCTCGATCCTGCCTCGGTGGCCGGCACCCTGCCCGAGCTCTGTCGCGGCGAGCTGCCCGCCCGCGCTGACAACGAGCAAGTCACCGTGTTCAAAACCGTAGGCACAGCCTTGGCTGACCTCACCGCCGCAGCACTCGTCTACCGCGCTGCGGGCCAGCCCGTGCAGAGAATCCACCAGGAGTCGTGATGAGTGATACCGCTCCCACCTCACGCAGCAGCAAATCCGGATTGCTGGCCAGGATCGCCACCCACAGCGCCGCCTGGTCTGAACGATGGTTCCCCAACACCCTGGTATTCGCACTGCTCACGGTCGCGGTCGTGGCCATCGCGGCACTGTGCATTGGCGCGTCGCCCGCCACGGTCTCGTCTGTTTTCGGCAACGGGTTCTGGGACCTGATCCCATTCACGATGCAAATGGCCATGGTCGCCATCGGCGGGTACGTAGTGGCTACCTCGCGCCCGATCAGCCGCGTCATCACCAAATTCGCCCAGCTGCCGAAGACACCCCGCGGCGCCGTGGCCATGGTGGCCACCGTCAGCTTGCTCACGGCCCTGCTCAACTGGGGCTTCAGCCTGATCTTCAGTGCCCTGCTGGTGCGGCGGCTGGCCGAACGTGACTCGCTGCGCATGGACTACCGAGCCGCCTCCGCGGCGGCCTACCTCGGTCTCGGGGGCAGTTGGGCACTCGGTCTGAGCTCCTCGGCAGCCCAGCTCCAGGCCAACCCGGCGAGCATCCCCAAGTCACTACTGCCGATCACAGGCGTGATTCCCTTCCGGGAGACCATCTTCACCTGGCAGTCACTGCTGGTCGCCGCAGCGATCGTGGTCGTCTGTGTGATCATCGCGTTCTTCTCCGCACCGCGGGGCGAGCTTGCGCGCACCGCCACTGATCTCAGCATCGACCCGCATGACCCGATCGAGGACGACCCGCCACGGTCGCGGCCCGGCGAATGGCTCGAGTACAGCCCGATCCTCACCGTGGTCGTCGTCGCGCTCGTCGGCGGGTGGGCGGTGCAGCAATTCGCCGGCCAGGACCCGATCGTCGCGATCTCCGGCCTCAACACCTACAACCTGCTGTTCCTCGCCCTCGGCCTGCTGCTGCACTGGCGGCCCCGCCGGTTCCTCGCCGCGGTCACCAAAGCAGTACCCGCCACTGGCGGCGTCCTCATCCAGTTCCCCTTCTACGCCGGAATCGCCGCAATCATGACCAAGGCCGACGACGGCAGCGGTCACACGCTGTCCCACTACCTCGCGTCGGCCTTCACCAGCGTCGGCTCACCCGGCTTGTTCCCGCTCCTGATCGGCGGCTACTCGGTGATCCTCGGCTTCCTCATCCCATCCGGGGGTGGCAAGTGGATCATCGAAGCTCCCTACGTCATGCAGTCGGCCTCCGACGTGGGTGTGAACCTCGGCTGGACCGTGCAGATCTACAACGCCGCAGAAGCACTGCCCAACCTGATCAACCCGTTCTGGATGCTGCCGCTGCTCGGCGTGCTCTCACTCAAGGCCCGCGACATCGTCGGCTACACCTTCCTCTACCTGGTGGTCCTGCTCCCCGTCGTGCTCGGCCTGCTCACCCTGCTCTCACCCACCCTCGCGTACCACCCGCCCGTCCAGCCCTGAGTAGTCGTAGGCGCTGGCGCCAGCGGTACCTCGCGGGTTTTCGCGCTCGCTGGACTTCCGGTAGCGGATGCGTCCGCCGCAGGTGTGGACCGGGTGGAAGCTGGCGGAGCGATCGCGGGTCGCCCGGTGCAGTGTGCAGGGGAGGGTGACCAGCCCGAACTTTAATCAGTCGGCGCTCCGGCGCAGGCCACGCGCGTTCGTGCGGCGCGGAAGGGCGTCGTGGCTCACCCTGGAGGCGGTCTGCGGGCAGCGGTGAGCACGGCGACGCTTCGGCCGGTCCCACCAGTATCCGCCGGACGTAGGAGGTTCTCCGCGGAATGGGGCAGCACATGATCACGGCGCTCGCCGAGCAGGACGAGTTGGCGCTCGCGCCCGGCTTCCTCGAAGCCATCGGTCGCGGTGTCGGTGCGATCCTGCTCTACGCGCTCGTCGGCCTGGCCCTGATGATCATCGGCTTCTACGCCATAGACGTGACCACACCGGGTCGGTTGGGCCACTTGGTGCGGGAAGGAGCGCCGAACGCGGTCGTGGTGACCGCGCTGGGTCTGGTGAGCATGGCGCTGATCGTCGTGGTGGCGATCTACTCCACTTCCGACCGTCTGCTCGAAGGACTGCTCACGTCGGTGATCTTCGGCCTGGTGGGAATCGCAGTGCAGGTCCTGGCGGTCCGGCTGCTCGAGCGGATCATTGGCATCGACATCGGGCTTGTGCTGCAGGCCGATCGGTTCTCCCCGGTCAGCCTGATCGTCGGGGCCGGGCACTTCGCCCTGGGACTCGTGGTCGCCGTCGCGGTGAGCTGAACAAGCCAGCCGACTGCCTGACTCCACAACCAGCGAGCGCATCCTCAACACGCCGCCAGGCCCGCCAACGACCCGTTCTGGTTGCTGACCACCCATGCACAATGGACGGTGATCGCGTTGCCGACGACACGTAGCAGCGCGAGCCGTTCACGCTGTGCCGACTGAACCAAGAGCATAGTTTTCGCAGCTCAGAGGCGCTTTCTGCTATGTTCCCGACATGGTTGATCAACGCGGGCTCAGGCGTGATCTTGCATCGCTTGTGCTTGTGGGGCTCGGATATTGGATTTGGGTCGATAGGTTGCGGGCGGCTTGTACGGTCCATGCGCCGGTCGGGTTCGCGATTACTCCGGCGACGTGCACCCGGCGGGAGCGGTGCTCGATGACGTTCAGTACGTAGAGCCTCTTCAGGAACACGGTGTCCACATACATAAAGTCCACTGCGAGGATGCCCTTGGCCTGCGCCGTGAGGAACTGCTTCCACGTCGGACCGGACCGTCGTGGTGCGGGACTGACGCCGGCAGCGTTGAGGATTTGCCATACGGTGGAGGCGGCGATGCGATGCCCGAGCCGGACGAGCTCACCCTGGATTCGGCGGTGCCCCCATTGAGGATTGTCGGTTGCTATGCGGATCACGAGTTTCTTGATCGCCGTGGTGATCGGTGGCCGTCCGGGCCTGCTCCGTGCCGTGTAGTCCCATTTCCGCGAGACCAGTTTGCGGTCCCTGTGTTGGGCAAGGCCCAATGGGCGATCGGGAACATCAACGGTCAGCGGACAAGATTTGAGACCTCCATCCCGTTGCGCGATGCGGCATTTCATGGCCTGTGCGGGTGGAGTTGGCCCACTGTCGGCGCTGTGACCTGCGGTGGGCCACCTTCGGTGGTAGAACGAGTGCGCGACTTCGTCGGTGAAGGTGGCCCGTTCGGCCTCCCTGTTGCGCGAACCGGGATTTCGTGTCCTCTGTGGCAGGTCGATAGCTTCGGATTCATGGAGTGGAGCTTTCAGACGGCCGAAGAGCTCGTTGCCGCGTTGTGCGCCGGTGCGGTGACATCGGTGGAACTGACCGACGAGGCGATCGCCCGTATCGAGCGCGACGACAAGGTGATCAACGCGATCTGCGTGCCGGACTTCGACCGCGCGCGGGCCGCCGCACACCGTGCCGACCAGGCACGCGCGCGTGGTGAGGACCGGCCGCTGCTCGGCATTCCGGTGACGGTCAAGGAGTCCTACAACATCGCCGGGCTGCCCACGACCTGGGGCATGCCGCCGCACCGGAACTACATGCCGGCCGAGGACGCGGTACAGGTGTCGCGACTCAAGGCCGCGGGCGCGGTGGTGCTCGGCAAGACCAACGTGCCGTTGGGGCTGCAAGATATCCAGAGCTTCAACGAGATCTACGGCACCACCAACAACCCGTGGGATCACGGTCGCACGCCGGGCGGATCCTCCGGCGGATCAGCGGCGGCCCTGGCGTCCGGATTCGGCGCGCTGTCCATCGGCTCCGACCTCGCCGGCTCGCTGCGCACCCCCGCGCATTTCTGCGGCGTCTACGCGCACAAGCCGACGCTCGGACTGGCGGCTAACCGCGGTATGGTCCCGCCGTCCGAGCCGGCATTGCCGGCCGACCTCGACCTCGCCGTCGTCGGTCCGATGGCGCGCACCGCCCGCGACCTCACGCTCCTGCTCGACGTCATGGCCGGACCGGACCCGCTGACGCTCGGCGTGGCGCACCGTTTGGCACTGCCGCCCGCCCGCCACGAGCGGCTCTGCGATTTCCGGGTCTTGGTCCTCGACGAGCATCCGCTCATTCCGACCGGGTCCGCCGTGCGGGCGGGCGTGAACCGGGTGGCCGCCGCGCTCGTCGACGGCGGAGCCCGAGTCGAACGGCACAGTCCGCTGCTGCCCGACCTGGCCGAAGCCGCGACGCTCTACATGCAGTTGCTGATTTCGGGCTCCGTTGCGCGTTTTCCCATCGAATCGCACGAGCAGCTGCGGACCCGCGCCGCCGGACTGAGCGCGGACGACCAGAGTCTTGACGCCGTTCGGCTGCGCGCCATGGTGTTCAGCCACCGCGACTGGATTGAGGCGAACAACCGCCGCGAGGTCCACCGCCACGGCTGGCGGCAGCTGTTCGCCGAGTTCGACGCCGTGGTGTGCCCGATCACGCCGACGCCCGCGTTCCCGCACGACCACAACCCCAATCCGTTGGAACGGCGCATCGACATCGACGGCGTCGAGTACCCGTACTTCGACCAGCTCGTCTGGGCCGGCCTGGCCACCATGCCCGGCCTGCCCGCCACCGCCATACCCGCGGGCCGGTCCCCCGAGGGCCTGCCGGTCGGAGTGCAGCTCATCGGTCCGATGTTCGAGGACCGCACCCCGCTGCGGCTGGCCGAACTGCTCGAGCAGAAGACCGGCGGCTTCCAGGCACCGAAGTAGTGCGTACTGGCCAGCTGGCCGGGATACGGCAGGGACAGGCGTTGTCGAGAACTCCCATCCCTGCCAACGCGCGCTCGTCGGCAATAGCGGATGTTCTGAAGCGCCGTCGCTGCGCGCCCGCTGATAGACAGCGGGCGCGTCGAGTTCACCTACGAGAAGAGGCCCAGCGGGACAGCTTCCACTTCGGCCCAAGCCGCGTGCGCAGACTTTGACACCCGGTCCAAGATCAAGTTCGACAAGTGCGGAGAAACTTCGAGAAGCGCAAGGTGTCCATTGGCACCTGCGGCCGAACCTTCTCAACTCCTTGTGTTCATGAGCATGCATGTGTCAGGTGTTCGCTCCTGCGGCCGGACTCGGCCCAACGCGGCCGACTGGAGGATTGCATCAAACGCCCTTCAGAACACGATCAAGTGCCGCCCGGCCAGCAGGTCCCCAGTTCGGCTTACCGCCGGGGAGGCCCCGATCTCCGTTCTGCCCCATGAGCATCAGGAAGAGGCTCTTCATAGCGGCCAGCCCGCGGGCGCGCCGGATCGCCGCCTCATCTGCTTGCGCGTACACGTCGAAGAACCGTGAGGCCGTGCCCGCGGGTAGCACCACCCATGCGGCAGCGAGATCCCACGCCGGATCGCCGGCGAACATGTCACCGAAGTCGACGATGCCCGAGAGCGTTCCGTCCGAGACGACGACGTTCGCGGGATGGAGGTCGCCGTGCACCCACACCGGCGGGCCCTCCCACGCGTGGGCCGCAACGGCGTCGTCCCAGACGGTCCGGACGTCGGCAGCGATGTCGTCGGGAGCAACGGCCTGGAAGAAATTCTCGAAGCCGTCTGTGCAGTTCCTGGGATGGGCTCCGCGGTCTGTAGCGATCGGTGCCTCGGCGGGTGCCTCCACATGGAGCGCCTGGAGGAAGCCCGCCAGCGTGTCGGCCGCATGGGCGTCGCGGCTGATCGTGCCGTGGTCCAGCGGCTCGCCGGGAACCCACGTCATCACGGTCCAGTGCTTGGGGAAGCGCTCGGACGGTTCGCCGAACCGCACCGGGGTCGGCACCGGGAGCGGCAGGCGCGGGGCCAACACGGGTAGCCACCGCCGCTCCTTGAGCTGGAGCTCCGGGGTTGGGTCCATGCGCTGCATGCGCACGGCCAACTCGTCACCAAGGCGCCACATCTGGTTGCCCCAGCCGCCCGCCACCTCGCGGATGGTCAGCCCTGCAAGGTCTGGATGTTGCTCCTGCAGCAGGTCGCGGACCAGGTCGGCGGTGATCTCGATCTCGGTGTCGGTCATGCGAAGTCAGTGTACTGAGGCAGCAGACGGAGTGGCAGATCAGAGGCTTTGCGACGGAACGGCCCCAAAGTTCGCTGCGTTCCCGGCGCGGCAGCTCGGCCACATCGGGAAACAGCAACGCCCACAACGTGTTCCCGCCGACGACAGTGAGGTTCCGGTCGCTGACAAAAGCAGAAGCCAGATCCATCGACTCCAGCACCTGTCGCAGCGCCGGTCGTAGCTGTGACGAGTGCTCGGCCCGGTCCTTGCGCCCGGCTGTGGTGCCCGCGAGGGCGAACAGATGCCGCCGCTCGATGTCATCGAACCGCAGCGCGTCGCAGAGGGCATGCAGTACCTGTTCGGACGGCTGCCGGGCGCGGCCTTGTTCCAGACGGGTGTAGTACTCGGTACTCACCCCGGCCAGCTGCGCGACCTCACCGCGCCGCAGACCGGCGACCCGGCGACCGGCGCCGAACTCGACCGGCAGACCGATCTCATCCGGTGTGAGTCCAGCACGGCGGGCCCGCAGGAAGTCGCCCAAGTCGTTATTGCCCATGCCCTGAGTCTGCTTGTCACCCAGCCGATCACCAAGGGCATAGCTGGCCCTGCCAGTACTACACACACCAGGTCGTGCGAGACCGCGAGACTCGGCAAGGTCCGCCGAGAACGTGCATGGGTTGGCCAAGCCTATTGCAAAGTTGTTTGCAGCTCATTGCACGCCCCAGGTGCAAAGAAGACTGCAACATCGCAGAGATCGCTGCAATGTCACAAAGACTGCCTTGGCGGGTCGTCGCCAGTGGAAGAACCGTCAAGGTGAACCTGACGATCTTTGACCGAATTGACGATGACGAGGACAATACCGTCTATGACTGTGGTGACGAGGAACCCGATAATCGACCAGTGGTTCAGAGATGAACTCGGCGAAAAGAGCAGCATGTTCCTGTCAGTCGAACAATTGTCGGGGTTAACCCTGGCGTGCACCCAAGCGGAGCCGCCCCAGATTCCTGACCCGGTTCTCGCTGCCTGGCGTCGGGAACTGGTCCGACACCGCCGCGTAGTCAACCAGTCCGAGGTCGCCTACGTCGAGCGTGCCCTCGCACAGGGGTATTCCTGGCAGCGCATCGCCGAGGAACTCGGTCAACCGTCATCCGAAGCCGCACAACGCCATCACCAGTTCCTTGAAGAGGAGCTCGAACGCACCCATCCCAGCAACAACGAGAAGCCCTACCTTCCCTGACTATCGACGTCTCGCCGGCTCGCCAGAAGTTCCGATCAGCTGTTTCCACGGCCTGTCTCTTCGATACGGTGGCCGCAGATCACGATGCGGAGGCGCGGATGCCGGGTACGGGCAGCACGACGAGCCGGGAACGAGTGCGAGCAGCCAAGGCGGCATAGCAAGACCTTCACGAGCGGCGTCTCGATCACGCACGCCAGGTCGCCGACAAGTACTCGGCGCCGGGAGTGAAGCGATGACGTCGAGCAGGTCCTGCTGGAGCGCCGCGAATTGCAGGCTCGGCATGCGGTGATCGGAACAGGGAGGTGTCCTCCGGTGGTGACGCCCGAGCCGGAACAGCCCGATGACTCCGAGTTCGAGTCCACCGGTGGACGCGGCCCCGGTGTGCGACCATTTTGTCGGGCTGACTCAGTGGGACCGCCGTTCGGCGATCTCGGCAAGCCCGGCATCGTTGGTGTCGGCGTGGACTACCCTGGTCAGTTCTTCGGTGGACGCCACCTTTTGGGGCCGTACGACCTCGATCACAGGTAGCTCGGCGATCGTGGCCGACAAGTGCTCGGGGTCGCCGCGCATCCCGATGACGTCTATGGCGCTTCGGCATAGAAGGGCAGATCTCTCAGATCACTGACCGGGATCCTCGGCGTGCCGATGCTGCTGCGCTCGGCGGTGGGGATAGTGCTGGACAGCACGGGGAGCCATTGCGGCTATGCGGCCAGAGGCGCGAACTGCTCGTCGAGGTCCTTCTTCACGTGGCCGCCTTGGACAACGGCGCGAATTGAGTCCGGAACGGCGAGGTCGTGAATGTTGCGGAAGGGGTGCTTCGTCGTGACGACCAGATCGGCGAGCTTGCCCTGCTCGAGGGTGCCGAGGTCGGCGCTGAGCCGCATGAGTTCAGCAGCATTGGCTGTGCCGGCCTGCAGTGCCTGCCAGGGGCGGAGCCCCAGGTCGACCAGATGACCGAGCTCAGTGAGATTCTGGCCATGAGGGCAGACGCCCGCGTCCGTGCCTAGCGCGACCTTTACTCCCGCGGACAACGCCACCTCGAGATGATCCCTCGCGATCTGCGACCAGAGGGTCTTCTTCTGATACAGGTACGGTGGGACCTTCTCCGGAGAGGGGACGCGCAGGGCCGAGCTCAGCGTCGGGACGAGGAAGGTGCCGTGTTCCTTCATCAGAACGATGGTCTCGTCGTCGATCTCGTAACCGTGCTCAACGCTGGCTGCACCGCCGCGGACCGCTTCGAGGATGCCCTGGGTACCTTGGGCGTGCGCGGCGACCGGCTGCCCCGGCTCGTCGGGCGGTCTCTTCAAGGATGATCCGAACCTGGTGTTCAGATACACCAAGGTCGTGCGGTGTATCGGATGGGCTCGAGACCCCACCGGTGGTGCAGATCTTGATGACGTCTGCCTCGGAACGGATGAGCTCCCGCACTGCTCGCCGGATTTCATCGTCGGTGTCGGCGATCTTGGCGATGCTCGCGTCCTCCCTGCCCACTCTCGCCCCGTTCGGTAGATGCATGTCGACGTGACCTCCGGTCGGGGAGATCACACTCACGGCGAGGTGGAGGCGCGGGCCGTCGATGGTGCCTTCGGCGATGGCATTGCGATATCCGGCATCGAGCCCGCCGAGGTCGCGAGCGGTCGTGATACCCGCATTCAAAGTGTCCTTGATGGTCGTCGCAGCGCGGAGACTCATGTGAGAAGCGAACCGTGCGAGCAACGCCTGCGGCGCTTCTTCGTGAGGAATGCGGAGATGCACGTGCGTGTCGATGAACCCGGGCAGCACGTACGCACCATCGAGGTCGATCGTGGGGGCGGTATGCCACTCGAGATCGGCTCGTCGCGAACCGGCGTATTCGATTCTGCCGTCGTCGACAATGAGTTCGGCGTCGTCGAGGATGCCCTCCCCGGTGCCGTCCCAGAGCGAGCAGCCGATGATGCGGTAGCGGCCGTGGTGCGTGGGCACCTGTGGGAGCCGCGCTGCGCGTGACATCGGGTTCTCCTTCTTGTGGGGCATGGATTCGGTCGCGAGGTCAGGCGTCGACGGCTGAGATCTCGGTCGTGGTGGGGCGGTGCCGGCGCAGCACGGGCATGACGAGCAGGCCGACGATGAACATGGTCGCGCAGAACGAGCATGATGACGGGAAGCAGCAAGACAACGGTAAGGTTGGAGATGTGTCCGGCTTGACCTGCGGCGAGCGAACCGACGACGGCACCGAGCGTTAGGCACGCGACAAGCATGCCGATCGCCCGGCGGGAGGTGTCACCGACGAGGCGGCTGTGCGCGATGCCGATCTCCAGCGGCAACCAGACCGCGAGCGGGCCGCAGAGCACACGGCCGACAAGCGCGATCTCGAAGCTCGGCGATAGCGCCACAAGCGCGGCGCCGATGGCCACGGCGATGACGCTGATTCGCAGAATGCGGCGGTGCCCGTAGATGTCGCCGAGCTTCGCCAGCACGGGCACGCTGACGCCGGCGGCGAGAGTTTGCACTGTCACGAACCACGTGATGTTGGCGTCCGTGATGCCCCAGTGCGGGATCATCTCACCGAACAGAGGACCGTAGTAGCCCTGTAGGAATCCGCTGCTGAACTCGACGAACAGAAGGAAGCCGACCACGGTGGCGACCTTTGTCTTGAGCGGGGCGGCAGACGTCGCGCTGGTATCCGCCATTGGATGCTGCGACATAGATGAGTTCTCTTTCTCAGGAATCACGCCCAGCCAACGTCGGCTCTGGGCGCATTTCAGCCGGGGATGGCGTTTGGGCAGCACGATGGGGCCCATACGGGTGAATGTGTGACGAGCGAAAAGTGCGACTACTGGTGCACGCGCAAGGGCGGAGAGGCGGCGACCGATTCAGCGATCTGCCGCATGTCCGTCTCCGTGAGCTCCTGGTCTCGGATCGCTGACCGGTAGAACGAGAACCCGGCGATCATGTCGAGGATCATGTCGGCATCGGTCTCGGGTGGGATTTCGCCTCGTTGCACGGCGCGCGCGACGATGGTGCGGCCTTGCTCGCGGCGGTCCGAGAGGAATGCCGAGTCAACGATCCTGCGCACATCAGGCTCGACGAGCAAGGCCCAGAGATTCCGCGGACCGTCGACGGGGGTCTCGAAACGACGGTAGGTGCCACTCTGTCGCATGTGGATGGCGAGGTCGCCGGCGAGCGTTCCGGTGTCTGGAAGCGTGCCGAGATCCGCATCTTTGAGGAGTACTGCTGCTGCGAGTTCTTCCTTCGTGGCCCAGCGCCGGTAGATCGCAGTTTTGCTGCATCCGACGCTTGCAGCGACGTGCTCCACCTTCAATCCGGTGAACCCGTCGAATCGCAATGCGCGCTCCGCTGCGGCGAGGATCCGGTCCGTCAGCTCAGGGCTACGAGCGCGGCTCGCGTGACGCGTGGCGGCATCGGTCATGCGCACATACAACCATGCTCAAGGTCGATACGCAACGTTCCGTACCGTTTGGGGTCATGAGCCGCGCTAAACCATGCTCCTTGATGCGATACGCACCGTACCGTTCAAAGGCGCTCGGCCAGTCGTCGAGGCGGCACCACCTCGGTGTCGACCTCGGCGAACCTCAGTCCCGGGATCTCCGAAGCGGGCTGGAGTGCGTCGACCATCGCCGGACCCGACACCCGCGTCGGCGGCCGACGCAGCTGGTCCAGCTGCGAATTCCGGTTCCCCTCCGGGACTTCTAGCAGCTCGCCCAAGGCGGCGCCCTGGTCGTCGTCGAGCAGCCGGTGCAGCGTCCCCACAACCGCTGCCTCCTGGCACGAACCGACCAGCCGTGCCAGCCTGGTCACGCCTGGCAGCAGCACCTTCCGCTAGCGCAGCCCTCGCTGCGGTCGGAACCAGCCGCCAAAGCATCGATTGGCTCTGAAGAACGAGGATCGCTACGAGACGCTTTCTGCGACGTACCTGCCGAGGTTGTGCTCGTGCACTTGTGACGCTCCTTCGTAGATGCGGAGCGCGCGTACGTCGCGCCACATCCGGGGAATCGCGTGGTCGCCGACGATGCCCTCGCCGCCGAGGACCTGGACAGCGCGGTCGGCGATGCGGCCGGCCATCTCCGTGCAGAAGTACTTCGCCGCGGCGATCTGGTGGCGCGGGATGGGGCCGGTGTCAAAGGCGCGGGCGGTGTCGAGGACCAGGGCGCGGCCGGCCTGAAGTTCGGCGTAGCTGGTGCCGAGCATGGCTTCGACGGTGCCGATGTCGGCCAAGGGGCGGCCGAACTGGTGGCGGCGGGAGGCGTGGACCGCGGCGTCGTTCAGCAGCCGTGTGGCTTGGCCGACCGCGGTGGCGGCGACGTGGGTTCGGGCGTGGTTGATCCCTCGCAGCGCGAGGCGCAGACCGTTGCCGGGTTTCCCTCCGATGAG
The DNA here is from genome assembly GCF_004348985.1 of Saccharopolyspora elongata. Lineage (GTDB taxonomy): Bacteria > Actinomycetota > Actinomycetes > Mycobacteriales > Pseudonocardiaceae > Saccharopolyspora > Saccharopolyspora elongata. Next base: position 43,853 of record NZ_SMKW01000047.1, on the reverse strand, counting down.
GTTCGCGACCGGCACCCGCACCTCGGCGAGGGTGATCTCGGCGACCGGTCCGGTCTCGTGGCCGTTCATCCGGGGCGGCACTCGGATGTCCACGCCGGGCGCGGACGGATCGACGAGGAACGCCGACAGCCCGGCTCCGCCGGGGGAGTCGGGGTCGGTTCGCGCGAAGACCATGAGGAGGTCGGCCCATGCGGCATTGGTGATGTACCGCTTCTCCCCGTCGAGCACGTAGTGTTCGCCGTCGCGGATCGCGCGGGTACCGACGGCGGCGGCGTCGGAACCGGCGTCGGGCTCGGTGAGCGCGAACGCGGTGACGCATTCGCCGGCGGCCATCGCCGCCAGGTAGCGATCGCGTTGTTCGGTGGTGCCGTGGTCGAGGATGATCTGGCTGGCCAGTCCGATGGTCGTGGAGAACCGCGATCGGTAGACGCAGGATGCGCGGGTGAATTCCAGGGTCAGCCGGACCTGCTGTTCGACGTTCCAGCCGAGCCCGCCGTGCTCGCGGGGCAGCGTGATACCGAACAGGCCGAGCTCGGCCATGCGTCCGACCACGTCGGGTGGTACCTCGCCGCGCGTGACCATCTCCTGCTCCCGCGGGATCAGCTCCTCGTCGGTGAAGCGCGCGATGAGATTCAAGTATCCGTTGAAGTCCAGTGCGCGGACCTCGGATGCGATCATGTTCTTCGTCCTTGTGTCGATGGAGATGTCGAGCTCGGCCAGGGGCGGCCTGCTCTCATTCGGGAAGGTCTCTGACGGCGGTCGCAGCGGGTCCGCGACGTGAAACGTAAGTAGAGGATCAGCTGTAGATCGATCACCGATCGGTGAAATGTGATCAACACGGCAAGAGGAACGTGGTCTTAGGATACTAAGTAAACGACGGATAAGGTAGATGTATGACTTCTGATCTTGATGCTGCGGCGCCGTTCACCAAGCTGATCGAGCTGGAACGGGTTGAGGAGAACCTGTACCGGGGCACTTGTCACCCGGGCGCCCCGTTGACGGCGTTCGGTGGACACGTGGCGGCGCAGTCGCTGATCGCAGCGGGGTCGACGGTGCCGGTCGAGCGCGCAGTGCATTCCCTGCACGGGTATTTCATCCGTCCTGGAAGGACTGATCGGCCGATCGTCTACCAAGTGGATCGCACTCGTGAAGGCGCTTCCTTCACCACCCGCCGGGTCGTCGCCGTGCAGGACGGCGAGACGATCTTCAGCCTGTCCGCTTCGTTCCAGCGGTCCGAGGACAGCGAGGAGCACCAGGTCGACATGCCCGAGGTGCCGCAGCCGGGCAGTCCGGCCGCCGGAAGGAGCGCCGAGGACGAGGCGGAGCGGCAGATCTTCCAGGGAGCGTTGGAGACCCGGCGGATTGCCGACTCGCGCCAGGACTTCGATACCGGGCAGGGGCCGCAGCAGAAGATGTGGGTGCGCGTGGTCGGTGAACTTCCCGACGACCCGCTGGTGCACGCCTGCGCGCTGACCTACACCTCGGACGTGCGATTGGCGTCCACCGCGTACCTGCCCTTCCGCGACGCGCCTGTCGCGCCCAGGATGGCGTCGTTGGACCATGCCGTGTGGTTTCACCGTCCCTTCCGAGCCGATACCTGGTTGTTGTTCACAATGGACAGTCCGAGCTACGCGTCTTCCCGCGGTCTGACACGCGGTCAGTTCTTCACCCAGAACGGCGAGCTGGTCGCATCGGTCGTCCAGGAGGTGCTGATCCGCAAGCGGAAGAGCTGACCGGCAGCCTCGAACCTGTCCCGGCGGGGGCCATCTCACGGCGCGTTGCAAGCCGTCTCGCGCGCCGAGCAGAGCCGGCCCCCGCTCGGAGGGTGGACTGCAGGCCGAGGGATTTGGCGATCACGGTCTTCTGGACTTCGTTGGTGCCGCCGTAGATCCGCGAGACGCGGGTGTCCGCGTAGAGCCGGGCGATCGGGTAATCCCGCATGTAGCCGTAGTCGCCGTGCAGTTGGAGGCACTTGTCGATGACGCGGCCGGCCATCTCGGTGCCGAAGAGCTTCAGCTTGGCGGCGTCGGCGGCGGTCAGCTCGTCCTTGTCGTGGAGGTTCATGGCCCGGTCGACCATCGCTTGGGCTGCCTCGATCTCGCTGGCGCAGGCGCCGATGGCGATGATCAGGCGTTCTTGCACCAGGTTGTCGGACAGGTAGTAGAAGGCATTGCCTTCCTCGCCGAGGAGGTTCTCCACGGGCACCTCGACGTCGGTGAACGAGAGTTCGGCGGTGTCGGAGGCGAGCATGCCGATCTTGTCGAGCTTGCGCCCGACCGCGTGCCCGGATGGTCTCCCGGACCGCTTCGTGGTCCTCGGTGAACACGTCGCGTTGCATGTGCGCTGCTCTCCTCCCGCTGTGGAACTTTGGGTGAACGCCGGTTCAGGCTAGACCAGGAGACGCACCTTGGCGAGGCCCTGAAGTGAACGTGAAGTCAGTCTGATGGCGAACTAAAGTGTTGACTTGCCCATGGTTCCTGGGTAGAAGTAAATGTCAAGACATCAGAGCTCCCGGCGCGGAGGTCGAGCCCTGCACGTCGCTCCGCTGTTCCACTTGGCCGCGTTGGCCGCCTGGAACAACCAGTGCGTGATGGGCGGATCGCACGTCTTCCTGCGAAACGTCGCCGATGTGATCAATCTTTTATTTGAGATTTACAAAAATGGCAAGCGAGTTCATGTCTCGTCGTCGCTTGCGCGGATCAGCCGCTGACGTGCCCTTCCGGAGGTTGCCCACCTGGAACTGCGTGTCTGGTTAATTTACATTTACTTAGAGTGTAGAGTGGCTAAGGTGACGACGGCCGTCGTCACCTTAGTCATGCGCACGTGGAGGATTGACCTGTGGGGCAGGACGCGGTGGCTGTGGAGCGGGATGGCTCGCACGGTGGTGCTCGCCAGCGCCCGCGGGACCGGAAGCAGCAGATCTTGTGGACCGCCGGTCTGCTCTTCGCCGAGCACGGGTTCCACAACGTGACCATGAACCGGATCGCGAGCGAGGTGGGTATCACCGCCGGCGCTCTGTACCGGCACTTCAAGGGCAAGGACGAGCTGCTCAACGCGACCCTGCTGAACTTCTTCGACCGGCTCGACGCGGCGAGCGGCGACTCTGGTTCGCTGGACGGAATCCTGCAGGAGCGGGCGAGGACCGCGGCTGAAATGCCGACCATCGGTGTGCTGTGGTCCAGGGAAGCTCGGCACCTCTCCGAGTCGGACCGCAAGCAGCTGGCCGTTCGGTCGCGCCGGGTGAACCGGATCTACCGCGATGCTCTCCGGAAGGACAGGCCGGAACTCACCGAGGACGACGCGGTGCTGCTGGCCTGTGCGATGCAGTCGGTTCTGGCCAGCACCAGCGGTCACATCAGAGGCCTGTCGACCAAGGATTACGGCAATTGCCTGCTGGCCGGGTGCCGCGCCGCCGCCGGTGTGGAACTCCGACCCGGTTCGGCCGCGGAGAAGTCGCCCGCGCGCGGGTTCAAGCCGGCGTCCAAACGGGAGAAGCTGCTAGCGGCAGCCGTGCGGTTGTTCGGTGAGCGCGGGTTCCAGAACACCAGCCTGGCCGACATCGGGGCTGCGGCGGACGTCAGCGGTCCCAGCCTCTACACCCACTTCGCCAACAAGGCCGACATCCTCGTGGCGGTGCTGGCGCGAGCGAGCCACGCGCTCTGGCTGGATCTGCACGCCGCGTTGAGTTCGAGCGCGACCGAGGCCGCAGCGCTCGACCGCGTTGTGGAGTCCTACATCGCCCTCTGCAGGTCGCAGCCGTACCTGGTCTCGGTCCTGGTCACCGAGGTGGGCACGTTGCCGGAGAGCCGGCGCAACCAGCTCGAGTACGTGCAGGAATGGGTTTCGCTGCTGATGGCCAGCCGGCCGGAACTCTCCTCCGCCACCGCACGTGCACTGGTCAGAGCGGCGATCAACGTGATCAACCACCTGAACTCGAACCAGAGCCTCGTCCGCCGTCCGGGGTTCTACGCCAACCTCACGGCCGTCGCCAGCGCGATCTTGCGCGCGGAGATCTGAACTCCGGCGCCAGCGCTGTGCGCGCGGTTCAGCCGCGGGGCTCGACGCGCCCGGGGCGACCCCGGCGATTCGCATTCGGCTGCGGGAACCGGCCAGGTGATCTGGCGACCGGGACGGGTGCGCGAGCACGGTTCGCCGCACTCGCGCACCCCGCCGTCATGGTCGCGGGCCTCAAACCTCGGTCGCCACGCCGGTGTTGATCAGGTTTTCGATCTCGTGGTCGGGGAGTCCCGCATCGGCGAGCACCTTGCGGGTGTTCTGGCCGGGTTGCGGTGCCGGGCGAGGCACGGCGGATGGTGTGGTGCCGAAGCGAGGTGCGGGCATGGGCTGCACGATGCCGTCGGCGGTTCGGTAGGTGCTGCGGACGGCGTTGTGCGGATGTTCGGGGGCTTCGTGCAGGGACAGCACCGGTGTGGTGCAGGCGTCGGTCCCGGTGAACAGTTCCGCCCACTCGTCACGGGGCTTGGCGGTGAAGATCTCCTCCAACCGGCGATGCATGGTCGGCCAGGCTGCTTCGTCGTTCTGGGCGGCGAAGTCCGGGTCGTCGCTGAGTCCGAGGATCTGCAGGAACGCGGCGAAGAACTGGGGTTCGACGCAGCCGACGGCCATGTGCTTGCCATCGGCGCAGCGGTAGACGCGGTAGTACGGTGCGCCGCCGTCGAGCCGGTTCACGGCTCGGCGGTCTTGCCAGGCGCCGGCGCCGAGGAACCCGTAGGTCATGGCTAGCAGGGCGGCGGTGCCGTCCACCATGGCGGCGTCGACGACCTGACCGGTTCCGCTGATCTTCGCCCGCAGCATCGCGCAGGCCAGCCCGTAGGCCAACAGCATTCCGCCGCCGCCGAAGTCTCCGATGAGGTTCAGCGGCGGCACCGGGTCCTCGGGCCCGCCGATGGCGTGCAAGGCTCCGGCGATGGCGATGTAGTTGATGTCGTGCCCGGGCATCTGGGCCAGCGGCCCGTCCTGGCCCCAGCCGGTCATGCGCCCGTAGACCAGCGCCGGGTTGACCGCCAGCAGGTCGTCGGGGCCGAGTCCGAGGCGTTCGGCCACGCCGGGGCGGAAGCCTTCCAGCACGGCGTCGCAGGTCGCGGCCAGTTTTCGCACCGCCGCAGCACCCTGCGGGTCTTTGAGGTTGATCGCCAGCGAACGGCGGTTGCGCTGCAGCACGGGGTGGGCCGGGCTGCCGGGGCGGTCGATGCGGATGACGTCGGCGCCCATGTCGCCGAGCATCATGCCGCAGAACGGGCCCGGCCCGATCCCGCCGAGTTCCAGGACCCGGATACCCGCGAGCGGTCCTCGTGCTTCGGTCACGTCAGTTCACCTTCCAGTCCAGATCGGTGCCCGCTTCTCGGCGAAGGGACGGGCACCTTCCTTGGCGTCTTCGGATTCGAACACCGGTTTCGCGATTTCGGTCACGAGTCCGGCGGGGTCGCGGTGGACCCGGCGGCATTGGCCAGGTACGCCTCGCGCAGGCGGGATCGGCTGAGCTTGCCGGTGGGAGTGCGCGGCAGCGGGGCGAATTCGATGCGGCCGGGGTTCTTGAAGCCCGCCAGGTGCTTCCTGCAGTGATCAACCAACTCCGCCGCGAGCCGCGTTCGTCCCGCGTCGTCCTTGGGCTCGACGACCGCCACCACGCGATGCCCCCATTCGGGATCCGGGATGCCGATCACCCCGGCATCGGCGACCGCGGGGTGGCTGAGCAGGACGGCTTCGATCTCGGCGGGGTAGATGTTGACGCCGCCGGAGATGATCAGGTCGGTGCGCCGGTCGCACATGTACAGCCAACCGGCGTCGTCGAAATATCCCACGTCGCCGGGTGCGAAATGCTCGCCCCGCCATTGGTGCGCGGTCTCGGCCTCCTTGCCGCGGTAGGCGAACGAGGGACCGCCCTTGATGTAGATCTCGCCAGCGGCCCCGGGAGGTTGCTCTTCGCCGTGTTCGTCGAGGATCTTCACGTCGTACCCCGGAACCACACGTCCGACCGTCCCGGGGTGTTCGCGCCATTCTTGAGGTGTGCAGAGAACGGCTGCACCGGTCTCGGTGGCGCCGTAGTACTCGTAGAGGACCGGGCCGAGCCAGTCCAGCACGGCCTGTTTGACCTCGATCGGGCAGGACGCTCCGGAATGGGTGAGGACGCGCAGGGACGAAAGGTCGTACGAGCGCCGGACCTCCTCCGGAAGCGCGAGCATGCGGTGGAACATGGTCGGCACCACGAACCCGGTGGTGACCCCGTGCTTCTCGATGAGCTGCAGCGTCTTCTCGGCGTCGAACCGTTCGGCCAGCACGACCACGTGTCCCATGTGGAGCGAGGAGATCGCGGTCATGTTCGGGGCCGAGTGGTACAGCGGGGCGACGGCCAGGGAAACTTCGTCCCCGACGCGCAGTCCGAACTGCTCGCTCCGGTTGCGCACGATCTGCGCGTAGACGTTCTCCGGGGCTCCATCCGGCAGAGGCCGCTTGATCCCCTTGGGTTTGCCGGTGGTGCCCGAGCTGTAGAACTGGACAGCACCCGCGCTGCGTTCCTCGGGTGCGGTGGGCGGACTGGCCGAAGCCCGTGCGTCGAGGTCGATGAACCCCGTGGCGGGGCCGAAGCACAGACGAGTTTCCCCTGCCATTCCGGCGAGATCGGCCGCTTCTGCCGTTACCCCGGCGAACCTCGGGGCCGTGACCACGACGGCGGCGCCGGAGTCGCTCAGGACGTAGCCGACCTTCCCTGCCGTCAGGTGCCGGTTGACCGGTGTGAAGTAGAGGCCGAGCTGGTCGGCGGCCAATTGGAGTGCGAGGTAGTCGGGAACGTTGGGCAGCACGGCGGCCACGCCGTCGCCACGCCGCAGGCCCTCCTGCCGGAGGACGCGAGAGATCCGGTGCACCCGATCGAGCAGTGCGCCATAGCTGATCTCGGTGTCATCGGAGAGGATCAAGGCTGTGCGGTGGCGGTGTGAGTCGGCATGGCGGAAGAACCCGGTCGAATCGGGTTTTGGGGTCATCGCGCTACCTTTCGGGACGGCTGTCCGCCAGAGGCGTGGCGGACTTCGTGGTCTGCCGAAGCAACGACGTGCTTCCGGTGTGACTTGCCGGAGGCGGGATGCTCGTAGCGTCCAACGGGAAATCGGCGTCAGACGCCGTATGTTCCGGACCTCTCGGTGATCGGAGGGGTGATCAGTCCCAGCCGTCACCCGCAATCGCCACTCTCTCCATGACCCTGCGGCTCGGGTAGTAGTCGTTGATCGCGTAGTGCTGGACGGCCCAGTTGTCCCAGATCGCAACCGAACCAGGTGCCCACCGGAACCTCACCTGGTACTCGGGTACTCGCGCCTGGAGGCGCAGGTACTCCAGGAGGGCTTGCCCCTCGGCCTCGGGTATTCCCAGGATGCTGACGGTGAACGGCTCGTTCACGTAGAGGGTGCGGCGACCTGTTTCGGGATGGACCTTGACCACCGGGTGCACGACCGTCGGAAGCTCCTCGCGGAGCGCATCCCGCTTGTCGTCCGGGAGGATCCGGCCCCAGGTGGAGATCCAGTCGTGCTCTGCTTCCAGCCCGTGGATGAGGGTCCGCACGTCTTCCGGGAGGTTGTCGTACGCGGCCGCCATGTCGGCCCACATCGTGTCCCCCGCGTTGGCGGGCACTTCCGCTGCGCGCAAGACGGCGCCGCGGGCCGGCTTGGCCAGGAACGAGTGGTCTGAATGCCAGACGTTCTCCATTCCGAACATCTGGCCGTCCTTGGCCAGCCGGGAGATGTTGACCTCGTCGCCGGTGGGGAAGAACGGGTTCGCCTCCGGCTCGCCCCAGATGCGGGCGATCTCGAGTTGGCGCGTCGAGGTGATCTCCTGGTCGCGGAAGAAGATCACCTTGAACTCCAGCAAGGCTCGCCGCAGTTCGGCGCGTAGTTCGCCATCGAGCTCGGCAGCGAGATCAACTCCTCGGAGTTCTGCGCCGATCACCGGTGTGGAGGGACGCACCTCGAACCGCGTGTACGGCTTGCCGGTTCTTGTCCTGTTCAGTTCGCGGACGCCACCTCGGATGAGTTCGAGTTCCACGGCGGTTCTCCTCTTCTCGTCGGTGCTGTTGTCGATCTCCGACCGGGTCATCAGCTGCTAGCCGGTGAGCAGCTGATCCGCCGACCACTGCCGGTGGCGGCTGGGGTGCCGGCCCACATCGCCGATGCACGGGCGCGCCGGTAGTGCAGACGGCAGTTCTCTTCCCAGCAGTGCGACCACCAGCCCAGGCGCGGCGTTGCTGCCGCGCGCGGGTGCCTCCGGTGGTGGTGACATGCGGGTTGTGCTGAACGGCCAATGCCGGGTCCTCCTGAACGACACCGTGGAAACGGCGATCCTCGGGTTGGCTGATCTCGATGCCGCGCCCACGACGAGTTGGATCGACGCGAGGGTCGATCGGGCTCCGGTCCTGCCTGAAGTAAAGCAGCGTTCGACTAAGACGGCAACAGTCGTTTTGTTCTGGTTGACAACTAAGAACATTGGCGGATATGTAAATCCGAATTCGGAGCTAGGTGACGGGCGCCGGGATGGCTGTGACGCGTGGCAGCCTCAGCGCGCGGGTCCGCCGGTGCGCCGCGATCGGCGTTCTGGCAGCCCTCCGCAGCGGGCACGGAGTGGCGCCTCATCCAGGCCTCAACAACCGACCGGCCTGGTCGGCGTGGCGCTCGCCGCGATCGTGGCCTACCCGTTGAGCATGAACTTCGCCCGTGCGGCAAGCCTGTGGGTCATGCGGAAAGTCAGCCACGAAGCGCTGATCGGTGCCTTCGCCGGCCTGATCGTGGTGATCTCCTGGTATGAAGGCGGCGCCTTCGGCGTAGTGGCCACGCTGCTGATCGCGATGGTCGCCGGCGTTGCCAACCGCCTGTACGGAATGCACGCGGGCGTGCAGTTCATGGCCTACTACGTCGCGATCCTCTTCGTTCCCAAGGTGATCGGCTTGGCTTGACCGGATCAGCGCCGCGGGCGGGCATCTCGGGGCCTTCGCTGCGTCGACTGACGAAGACGCAGGGTGGGGGAGAGGACGGCGGCTTCGGCAGGTGTCTCGGCGCCGGCGAGCCTGGCGAGCATGAGCTCGACGGCGCGCTTCGCGAGTCCTTCGTGCTTGAGGTCCATCGCGGTGATCGGCGGAGCGGAGACCCGCGAATGCTCGGAGTCGGTCAGGGAGGCGATCATCAGGTCGTGCGGCACCCGGAGTTTCTGGGCCGCGGCGACCTCTGCGGCGATCGCGGCGAAGTCGCTGGTGGCGACTACCACCGCGTCGGGCCGTTCGGAACTCGCGAGGAGCGGGCGGAACACCGCCGCCGCGTCATCGGTGTTGAGACCTTCGCTGAGCAGGTCGGTGCGCGCTGCACGGCCGTTCCGTTGGCTCCAGGCGAGGTAGGTCTCCCGGGTGCGCCGGTTCCACGCGTTGTCCTCGGTTCCGGTGAGCAGCACGACATCGCGTGCGCCTTGATCGCGGAGGTGGTCCAGCAGGGCTGAGACCGCGGTGGTGTAGTCGAGCCGGACCGCCCAGGTGAACTCGGGCCGTTCCGGGTCCTCCTCGATGGTGACCACCGGGATTCCCCGGTGCAGCAGCTCGGTCAGCACCTCGTCGGAACCGTACGGGTGGGCGATGATGCAGCCGTCCATCGGCACGCTGGCTACCGACGGGTCGTGCAGATCGGGTACGTGGATCAGACCGGTACCACCGGTCGATCTCGGCGCCTTTGACGCTGGTGGCAGGTAGGCCGGTCGCAGCAGCACGGGTCGATCATCATGCCCCCAAGATCACCAGCCGCGCGGAAGCGTCGGCTCGACCGGCCGCGCTCGACATCCCATGCACCGGACCCCACCAAGCCGGATGAGGTATTCGGCAAGGGCAGCGTTCCGGCCTCCAACGGGGTAGCGAATGCGGAAGCGGGATCTGATTGCTGTACGCCTTCACTTGCCATCTCCGTGGAGAGCACCTCGGATACCCGGATGGTGCCACCGCACGGTGAGCAGATCGCCGACGGTGGGGTGGATGCCGGAGGGCGCAAGCACCAGGTCTCCATCGTGCAGGACGGTCGCCGCTGCGGTGGCACCTGTGAGGCGGTCTTGCACCAGCCTGCGCAGGCGTGCGCCGCACTGGCGGTAGAAGCGCAGCTGGGTGCGGCGGCCGAACAGCGACCAGCCCAGCCGGGTGATCGGGCCCAGGGCGGGCGAGCGTTGCGAGAAGCCGGTGATCACGAACTCGACCTTGCCGGACTCCAGGTCCTTGACGAGTTCGTAGCTCATCCTGCCGCGCTCGAGGTGGCCTTCGAGCGTCGCGTAAGCCCAGCCCCACACCTGCTGCGAGCCGCCACGCGTCTCGTCGACCACATGGGTCACACGCACGCCCATGTAGAAGCGCAACCCGTGGAAGCGCCCTTCGAGGAGCAGGTCCCGCCCCAGCAGGGGGTCGCGGCCGTCGTAGACGGCACGGACGATCGCAGGCACCGAGAACTCGTAGTCCCGGACGAGTCGGCAGGCGATCTCCCAGGCGCCGCCGGGCTCCGGCGGGCCTGGTCGTTCGCGCGCGAGGTATTGGCGGTAGGTGTCGAAGTGCCATTCCGGCGGTTGGACTTGCTCAGCGGTGAAATTCACCTGGCGGTGCCGCAAGTTCCCCAGAGCTGAGACGTAGTCAACGCCGCGGAGCAGTCGAGCGCGCATCGCGACTTCGTTCGAGTTCGTGCAGTGAAGCACCAATCAACCACAGCGTTGGTGGCCACAAACCGGTGAACAGGGCTCGGCGCTCGGCGTTGCCGCGCTGTTCCTCGTCGACGGTCTTGGCCCTGACCCACAGGCCCAAGCACAGCAGAACCGACCCCAGCGACAGCACCTGCAGATGGGTGCTGCGCAGCCCGACCTGGTGCAGTGTCCGAACGACCACTGGTCCTCCCCGTGTCATCGCTGGCGTTTCGGGGCATGACACGAGCATGCCCGGCCCGGGCAATCCACGCGAAAGGAGTGCCGTTGTGGCGTCCAAGGGTTCTTTCGTCCGCCGCGCGCTCGCGGTGGCGCGTTTGCTGCTTGGCATGGCCTTGATCTCGTGGCGCTACCTGTGGCAGATCACGCCGCTGCACCGGAGCGAGGAGTGCGGAGATGAGTCGGACCTGCCCCCTGCGTTGTCCGATGACCTCATCGACGAGCGCTGCCAGCTGGTCGGTGATGGGACCGGCCAGCTGTTCCACCGCACCTTCAGCGTGCGGATCGAGGCCGGCGACCTCGACGCCCCCACGTTGATGGCGGTGGTCATGACTGATCTCAACCGAGCCTTCCCGCGCGAGGTCGCGACGGTGCAACGAACCCGAGGTAGGGAAGGTGGCCTGCGGGTCGGTGACGAGCTCGTGGTCCGGATGCCGGGGCCGTGGAACGCGCCGGTCCGGGTTGTGGCCTGCGAGAACACTTCGTTTCGGATGGTGACGCTGCGGGGGCACCTCGAAGCCGGGCAGATCGAGTTCCGCGCCTGGCCGGAGGAAGAGGCGGTTCGATTCGAGATCGAAGCCTGGGCGCGCCCCAGCACCCGGCTGGTGAATCTGCTCTACGCACGAGCGCGGCTGGCCAAGGAAATGCAACTCAACATGTGGGTGCGCTGCTGTCTGCGCGCCGCCGACCTCGCCCACGGCCGAGCACGCGGAGGCGTCCATATCCACACGCGCCGCACGACCACATGCGCCCAGGAACCGAGAGCGGGTCCGGATTCAACGTCGACATGCCCCTGAGCCAGGGCTGCAGCACAAATAGGGGCGGTTCAGCCGCACCAACCCTGGATCCGCGGTGGCGAAACGGGCCGTGAGTCGTGTGGCAGCGATGGCGGCCCAGCCGACTCACGGTCGGCTACCGGCAGATTTCCGGTCGCTCGTTGCCCGGTGCCCGCGACGTTGCGGGTTTACCTTGGCGGCACGGCGTCACGAACCTCCAGGACATTTCAGGGGTGTGGGAGACATGTCCGAGGGTGCATCGGAAGAAGCCGGCGCGGACCGGTTCGAGGTCGAGCCGGAGGATGGCGACACCGACGAACAGCAGAGCTACGACGAACTCGAGCTGGGCGGCGAGGCGAACGAGCCGCCGGATGTTTTCCTGGACGTCCCTGTCCTGAAAGTGGACGAGATCAGCCTCGAGGTCGAGGATCTCCGCGCCCGGGTGTCCCTGCAAGCCGAGGTCCTGGACCTGCTCAAGCTCAATGTCGGGGTGGACGCGGCACTGGGGCGCGTAGCGCTCGAGATCAAGGGCGTCGAGGCGCAGGCGCTGTTGAAGGTTCGCCTCGACAACGTCGCCGCGATCCTGGACCGAGTGCTGAAGACGATCGACCGCAACCCGCAAATCCTCGAACACGTGACCCGGGGCGTGGAGTCGGCGGCCAAGGGTATCGGTGCGGGAGCTGGTGAGGCGGTCAAGCAGGTCGGGCGCGGTGCGGGTGAGGCGGTCGAAGAGGTCGGGGGAGGTACAGGTGAGGCCGTCAAGGACGTCGGGCGCGGTGCGGGTGAAGCGGTAGAAGACGTCGGCGAGACCGTCGAAGAGGTGGGTGAAACCACCAGAGGCGCCGTCGAACAGGTCGGACGAACTGTGGACCAAGCGGTCGAAGATGTCGGGGAAGCCGTCGGTGACGAGGACACGAGCCGTCCCACCAAGGGCGGTCAACGCCCACGGGAGCGAGCAGGGGGAAAAGCCAGACGTGGCGCCCAGGCCAGCACACCCACCGAACGCTGGGCGTCAGGCGGGCCACGGCGGGAGCCTCCCAAGCGGCCCAGGCCGACTGGACGGGATGTGAACCAGTGACAGTCGATGGAGCAGCGGAGGTGACGTTCACCAGCATGGTGTACGCGCGGGAGATGCGCTTTCACGAAGTGCCGGACACCCAGGTCGAGTTCACAGGCCATCCCGGCGAGGAGTCGGTGTCCGGCAGCGAGCGCACCCACCTCCCAGACCCCGTTCTCGCGGGCGTCACATACCGCGAGGTTCACGTCGACTACCGGATCGTGTCCAGGCTGCGGATGGAGCCTGGTTGCGGCAGCGACGGCTCATCCTGAACGCCCCTGCCTTGAGCTCGCGCCGGCACGTTTGTACCCATCTCTCCATAATCGAGTTCACCCGCCGCAGATGATCCGTCCGCGTCTTCGCCCGCCGCCCGTAGATCCGGGTCGACCTGCAGGTGCTCGGCCAGCCGTGCCACCGCCGCTCGCGGTGCCGACGCCACGTCATCGGGGACGAACCCGAGCCACGGCAACGTGCAAAGCGAACCTAGCGAGACTGGTGGGGCCGCCCGATTTTCGTCGAGACGGCGACCCCCAGTGCTCTTCCCGCAGTACGCGCGCTCACGTCGCTACTTCATGCGCGTCCTCAACAGGGCCGCGTAGGCGTTGACCGAGCCGTAGCCGACCTGATTCGGTCCGAAGGGCAGCGGCTCCGAGGTGTCCTCGAGCAGCTTCTTGATCATCCTGGGCAGAAGGGCCGGGTCCGCCTCGCTGATCAGAGCTGCGACTCCGGCCACGTGCGGGCTGGCCATCGACGTGCCGCTCAGGGGTGCGAACGTGCCATTCAGGATGGCGGACGTGATCGACACCCCGGGAGCGGCCAGGTCCGGTTTGGTAAGCCGGATCCCCGATCCAGGACTGAGCCGGCCGCTCGAGGGACCCGTACTCGAGAAGTCGGCCAGCATCTTGGCCTTGTCGATCGCGCCCACCGTGATGACGTTGCGCGCCGCCCCGGGGTGTCGAATGTTGGACTGCCCGTCCGAAGCAAAGCTGTCTTCGTTCCCGGCCGCGACCACCACCGTTACGCCCAGCCTCGACGCGTTGTCGGCGGCGCGGCACAGGATGCAATCGGCGTCGTCGCACACCCAGCTGTGAAAGGGCTCGCTCCATCCGAGGCTGAGGTTCGCGACGTGTGCCCCGCGCCGCACCGCCTGCTCGAGGCCATCGATGACGAACTGGGGTTCGCCGAAGCCCGTCGAGGTAAGCACCTTGATATTGATGATCTCGCTATGGAAGGCCACCCCGCGGAACACGGGGTCATTGCTCGCGATCGTCCCGGCGACGTGCGTCCCGTGTTCGCCGGGGATGTCGGTGCCCTCCCCGGCGGTGCTCACGTTGTCCACAACCTTGCCGGCGAGCGCCGGGTGGTTCGCGTCGACTCCCGAGTCGAGGACCGCGACCTTGATGCCCCGCCCCTGGGCGTCGAAGTCCTCCCAGGCTTGCGGCACCTCGATCGTGAGGGGACTCTCGTTCATGCAGGTGACCTGGTCGGGTGCCTCGAGGGTCAGGCGCTTTACTTCGTCTAACTCAGCGACCCTTTCCATCTGCTGTGGGGTTAGGCGCGCCGTCACCGCGTTGGCCAGGGTGTGGACCGTGCGCACCTCTACGCCTATTTCCCGCAGCAACGAGATCACCGGCTGTTCGCTCGCCTCGGCGCGCCGCTTGAGGTCCTCCAGTCCGCCCAAACGGTCGTTGGGTGCCTCGGTGGCGAGCACACTCTCTTGGTGCAACACGGTGACGGTGAACGCCTCGTGCTGGTTCACCCGCTCGGCCGACTGTCCCAACGCCACGGCGCGGGAACGGCTCTGCTCGATTGCCGCCTGCAGACGAGGCTCCAGTTTTGACATCGCATTATCCCTCCGTGATCTTTGGTCCGGTTACGGTGGCCGGACCAGGCATCCAGGTGGGGCGCCGCTAGTTCGATCAGTCGGCACCTTGCCAGGGATTCTGCTGCTCGCGCCGCGCGATTCGTTCTCGTCGCTCACCAGGTCGTTTCCTCGCCTGTGCGCCGAGAATGCCTAGTTGCCGAACACTCGGCCGATGAAGCTCAGAGCCGCGGGCTCGTTCTCTTCCCAGGTCGGCCGAATTTGGTCCGGCGGAAGGATAAACCCACCTTCCGCGTGTGTCTGCGGACGGAGCTCGACGGTCAGAGAGGGCACGTAGAATTCTCCGTAGGTCCAATCGGTCGTGTCTCCCGCGGTGGGATAGAGGCCGGACGATTGAGTGACGGTGTACTTTTCTCCGTGGACCCCGTTAATCGCGTTTTGCATGTCGCCGGCGACGTCCTCCATGAGCTGCCGGCTCGCCGTGTCGTTGATGGGGTCGGTGGTGTAGCCCCATGGGAAGAGGATCAGCTGTGAGTAGCTGTGGTAGGTAAGTACGCCGGAGAACAATTCGCGTCCGACCAGGTTACGGACCGCCCGCACCTCCGGCTCGGAAAACGCTCTCGTGCCGACGTAGGTCTCGTCTCCCGGTACATGACTGGAAGTGTCGATGTCTAGCGTGCCCCACATGTAGCCGTAGTTCCGGTTCGGGTCGACCCCGACGGTTCCGTCTCGATTCCGGGCGCGGTTCTTCCGCCACAACCGGTTGCTCGTACGCGTGTGCTCGTGGCCGTCCGGGTTCACCATCGGAACGACCCAGACTTCCCCCTTTCGGAGCCACGATTGCACGGCCGAGGAGGATGAGGCGTTCTCCAACAGGTGCTCGGCGAGCAGGTACGGGATCTCAACGGCGATCCACTCCCGAGCGTGGTGACAGCCGAGGAAAAGCATCTTCAGCGTGCTGTCGCTCCGCTCGCCGATCCGAAGCGCCAGGATCGGGCGGTTCTCCACGCTGCGGCCGATCTCGTGCACCTCCGCGATCTCAGGGTGACGTTCGGCGAGCTGGCGCATGTCCGTCTCGAGCGACTCCGCGGAGTGGTAGCCGGTAGTCAGCTGTGCACCGAACGACGACAGATAGCGCTCCGTTGTCTGCAGTTGCTCGACGACGTAACCCATCTGCTGGATCCGGTCCGCTTGTGCCTCAGTGGCCTGGACAACGAGGTGGTCCGGCTTCACTTCCCAGACGTCCAGGCCGGCCGAGCTGGCTAAAAGTCGGTGCAGCGACGCGATCCCGTCGCGCGCCCGGATACTCGCGATGATACTCATGTCGAGCCTTCTCCTTCCGCGCCCTCCGCTCGGTGTCGGGCACGCTCCTCGAACTCGGCTAGCGGGAGCAATCGCTCGACGTGACCGATCCCACGACGCTCCAACTCGGCCAGCACCAGCTCGTCAGCCGCCACGATCAGCATGTCGGCGCGCCGCTCCCACACGTCAAGCCCCCGGGCACGCGCGAGCAGTTCCCTCATTTCACCGTTCTCCGGGGGCGTGACCCGCGCGATCCACAATTCTCCGGTGACCATCCTCGCGTCACCTCCTGCGGCGCAGCGCGACGCGAACCGAGCCTTAGATGATCTCACGTCGAACACCCAGTTGCCTCGCGGCGAGTAGAGACTCCGCCAACAATTCTCGAAGGCTTCCTCGCTGACAGCAACCCGATCGAGTGGCCGTGCACCCCCGTGTCGGGCCGAGACGAGGTAAAGGCCCTCATGGCCGACAGTCATGACCGCACACTCGTGGGACACAGCCTCGACCTGTCCCTGTTCGACTCTCCCTTCAGCGTGGTAAGGGGCTTCTTCCGGAAAAGATATTCCTTCCTCCTTGAGTTCAGCGGTGCCGTCCTGGATCTCTGCATCGCCCGCCACAATGGCCGAGATAAGATCCATCGCCTTACTGGTTCCCGGCTTGTCGGTCATAACTGCCCCAGGTACATCGCGGTCGGCGCTCTGTCCGCAGTGCTGGCAATTACCAGCACGCCATTTTCCGGCGCGGTACGCAATAGATAGAGGGGTACGATGCCGATTCAAATTGGGTTCACCAACGATTCAGATCGAAGCGGAAGGTTCGGACCCCCGGAACCGACGTCTGGTCCAGCTCGCGGAGGACGACCACACCGAAGGACCCACATGCGGCGGCTGGCTGGGACGAGAACGCGGCCCGGTTGGTGGACCATCGGGTCCGGGCCAGCCTCGCCACCGCCACACCCAACCGGACGGAACCCGCACCCGTTGTGCCACTGGGCGAGCTCGGCCTCGTCGGCGATGGTGCGGATCTCGGGCATGACGGAAGACAAGGTGGTTCCTCGATAGTTCGCCCACCCTCTTCCGAGGCGAGCACGAAAGGGGGTGGGCGAGTAGTAGGTGCCGGGGCGGGGGCATCCGCCCCGGCACTACATGGTTCGCGGTCGCGGTGTCACAGTGCGGCGAGCAGGGTGCTGGCCGTGGCACGGCTGTCCTGAAGCGGCCTGAGAGCCAGGCGTATCAGGGCGAGCGCGTTGTCGTCACCGGCGATGCGGTTGGCACTGAGCTCGGCGCAGGACAGGCACTCGTGGATGATCATCCATTCGCCGTCCGCGCGGACGGTCAGGCTCAGGGCCTCCATGCGCCCGCGGCAGTCGGCCGCGCGATCGCCCGGAATGCGGTGGTCGACGTGCTGGCTGACCAGGCAGTGCGGGCAATGGTTGCGGTGCGCGGTACCGGGCGCGACGAGGGATACGTCGAGCCGGCAGCCCACGCACCGGAAGTCATGCGCCCGGTGACCGCCATTGCTGTGCAGCACGTCCTTGTGCCGCTGCGGACGGCTTCGCTGCCCGCGACCGCTCGGTTGTGTGCGGCGTGGCATGGCTGAACTCTCCTTTCCGTAGCGAGCGTTCAGAGCGTGCCGAACGCTTCGAGTGGGAACGGAGGCTGCGCCAGCGGGCGCACGGCCATGCGCATCAGGATGAGCTGGTTGTCGTCCGCGCACACCGGGTTCGAGGTGAGCTCGTCGCAGCGCACGCAGCGGTGGATGAGCATCCAGTCGCCGGTGCGCAGCACCGCGATGGAGATCGGGCTCATCCGCGAGCCGCAGTCGGACGGGCCGCCCTCGACCTGGTCGATGACGTGCCGTGAGTGCAGGCAGGCCGGACAGTGATTGCGCCGGCCGCCGTCAGGGACCAGGGCCGATACGGTCAGTCCGCACCGTACGCAGGTGAAGGTGTTGATGGTGCTCTGGTGGTGAGAGATGTCGTTGCCGGACACCCGGATGCTCCTTGCTGAGAGGTACGAGATGACAGCAAGAGCAGGCCGAGCGGCCTCGGAACACCCGCATTCCGTTGCGGAGCCTACGGGTTGGAGTAAGGCACCGGGATTCCGTCCCGGTAGGACGCCGTGGCGTCACTGCATCGGGGACGGCTACGCGGTGCGGCGAGGCGCGCTCGGCGCGGTCCGGGGCACAAAAACACCTCTTCCAGGGCAAGGCGGAACAAAGAGAATCAGCTGGACTTCCGCAACGTAACACGCGGCCACCGGTCGAGGTCCAGTTCTTTTAAGCAACGCTAAAAAACGGTACTGACCGCGACACCTGCGCACCCAGCGGTCTACGGACGGTGGTGCCCGTGGGGTACCGCCCGCAGGAGCGTTACTTGCACCGTCCCACCGTTGGGAACGCTGTACGTCCGTTGCTCGCCCTGTCTGGCCCCAGACAGGGCGGCCCCGAGGGGTGACTCGGGCGAGTAGACCGCAAGCCCGTCGAGGTCGGCTCCATCACGCGCACCGAGCAGGAACGTTTCGGTCTCGCCGTCGTCGAAGCGGACGGTGAGGACCATGCCGGGCTCGGCGATCCCGTCGTCCGGTGGTGCTTGACCGACCACCGCGTTGTACAGCAACCCCTGGATCTGGCGGATGCGGGCGCGCCGACGCCCCTCATCCACGAACTGGTCGGACTCGCTGTCGACCGTGCCATCGCCACGTTCAGAACCAGCGGAACGGTGGGCGAGCAGTTCTACGAGCTCGTCCCTCAGCCGGTCGTAAGCATCCTGGGTCAACCAGCGGCGTTGAGTAGCGGTCATGGTATTCCTCTGTGTCGATCGATTGGTTTGGTCGCGGATCTCTAACCGCCGAAATACGTTCGGCGGTTAGAGGGGTGGCGGTAGCTTGCCCGAGCGAGGCCGGTGTTGATCAGCGATGTCCCGGGTGCGTGGCGGCGCGTGCATCGCAGCCCGTGTCCGCTTCGTTGATCAACCTTCCGCGACGCGGATGAAGCCGAAAACTCTCGGTGCGGGAGCGCGTGCAGGCGCGCAGTGCCGGAGCCGGCGGTCCGTTCAGGGCTCGCTGATCTTGGTAATACGCAGACTGCGTATTACCGAAGAGCCGCAGTGCTGTATCGGCCGAGAGGGGCGGTCACCGCCGGTTGCGCGCCTGTTTGAACCAGGTGGTCGCATGGTTGGCCGGGCGTGCGCCGGTCACGAACGCGATCCGCGGACCGCGACGGGTGTTTTCGATATCGTCGACCATGACCAGCCCTCCCGGATTCGACGCAACCGCTCCATACCGAGGATGGCCGAGGCTTGGGCCGTGCCCATTGTCGTGAGCGAACAAATATCCAATCGATCTTGTCTGCTTTCTCCAGTCGTCAGAGCCGGGGGATGTGCTCTTCGTACGCCTTGCGCACCCCGCCACGCTGGAGAGGCCCAGGCATCAGCTCGAGCGCTGGGAACTTGGTCGAGCCGACACCTGCCGTCGCAGCCGGCATTCACGCCGAACTCAGGACCGGAGCGGACAGCGTCTCCGACGTCGCCCACCGTTGGGGATTCACCCACCTCGGACGGTTCGCTTCGTCTTACCGCAAGCGCTTTGGCGTCCACCCCTCCCAGACCCTCCGGAACGGCGGTGTTTGAAGGGGACCGCAGCGAGGTTCGGCGTGTGCGACGGGTGTCGTGCACAGCAGCGCTGGCACGGTTGCTTATGCGGTCCGACCTCGAGGAAGGGCTTCTGAACCTGTACGCCTCGTGGCAGCTCTACGACGTGAAGGCCGGAGACCGCCGTCTGGGTGATGTGCTCGCTCCGGGACAACAACATTTTCGATCTGGACGTTTGTGCGGGAGGGGCCCGGAACGGGCCGGGCACCAATCGGACGCGAGGGCAAATGCTGATGAGATTCACCCGACGGGTAGGGCGAGGCGGGGTCGCCGTCGCTGCGGCAGTGACGCTGGCGACCACCGGCGTCGTGGCCGCACCGCAGGCCTCGGCTGCTGAGGCCTGCCGACCGAATGGCTTGTGCCTGTACTACAACACCGGATTCAACGACATGAGGTTCGTGACCGAGCGAACCGGAGTCGGCTGTTGGACCCTCCTCGTCTACGGGCTGCGCGATCACGTCAACTCTTACCGCAACAACCTGCCCGTCTACGTGGATTTCTTCGACGCCAACGGAAATCTCGCTTGGAGAATCCGTCCTGGCGGCAGCAGCTCTGACAGCAGGCCGTTCGGGGGCGAGTACTCGGTCTGCACCTAGCGAGAAGCATCTTCAGTCGGCAATTGCTGGGGTGATGTTCGCCCGTTTTCCGGCGAGTACTACGAGGACCCCGGGTCACCGCGACCGCGGTTGAGCCAGGCCATGAGGGCGCGGTTCGTGCTGCTGGTCGATGTGGTGGTGGATCAGCAGCACGCCGTGCCCGCCGGCCGCAGCCGCTCGGACACAGCTTCGGCCACACTGACGCTGCGGTGCCGACCGTTCTTGCATGACACGTCTACCCGCACGTCGCAGCCAACGTCCACGAAACCCAGCGGGTGGTAGCGGACCTCATCGAGTGCCGATGGTCGTTTGCCTCGTCCGCCGCGGCCATGCTGACCCGCCTTCTCTCAAAAAGCGCCGCACTGGCCGGATCCTCGGCAACCCGATCGCCAGTTGAAGGAAGCACCACGAGAGTGCCCTGCCCTGGCGCGGATGACGAAGACGTGGTCCGCCTGGCGTCTCTCGTAGCTGTGGAACGCCAGACTATCCAATGCCCTCTAGGCGCTTCCCTGCCACTGCACTGCCTCATAGGGGAGTTCAGATCACAGCGCTTCGCCGCCGTGGAGGGCGCCGCCGGAGCCGCGCTTTCCGCGTCTCAAAATCCCCAACCCCGGGGTAACGGCCGAGCCTGCTTTCCGATATGCGGGTGGCCGGGATACACGGGAGGCGAACGATGGTCACTGTGCGGTGGCGACTCGACGACGACCTGCGCAAAGTTGAAGCGCTGATCGTTGAGGCGGGATGGGCGACCATGGCAGGGAGTTTCCGGCGTTCCAAGCGCCCGTGCCTCGTTGCGGAGGGGACCGACGGCGACATTGTCGGCTTCATTCAGGGGCTGGTTGACGGGTATCCGCCAGACGGGCGGATCTTTAATGAGTGCTTCGGGCCGTTCGAGCACGTCGACCCTCCACACTGCAAGATCGATTGGATCTGCGTGTCCAAGCGGGCTCGCCGAACGGGCGTCGGCCGTCGCCTACTGCACCATTTCGCGGTGGAAGCCTCCGAGCGTGGATGTTCGCATGTCGCGTTGAAAGCTGACGAGTCCTCAGATGCCGGTGGGCGCTTGGCGTTCTTCGAAAAGTTCGGTTTTTACCCCTTGGACCCACAGCAGCCGGAACACCTCCAAGGCGTCGACTTGGCGACACTGATCAAGCTCACCGCCTAGGCGGTAAACGGCGGGCGCAGGCGCGTTCGAGATCACCAGTGGCACAGGTGGCTGCGAAGCTGCTGGTAGCGGTGGGCTTCGCTCATTTGTGGTCCTGATCGGACCAAGGTGCATAGACGTTGCGCTAGGAAAGTGAGACTCCTAGTTCGTTTTCCATCGCGGAAGTGAGGATGCCTTCGACGCTTTGGCCTGGGAACTGGGCAGTGCGTACGGAGCGTTGGATGAGGGTTCCGTCCATGACGACCAGGATTCTCCACGCCGCGAGTTTCGGTTCGGGTGCGTTGAAGACGCCGGCGTGGTAGCCCCTTTGGATCAGGTCTGCGAGTTTGCTGACGCCGTCGGCCATGCGGATCTCGACCTCCCGCGCGAGCGGTTCGCGTCGCGGTGCGGTCACCCACGCACTGAGCCACAACGCCAGTGTTGGCGTTCGTTGGTTGGACATTGACCGCGCGAGGAAGTCCTTTGCGGCGTCTAGAGGTTCCATGTCGTCGAGTCCTGCGTGCAGCTCGTCGAGGTCGTGGCCGACCACGGTGGTGAAGACTTCTGCGATGAGGTCGTCGATCTGCGGGAAGTAGTGGTGCAGCAGTCCGGGAGTCACGCCGACGTCGGAGGCTACGTCGCGGACGGTCAGCCGGTCCAGCCCGTGGAGGTGCGCGAGTTGTGTCGCGGCGTTGATGATCTCCGCGCGCCGTTCCGCCGGCGTTTTGCGGATCCTCTTGGCTGTGGGCCTTGACGTCATGCGCCCCATCATATTAACTTCCTGTCCAATAGTCTACTGAACACTTGACCAATAGATGGGTCGGGCATGAGTTCATCAGGCAGAACACCGCCTCGCGGCACGTGGAGATCAGCCGGCGTCAGGCTGGAGCGCATCCCGTCGCCGCCGTGGACACCAGGAACGGAACACGGCCGTGCAGCCGTGTGGCATGCGGCCAGGAGGGCGCGATGAGGACATCGGGTGGGTCTCGTCAGCACCGCAGGGCTGGGCTCGCGGCCTTCGTCGGCACGACGGTCGAGTGGTACGACTTCTACGTCTTCTCGACAGCGGCCGCCCTTGTGTTCGGTCCCGTGTTCTTTCCGTCGAGCAATGCGATCACAGGACTTGCGGCCTCGTTCGCCACCTACGCCGTCGGGTTCATCGCCCGCCCTCTGGGGGCGATCATCTTCGGTCATGTCGGCGACCGGATCGGGCGGCGCCCTGCGCTGGTCGCGACGCTGATCCTGATGGGCGCGGCGACGTTCCTCACTGGACTGTTGCCCACGTACGCGACCGTCGGTCCTTGGGCGCCCGTCCTGCTGGTCGCGCTCCGCATCGTGCAGGGAGTCGCGGTGGGTGGCGAGTGGGGCGGGGCCGTGCTCCTCGCCGTTGAGCACGCCCCCGAGAAGTCCAAGACCTTCTACGGAGGCTTTCCCCAGCTGGGCAATCCCGCCGGGGGACTGCTGGCCACCGGTGTCTTCAGCATCTTCTCCAGTCTCGGCCAGGACAGTCTTGAGGAGTGGGGATGGCGCGGCCCATTCCTCATCTCCGCCGCACTGATCGCGGTGGGGATCTACGTCCGGGCGAAAGTGGAGGAGTCTCCCGTCTTCGACGACGCCAAGGCACAGAGCCAGGCAGCGACGGTCCTTCCGCTCAAGTTCGCTGTGGTCCACAACTGGAAACCCATTCTGCTGGCCATCGGCATGGTCGCCGTGCCGTCTGGGGGTTACTACATCGTCACGACCTATGCCACCGCCTACGCCACCGGCGATGCGGTTGGCCTGTCAGCAACGTTCATTCTGAACGTCCTCACCGTCGGCTCGTTCTTCGAACTGCTCGCGACCCTGCCCAGCGCGTGGCTCGGTGACCGCCTCGGCAGGGTGCGCGTCTTCATCGCCGGGGTTGTCGCGATGGGGCTGCTGGGACTCGCGGAGTTCGTCGTGCTCTCGGGCTCTTCCCACATCCTGATCTTCGTCGTCTTCTCGGCGATGCGGTTCGCCAGCAGCGGCGCTTACGCCGCCCTCGCCACCCTATTGGCGCAGATGTTTCCGACCGAGTCCCGCTACACGAGCATGTCGCTTGCATACCAAGGCTCCGCGGCGATCTTCGGTGGGCTGTCCCCTCTCGCGGCCACGCTGCTCTACAGTGCCACCGGATCCGTCTGGTCGGTCATTGGGTTGCTGCTCGCGCTATGCGTTCTGGCAGTCTGCTGCGCGCTGTTCGCGCCTCAGCTGCGTGACGCGCCGATCGCCAACCCGGCAAACGCCCAACCGATGCCAGGCGCGAATGCAACGGAGTAAACCCATGACGTTGGATGTGGCACCCGCGTGGTTCGTCCAGACCAAATACCGGGCCGGGATCACACGAATCACAGAGCCGTACGTGCATCCCTTGTTGCGGGCCAGTATCTGGCACCTTCAGGGATCTGACCGCGATGTGTTCATCGACGCCGGCCTCGGTATCGCATCGCTGCGCAACAGCTTTCCGCACCTCTTCGCGCGGTCGCCGCTCCTGCTGCTCACACACGCGCACCTCGACCACGCAGGAGGAGCCTACGAGTTCGACGACATAGGCGTTCATGAGTCCGAGGCCGACGAGGTGCGCCAGCCGCGCGCGGCGAGCCTCTACGCCGATGCGCTGTGCAAGCATCTCGGGACGACTCTCAATGTCCTTGGCAGTCGGCTACCGCCAGTTCTGCTCGACGCCGTGCCCGAGGAACACTTCGACATCGACAGTTTCCACGTCCGTGCGGCAGCCGCAACGCAGACGCTCGTCGAAAACGACAGCATCGACCTCGGTTCGCGGCGGCTGACCGTCCTGGAGCTGCCGGGGCATTCTCCCGGCAGTCTCGGGTTTCTCGACAGCGAATCCGGGGCGCTGTTCACCGGCGACGCACTGTACGACGGCACGCTCCTGGACGATTTGGCCCACTCCAGTGCGACGGACTACCGCGCGACGATGACGCATCTTCTCTCGTTGGAGTTCGCCGTCGCGTATCCGGGCCACGGTCCTCCGCTCTCGCCTCGCAAAGCCCGCGCGATCTGCCGGAAATACCTAGCAAGAACCCAGGAAGAGCCCACAACCTCGGAGCACGCTTGACCATGAAATTTCTCGATATCCAAGACACGGTCCTGCTCGTCATCGACATGCAACCCGGCTTCTACCCTCCCGGGCGACGCGATGTCGACCGCAGCGCCCTCAACGTCGTATTTGAAAACGCCGCATGGGTCGTCGAAGTCGCACGAGGTCTCAGCATCCCGGTCGTCGTGGCGGAAGAGGACCCGGAGAAGAACGGGCCAACTCACCATGCCATCGTGGAATCTCTTCCCGCATCAAGCAAAATCTATCCGAAGACGTCCTTCGGTGTTGCCGGCGACCCGCGGATCATGGAGGCACTCGACTCCCTCGATCGGTCGACCACCGTTCTCGTTGGGACGGAGACCGACATCTGCGTCTGCCACTCGGCCTTGGGTCTGCAAGAGGCCGGTAAACGCGTCGCCGTCGTCCATGACTGCGTGTACTCACCGAAGGCCGCGCACGATTACGGCTTGCAACGGATGCAGGCGGCAGGAGTGGAATTGATGTCGGCCAAGCAGCTCCTCTACGACTGGCTGCCCACGCTCGGGCAGATCCGGGAGTTTCGGAAGGAGCGGCCCCAACTCTCGTACCCAACCCACTTCAGCCTCTAACGTCAGTCGGCGGTGGACTCGGCAGTGGTCGGGAGCGTCGGCCTGAACATGAAGAAGGCCTCCCGTTGCTCACCGTTTCCGCATGATCTGAGCCACACGGCGATTCTGTGGAGGCAGTTGAGCATTGTGGACGGTTCTGGGGCATGTGCGTGGAACGGGTGCTCATCCCGAGAAAAGCAAGCAGTGAGGGAAGATTGATGCGTCGCTGACTGTTACGGGTTCGGATCGCCGAGCTTGTAGGAGAACGAGTACGCGCACAGGCGGTCGGTCAGCTCGTCGAGGCGATCCGCTCCTGGATCAACGGATAACCGGATTCCGGCGTGAGCCCGGCCGCCGCGATCAGTCACCGTCACCTCTGCGGCGAGACCGGCACTCCGGAGTTCTTCGCGCACAACTCGACCGACCGCATCGTGAATCAACGCCACCTTGTTCACCTTGCCTACCACGGTGACCGGTAGCGCCTGGACCGTGTGCACGAACTTGGGGACGGCCGCACGTTCCGGTGCGTGTCGGCGCGCCCATTCCTCGAGCTCTCCGGGAGCAGGATTCGCCCCGTTGCGCAGGACGAGGTAGGCGGCGGGCACCTCACCGGCGTGCGGATCCGGCCGTGGCACCACGGCCGCCGCCGCAACATCAGGGTGCGCCAGCATCGCCTCCTCGACCAGGCGCGGGTCGATGTTGTGGCCGCCGCGGATGATGACGTCTTTGGCACGCCCGGTGAGATGGACGAAGCCGTCGCCATCCACGCGACCGAGATCGCCGGTGAGCAACCAGCCGTCGATGACCACGCCGGTCGGATCCGGCGCTGGTCCGTTCGGCCCCGGCCGGAGATAGCCCGGAAAAACGCTGGGCCCCTTGATGGCCAGTTCTCCGGTCTCACCGACGGCGCAGTCGGTGAACGAAAGACCGTCTGGCCCCCGTCGAATCGCCTTGACATCCTGATAGGGCAGCGGAAGACCGACGGTTCCTGGTGGTCCGCCAGTGAGCGGTGTGAAGGTATTCGCGCAGGTGCCCTCGGTCAGACCGTAGCCCTCGACCATCGGTACCCCGGTGTTGGATTCGAATTCGGTGCGGACGCGATTCGGCAGGGGCGCCGCGCCGACGATGCCCGCCCGCAAACTGGAGATGTCGACGCCGTCCGGGACCGGCGGCAATGCGGCGTACACCGTCGGCACGGCCGAGAACGTCGTGATCCGATACCGCTCTACGATCCGCCAGAAGTCCGTCATCGCCTCCCGGTCCCGGAACCCGAGTGCGCCCATCGAAACGGCAGCGCCGCCTTTCAACAGCGGGGCGAGCGTGGAGACCAGGATGGCATTGACGTGGAACAGCGGCAGACCGGAGAGCACCACGGCATCCCCATCGAACACTGCGTGCTCGCTCAGCGCCCAGGCGACATACACCTCATTCGCATGCGTATGTGGCGCGACCTTCGGCACACCGGTGGTGCCCCCGGTATGGAAGTAAGCGGCGATATCCGTTGCCGTCGAACGATATTCGTCGATGAGGTGTTCGCTGGGCTGAGCATCGGCGAAGAGATCGAAATCGCCCACCCAGGCTGGGGACGCGGCTCTTGTCGCCCCTCCCACGGAGATCAGTGCCCGCAGGCGTGGCAGGGCCTCGGCGACCGAGCACGCCTTGTACCAGCCGGCGGGATCGAGTTCGGGCGCCGGCGCGACCAGTATCCGGACGTCCGTTAGCCGCATGATCTCGATGATGTGTTCGGTGGCGAGCATCGGATTGACGGGATTGGCGATGCCGATGACCTGTGCGCCCAGGAGCGCCGCATAGGTGGTACCGGTATTCGGCAGCAGCAGCCCGACAACACCGCCGGGTTCGAGTCCCAGGGCCGAGTAGAGGTTCGCGGCCTGGTTGACCCGTGCCAGCAGATCGCCATACGTCCAGGTTTGCGGTTCGTCCCAGCGGTTGCCACCGGGCAGCAGGTGCAGGGCGGGCGCACCGGGGCGGCGCCGCGCGGATCGGGTGAGCAGTTCGTATGTGGTTGCGGGCAAACGTCTTTCGGCCAGCGGCACGGGAATTGCTGGCGGGGTCATGCCGCCACCACCCGATTGCTCAGCACACCGATGCGTTCCACATCGATCTCGATGACGTCGCCCGCGCGCAGGAACCGACCGGAGAAGGAGCCGGCGCCACTCGGGGTGCCGGTGCAGATCACATCACCGGGTTGCAACGTGTGGAACCGGGACAGGTGGGAGACGAGCTCGGGGATGGAGTGGATGAAGCTGCTCGTCCGATCGTCCTGGCGCAGTTCACCGTTCACGCGCGTCCGGATCGCCAGGTCGACGTCCGCGGCGAATTCGTCGGCGCTGACCAGACATGGTCCGAGTGGTTTGAAGGTGTCGAAGCTCTTGGCCACAGCGATCGATGCGACAGCGTCGCCGGTCATCGCGCGACGCTGAATATCGCGCGCGCCGACATCATTAGCGACCGTCAGGCCGGCCACGTGATCCCAGGCATCCGCGACGGGGACATTCGTCGCCGCACTGCCGATGATGACGGCGAGTTCACCTTCATAATCCACCTCGTCGGAGGCAACCGGAGGCAGCACGATCGGGCTTCCCGGGTCGGCGACCGCGGAGCCCGCGGTGATCTGCATATTGGGTTCTGTCGGCAGCTCGATGTCGGCGCGACCGATCGCCGCGAAGGCGGCGAGGGCTTCTTCGGCATGACTGGGGTAGTTGAGCCCGACGATGACCACCTTGCCGGGCCTGCGGACCGGGGCGTGCAGCGTTGCCTCCCCGAGCGGGAGCTCGCGAATGGTCGCCGCATCCCGTGCGGCGGCTAGCCCCGGTCCGTCGAGTAGCTGACCGATATCCCGATACGGCAGGTCGAGAACCGAAAGCAGGCCCGGCCGATCCTCTCGAGCGATGCCGACCGTGGTGCTGTAGAGACGCATTCCACTACCTCCGCGATCATCGGCGCGGCACCATCGCCGCTCTTGGCTCCGAGTTAAGAGCATTTCATGACTCACAGTCAAGAGGCCGTCGTCGAGGGGTAAGCTCGCGTTATGCCCAGGAACCGACAGCACATCCCGAAGGCCGAGCGCGAGGCTGCCGTGGTGGGGCAGGCGGTGGAGTTGTTCGTGACGAACGGATATCGCGGCACGAGCATCACCTCGGTCGGGCGCGCGGCGGGAATCGCCGCGGCTGCGGTGCACTGGTACTTCCCGACCAAGGACGATCTCTTCGCGGCGGCCTTGAGCTCGATCTTCGAGACCGCGCGCGACCAGGTCGAGGCTGATCCGGCCATCGGCGGCGACCCGCGTGACGAACTGGTCGCACTGCTGGCCGAGGTGCAGCCGTACCGGGCGCTGCACCGGGAGGCATACGAGCGGATGGCGGAGTCCGAATCGGTGTGCGCCGCGTATCAGCACGTTCACCAGTGGATGGAGCAGCGGCTTTTCGCCGCGATCGCGAGTCGGTTGCCCGAGGGGGCTGATATCGACTTGGTCGCCGACGTGGCACACGTGCTGTTCGAGGGCATCTTGGTCAGTACCCGTCGGCTCGATCGCCCGTTGGGTGATCTCATTGATCTCATCATCGATTCGCTGGTCGCTGCCGCGATCGCGAAGGTGCCACGTTGACCGGTCGCTGATCGACGTTGCCTGCCGCGGTTCCGGTTCGGAGCCGCAGTGCAGTCACCCGTGCTCGCCAGTGACGACCTTGGTCTTACCGGTGGACGGTGATGCGGAACGCCCCATCTCTTGACTCTCATTCATGAGCATGGCTACGGTCTCTTGTGTTGCATTCAAGAGAATTTGATCTCTCTACCGGAGGTGTCAACGATGGCGTCACCCGTCAAGCTCGCGCACATCGTGCTGCGGACGAATCGGCTTCAGCAGATGAAGGACTGGTACGTGCGGGTCCTCGAGGGACGTGTGGCGTTCGCCAACGACCAGCTCGCGTTCATGACCTACGACGACGAGCACCACCGGGTCGCCTTCATTGCAACCGGCGCGTCGCAGCGGCCCGAGGACATGCACACCGGCCTGCATCACGTGGCCTTCACTTACGATTCGCTCGGTGATCTGCTCGGCACCTATCGCAGGCTGAAGTCCGAAGGGGTGCAGCCGTTCTGGTGCGTCAACCACGGCCCGACCATGTCGATGTACTACCAGGACCCCGACGGCAACCAGATCGAGTTGCAGATCGACAGCTTCGACACCGAGGAGGAGACCCAGGCGTTCTTCGAATCCGATGCGTTCGTGACCAATCCGATTGGTGTCGACTTCGATCCGGAAGAGCTGATCGCGCGGTTCGAATCGGGGGAGCCGTTCGCGGAACTGGTGAGGCGTCCGTGAGCGCGGATGAACGAACTCCGGTGCTGATCGTCGGGGCAGGTCCGGTCGGGCTGGCCACCGCGTACGTGCTAGGCAGGCACGGGATTCGAAGCATCGTGTGTGATCAGTACGACGGGATCAACCCGCACCCGCGCGCCCATGTGGTCAACACCAGGTCGATGGAGCTGCTGCGCAGCTGGGGTATCTACGACGGCATCATCGAGGATGCCGTCGACCTCAACTGCGGGCTGAGTTTCGTCTGGAAGCACACGGTCGCGGGTGAGGAATTCGGCCGGATCGACCTCGCCGACTCGCCGCCCGAGCATGTGGCGCGACGCCTGGGGGCCTCGCCGGTCACCATCGGATCGTGCGCGCAAGATCGGGTGCAGCAACGGCTGCTGGATGCGGTGTACGAGCAGGGCATGGCCACAGTCCGATTCGGGACGCGAGTCGCCGGTGTCGAAGATCTCGGCGCGTCGGTGGCCGTTGCCGTCGAGATCTGCGGTGAGACCGAGCGGTTGAGCGCGGATTATGTCGTCGCGGCGGAGGGTGCCGCTGGGTCGATTCGGCACGGCCTCGGGATCGAAGTCGAGGGCATCCCGGAGTTCGGGCGCCAGATCAACGTCTACTTCCATGCCGATCTCAGCGAGTGGGCCGATAAGGACCCGGCCCTGCTGTTCTGGGTGCTCAACACCGCCTGTCCCGGTGTGATCATTCGGATGGGCGGGAACCGCTGGACTTTCAACTTCGGCTTCGACCCCGCGCGGGAAACGGTGGCGGACTACACTCCGGCGCGCTGCGTAGAACTGATCCGCAGCGCGGTTGGAGCACCGGACCTGGAGGTCGACGTCCGCACCATCGGCACCTGGATTCTGGGTGCGAGCACGGCACGGCAGTACCGGAAGGGCCGCATCTTCTTGGCGGGCGATGCGGCGCACCAGTTTCCGCCGACTGGCGGTCTCGGCATGAACACCGGCCTCGTCGATGCCGACAACCTCGGGTGGAAGCTGGCCGCGGTAATCCAAGAGTGGGCTGCGGAAGACCTGTTGGACACCTATGAATCCGAGCGACGCCCGGTCGCCGTGGCCAATGCGCAGAGCAGTATCGACAACGCCGTCAAGTTGGCCGGCAGCGGGATCGGGATCGGGTCCAACACCCTCGAAGTGGCGGCCCGGTTGGAGAGCTCGGATCCGGCGATTGCCGCCGCCGAGCGGATGCGACTGGGTGCCTCGGTACCCGAGCAACGCCCGCACTTCGACCATCTCGAGTTGGAAATCGGCTATGTGTACGGCGCTTCGGACGAGACGAAGCCGTCGGACGACCCCATCACCGTGGCGGTGCCCGGTGGCCGGCTACCGCACGGCTGGGTCACCAGGAACGGGGTGCGAATGTCGATCCTCGATCTGATCATCCCGGGGTTCACCCTCCTCGCCGGGCGCGACGGCGCGGCTTGGGCCGACGCCTGGGCCCGGGTGGCGGCTGGAGTGCCGTCCCAGGCGCTCGTCGTGGGCAGGGACTTCATGTTCGAGGGACCGGAATTGTGTGGAATTCCGGATACCGGCGCCGTGCTGGTTCGCCCCGACGGTCATATTGCCTGGCGCTCGGCGAAATTGTCTGCTACCGCTGCCGTCGAACTTGCAACGGCGCTGCGAACCGCCTGCGGGGCAGCAGAATTCGCTTCCTGACGTCAGCTCCGTAGCCTGGATCCACCCGCTACCGGTGGATCCAGGCTACGGACATCTCTGCTGTGGCGAGACAAACAGCAACCGTGGCCGCAGTTGAAATTGCCGACGTGCCGGGCACGGTGCGCGGGCCACGAGTCGATCAAGCTGGAGAACATCGCCTTCTACCGAGCCAGGATGGTGTTCTTCCACCGCGCTTCGCCGGTCGCGAACTCACTGAAGTGCAGCGGGAGCGGCAGAGTTTGCTGTGGAACACCGGATTTCATTACGTGATCGGCTCGCACCGAGCACCCTCCTCGTCCAATGCGGGTATGGCATCGCGCGAGTTCAGGCTGCGGATACCCGGTTGGACAGAGTGCCGATGCGTTCGACTTCGATCTCCACCACGTCGCCAGGACGCAGGAAGCGTTCAGTGAACTGCCCTGCTCCACGCGGGCTTCCGGTGGCGATGACATCGCCCGGTTCCAAGGTCTGGTAACGGGACACGTAGGCGATCAGATCCGGGATCGAGTACAGGAAGTTGCTCGTCCGATCGTACTGGCGCAGTTCACCATTGACCCATGTGCGAAGGCGAAGATCCATTGGCTCGGTGAATTCGTCGGCGGTCACCAGGCATGGCCCGAGAGGCTTGAACGTGTCGAAACTCTTGGCCACCCCGATCGAGGCAACCGGATCCCCGGCGTAGGCGCGGCGCTGTATGTCGCGAGCGGTGACATCGTTGATCACCGTCAGTCCGGCGACGCACTGCCACGCCTCGAGCGGATCGACATCCGCAGCCTTGCGGCCGATCACGATCGCGACCTCACCTTCGAAATCGACGTGGGTGGCCGCAACCGGAGGCAGCACGATCGGCATGCCATGCCCGGTTACCGCCGAGCCCGCGGCGATTTGGACGTTCGGTTCGGTCGGCAGTGCGACGTCATGTCGTCCGATCGACGCGTACTTCTCCAACGCTTCCTCGGCGTGGCTCGGGTAGTTGAGCCCGACCGCCAGGAACTTGCCGGGCCGGGAAAGCACGGGACGCAAGGTCACTGATTCCAGCCGTACATCGCGCACCGGCTGCGCGGTCCGGGCAGCCGTGATGCCGTCACCAGTGAGCAGCTCGCTCAGGTCGGAAGCCGGCAAGCCGAGGAGGGCAAGGATTCCGCTCGTATCCTCTCGCGCGATCCCCTGGTCGGTGGCGTAAAGACGCATTAGCTGGTTCTCCGGATCGGATCGTGGCAGGGGGTCAAAGCCTGCTCGCAATGTTCAAGCAACGGTGGCGGGAAAAGACGCGAGCATCCCGCGTCGGGGTGGCTGGTGCTCAGCCGCACGTACGGTAGAAGAGTCTTGATTAACAGTCAAGAGAGTGATGTCAACCTCTTGACTCGCAGTCATGAGATGGTCTTGAATGCAAGTCAAGACAGTCAGTAACGATGCCTCTTGAGCGAAGAAGGAAGTAGCCCCATGATCGCCGAGACAACCCGTGCGTTGCCGCGCCTCGACGAGACCGGTCGCGCGGCGCTGTTCACCCAAGCGCGCACCGCGAACAGCTTCGCCGACACCCCGGTCACCGAGGCCGAGCTCCGAGAAATCTGGGAACTCGCTCGCTGGGCACCAACGGGCGCGAACACCCAGCCCCTGCGGGTGTTGTACATCGGACGCGGCGAGGCGCGCATGCGGCTGGTCAAGCACATGGACGACGGCAACAAGGCGAAGACCGAGGCGGCACCAGCCGTCGCAGTGCTCGCATTGGACCCCCGATTCCACGAGCACATGTCAACACTGCTGCCCTTCAAACCCGAGCTGGGTGATGTCCTCGCGGCCAACGAGGAACTGCGCACCAGCACAGGGCAGTTCAACTCAGCGCTGCAAGCCGGGTACTTCATCCTCGCTGTGCGCGCCCTCGGTCTCGCGGCAGGGCCCATGGGCGGGTTCGACGCTGCCGGTGTTGATGCCGAGTTCTTCTCCGAGGAGCAGTGGCGATCGATCCTCGTGGTGAACATCGGCCATCCCGGCGAAAACCCGTGGTTCGATCGCCTGCCCCGCCTCGACTCCGCCGACATCGTCCGCTGGGCCTGAGATCCTTCTCGCCGCGCAGACGACGCTAGTCCCGCGGCATCGAAACCGGTACGAGGTGAAGATCAATGACCGACCTGCGGCATCACCGTGTCAGCGTCAACCGGATAAAGCTGCACTACGTCGAGGCAGGTGCAGGACCCGCAGTCGTTCTGTGCCACGGCTTTCCCGAACTCTGGTACAGCTGGCGCCATCAGCTCCACGCCTTGGCGCAGGCGGGCTATCGCGCCATTGCGCTCGACATGCGTGGCCACGGCGAATCCGACGCACCCATCAAGATCGAGGACTACGACGTATGCCAAACGGTCGGCGATGTCATCGGCTTGATGGACCTTCTGGGCATCGACCGGGCCGCGCTGGTCGGGCACGATGCCGGCACGTCGACGGTCTACCACGCCGCCCTGATGCGGCCGGACCGGGTGCGCGGCGTCATGGGGCTCTCCGTGCCCTATGTTCCGCGTGGACCGCTGAGCGTTCTCGATGCGTTCGACGACACGGTACCGGACGGCTTCTACATGCATTACTTTCAGAAGCCCGGCGTTGCCGAACAGGATCTGGAACGCGACATCACCGAAAGCCTGCGCCGCCTCATCTACGCCAACTCCGGCCAGAACCCACAAGCTCCGTTCACCATGACGGTGCCAGAGGGGAGCACTCTCGTCGACGAACTGCCCGCGCCGGACGGCCCCATGCACTTCCTCTCCGAGGCCGATCTCAGCGTCTATTCGACTGCGTACTCGCGCACCGGATTTCGCGGTGGACTGCACGGTTACCGGGTGTTCCAACGCAACTGGGAGCTCACCGCCGCGTGGCACGATATGGCGTTGCCCGTGCCGGCTGCCTACGTCGGTGGAGCCTTGGACACCGTACTGCAGTTTCCGGGATTCCGTACCGCAGCAGAAGCCATGGGTCGAGCCACCTTCCTCGATGGTGCGGGGCACTGGGTTCAGGCGGAACGCCCTGACGAGGTCAACGAAGCGTTGCTGTCGTTCCTGGATTCGTTGCCAAGCTAGTGCTTTCGCTGGTTCATCGACCCGTGCGGCGTCAACGGCGAAGCCGCTTACGACGTCGCTGTGCTCGCACTCAAGGCCAGCCGGGACGACCTCGACGACGCCCGCGACTTCGTCGACACCCTGGCACGCAGCAGCGGCAACGACCCTGACCGGGCAGCAGCCTGGACGCGCGCCATCGCCCGCAGCGATGAATCGGTGGTGCCAGCCGAGCAAGGTACCCGGGATGATCAGCGATGCCGAGTTTGCAGACCGGGCAGGGAATCGAACTAGATGCCGGTCCGTCGACTCTAGCGGACTGGGCGGGCAAAATGTTGGAACCGGCCTGCCTTTTCGTACCGTGGCAGGAGTAACTCCGCCTTTTCGCGGCATCGTCGCGGTCGTGCTGTCGATGGCCGGTGAGGAAAAACCCTGGCTTGGGGAATGGTCTGCCCAGGCAGTCGTTGCGGCTGGGCGCGGGTGTCCAGAATCGCGGTGGCATCTTCCGCCAACAATGTCGGCAGGCGTCCCGGCGGTTGGGGTGGCCTGGAGCCCGCTGCTGCAGGGGAACAGAGGCTCATGTCAATACCTGGTCCATCTTCGAAACGATGGGCGGCCGTTCCGCGCGATGCGGTTGAGAACACCGAGGGCGGCCGCCTGGTGTTCCGGTGGCGGGGATCGATCGGCCTAGTCGGTCAGCGCGGCGAGGCGGCCGACACGCGCGAAAGCGGCGTGCTCGACGCGTTGCCACAGGCCCCGGGCGTCGCTGCACTGGTGGTTTCCGGTGCTGCTGCCAGCGATCCGGGGCTGACGACGGCTTTGTGGCAGGCATGCGGGAAGCTCTTCGGCGGCCCCGTGCCGCATCGGATGCTGTGGTTGGTCATGCCGGGGGCGGGGCGTCCCGACGCGTTCGGGAACGTTTGCGCTCAGGTGCTGGCGGACTCCTTCGGCGTTGAGGTCATCGCGCCCGCCGGTCAGCTCGCTGTCATTCCACCCGGGCCCGCGTTCGCGGTCGGAGCCGCCGGTGCGGCGGGTTGGAACCGCTTCCGCCGAGGCGCGCGGAGCGCCCCCTTCGGGTATCGGCTGCCGCCGCCGAGCTGGGAGGCGATGCTCCCCGGTCTTCCTCTGGTCGAGAAGGACCTCGTATTCGAACACGTTCCCGCCGGGCTGCTGGTGCGGGACGTGCGTTCGCGGCCTTCCTGCCCGGGCGATCCCGCGTGGGACGTACCGGTGGACGCGCGCCGACCGCGCGTGGTGCTGGGACGGCCCGGGGCGGACGAAATCCCTCACGAGCAGCTCGTGGCCGGGTTGCGCCGGCTGCCACCTCAATTGCTTGACGTGGCTTGGTTCGTGCCGCTCACAGCAGGTACACAGGTTGCGGCTTGGTCGCAGGGGCTTGCCGAGTCGTTGGGGCGCGGCGTCGTCGTAACCCCCGGGGTCCCGATGGCCGATGGCTCGGTCGTCGTCCGAGAGGTGCCTGGCGGAAGAGCGTGGCCCACGATGCCCACCCTGCTCCGGTATTCACCCGGAGCGCCCGCTGAAGTCCTGGCTGCTGCACCACCTCCCCGCGGGTGGGTCGCGGATGGTGCGCTGGGCTATCGCCCGGCGGCGGGACAGCGGGTTGGACTTCGCGTGGTGCCGGCCGGCCTCGTCATGACGGGCCCCGGTGACACCGCAGGCCCCGTGGGAGGACCATTCGAGCCGCATCGGATGACGATCGCGGTGACTCCATCCGCTGCGGTTGAGGAGGTGGACCTGCTGCGGGATCTGCTCGGCTGGTTGGCGCAACGGTGCGGTGGCTGTGCTCGGCTCCTCGCGGTGGGTGTGCAGGAGGAGCGCTTGCGTGATCAACTCCGCGGCATAGCGAGAGAATCCGGAGTGGAGCTCGATGTGCGCGGTGGTCTGGTCGCCGTGGAATCGCCACGTGCGAAGGCCAAGTCCGGTGAAGAGTCCACTGTGGTGATCCCGACCGCGGCGAAGTCTCGGCCGGCCACGTTGAGTTCCGGACCATCGGCTTCGCCGTCTTCGGAGCGCGCCGAGCCGCCGACCGCGCGGTTGGACGCGCGATTCACCGGCGTCCGCTCAGCTCCGCATGCTCCTCCTCTGGTCCCCAGCGGACATAAGAGCAGCGAGGGTGAGCGGGCGGCATTCCTTGCATGGGCGGCCGACGAGTTCAACGACGCGGTGGGTGTTGTGAACGCAGCACTCGCGCTCACACCGGCGCTGCGGGGCGACGACGAGACCGCCGCGCGTGTTGACCTCGTCGCGGTGCGCCTCTACCTCGGTGCCGGTGCGCGTGGCGGTGCGGCGCTCAACGAGGCGCTCAGGGAGGAGCGGGTGCTGCCTTGCGCTGAATTCCTGGCGTGCCTGACCTCCGGGCTCCGGCGACTGCCGGTGCGGCGCGGGCCGGTCTTCCGCCAGGCAAGTTGGTCGTGGCAGCAGGACGTGCGGGATGCATACCCGCTTGGCGAGGTGCTGTCGGAGCCGGGATTGCTCAGCGCCGTGCCCGAGGGCGAGTGCGTCGCCGCGGACTTGGCCGTCGATTTCGGCATCTGGTCCAGGACCGCGCGCCGTGCGTCGGCCCTCGCTACCCCTGGGGAGATCGAGGAGCTGGTGTTCTGCCAGCGCAGTCGATTCAAGGTGCTGGCCGTTGACGACAGCGCAGACACTCGTCCGGCCGTGCTGCTGGGAGAACTCGCCGCAGACGAAAAGGGCGGTACCGGCGAGCTGACCGACCACGATCTTGCCGTAGCGGAGAAGCTTCGCGAAGCGTTGCGGCTTCGCCGTGCCGTTGAGCCGTCCGTGATGGGTGAGGTGCAGGCGTCTCGCTTCCAGAGCCCCGTGGGGCTCGTGGCAGGTGCCGTGGCGGGGCAGTCCATTTCCGCGACGGCCTCGTGAGCACCGCAGAATTCCGTCAACTCCTTCGGAGTGAACCGATGAACGCTTTCGCCAGCCGTTCCGCTCGCACCGCCGCCGCGTTGTGCTTGGCGTGCGCGATGTCGGGAGGTGCGGTGCAACCGGCGCTTGCGGCGCCGAATGCGGGACCGCCCGACAGGTCGTCGATCCAGGGCTGCGCCCCGCCGCCGACCGTCACCGACGGG
The DNA here is from genome assembly GCF_004348985.1 of Saccharopolyspora elongata. GTDB lineage: Bacteria > Actinomycetota > Actinomycetes > Mycobacteriales > Pseudonocardiaceae > Saccharopolyspora > Saccharopolyspora elongata. The sequence goes on along the minus strand of NZ_SMKW01000047.1, from coordinate 6,755 downwards.
GCCATCCCGTGGGCGCAGTTGCAACTCGCCCCGCAGCGGGTTTGGAAGGTCACGCGCGGGCAGGGGGTCGTCGTCGCCGTCGTCGACTCGGGTGTCGACCCCAACTCGCCCCAGCTGGCCGGTTCGGTGTTGCCGGGCAAGGCCGTTTCGGGGGCGGCCGACTCCGATTGTTCGGGGCAGGGCACGTTCGTCGCCGGGATCATCGCCGCCAAGCAGGTGCACGGCATCGGCTTCGCCGGGATCGCGCCGGAGGCGCGCATCCTGCCGGTGCGCGTCCTGGACGGCCAGGGGAACGGGGATCCCGGCATGCTGGCGAAGGGGATCCGCATCGCGGCGGATTCGGGAGCCCGCGTCATCAACGTCTCCACCACCACCTCGCAGCCCAGCGCCGACCTCGAATCCGCGGTCGCATACGCCCGGTCCCGCGACGCGCTGGTCGTCGCCGCCGCGGCGAAGGGCGGCGACGACGGCTCGGTCACCTACCCGGCGGCCTACCAGGGGGTGCTCGCGGTGGGAGCCGTCAACGAAACCGGGCAACCCGGCGCTTATGCGGAGACCGGTGCGTCGGTCGAACTCGTCGCGCCCGGCGAGGGCGTCGTCAGCATCGGCCCCGGCGGGCCGGGGCATTGGCAGGGCTCGGGTACGGCTTACGCGACTCCTTTCGTCTCCGCCACGGCGGCGCTCGTCCGCGCGTACCGCCCGGAGCTCAACGCCGACCAGGTCGCACAACGCCTGCTGGCGACCGCGAATCCGTCGGGAGGAACCGTTCCGGACCCGGACACCGGTTGGGGCATGGTGAATCCGTACGCGGCGGTGACCGCCGCCGTCGCCGCGGGCGGTGCCGATGCGCGGCCGGGTGGTGGGGCCGTCGAACGGGTCGAGCACCCGGTCGCGCCCGCGCCCGACCCGACGCCCGGGCGCATCGTCGTTGTCACCGCCGCCTCGGCGGTCGTGCTCGGCGTCGTCACGTGGCTGATTTCCGTGCTCGTCCCGGCCGGGCGTCGCCGGGGCTGGCGCCCCGCCCGCAAGGTCGTCGTCGCGGACGGGGCCACCGAACACCGCTGATCAGCTCCGCGCCGAGCCCGCCACCGGAGCGTTCCCGGATCGATCACCGTCGAGCAGCGGCGTCTGCACCAGCCGGACCACGCGTCGGCGGTTGACGAACTGGGCACGTCCGGGCGGAAGCTGCCGGGGCCGCAGGTTGCCCACGAAGCTGCCTTCGTCCTTGGGGCACGAGAACAGCAGCACCGGTGTGCCGAGCTCCCACAGCCGGCGCATCACAGGGTCCATCATCGCCCGGCCGCCGCCGGAGGTGCTGCGGGCGATGATCAGGTGCAACCCGATGTCGTGGCCCTGCGGGAGCAACGAAATCAGCGGCTGCAGCGGATTGGTCAGGCCGCTCTCCACCAGCTCGGCGTCGTCGACGACGATGAACAGCCGGCCACCGGACCACCAGTCGCGCTTCGGCAGCCGGTCCGGTCCGATCTCCGGGCCGGGCACCCGCGCGGCCAGCGCCTCCGCCGCCTCCGCGATCTGCTTCGCGAGGCTCTCGGCGGTCACCGAGTACCCGATCTGGTACTCGGCGGGCACCGCGTCGTGCATCTCCCGCCTGGGGTCGGCGAACAGCACTCGGGCCTGCTCCGGCGAGTACCGGCGGGTCACCGCCTCGGCGAGGTAGCGGAGCATGTTCGTCTTGCCGCTCTCGGTGTCGCCGAACACGACCAGGTGCGGGGTCTGGTCGAAGTCGTGCCACAGCGGCCCGAGCTCGACGTCGTCGAGGCCGAGCGGCACCTGGAACACCGCGTTCTCGTGCGCCACGCGGAGTTCGGGGAGCTGCCGCGTCGGGACCTCCGGCGGCAGCATTCGAACCGGGGGCGCGGGCACCGCGCCGGGGCCGCCGATGGCTTGCACCAGGTCGGCCACCGCATCGGCGAGGTCCTCGCTCGACGAGCGGCCGTCGATCCGCGGGAGGGCGGCGAGGAAGTGCCGCCTGCTCGTGGTGATGCCCCGGCCGGGCGTGGCCGGAACGGTGGCCGCCAGCCTGCCGTTGACCTCGGACTCGACCGGGTCGCCGAGGCGCAGCTCGAACCGCGTGCCCAGCACGTCCCGCAGCCACGGGCGCATGTCGGACCACCGCGCGGAGCACACCACCAGGTGGATGCCGAAGCCGAGCCCGCGCGCGGCGATGTCCTGCAACCGGGTCTCCAGGTCGTCGAACTCGCTGCGCAGCGTGTACCAGCCGTCGATGACCAGGAAGACGTCGCCGTAGGGGTCCTCGTCGAGGAACCGGCCCTGGGCGCGAGCCCGCCGGTACGCGGCCATCGAGTCGAGGTTGTGCGAGGCGAACAGCTGCTCTCGGCGTTGCAGCAGGTTGGTGATCTCCTGCACGGTGCGGGTGATGCGGTCCCGGTCCAGCCGGTTCGCGACGCTGCCGACGTGCGGCAGGCCGGACAGCGCGGCCAGCGACCCGCCGCCGAAGTCCAGGCAGTAGAACTGCACCTCGGTGGAGGTGTGGGTCAGTGCGAAGGCGCAGATCAGGGTGCGCAGCAGCGTGGATTTGCCGCTCTGCGGCGCACCGACGATCGCCACGTGCCCCTTCGCGCCGGACAGGTCGGCGGTGAGCAGCTCGCGGCGTTGCTGAGCGGGGAGGTCGACCAGGCCCACCGGGACGACCAGCGTGCGCGCCGGATCCCGGTCCACCGCGTGCAGACCCAGCTCGGGGTCCTCCTGCAGAGCGGGCAGCAGGTCGTCCAGCGCTGCGGGTTCCCGCAGCGGCGGTAGCCACACCCGGCGCGCCGCCGGGCCGTGGCCCGCCAGCCGGTCGAGGATCACGTCCATCGTGGACAGCCGTTCCTCGCCGGTCTGCGGTTGTGCCACGACGGGTTCTTCGACGTCGATCTGGCGCTGGGCCACGTGCTCGCCGGTGAATTCGGCCAGCTGCTCCGCGACGACCTTCTGGCCGGCCCGCCTGCGCGGGGCGCGGTAGGGGCCGGAGACGTAGGCCGCCTTGAAGCGGGTCAGGGTCTGGGTGTCCGAGCGGAGGTAGCCGTTGCCCGGCGCGGTGGGCAATTCGTAGGCGTCGGGTACGCCGATGACGCTGCGGCTTTCCATCGCGGAGAAGGTGCGCAGCCCGATGCGGTAGGACAGGTGCGTCTCGACCTTGCTGATGCGGCCCTCGTCCAGCCGTTGCGAGGCCAGGAGCAGGTGGACGCCGAGGCTGCGGCCGAGGCGGCCGATCATCGCGAACACGTCGATGAATTCCGGTTTGGTGACCAGCATTTCGCTGAACTCGTCGACGACGACGAACAGCGCGGGCATCGGCTCCAGCGGCGCGCCGGTTCGGCGAGCCTTCTCGTAGTCGCGCCGCGACGCGTAGTTCCCGGCCGAGCGCAGCAGTTCCTGCCGGCGGTTCATCTCCCCGGTCAGGGCGTCCTGCATGCGGTCGACGAGTTCGATCTCGTCGACCAGGTTGGTGATCACGGCGGAGGTGTGCGGCAGCCGGTCGAAACCCAGGAAGGCCGCGCCGCCCTTGAAATCCACGAGCACGAAGTTGAGTTCTTCGGAGGAATGCGTTACCGCCAACCCGAGCACGAGGGTGCGCAGGAGCTCGCTCTTGCCGGAGCCGGTGGCGCCGATGAGCATGCCGTGCGGGCCCATGCCGTCCTCGGCGGACTCCTTGATGTCCAGCTCGATCGGGACACCGGAGGTGTCGATGCCGATCCGCACCCGCAGCCGCTGCCGCGCGGGGCGGCCCTGTCGCAGCTCGTCGCGGTCGAACCCGTGCGCGTCACCGATGCCCAGCAACGTGGTCAGCTCGTAGTCGGTCGCCAGCGGTTCGCTGGTGTCGGTGGCCGTGCCGATGCGGAACGGGGAGAGCGCGCGCGCCAGCGCCGCCGCTGCCGCGCCCCCGAGCGCGTCGGGGGCGCCGAGCCAGGTGGCCGACTCCTTGCCCGCGCGGTTGAAGGTGACGGTGCTCAGCTCGTCCTCCGCGACGTCCAGGTGCAGGGTGTCGCGTTCGGGCCGCCAGGGAAGCCCGTCTCCGACGTCGATGACCACGGTGTTGCGGTAGCCCTCGTCGGCGAACCGATGTCCAGTGGGGACGGTGACGCCGTCGAGCACGACGACGACGAGCGGCTCGCGGGCGGTGATGGGACTGGCGCCCTCGAAGCGCGGCCGTTCGGTGAAGTCCCCGCCCAGCAGATCCTCGGCCTCGGTCACGTTGTCGGCCATCAGCCGGACCGGCCCGGCGCCGTCGCGGCGCTGCACGTCCTGGGCGTGCGGCAACCACTTGACCCAGTCCCAGGCCGGGCGCTCCCGGCCACCGGCGCAGACCGCGATCACCAGGTCGTCGGGCGAGTGGAAGGTGGCGAGCTGGGCGACCATCGCGCGGGTCATCGCGCGTGCCGCTTCGGCATGGCCGCGCAGCTGGATACGCGCCAACCCGCGCAGGTAGACCGGCACCGGCGCGGCGGGCAGGCTGCTGTAGGCGCGCAGGAACCGGCGGAGTACGTGCACCGACAGCGGTTCCAGGTCTTCGACCGGTTTGGTCTCCGGGGGCACCAGTTTCAGCGCGGAGTGCTGCGGTCCGACGCCGATGCGCACCTCGCCGAAGTCCTCGTGGGTGCCGCGCCGTTCCCAGAGCCGGTAGCTCAGCGCCAGCGACCACAGCGACCCCGGGTGCGGGTGCGTCCAGGCCGCCGCGGCCTGCTGCTCGGCCAGCGACCGGCGCACCTTCTGGCGCTGCTGCGAGAGGTAGCGCAGGTAGTCCCGGCGGTCGCCGCCCATCTTGTGCTTGCGCTCGCTGGCCGCGCGGATGAGCTGGCTGACGACCATGCCCACCATGGCGATCACCATGACACCGCCCGCGACGTAGGTCATCGGGCCGGGGCGTTGCAGGAACGTCATCGTCATGCTGCCCGACATGAGCACCATGGGCAGGTAGGTGAGCACCGTGCTCAGGCTGTTGCTCTTCGACTCCGGTACCGGCGGCGGCTCCTGGAGAGCGAGTTCGCCCTCCGGCATCTTCGGTCCCACGCGGCGCGCGGGCCGGTTGAACAACGTCGTGGTCAACGTGATCGCCCTTCTGGTGAAGCGTTCCCCTACGGATTCCCCGCGCGCCCGGACAACGGGTTCGCGAGCGGTTCGACGCGGCTACTTTTCGCCGTGTCGCGGTTGCGGCCAGCCAGCCAGAGAGGAACCGGACACCGAAATGAAAGGCACTGCCAAGGATGTCACAAGCCGACTCGTCCGGCTACGGCTGACGATCGGATCCCGATCGGTCGAACTCGCGGTCCCCACCGAGGTTCCGCTGGCGGACCTGCTGCCGGCGATCCTGCGGCACGCGGGCCAGGACCTGGCCGACCAGGGGGTGGAGCACGAGGGGTGGGTGCTGCAACGCCTCGGACAGCCCCCGCTGGACGAGAACCGGACGACCGCCGAACTCGGGCTCGCCGACGGCGAGACCATCCACCTCAGACCGAGGTCGGCGGCCTTGCCGGAGATGGATTTCGACGACCTCGTGGACGGGATCGCAGCGGAGATGCGTGCCCGCCGCGACCGCTGGAACGACCGGTTGACGCGATGGATGTTGTTGGCGTTCGCGGGGTTCGCACTGGTGCTGGGCTGGATAACGCTCGCCGTCGCGGAGTACCCGCTGTTGTCCGCTGTGCTCGCCGGAGCGGGTGCCGTCGGCCTGCTGGCGGCGGGGGGAGCGCTTGCCCGGGCGAAGTCCGCAACCGTCACGGGTTCTGTCCTCGGCGTCCTGGCCGTGGCCTACGCCGCGCAGTCCGGGTGGTTCCTGCCGGTCGCGATCTACCCCGCGGCGCCACCGGCAATGGGTTTGGTGTGCGCGGCGGTCCTCGGCATGCTGCTGGCGGTCCTCGCGCTGCTCGCCATCTCCGACGCCGCGCTGCTGTTCGTGGGGATCCTGTTGCCTGGTGCGCTGATCACCGTGGTGCTGCTGATGAGCGCCGCCTTGTCGTGGCGAGCCGACCAAGCCGCGGCGTTCGGGCTTTTGCTCTGCGTGGTCGTCATGAGCTTCGTGCCGACCATGTCGTTCCGGTTCGCGGGGCTAACGCTCCCCGCGTTGCCCAACAGCGCCGACGAACTGGACGAGGACGTCGAACCGGTTCCGCACGAAACCGTGGTCGAGCGTTCGGCGGTGGCGGCGCAGTACCTGGTAGCCCTCGGCATCGCCCTCACCGCGACCGAGGTGGTCCTGTTCACCGTGGTCATCTCCACGTGGCAGCTGTGGCAAGCGGTGCTGGCCATCGTCACCGCCGGGGTGTTGCTGCTGCGGGCCCGTTCGCTGGAAGGCGCCTGGTCGCGGTGGCCGGTGCTGATCGCCGGTGGTTACGGGGTCGCGGTCTTCTGGGCGTGGCTGCTGGTCGGCGCGGACCCGGTGTTGCGGCTGGCGGTGCTGTTCCCCGCGTCGCTGGTGCTGGCGCTCGTGCTCCTGCTGAGCGTGCGGGCTATGCCCGGGCGGCGTCCCAAGCCGTACTGGGGCCGCGCGATCGACATCCTGGAAGGCGTGGCGGCGGTGGGGCTGATCCCGCTGCTGCTGGCGGTCCTCGACGTCTACGTCCTCGTGCGAGGGCTCGCCGGTTAGCAGCCGCGGGCGGCGCACCCCACTCCATTCGAAACCGTTCTGAGGCGAGCGTTCATGCGATCCCGACGTGACCAGGTCCAGGCCTACTTCTTCGTCGTGGGCAGACTGATCTCCGCACTGTTGTCCGGACGCCCGGACGACCCGAACC
>NZ_SMKW01000046.1 GCF_004348985.1 Saccharopolyspora elongata | reverse complement strand
ATCGAACACGACTACCGCGAACTCAAACACGCCCTCGGCCTGGATCACTTCGAAGGACGCTCCTACACCGGCTGGCACCGACACGTCACCCTCACCGTCCTCGCTCAAGCCTTCTGCACCCTGCTCCGCCTGGACCCAAAAGCGGATGCGCCGGCCTGACCATCTACGCCGTTCTCCGCGAACTGCAACGACTCCTCGTCGTCATGGCCGGCGCATGCCACATCTGCAAGCACCCCTTCAACAACACGAGTTAACAAAGCACTACTAGACGGCTGGAGGGAAATCACCGGACAACTCCAGGGCTGGAACAACGCACCGACCGGACTACTCGCCCGCAAAGCCGTCATCGCGCTGCTCAACGACGTCAGCGACCGACTCAAGGACGCGTCCGACTGTGCCGCGACACGTGAGGGATTCCTCGCGGGCGCCGAGCTGGCCGAGATCGCCGCGTCGATGTCGTGGGACTCCGGTCTGCACCGCGCCGCGCAGCGCTACTACACGCTGTCCGTGCAGTTCGCCAAGATCGGCGGCGACGACAACTTCGCCGCGGTCACCCTTGCTGCGTTCGCGCGCCAGTGCTTCGACCTGGGGCAGCCCGATGATGGCCTCGAACTCGTCCAGCTCGCCCAGTACGGCACCAGGAAGTCCGCGCGCCCGATCCTGCGTGCCCTGTTGGCCACTCGTGAAGCGTGGTCCTATGCCCAAACCGGGGCAGCGCAGCAGTTTCGTCGGGCTGCCGGGCTCGCCGAAGACCACTTCGCCGAGTCCATCGACGATGAAACCGATCATCAGGTGCAGGGCCTCGATCAGGCAGAACTCTACGGGGTGCTTGGTGCGCGGTGGCGCGATCTCGCTGTCGCGCGTCAGGAACCGATGGAAGCGCGGCATGCTCAGCAGTACATCAGCCGTGCCCTGGAGCTGCGCGATCCATCATGCGTCAGGAACCGAGCATTCGACTTGATCGGACTCGCCCGCGCCTACCTCGTCACAGCGGAACCCGACCGAGCGTGCGAGCTTGTCGACGAAGCCCTGCCCATCGCCAAGCGGTGGGTGGCCGGTCGCGTCGGGGAGAAGCTGCGAGACTTCTGGCGTGAATCGCAGCCGTTCTCGACGTTCGCGGCGGTGCGCGGTACGCGCGACGCGGTTCGCGACCTCATTGCAGCCTGACCAGGAGCGACGAAAGGGCCTGAGTTGCCGCATATCGGAATCACCGGGCACTCGAACCTCCCAGCCGCGAGTGTTCCCCTCGTCCGGGAGGCTTTGGCGGCTGCGCTGTCCGTCTACCGCGAAGGACTCGCCGGGGTTACCTGCCTTGCCCGCGGCGCCGACCAGATCTTCGCGCGAGCAGTGCTCGACGTGGGCGGGTCCTTCGAAGTCGTGCTTCCCGCCGCCGACTACCGCGAGCGCAAGGTGAAGCCGGACAACGCCGCCGAGTTCGACGAGCTGATCGGCAAGGCGTCGCAGGTTCGCACCATGCCGTTCGACGAATCCAACCGCGACGCCTACATGGCCGCCAGCGAGCACGTCCTCGGCAGCGTTGACGCGATGCTCGCCGTCTGGGACGGCCGGCCATCGGGTGGTTACGGGGGTACGGGTGATGTCGTGCAGGCCGCGCGTGAACGCGGAATCCCGGTCACCGTCGTGTGGCCAGCGGGTGCGGAGCGCGAATGAACCCGCTGTGACAGCTCGGGCCGATGACACCAGTGCCCGTCCGGACGTGCCGGGCGGGCACTGGTTCGCTGTGATCTCGGGCGGTCCGCTGCTGGCGTCAGTGGATTGTGGTCAGGTCGTTGTTCTTGGTTTCGCGGGTGGCGAGGAGGACTGCGCCGCTGAGGACGGCGAGCGCGATCAGGAACCCGCCCACCGGGACGATCGCGTTGCCCGACGATGCGGCCAGGGTCGCCAGGATGACCGGTGTGAAGCCGCCGCCGAGCAGGGTTGCCAGCTGGTAGCCCAGCGAGGCGCCCGTGTAGCGGGTTCGGGTGCTGAACTGCTCGGAGATGTACGCCGCCATCGGCCCGTACATGGCGCCGTGGCAGAACGTGTACAGCGTGAACGCGGCGGTGACGGTCGCGAAGTTCCCCGTCGCGAGCAGGCCGAGGATCGGGAACACCAGGACGATCATCGCCGCTAGTCCGAAGAGCATCACCGGGCGCCGGCCGAGCCGGTCGGACAGCCGGGCGTAGCCGAGGGTGAAGAAGATTGCGAAGAACTGGCCGATCGCGAACGCGAGCAGGGCATCCGGTCTTGACGTGCCGTGTTCGACGGCGTAGGTGATGCCGAAGGTGGTGAACGCGGTCTGCAGGGCGAATCCGGCCAGGCATGCGAACGTCGCCACCACCACGGCCCTGGGCCGCCGCAGCACCTCGATGATCGGCGGGGCGCCGGGCTCGTTCTCGGCCTGTTCGGCAGCCGCCCGGAAGATCGGGCTTTCCGAGACCTTGGCGCGCACGAAGAGGCCGATCGCGAGCATGACGGCCGAGAGCAGGAACGGGATTCGCCAGCCCCACTGCATGAACTCGTCTTCGGGCAGCAGCGCGAACAGCGTCATCACGAGCGTGCCGAGCACGGCTCCGGTCGGGGCACCGGCGTTGGTGAACGCGGCCATGTAGCCCCGGCGGTTCGGTTCGGCGTGTTCGAGCGCCATCAGCGCGGCCCCGCCCCATTCGCCCCCGATGGCGATGCCCTGGAGCACCCGCAGGGCGACGAGGACGACCGCGCCCCACGGACCGATGACCGACGCGGGCGGAACGAGTCCGATGAGGACCGACGCCACGCCCATGACGGTCATGGCCAGGACGAGCATCGCCTTGCGCCCGGCCCGGTCGCCGAAGTGTCCGAAGAGGACACCACCGAGGGGGCGGGCCAGGTAGCCGGCCGCGAACGTGCCGAGCGACGCGATCGTGCCGACGGCGGGCGGGAGACCGGCGAAGAACACCGGCCCGAACACGAGCGACGCGGCAGTGCCGTAGAGCAGGAAGTCGTAGTACTCCAGGGTGCTGCCGAGGTAGCTGGACAGCACGACCCGGCGCGCCTCCGTCGCGCGTTCGGGCGCCGAGAGCTGCTCGGCCGCAGCAGAGGCACTCATGGGACTCCTTCGGTGAGGTGCGGAGGAATGGGAGAACCGGGACTCGCCGCTGTCAGGACGCGATCGCCCAGTTCGCGCGGAGGCTCCGGGGATTCAGGCGAACTGGCGCCGGAGGAGGTCCTTGCGGATCTTCCCGGTGGCGTTGCGGGGGATCTCGTCGACCACGACGAGCGACCGCGGGATCTTGTACTTGGCCAGGCGGGGCGCGAGGAACTCGGCGAGCTGGGTGTGGTCGAGCTCGTGGCCGTCCTCCAGCGCGACGGCGGCGCAGCCCACCTCGCCCCACTTCTCGTGTGGCACGCCGAAGACCGCGCAGCCGGTTACTCCCGGCATTTCGAGGATCGCCGCCTCGACCTCGGCCGGGTAGATGTTCTCGCCGCCGGAGATGATCAGGTCCTTGAGGCGGTCCACGACGGCGACGAACCCGTGGGCGTCCGCGACCCCGACGTCGCCGGAGCGCAGCCACCGCCCGTCGGCGAAGGTGTCGGCGGTGGCGTCCGGCCGGTTCCAGTACTCGCGCATGACGTTCGGGCCGCAGATCTGGATCTCGCCGCGCTCGCCGGGCGCCGCCTCGCGGCCGTCGGCGTCGACGATCCGGACGTCGGTGAAGAAGTGCGGCACGCCCGCCGTGCCGAGCTTCCGCTCCACGTCGTCCGGGGTGAGGATCAGCGCGCCCGGGCCGGTCTCGGTCAGGCCGTAGCCCTGGCAGATCTTGATCCCGCGCTCGGTGTAGGTGCGCAGGGTGCGCGGCGGGACGGGGGCCGCGGCGACGACCACCCGCCGGATCGCGCTCAGGTCCGTCGTCTCCCAGGCCGGGTGGGCGCTGAGCGCGTCGAACATGGTCGGCACGCCGAAGGTGTAGGTGATGCACTCGCGTTCGAGCACCTGGAGGATCCGGCCCGGCTCGAAGCCCTCTTCGACGACCACATTGCCGCCCTTGAGCAGGGTCGGCAGCGCCACGAAGTCCAGGGCGGCAGTGTGGAACAGCGGCGCGCACACCAGCGCCGCCTCGTGGCTGTCCAGGTCGAGGTCGATGACGGCGTTCATCACGGAGAACACGATGTTGCCGTGGGTGAGGACCACGCCCTTCGGGCGGCCGGTGGTGCCGGAGGTGTACATGATGAAGCACGGGTCGTCGTGGGAGACCGGCTCGTCGATGCGGGACTGATCGGCCGACGCGATCAGCTCCTCGTACCCGGGGGCGTCCGGGTCCGGGGCGTCGAGCACGACCCGGGTCGCCTCGCCGGCGGCCGACCGCGCCATCTCGCCGAGTTCCCGGGAGTGGACGAGCACGGTGGCGCCCGAATCCCGCATCGCGTAGTCCACTTCGGGCGCGGTCAGCCGGGCGTTGAGCGGCACGAAGATCGCCCTGAGCAGGCCCGCGGCGAACAGCGTCTCGAGGTAGGCGGGGTGGTTCGTGCTCAACAGCGCGACCCGGTCCCCGCGGCCGACTCCGAGCGAGCGCAGCGCGTGCGCCAGGCGGGTGACGCGGTCGTCGAGTTCGCGGTAGGTCGTGGCGCGCCCGCGGAAGGTGATCGCGGTCTTGTCGGAGGAGAGGCGGGCGCGGCGGTGCGGCCAGGTGCCGGTGCCTTCGTTGCGCATGCGGGTGGGTCTCCTTCGCGTCGACGGATCAGCCCTGGGGGCAGTTGGTCGGTGCCGCCTCGCCGGCGAACCGGTCCGCGGCCCAGCCTGGGAACATCGCGGCTGCCTCCGGGACGACGGATTCGTGGTCGAGACCGGGGAATTCGTGGTAGTCCACCGAGGACCCCGCCCGGCACAGGGCCGCGCGCTCGCGGGCGGTCAGCTCGGCAGGCGTCGTCGTGTCGGCCGATCCCTGGTAGACGGCGAACGGCATCGTGCCCGCGGGACGGAAGTCGTCCACCGCGGTGAGCGCCTTCCACCAGGGGCCGTCGGGGGACATCGCGCCCGGCTGGTACGGGTCGCGCAAGGTGCTCGCGCTGTCCCAGATGTCGAAGCAGCCGTCGGCGAGCACCGGTAGCTGCTCCATGGCCTCGGCGGTGAGGAAGTCGCCGTAGCGCAGGTGCGGGTAGGTGGCCTTGATCCCGGGCAGCGTCGAGATGACGTAGCCGGCCAGTTCCGGGTGCTGCATCGAATTGCCGGTCAGCTCGCGGATCCGGACGGCGGGCGCGATGAGCGCGGCGCCCAGGCCTTCGAACTCCGGGGCGTAGGTCCGCGCGATCGATTCGACGTGCATGGTCGTCTGGCCGCCCTGCGACCAGCCGTATTCGACGAACCGGTTGGAGGCGTTGAGCTCGGGGAGGTTCCGCACCGCGCGCAGCACGTCCAGGGAGGCCCGCGCGTTGACTTGGCCCGCCATGTAGTGCGAGGGGCCGGGCAGCGCCTGCCCGGGGTAGTCGCTCATCGCGACGACGTGGCCTTGGCCGAGCAGGTCCCTGATCGCCGGGACTCGGGACCGGTCGCCCTCGCCCAGGCTCCGGCGGGACGGTGCGCAGTTGTCGGCCAACCCGGTCGTCTCGTGGTTCCAGAGCACCATGTCGCGCGGGGCGTTGCTCGCGCCCGTCGGCACGTAGACCTCGCCGGACACGTACTTCTTGACGCCGGGCTGGATCTCCGAGACGTAGACGACGTTCCAGCCCCGGGCCCCGCTCGGCGCGTCGGAGCGCGGCTGGAGCCAGTAGATGTCGCCGGGCTTCGCCGTTTCCGGGGGCTGCTCGTAGACGTCCCAGAAGGTGGTTCCGTCCGGCCCGGGCCTGGCCGACGGCGAATCCTCCTTCGGCGACGCGCTGCCGGCGCTGATGCACGCGGTGAAGGCCAGCGCCGCCAACGAGGTCGCGACAGCCGCCTTCGCGATGCGCCGTTGTGTGAATGGCACGGTTCTCTCCGTATTCCTCGGGGATGTTCCATTGAGGGTTTTTCATCCTGGTCGGCCCGCAGGCGCGGGTCGCAAAGCCACACGTCGATGGGGTGCCGCATGCGCCGCAGGCGCATAGCCCACCTACGACACCGGCACCGCCGCGGGTTCTCAGGGGCTTCCTGGCGAGGACGGCCCTGACGCCGTGTATTGGACATACATCAGGAGGGGCATCCACAGACCAGGGAGCCTCTGAGGTTCCGCTACCCGCACAGCCACGCAAAACGAGGCTGGAAAAACCTCAGTGGTGCGGGGCTGCTATTCGAAGAAGCGGTACACCGGCTCGGCCACCACGGCGGGCCGCTCGGCGCCTTCGAGCTCGATCTTGCCGTCGACGGTCAGCTGCACTCCGCCCTTCGGCAGGTCCTCGACCTTCTTCAGCGCGGCGTTCAGCCGCACCCGGCCGCCGGCGGGCACGGGGCTGGTGAACCGGACCTTGTTCAGCCCGTAGTTCACGGCCATGGTCACGCTGTCGACCGCGAGCACCTCGGCCCACATGGGGATGATCAGCGCCAGCGTCAGGTAGCCGTGCGCGATCGGCCCGCCGAACGGGCTTTCCGCCCGGGCGCGCTCGGGGTCGACGTGGATCCACTGGTGGTCGTCGGTGGCGTCGGCGAAGGTGCTGATCCGCTCCTGCGGCACCTCGATCCACGAGCTGGTGCCCAGCGGCTTGCCCGCCAGGGGCTTGAGGTCTGCGAGCGTCGCGACGCGAGTGGTGGACATGGTTCTCCTGTCGGTGTGGTGCGGCCGGTCAGCGCTTGATGCCCAGGACGCGCAGGGCGTTCTCCTTGAAGATCAGCGGCGCCACTTCGGGCTTGATGTCGAGGGCGGCGAAGTCCTTGCGCCAGCGGTCGACCTGGATCACCGGGAAGTCGGAGCCGAAGAGCACCTTCTCGCGCAGCACGGAGTTCGCCGCCCTGACGAGCTGGGGCGGGAAGTACTTCGGGGACCAGCCGGACAGGTCGAGGTAGACGTTGGCCTTGTGGGTGGCGATGGAGATCTGCGCGTCGACCCACGGCACCGCCGGGTGGGCCATGACGATCGTCAGGTCCGGGAAGTCGGCGGCGACGTCGTCGAGGAGCATCGGGTCGGAGCGGCGGAGCTTGATGCCGCGCCCTCCCGGCAGCCCGGCGCCGATGCCGGTCTGTCCAGTGTGGAACAGCGCGGGCACGCCGGCCGCCGCGATGGCCTCGTACAGCGGGTAGAACCGCCAGTCGTCGGGCTCGAAGCCCTGCAGGCTCGGGTGGAACTTGAAGCCCCGCACGCCGTAGTGCTCGACCAGCGCGCGGGCCCGGTCGACGGCCTCCTTGCCACGCCACGGATCGACCGAGCCGAAGGGGATCAGCACGTCGTTGTGGGCGGCGGCCAGCTCCGCGATCTCCTCGACGGAGTTCGGCCCGTGCCCGGTGGCCGAGGTGGCGTCGACGGTGAACACCACGGCGGCCATGTTGCGCTCGCGGTAGTGCGCGGCGATGGATTCGATGCGGGGAGTGCGTTCCTCGCCGGACTTGAAGTACTTCTCGGAGGCGGCCATCAGCTCGTCGTCCAGCGATCGATGCCCGCAGGCGTCGATCTCGACGTGGGTGTGGATGTCGATGGCCTCGATCGCGTCGAAGTCGACGCCGCACTCGTAGCGGGCCGGGCTCATTTCGCCACCAGCTCCGCCGGGAACTCCTCGCCGACCGACTCGACCGAGCCCGCGAACGCCTCGTCCCACGACCCGGCGATGTCGTCGGCGGACCACCCGCCGTCGTGGCAGGCGGTGGCGGTCAGCTGCGGGTGCGACCACAGCGCCAGCCGGTCCCCGCCGACCGACAGCGCCTGGCCGGTGATCCCGGCGGCGGCATCGGAGGCGAGGAAGGCGACGATCCCGGCGGCGTCCTCGGGAGTGCCCATGCCGACCTCGCGGCGGATGACCGCGGGCAGCGGCTCGCCGCGCTTCATCGACTCGATGTGCGGCGCGAGGAACGGGATCGTCTCGGTCATCGCGGTCGCCGCGACCGGGCAGACGGCGTTGACGGTGATGCCGGCGCGCTGCAGTTCCAGGGCCCAGGTGCGGACCATGCCGACGATGCCGGCCTTGGCCGCCGAGTAGTTGGTCTGGCCGAAGTTGCCCCGCTGACCGGCGGGGGAGCCGATGCAGATGATCCGACCGCCCCCGCCCTGCTCGCGGAAGCGCAGCACGGCCTCACGCACGCAGGTGAAGGTGCCGCGCAGGTGCACGTCGAGCACCGCGTCGAAGTCCTCGTCGGTCATCTTCCACAGCACCTTGTCGCGCAGGATGCCGGCGTTGGTGACCAGGACGTCCAGTCGGCCGAACGCCTCGACCGCGCCGGCCACCAGCTTCCGGGCCGTTTCGGCGGTGCCGACCGGGGCGACGACGGCGGTGGCCCGGCCGCCTGCCGCGACGATCTCGGCGACGGCCGCGTGCGCGGCGGACTCGTCGACGTCGTTGATCACCACCGCGGCGCCGTTGCGGGCGAGTTCTTCGGCGTATGCGAGTCCGAGTCCCCGCCCGCTGCCGGTGACGATGGCGACCTTGCCGCTCAGATCCATCGGTACTCCTCCTGTCGGGTGGATCACAGGCAAACATCCATCATTGAAAAAGTCAATGATTGAGATCTGCTACTCTTGCGGCGCTACACGGAGGAGGGCGCATGGCAGAGACCCAGCCGCGGTTGCTGGCCGACGACATCGGGTTCCTGCTCTCCCGGGCGGGGGGAATGGTGCTCGGCGCGGTGAACAAGGCGCTGGTCCCGCTCGGCCTGAAGGTGCGTTCCTACTCGGTGCTCGTGCTTGCCTGCGAAGACTCGGCGGGCGTCAACCAGCGCAGCGTCGCGGCGACGATGGGGCTTGACCCCAGCCAGATCGTCGGGCTGATCGACGAGCTGGAGGAGCGCGGTCTGGTCGCGCGCACGCCAGACCCGGCGGACCGCCGCAACAGGCTGATCGCCGCCACCGAGGAAGGGCACCGGGTGCGCGACGAGGCGCAGGAGCTGGTGGACCAGGCGCACAGCGCGTACTTCGGAGACCTGCCCGCCGAGGTCGTCGCCCAGCTGCGGGAGACGCTCGGGCGGATCGTCTTCCCTTAGAGCGCGTCCGCGAACTTGTCACCCCTGCGTGGTCCGGGCGCGATGAGTTCCGGCCGGGTCTCGGGTCTGTTCTGGTGTCTTCGGACGACGCAGCCCGGAACGAGACACCACGGAGGACACCATGACGACCACGCCTGACCCGACCACCGAGCTGCCCGGCCGCCCGCCCGTCGTCGACCTGGCCACCTGGCAGGCCGCCCGGGACGAGCTCCTGGTCCGCGAGAAGGCCCACACCCGCGAGGGCGACGCCATCGCTGCGGCCCGCCGCCGGCTGCCGATGGTGGAGTTCGACGGGACGGTCGAGGTCGTCGGGCCCGACGGCCCGATCCCGTTCCTAGACCTGTTCCAGGGCCGCGACGAGCTCGTGGTCTACAAGCACATGTGGCACGACGGCGCGCCGCACCAGGGGCAGTGCGAGGGCTGCACCACCACGGCCTGGCACCTGAAGGACGCCGTCTACCTCAACGCCCGCGGCGTCTCGTTCGCCATCCTGACCACGGGCCGGTGGGACGAAGTGGCCCCCTACGTCGAGTTCATGGGCTACACCGAGCCCTGGTACTCGGTGCGTGGCGTGGACGAGCCGGTCGGCGGCGACATGGGTTACATCACCTGCTTCCTGCGCGACGGCGACCGCGTGTTCCTCACCTACTCCACGACGAGCCGCGGCAACGAGCCGGTCAACGGGTCCCTCGGCCTGCTCGACATGACGCCCTACGGCCGCCGCGAGGCGTGGGAGGACAATCCGGAGGGATGGCCCGAGGCCCCTCAGGCCGGCTCGCCGGTCGGCGGGCATGGTTCGCCGATCTGCTGGTACTGGCGCACGGACGCCGACGGGAACGCCACCTGGGGCCCGACCAGCCGCCCCGTGCCGCAGTGGACCCGCCCCGGCGCGACCCCCGTGGAGACCCTCGGCCGGCACGGCCACCACTGACGCGCCTTCGTCGACGGCGTCGGCAAAAGGTGTTGGGTGCGGGCGGTCTGGACGATGCGAACGGCCCCTTGGGCTCGTTTCGCCGACGACTGCGGGCAAGCTCCTCCCGAAGGAGCCCGGCGGCGTTGGCGATTTCGCGCGAAATCGCCACCTCACCCTCACGCAAGGCGCTGATTTCGCGCGAAATCGGCGCGCCACGTGGGCACGGCACGAGACGAGGAACGGATGTGGGTGCCCGCCGCGGAAGGCACCCACATCCGTTGGGGTGGTGGCGCTTTCACATCGCGCCCGACTTCGGTTCGTAGACGGCCACCACGATGCCGCTGCTGAATGTCGTGGTCTCGGCCAGCGTCAGGTGGGTGGTCACGAGGCCGTCCAGGATCCGCTGCCCGCTACCGGCGATGACGGGGAACAGCCACAGGTGGAGCTCGTCGACCAGCCCGTGCTCCAGCAGCGTGTGGTCCAGCACGCCCGTGCCGAACTTCAGGATGTCCTGGCCCGGCTGCTGCTTCAGCTCCGCCACCTCCGCGGCCACGTCGCCGCCCAGGATGGTGGCGTTCCAGGTGGTTTCGGAGTTCTGCAGCGTGCGGGAGGCGACGTACTTGGGCATGCCGTTGATCCGCTTGCCGTACTCGTCGTCCATAGCCGGCCAGGTTTGCGCGAACGACTCGTAGGTCTCGCGGCCCAGCAGCAGTGCGTCGGCGCCGAACAGCAGCTTGTGGGCGTGGGCGGAGTGCTCGGAATCCCAGTACGGCGGGCCCCACTGCTCCGGCGCCGAGATGGTCCCGTCGAGGGTCACGAACGTCGACTCGATCAACTTCCTCATGATGTTCTCCCAAGGTCTGGATGCGAATGGCTGGAAGGTGCTACTGGACGAAGGGGCTCGCGGTTCGGGCGACGCGCAGGGCGTTCGCCCACCAGGTGAGCTGGTCGAGCACCGCGTTGACGGATTCCTCGAGCTCGGGATCGCGGCGCGGCCAGCTGCCGTCGGCGCCGAAGCGCTGCCAGGCGTTGCGGATGGTCATGGTGCGGCGGATCGGGACCGCGTTCAGCTCGCCGAACACCTGCCGCAGCTGCGCGGCGGCCTGGCCGCCTTCGGCGTCGCGGCAGTAGGCGACGATCGAGACCGGCTTGGCGGCCCATTCGGCGTCGAACCAGTCGATCGCGTTCTTCACCGCGGCCGGGAAGCTCTGGTTGTACTCCGGGGTGACCACGACGAACGCGTCCGCGGCCGCCAGCCGGGCCCCCAGCTCCCGGACGGGAGCGGGAACCTCTTCGCCGGGCTCGGTCAGCTGGTCGGGGAGGCCGGCGGTCGCGAGGTCGATGCGGTCCAGCTCCAGGTCGCGGCGGCGGCCGATGCGGCCGCCGAACCAGTCGGCCACGAGCGGGCCGAAGCGGCCCGCCCGGGTGGATCCGGTGATCATCGCGATCCGCAGCCAGCCCGTCATCGGGTTTCCTTGACGGGCGCGTCGAGGAAGGCCGGGATCATCGGCAGCAGCAGCTCGGGGCGGTGCGGCGCGGTGACGTGCGAGGTGCCGGGCAGGATCGCCAGCTGTGCGTTCGGCAGGCCTTCGGGGGTGTCGCCCATGACGCCGCCGCCGAAGAGCCGGAACATCTCGACGGCGTGCTCGGGCCGGACGATGTCGGAGTCGCCGATCACCGTCAGCGTCGGGGCCTTGACCGTGCGGGCGGCGTCCGGCGACACCGACGGGGCCGGGTTCATGTCGTACTCGATGACCCGGGAGACCAGCTGCGGGAAGTCCTCCGGGCGCGGCGCGTTCTTCAGGTAGTCGGCGTGGAACGGCGATCCGTGCAGGTGTTCCGGGCGCAGTTCCGCGATCCCGTCCAGCACGCCCGGGTGCATGCCGTCGACGCCCAGGCCACCGGAGAGCAGCACCTGCTTGCGCACCAGGTCCGGGTGCTTCAGCGTGATCTCCAGCGCCACCCCGGCGCCCATGCTGTAGCCGAGGACGTCGGCGCGCTGGACGCCGATCTGCCGCAGCAGCGCGACGGTGTCCTCGGCCATCTGCGACGTGCGGAGCGGGCGGTCGATGTCGGCGGTCCGGCCGTGGGCCTGCTGTTCCACGGCGATGACCTCGCGGGTCTTGGCGAGCTCCGGGATCAGCTGCCCGAAGTCGGTGCTGATGCCGGACAGGGCGCCGTGCAACAGCACCAGCGGCGGCTGGTCGGTCGGGGTGCCGTACCGCTCGTAGTACATGTGCAGGCCGTTGACATCGGCGTACGCGCCCGGAGTCGCAGTGGCGGCCGGTTGGGCCGGGGCATCGGCGGCGCCGCACCCGGTGAGCAGCGCGGTGGCTGCGATTCCGGCGGTGAGGGCGAGGGCGATGCGCTTCATGGTGATCTCCTGTTTTGCGGTGTTCGCTTTGTTGTCACCACAGTGCGCGCGGCACCTTCCGGATTGTTTACGGTCGCCTTCCGGCCCAGGTGCGCGTCGGTGGACGGTCGGGTTGCGCGCCGTTTTCGCGCGAAAACGGCGTCCGCCATGCCTGCCGATGACGGTTTCGCGCGAAAACGCCGCCCCGCCACCCGGACCGCCACGCAGAGCAAGTCTGGAAACAGGCTCTATAAGCTGCGTTCATGCGTTTCGGTGTGCTGGGCCCGTTGACGGTGTGGACCGACAGCGGCGCCGTCGTGCCCGTGCCGGGTGCGAAGGTGCGTGCCCTGCTGGCTGATCTGCTCGTCGACGCCGGCCAGCCGGTGTCCGCGGACCGGCTGGTGGACGACATCTGGGCCGAGGATTCACCGGGCAATCCCGCGGGCACGCTGGCGGCCAAGGCCTCGCAGCTGCGGCGCGCGCTGGAGGACGCCGAGCCCGGCGGCCGGGATCTGGTGGTGTCGCCGCCGCCCGGCTACCGCCTGGCCACCGCCGACGTCGACGCCCTGCGCTTCCGCGCGCTGCTGGCCGACGCCCGCGAAACCTCCGACACCGCGACCCGGGTCCGGGTGCTCGCGGAGGCGGTCGGCCTGTGGCGGGGGCCAGCCTTCGCCGACTTCCGCGACGCGGCCTTCACGCAGGCGGCCATCGCACAGCTCGAAGAACTGCGCCTGGTGGCCGTCGAAGAACTCGCCGAGGCGCGGCTGTCGTTGGGCGAATACCGCGAGGTGGCGGGAGATCTCACGACGTTCGTCGCCGCACACCCCCTGCGCGAACGCCTGCGCGCAGCCCAGCTGCGGGCGCTCTACGGGGCCGGACGCCAGGCCGAGGCCCTCGACGGCTACGAGGATCTGCGCAGGCGGCTGGCCGACGAACTGGGCGTGGACCCGAGCCCGGAGCTGGTCGAGCTGCAACGGTCGCTGCTCGCGCAGGATCCCGCCCTCGCCGCGCCGCGACCGCAACAGGTGGTTCGCCGGCGCACCAGCAACATCCCGGCGCAGCGCACCGAGCTGATCGGCCGCGACACCGATCTCGGCGAGCTGGGCCGCGCGATCATCGAATCGCGGCTGGTCAGCCTCACCGGGCCGGGCGGCGTCGGCAAGACCCGGCTCGCGCTGGCCGCGGCGGCGAGCGCGGCCGACCGGTTCCCGGACGGCACGTGGCTGGTCGAGCTGGCGCCGCTGCAGCCGACCGCGACCGACGAGGCCGGCTGGCTCGCGGAAGAGGTCGCGCAGGTCATCGGTATCCGCGCCGCGGAGGACGGGCCCGCCGACGCCGTCGAAGCACTGGGCGAAGCGCTGGCCGACAAGCACCTGCTGCTGGTGCTGGACAACTGCGAGCACGTCGTCGACCACGCCGCGGACCTGACCGAGCACCTGCTGGGCGCGGCGCCGAACCTGCACGTCCTGGCGACCAGCCGCGAACCGCTGCGCCTGCCTGGCGAGGACATCGTGCCGCTGCAACCGCTGTCCGTGCCCGCCGCGGACACCTCGTTCAACGATCTCGCGCAGTCGCACGCGGTCCGGCTCTTCGTGAACCGCGCCCGCGCGAGCGCCCGCGGCTTCGCGCTGGACGCCGACAACGCCGATGCGGTCGCGACCCTGTGCCGGCGGCTCGACGGGATTCCGCTGGCGCTGGAACTGGCCGCGACCCGGGTTCGCGCGCTCGACGTGCACGAGATGGTCTCCCGGCTGGACGACCGGTTCCGGCTGCTCGCCACCGGTCACCGCGGCGCCCCGCCGCGGCAGCAAACGCTCACGGCGATGATCGACTGGAGCTGGGGACTGCTCGACGACACCGAACGCGCGGTGCTCCGTCGCCTCGCGATCCACCCGGGCGGATGCACCCTCGAAGCCGCCGAAACCGTCTGCGCCGCAACGGCATCCGTCGGGGAGGACGGCCGCCTCGACGCCGCGGCGGTCGCCGATGTCGTCGCGCGGCTGGTGGATCGGTCGCTGGTGCAGCAGAGCGGGCGGCGCTACCGGCTGCTGGAATCGGTGACAGCGTTCAGCCTCGACCGCTTGGCGGAGGCAGGCGAAGACGTGACGGCGCGGCACGCACATCATGCGTACTACCTGGCGCTGGCCGAGCGCGCGGAACCCGAGCTGCACGGCGCCGATCAGCAGCGCTGGCTGCGCCGTCTAGACGCCGAGGACGCGAATCTGCGTGCGGCGCTGGACGGTTTCGTGCGGGACGCCGACGCCGACTCGGCGCTCCGGCTGGTGCACGCGCTCGCCTGGTACTGGCTGCTGCGCGGTCGGTCCGGCCTGGCGCGCCGCTGGGTCGATGCCGCGCTCGAACTGGGCGGCAGCGCGCGGCACCGGGCACCGGTGTTGGCGTGGCGCCTCACATTCGCCTTCCAGCAGGGCGATTTCAACGATGCCGCGTCGCGCCGGCACGAGGTTTCGGCGGCGCTGTCCGCGCTTAACGATCCGCCCGCGCGCGCCCGCGCCGAGGTGATCCTCACCCTGTCCGCATTGGACTCGGGCGACGAGCAGGACCTGGAAACGACCGTGCAGCAGACGCTTTCGACGTGTCGCGAGCTGGGCGATCGCTGGGGTGTGGCGACCATCCAGCTGGCGCTGGCGAAATCGGCGCACAGCCGCGCCGATGTGGACGCATTGGCGCGGCACGCGCAGGAGGCGGCTCGCTCGTTCGCCGAGCTGGGCGATCGCTGGGGCCGGCTGCAGGCCGCCGAATGGCTCGGTGGCCTGGCCGAGCTGACCGGTGATCTCGCCGGCGCCGCCGAGATCCACCGCGAGGCGCTGGTGTTGGCGCAGGAGCTGGAGATGTGGGGCCAGGTGACCTCCCACCTCGGCTGGCTCGGCTGGATCGCGATGCAGCACGCCGAGTTCGACCGGGCCCGCGACTTCGCCGGACAGGTGCTGGTGCTGTCCGCCGACCACGGCCACGACCCCGGCCGGTTGTTCGCAACGATCGTGCTCGCGTTCACCGCGCGCCGCGACGGCAGGCCCGACGACGCCGAACGGCACCTCCGCGAACTGCTCGCGCTCAACGCCGACGGCCCGGAAACGCCGCTGTTCCTGCCGATGCTCCAGGTCGAACTCGGCTACGTCCTCGAACAACGAGGTGAAGCGGCCGCCGCCATGGCCGAACACCTTCGTGCCTTCGACGGAGCCCAGCGCATCGAGGCCCCGCGCGACGCCGCGTTCGCACTCGGCGGCTCAGCCGCAGCCGCGGCGGCACTCGGCGAGCACGACACCGCCGCCCGGCTGCTCGGCGCCGCCGAGGCCCTCCGCGATGTCACCGGGATGCCGCTGCTGCCCGCCGAACGACCCGATATCGACCGCGTCGCCGACATCGCGCGCACCGCGATGGGCGGCGCCGCGTTCGACGCCGCCCACGCGGAAGGCCGCGGCCTGACCACCGATCAGGCCCGCGCGCTCATGGTCGCCGCCGGCAACGCCGACGTGCTGGATCCCGTCTGAGCCCGGCATCCGGGCCATCGCTCAGGACTTCTTCGGCGCGTACTGCAGTGCGACGATCCCGCACTCGAACGGCGTCGCGGCGACGAGGTCGAACTGCTGGTTCGAGCCGGTGGCGCCGAAGACCGGCAGGCCGGCGCCGATCGCGGTCGGGTTGACGATCAGGTGCAGTTCGTCGAGCAGGCCCTCGGCGATCAGGCTCGCGACGAGCGCGCCACCGCCGTAGGCGATGATGTCGCCGCCCGGCTGCGCCTTGAGCTCGCGGATCGTCTCGACGAGATCGCTCGCGACGACGGTGTTCTCCCACGGCGATTCGGTCAGCGTGGTGGAGATGACGACCTTCGGCGTGTTGTTGATCCGGTCGATGCCCTCCTGCGCCTCGTCCGCCGGCTGCGAGGCCCAGTGCGGGATGAAGCCCTCGGCGAGCTTGCGGCCCAGCACGATCGTGCCGATCGGCTCGTTGAGCGCCTCGATGTAGGAGGCGAGGTCCTCGCTCCACGGCAGCGTCATCCAGTCCATCTCGCCGTTCGGGCCCGACATGTAGCCGTCGATGGTGGTCTGGACCTGGAGCTTGAACTTGCGCATCGCTTGCGTTCCCTTCGGGTGGGCCGTCCGGCCGTCGTCGTGTGCTGAAAGCTTCGCGGGGACGGCTTACGGGATGTTTACGGTTTTGCTCCGGCACCCCGGAACCGGACGAACCCCGAGGTCGGCGCCGAGGGTCAGGCAGCGGCGGCCTCCTTCCGGTCCACGGTAGTGCCGTTCCGCGACGGCGGTTTCGCGGCGGTGGGAAGGCCCCTGGCCGCCTCAACCGGGATCCCGGTTGACGGTGAGTGGAGAACCGGGTTCGGGCGGTTTGCTTTCCGCATAGGCTGCGCAGTGGCCGGAATGGGTGCCGCATCGGATCTCATGGGAGGTGCCATGGACGACGGCAGCGCCGACCGGAGCGCCCAGGTCGAGGAGGTGACGGCGGAACTGCGGGCCTGGGCTGACGGGCGGATCGATGTCCAGGCGGTCGCCCTAGTGGGCTCGTATGCGCGAGAACCCGGTGCTGCGACTGCGGAGTCGGACGTCGACATCGTCGTGGTGACATCGAAGGTCTCGGACTATCTCGAGAGCACTGACGGTTTCCCGGCAACGCTGGAACTGCCGCCGCTGCGCGCGAAGCAGTGGGGCGTGGTGCACGAACGGCGACTCCGCCATCGCGAAACGGGTCTGGCGGTGGAGTTGAACTTCACGACACCGGAATGGGCTGCCACGACACCCGAGGTGGACAGTGGAACGAAGAAGGTGGTCCTGGACGGGATCCGAGTCCTCCGAGACCCGCACGGCCTGCTGGCACGGCTGATCGACGCCTGCCGGTAAGACGCCGAGCCGGGAGTTCTGGCGCGGCGCGCGCATCAGACGGCGAGTTGGAAGACGTACAGACCGACAGGGCTCGTGACAGCGATGCGCGGTGCGTCCGGGAACCACGCGATCTCGTTCAACGCGGAATCGGTGCGCAAGGCCGTGATGCACCTGGCCGCCGCCGCGCTCCACAGCCGCACGGTTCGATCTGCGGCACCGATGGTCGCAAGTTCGCTGGAAGGCGGGCAGTCGTCCCCGTTTTGGTTCGTCCGCAAGGCGTTTCGGCGGGAGACCGGAGGCCGATCGACGTGCGGCTGTCGGACCCCGTCGTTACCGTCGCTCCACACCGACACGACAGGGGAGCAGTGATGAGCGAGCTGACCACCGCCCAGCCGGCGGGCACGCCGACCTGGATCGACCTCGGCATCCCGGACCTCGATCGGGCGATGGCGTTCTACGGGGCGCTGTTCGGCTGGGAGTTCGAGGTGGGCCCGGAGGAGACCGGCCGGTACACCATGTGCCTGCTGCGCGGCAAGCCCGTCGCGGCGCTCATGCCGAACCCGGATCCCGACGCCGCGGAGTTCTGGTGGAACATGTACTTCGCGACCGATGACTGCGACGCCACGGTCGCCAAGGCGGTCAATGCGGGCGGCTCGGTCCTGGCGGGCCCGATGGACGTGATGGACAAGGGCCGGATGGCGATCATCAGGGACACCACCGGCGCGCAGTTCGGGGTGTGGCAGGCCGGCGCGCACCTCGGTTGCGAGATCGTCAACGAGCCGAATTCCTTGCTGCGCAACGACCTGGTCACCGCGCAGCCGGGGCCCGCGCGAGACTTCTACGCGGCGACCTTCGACTACGTGCTGGACGGCAACCCGGACATGCCGGGCGCCGACTTCACGTTCCTGCGCAGGCCGGATGGCCACGAGATCGGCGGCATCTTCGGCGACCCGAACGCCGGGAAGTCCCGCTGGGCGACCCTGTTCCAGGTGGCGGACGCCGACGCGGCGGCGCGGCGGGCCGTCGAGGCAGGCGGCACCGCGGGCGAGCCCTTCGACATGATCTACGGCCGGCTGGCCAGGATCACGGACCCGTTCGGCGCTGAGTTCGAGGTGGGCTCGCCGAAGGCGAGCTGAACCTGCGGCGGAAGCGGTTCCTACGACTGGGGATTGACGCGGACTACGACCTGCGGACTACCGGAAGACCAGTGCCGGGGATGACGCGGTATTACGCGCCTGCCGAATACGTTCGTCCGTGTTGACCGGTCGCGAGCAGTGCAGGGTCGCGACCTGAGAAGACACGCGCTACGGGCGCGGACAGGAGAAGTCACGTCATGCTCTCAGTCGTTCAGCAGGCCGCCCTCGTCGCCGACAGCGGCCTGTACTCGGTCGGGTTGATCGTCGCCACGCTCGCGGTGCTCGGGTACGTCGTCCTGGTCGTCGGGGCGGTGATCAGCATCCTCGCGTCGCACCAGGGCCTCGGGATGAAGCTGGTCTGGATCGTGCTCGTGTTCATGGCGCCGTTCCTGGGCAGCCTCCTCTGGTTCTTCATCGGCCGCCGGTCCACGCGCTACCCGTACCGGACCGTCTGATCCTGCGGTGCGCCCGCTCCGGCGCCGCGACGGCGACCCGTCGCGGGCGGCCGGGCGGGCCGCGAGAACGCTTGAGCGGCAAGGAGTTCTGGTCATCGGCCGGTTCAGCCGGGCGTGCCGCCGGTGCGGGTGCCGGTGGCGCTCGTGGTTTGCCGTAAGTTCTGGGCATGGCAACCGGTGGAGATTCCGCAGGTGGGGCGCAGCGTCCGCTGCTCGTGCTCGGCAAGATCGCGGAGATCCTGAACGCGTTCACGCTGCGGCAGCCGTCGCTGACGTTGCGGGAGATCCAGCAGGCGACCGGGCTTCCGCAGTCCACCGTGCAGCGGCTCGTGACGAACCTGGTCGCACACGGGTTCCTGGACCGCGCCGACGACCGGTTCCGGCTCGGCGTGCAGATGGCCTACTGGGGCGCTGCCGCGGGCAAGGACCTCGACGTGCTGGGCGTGGTCAACCCCGTGCTGAAGGACCTGCGCGACGCGACCGGCGAGACGGCGTGCTTCTTCCGCGTCGAAGGCGAGCACCGGGTGTGCGTGGCCGTCGCCGAGACCCACCACGCGCTGCGCAGGACGATGTCGGTGGGCGACATCGCGCCGATCACGGTCGGCTCTTCCGGCCGGGTGCTGCTCGCCTGGAACCCGGGCCTGGCCGAGCGCGTGCTCGACGCCGAGCTGCCCAGGCTGACGGAGAGCACGGTGACCGATCGGGACGAGCTGCACCGGCTGATCAGGCAGACGGCGGCCGAGGGGTACGCGATCACGGTGGGCGAACGCGTCGACGGGGCCTCGGGCCTGGCGGCGCCGGTGTTCGATTCGGCCGCCGACCTCCTCGGCGCGGTGATGGTGCACGGGCCGACGCTGCGGATGCCCTACGAGAAGTGCGTGGAGTGGGTCGACGTCCTGGTGGAGCACGCGGAGCGGATCACCCGCGCGCTCGGCGGCCGGCACCCGAGCTGAGCGGGTAGCGCTGCTCGCATGAGAGCAGCCTTGCGCCCGGCTCCTGCTTGCAGAGGCCGAGAGCGTTCGAGATCGGGCGGCTGCGGAGTCGTCACGAGGAACGCGGAGCGGGGTTCTCCTGGCCGTGCACGAGCGCCCAGGGGAAGGCGGTAGCGCTGGAGCGGGCGCCTTGGGCGGCGCGGGACCGGTTGGGTTCGCCGAGTTCGTCGAGGAGTTCGCCGGAGAGCTCGACGATCCGGGCGAAGGTGCTGGGTGTCAGCCAGTCCGGGCGGAGCGCGAAGAGCAGGTCCTCAGTGCTGGTGTTGCCGCCGGCCCCGGGGGCGAACGGGCAGCCGCCGAGGCCGCCTAGCGCGCCGTCGACCTCGGCGGCTCCGGCGGCGATGGCGGCCAGCGAGTTGGCCACGCCGAGCCCCCAGGTGTCGTGCCCGTGGTAGACGATCCGGCGCGGTGGGGCGTGCCCGGCGATCTTGGTGATCAGGCTGGTGACCTGGCCGGGGACGGCCTGGCCGAGGGTGTCGCAGACGACGACGTCGGTGGCGCCTGCCGCGCGCGGGTCGGTGGCGATGTCGAGGACCCGCCGCTCGGGCACGAACCCGTCGAAGGGGCAGGTGAACGCGGTGGCGATGCACAGCTGAATGCGCCCGCCGGCGTCCAGCGCGTGCTCGACGGCCCGGGGCATGGCCGCGAGGCTGTCCTCCGTGGCGCGTCCGATGTTGGCCCGGTTGTGGCTGTCGGAGGCCGACAGGCAGTACTGGAAGTTGACGGCCCCGGCCTCGGCGGCGCGTTGCACGTGGCGCGGGGTGGCCACCCAGACCCAGCAGCGGGCGAGCTCGTCGGGGCTGAGCCGCTCGACGACTTCGAGTGTGTTCGCCATGGCGGGCACCAGGTCGGCGCGGGCGAGCGAGCCGACCTCGACGGCGGGCACGCCGAGGCGCAGCAGTTCCCTGACCACGGCCACCTTGCGTTCGGTCGGCAACCGCTTGCCGGTCAGCTGCAGGCCATCGCGCAACGTCACGTCGCGGAGCGCGGCCCGGGGCTCGCCGGTCACTTCCGCTCCTCGTCGGCGTGCTGGCCCAGCAGCGCGCCGAGCACCTCGTCGGTGTGCGCGCCGAGTTCCGGTCCGGGCGCGCGAACCGGGAGCGACGTCGGGCCGATGACCGGGACGACACCGGGGAATCCGACCTCGACGGGCTCGCCCGCGCCGGTGTCGACCGCGAGTTCCTGGATCATCCCGCGTGCGCGGTACTGCTCGTCGGCGCAGATGTCGGCGGCCGTGTAGATCGGCCCGGCCGGGACTCCGGCGGCGTCCAGCGCGGCCAGGACTTCCGCGCGGGTGTGCGCGCCCGTCCACTCCTCGATGGCGTCGTCGAGCTCGTCCCGCCGCTCCCAGCGCCCCGCGTTGGTCTGCAGTTCCGGGTCGTCGGCGAGGTCGGGGCGGCCGATCGCCTGCATGTAGCGGCGGAAGATCGAGTCCCCGTTGCCCGCGATGACCACGCTGCTGCCGTCGCGGCAGGCGTAGGCGTTGGTCGGTGCGATGCCCTCCATCCGGCCCCCGACGCGGCGGCGCTGGACGCCGTGCGCGAGGTAGTCGGGCACCAGGGATTCCATCACCGAGAAGACCGCTTCGTGCAGCGCGACGTCGACGACGCGATCGGCGAGCGGTGGCCGCTCGGCGTCGCGCGCCGTCGAGTGTTGCAGGAGCGAGGCGACGATGCCGAAGGCCGCGTGCAGCCCGGCGATCGAGTCCCCGATGGACACCCCCACGCGGGACGGCGGCCGGTCGGCTTCGCCGACCAGGTCGCGCAGCCCGCCCATCGCCTCCGCCACCGCGGCGAAGCCGGGCCGGTCGGCCAGCGGCCCGGTCTGGCCGAAGCCCGAGATGCGGGCCAGGACCACGTCCGGGTTGGCGGCTTCCAGCACGTCCGGCCCCAGGCCCCACTTCTCCAGCGTGCCCGGCCGGAAGTTCTCGATGACGACGTCGCAGTGCCGCACCAGCTCCAGCACAGCGTCGCGGCCGCGCTGGGTCTTCAGGTCCAGCACGACCGACTTCTTGCCGCGGTTGATGGTGTGGAACAGCATCGACGTCGAACCGGCGTGGAGCCGCCAGCCCCGGAGCTCGTCGCCGGTGCCGGGCCGCTCCACCTTGATGACCTCGGCGCCGAAGTCGGCGAGCATCCGCCCGGCGGTGGGGGCGGCGATGTAGTTGCCGAGTTCGAGGACGCGCACGCCCGCCAGCGGGAACCGGCTGCTGTCGTTGTGCATTTCTCCCTTTCCGCGAACGGGCTTCCGATCGCCGGACGAGGCGGAGCGCGCGGACCGGCGCCGCCCCGACGTCATCCGCATTATGGACATAAACCCACGATGTGAGTCAACCATTGAGTCGGCTTGCGTGCCGAGCGATGCGCCGCCAGTGCTGCCCGGGGCCGCATGCGAGTTCGCCGGGCCGAAGCCCCGGGAGGCGGCGCAACGCGCTCGCGGCGGCCGGCGTCGCGAGCGCGTTGCGCGGATCAGGGCGCCGCCTCGGCGGCTGACGGTCAGGTGTTTCCGTTGCGTCGCTTGGGGAAGCTGGTCACTGGTACCGGACGTCGGTGCTCAGGTAGGACACAGCGTCCTGCAGCCGGTCCAGGGCTTCCTTGCGGGTGCTCTCCATCCATTCGGGGTCGTTGTCGTCGCTGCGCCACACGCCCCACAGGCTGATCAGGTACAGCATTGCGACCGCGGCGTGGTTGGAGGCGTTGAGGATCTGCGCGCCGGCGTCATCGGGATTGGTGTGCTCGGCGATGGTGACGAGCTGGTGCTGGAGCAGCAGGACGCGCCGGTGCAGCAGTTCCAGGGACTCGCCGGGATCCCCGTCGGTCGCCAGGATCCAGCCCTGGACGACGTCGTCGTTGTGGTCGCCGATCTGCTCGGCGACGAGGCGTTCGACGTGGGTCAGCAGCGCGCCGAGCAGGAACGGCATGTCGCCCGGGCCGGTGCCCTCGTCGGGGGTCTGGATCTCGGCGCCGAGGTTGCCCATGGCCCGGACGACGGAGTGCGGAGTGGGTGGTTCGATCTGCGTCATGATCGTGATCATGTAAAGCGCGTTCACCCGTTTGGCGTTTTATGCGTGATTCCGCATGAATCGTCGTCCGGGGCCCGGATCGCGCTATGCCTGCGTGAGGCGCATCGAGACGTACGCGTTGATCCCGGTCCGCTTGGTGTGCCGCACCTTCTCGCGCTTGAACTCGCGGAAGCCGAGCTTCTCGTAGAGGCCGAGCGCGGGCGCGTTGGTGTCGGCGATGTCTTCGAGCACGTACGTCTTGAACTGGGGAAAGGCGAGCATGTGCCGCAGCAGCGCGGTCGCCACTCCGCGCCCCCGGAAAGCCGCGGCCGTCGCCACGAACTCGATCGACGCCGTTCCCGGTTCGGCCCGCGCCCACGACTGCTTGAACTCCCGCCGGAAGCCGATATCGGCGATCGTTCCCTTGATCAGCCCCAGATGCTTGCGCAGCACGCGAGCGTCGTGCCTGGTCGAGACCTCGACGCCGTCGGTGCAGGCGGCGATCGCGGCCGGGCGGCCGTCGACGAGCGCGACGTGGAACAGGTCGAGCACGAGCATGTGCTCGAAGGTCTCGACGAGCTTGCGGCGATCCTTCGAGAAGTACTCCAGGTGTTCGCCGAACCCGTCGACGTAGACCTCGGCGATCGCCGTCCGGTACTCCTCGCCCAGCTCGCTCCCGCGCCTGACTTCTATCGTCACCGGTCCTCCTTGATCAACAGTGCTGTCACGACGGACGGGTCCGGGGGAGTGAAGTCCGCGCCCAGCACGAACTTCATCGACGCGAGCCCGTCGAGCAGGGCGAAGAAGCACGTCGTCAGATCGCCGGCGGCGCCGTCGGCGAACTCGCCGCGGCGCTGGCCCCGCTCGATGAGCTCGGTCGTGCGCGCGGCCAGCGCCCGGTGCTGTTCCGCCAGTCGCTTCGCGTGCGGCAGCCGGTCGGGCATCACCAGCGCCTGGCTCATGATCAGGGAGAACTCGGCGAACCCGTTGTCGGCCGCGAGATCCGCGGCGAACTCGCGCACGAACTCCCGGATCGGCTCCGCCGGCGGCGCTTCCTGCTCGATGGCCCGCTCGAATGCCGCCGTCACCCTGGCCAGGCCGTCCGCGGCCTGGGCGACCAGGTCGTCGAACAGCGCTTCCTTTGTCGCGTAGTGCCGGTACATCAGGCCCGTGCTGATCTCGGCCGCCTGCGCGATGTCCCGCACGGACGTGGCGGCGAAGCCCTTCCGTGCGAACAGGCCGATCGCGGCGGCCTGGATCTTCTCGTGCGTCCCGGAGCGCATCGCCGCGTACTGCTCGGCCGTCCTCGGCATTCCCGCCTCCACCGCCTGTTTTTGAATGAACTGATGTTCACTCTACTGAGGCCGGTCGCCCGGGTGCAACCCGTCCATGGGCCGCGGCTGATCTGCATTTCACCGCTTCTGCGCCGGTGGGCCCGGCGCTGTCCAAATTTTCCAGTTGATGGAAGATTCCATCGGATGTACCTTGGCGTCGTGGAGGAGTCGCGGCGCGAGCGGAAGAAGCAGCTGACCAGACGCCGGATCGTCATGGCGGCCGTCAGGTTGTTCGAGGAGCAGGGGTACGAGCAGACCACGGTGGCGGAGATCGCCGCCGTGGCGGATGTCGACCCCAAGACGTTCTTCAACTACTTCCGCAGCAAGGACGAGGTGCTGTTCAACGACGTCGAACGGGACTTCGACGTGCTGTTCGGGGCGATCGCGGAACGCCGGCCGGAGGAGGGCCCGGGCGAGGTGCTGGCGCGGGCGGTCCAGACCTACGCCGCTCATCGCCGGCCCAAGGTTCCCCGCCGGGAGCCCGCGGAGCTGTCGGCGGCGGCCCGGCTGGCGCTGACCACGCCGGCGCTGCAGGCCAAGGGGCTCTACCTGCTGTCGGACCTGCAGCGGCGGATCGCCGCGGAACTGCTGGCGGCGTTCCCCGGTCGGCTCGACCAGATCACGGCGGCGGCGATGACCGGCGCCGTGATCGGCGCCATCCAGCAGGCGAGTCTCGCGAGCGTCCAATTGGGACGGTCGCAGGACGAGCTGTGGGAGGCCGCCCGTCGCGGTCTCGACGTCGCCCTGCACGGCTTGGTTTCGGTGCGACCGCCCGCGGAAAGCCCGGATCCGTCCGGAGAGAGGACCAGCTCATCATGACCGAAAGCGTCCGGCGCCTCGCCCGCGAGGCACGACGGGACATGCGGCAAGGCCCCGCCGCCATCGCGCGGCGGCAACGCGCCCGCCTTGCCGAGGCGGTGGCCCACGCCCGCGCGAACTCGCCGTACTACCGCGAGCTGTACCGCGACCTGCCCGCCGCGGTCGACGACCCGGCGCTGCTCCCGGTCACCGACAAGAAGACGCTGATGGGCCACTTCGACGACTGGGTCACCGACCGCCGGGTGACCCGCGAGCGGGTCGAGGCGTTCATCGCGGACCCGGACCTCGTCGGGGCGCGGTTCCAGGACCGGTACCTGGTGGCCACCACCTCCGGCACCAGCGGTCTGCGCGGGCTGTTCGTGCTGGACGAGCGGAACCTCGCCGTGCCGTCCGCACTCGCGTCACGCACCCGCGGCCTGCTGGGATTCCGCGACGTCGTCCGCATGCTCGCCCGCGGCGGCCGCACCGCCGTCGTCGCCGCACCCAGCGGCCACTTCTACACCGTCGCCTCGGCGGAGCGGTTCCGCCGCGACCACCCGCGGCTCGGCCGGATCATGCGGTCCTTCCCGATCGATCAGCCGCTGCCGACCCTGGTCGACGAGCTGAACCGGTACGACCCCGCCAACCTCGCCGGTTTCCTGAGCACGCTCGCGCAGCTGGCCGAGGAGCAAGAGGCCGGCCGCTTGCACCTCCGCCCGTCGGTCGTCATGCCGGGCGGTGAGACGCTGGCGGTCGACGTCCGGGACCGGATCGCGGCCGCGTTCCACGCCAAGGTCCGCGCCGCCTACGCCGCCACCGAATGCGACTTCCTGAGCGTCGGCTGCGCGCAAGGTTGGTACCACGTCAACAGCGACTGGGTCGTGGTCGAGCCGGTCGACGCAGACCACCGGGCGGTCCCGGCGGGGCAGCCGTCGCACACGGTCCTGATCAGCAACCTCGCCAACCGGGTCCAGCCGTTCCTGCGCTACGACCTCGGCGACAGCGTCCTGCTCCGCCCCGACCCCTGCCCCTGCGGCAACCCGCTGCCGGCCATCCGGGTAGCGGGTCGCGCCGCCGACGTGCTCACCTTCCCCGCCGGCAACGGCGGGCACGTCAGCATCTCGCCGATGCTCTTCGGCACCGTGCTGGATCGCGCTCCCGGCGTCGACCGGTTCCAGATCGTCCAGACCACGCCCACCACGCTGCGCGTGCGTCTGCAGCCCAGGGACGGCGCCGACGCCGACCGCGTATGGCAGGCGGTGCGCGACGAGATCGGCCACCTGCTCGCGGAGCGCGAAGCCGACCACGTGACGCTGGAACGCGCCGAGGAGCCGCCGCAGCGGTCATCCGGTGGCAAGTACCGCCGGGTCATCCCGCTCGCCACGTCATGAGCGGTGGCGAGGATTCCCCACACCCGGCGGGAAAGTGCTTGTCCTGACCGGACTTCCGGCTTGCTAGTGGCCGGGGACTTCGACCTCGGCGCGGTCGCCGGACCAGAGGGTGTGGAAGGTGCCGGGCTTGTCGACGCGCTTGTAGGTGTGCGCGCCGAAGAAGTCGCGCTGGCCTTGCACCAGCGCGGCGGGGAGCCGCTTCACCGCCAGCGAGTCGTAGTAGCTGAGCGCGGAGCTGAATCCCGGGACCGGCACGCCGGAGAGGGCGGCGGTCGCGACGACGCGGCGCCAGGCCGCCTCGCCGTCGGCGACGGCCTGCGCGAAGTAGGGCGCTTCGAGCAGGGTCGCGATGTCCGGGTTCTCGTCGTAGGCCTCGGCGATGCGGTTGAGGAACTGGGCGCGGATGATGCAGCCGCCGCGCCAGATCTTGGCGATCCGGTCCTTGTGGATGTCCCAGCCGTACTTCTCGGCCCCGGCGATGATGGCGTCGAAGCCTTGCGCGTACGCGACGACCTTGGAGGCGTAGAGCGCCTTGGCGACGTCGTCGGCGAAGGAGGTGCCGGCCTCCTGCACCGTCGGCCGCGAGTTCACGATCCGCTGCACCGCCGCGCGCTGCGCCGGCTTCGAGGAGACGGCGCGGGCGAACACGGCCTCGCCGATACCGCCCACCGGGACGCCGAGGTCGAGCGCGTTCTGCACGGTCCACACGCCGGTGCCCTTCGAACCGGCCTGGTCGAGCACGATGTCGACGAAGGGCCGGCCGGTGGCGGGATCGACCTGGCGCAGCACCTCGGCGGTGATCTCGATCAGGTAGGACTCCAGCGGGCCCTCGTTCCACCCCGCGAAGACGTCGGCGATGGCCGCGGGCTGGAGGCCGCCGACGGTGCGCAGCAGGTCGTACGCCTCGGCGATCAGCTGCATGTCGGCGTACTCGATGCCGTTGTGGATCATCTTCACGAAGTGGCCCGCGCCGTCGGTGCCGACGTGGGTGACGCAGGGCTCGCCCTCGGCGACGGCCGCGATCGAGGCGAGGATCGGCCCGAGGGTCTCGTAGGACTCCGCCGAGCCGCCCGGCATGATCGACGGGCCGTGGAGCGCGCCCTCCTCGCCACCGGAGATGCCGGCACCGACGAAGTGGATGCCGGTGGGGGCGATCCGCTGCTCCCGGGCGATGGTGTCGTGGAAGTTCGCGTTGCCGCCGTCGACGATGATGTCGCCGGGTTCGAAGCGCTCGACGAGCTGGTCGATCACCGCGTCCGTGCCCGCCCCGGCCTGCACCATGATGATCGCGGTGCGCGGCTTCGCCAGCGACGCGACGAAGTCGTCGATCGTCTCGCTCGCCACGAAACCGGCCTCGGGGTGCTCGGCGAGGAGCTCCTCGGTGCGCGCGTACGTGCGGTTGTAGACGGCGACGGTGTTGCCTTCGCGCGAGGCGAGGTTGCGGGCCAGGTTCGAACCCATCACCGCCAGACCGACGACGCCGATGTTCGCGGTTGCTGTCCTGGTGTCCATGTGGACCTCTCTGGTTCGGATAGTGCGTGCAGCTTTCGGGCCGTGGGGTCCGCGGTGTACCGCCTGCCATCTTCTCGGCTCCGGTGACCGGGTGCAGGCCGTCGTCGTCCGGGTCAGAAGACGAGCAGCACGTGCCGCCAGTAGTGCAGGTCGGACCCGTGGGCGACGACAGCGGTGGTGGCGCTGCTTGCCATGAACACTCCCGTTCTCAGCGAACGACCGTCATGCCGCCGACCAAGATGACCCGGCCGCCGACCGGCTGTCGAGCGACAGCCAGACAGCCGGCTGGGGAAGAGCGTTCACCATGGCTCCGCCGCGTCGATCAGCAAGTTCGGGTGCACGATCCCGGCAACGCCGACACCGACGACGTTGTTCCCCGAACAGGAGTTCAGCTCGCCGCGGTGTCGCGGAAGGATGCCTTCAGGACGTCGCGGTTGAACCGGGCGATCGTTTCGAGGGGGATGCCCACCGGGCACACCACCGTGCACTCGCCGGTGTTGGTGCAGCCGCCGAAACCCAGGTCGTCATGGGTTTCCAGCATGTTCTCCGCGCGGCTCAGCCGTTCCGGCTGGCCCTGCGGGAGGCTGCCGAGGTGGGTCGCCTTCGCCGCCGTGAACAGCATCCCGGAGCCGTTCGGGCAGGTTGCCACGCAGGCGCCGCAGCCGATGCAGGCCGCGGCCTCGAACGCGCGGTCCGCGTCGCGCTTGCGCACCTGGACCGCGTGCGCGTCCGGCGCGCTGCCGGTCGGCGCGCTGATGTAGCCGCCGGACTCGATGATCCGGTCGAACGCGCTCCGGTCCACCACTAGGTCGCGCACGACCGGGAACGGCTTCGCCCGCCACGGCTCGATCGTGATCGGCTTTCCCTCGTCGAAGTGCCGCATGTAGAGCTGGCAGGTGGTGGTCTCCCGCTGCGGGCCGTGCGCGATCCCGTCGATCATCATCCCGCACATGCCGCAGATTCCTTCGCGGCAGTCGTGGTCGAACGCGACCGGCTGCTCGCCGTCGGCGGCGAGCCGCTCGTTGAGCACGTCGAGCATTTCCAGGAAGGACATGTCCGGCAGCACGTCGTCCACGACGTACTCGACGAGCCGCCCGTCCGAGTCCTGGCTGTCCTGGCGCCAGATGCGCAGGGTGAAACGCATGATCGCCTCCGCTGATCACTGGTAGCTTCGCCGGCTCGGCCGGACTTCGTGGAACTGCAGGTGCTCGCGGTGCAGCACGGGGGAGTTGCCGGTGAACTCCCAGGCCGCCACGTAGTCGAAGTTCTCGTCGTCGCGCAGCGCCTCGCCGTCCTCGGTCTGGTGCTCCGCGCGGAAGTGCCCGCCGCAGGACTCCTCGCGGTGCAGCGCGTCGACGCACATCAGCTCGGCGAGTTCGAGGAAGTCGGCCACCCGGCCGGCTCGCTCCAGCGACTGGTTCAGCTCGGCGCCGGTGCCGGGGACCCGGAGGTCGCGCCAGAATTCCCCGCGCAGCGCGGAGATCTGGTCGATCGCCGAGCGGAGCCCGGCCGCGTTGCGCTCCATCCCGCAGTGCTCCCACAGGATGCCGCCGAGTTCGCGGTGGAAGGAGTCGGCGGTGCGATCGCCGCCGACCGCGAGCAGCCGATCGATGCGCTCGCGGACGTCACCGGCCACCGCGACGGCGTCCGGGTGGCTGTCGGTGATCGTCTCGGCAGGACAGTCGGCGAGGTAGTCGCCGATCGTGCTCGGGAGCACGAAGTAGCCGTCGGCGAGGCCCTGCATCAGGGCGCTCGCCCCGAGCCGGTTCGCGCCGTGGTCGGAGAAGTTCGCTTCACCGATCACGAACAGCCCCGGGATCGTGCTGCGCAGGTCGTAGTCGACCCAGAGGCCGCCCATCGTGTAGTGCACGGCCGGATAGATCCGCATCGGCACCCGGTACGGATCCTCGTTGGTGATCCGCTCGTACATCTCGAAGAGGTTGCCGTACTTGGCCTTCACCGCGGGTGCGCCGAGCCGCTCGATCGCGTCGGCGAAGTCGAGGTACACGCCGCGCCCGCCGGGACCGACCCCGCGGCCCTCGTCGCAGACGTTCTTGGCCGCCCGCGAGGCGATGTCCCTCGGCACCAGGTTGCCGAAGCTGGGGTAGATTCGTTCGAGGTAGTAGTCGCGCTCGGCCTCGGGGATCCGCTCCGGCGGGCGGGTGTCGCCGCGCGCCTGCGGCACCCACACCCTGCCGTCGTTGCGCAGCGACTCGCTCATCAGGGTCAGCTTGGACTGGTGTTCCCCGCTGACCGGGATGCACGTGGGATGGATCTGGGTGAAGCACGGGTTGGCGAACAGCGCTCCGCGGCGGTGCGCGCGCCAGATCGCGGTGGCGTTGCAGCCCTTCGCGTTGGTGGACAGGTAGAACGCGTTCCCGTAGCCGCCGGTCGCGAGCACCACCGCATCCGCGAGGTGGGTGGACACCCGGCCGCTGACCAGGTCGCGGACCACCACGCCGCGGGCGCGCCCGTCGATCACGACCAGGTCGAGCATCTCGGTCCGCGGGTGCATGGTCACCGTCCCCGCGGAGATCTGGCGGGCGAGCGCCTGGTAAGCGCCGAGCAGCAGCTGCTGCCCGGTCTGGCCGCGCGCGTAGAAGGTGCGGGAAACCTGCGCACCGCCGAAGGATCTTGTGTCCAGCAGCCCGCCGTACTCGCGCGCGAACGGGACGCCCTGCGCGACGCACTGGTCGATGATCTGGGTGCTGATCTCGGCCAGCCGGTACACATTGGACTCCCGGGCGCGGAAGTCACCGCCCTTGATGGTGTCGTGGAAGAGCCGGTACACGCTGTCGCCGTCGCCGGCGTAGTTCTTCGCCGCGTTGATCCCGCCCTGCGCGGCGATGCTGTGCGCCCGGCGGGGGCTGTCCTGGTAGCAGAACGATGAGACCTGATAGCCCAGCTCGCCGAGCGTGGCCGCGGCCGAACCGCCGGCGAGCCCGGTGCCGACGACGATCACCGTGCGCTTGCGCTTGTTGTTGGGGCTCAGCAACCGCGCGGAGAACCGGCGCTGCTCCCAGCGGCGGGCGATCGGCCCGTCCGGTGCCTTGCCGTCCGCGATCGGCTCGCCCTCGGTGTACAGCGGCATCGTTGCCCTCATTTCAGAATCCCGGTCACCACGGCGAACGGCACGGAGAGGAACCCGGCGGTGATGGCGATCGCGACCACGAGCGCGGTCAGCTTCGCGGCTCGTTGCCGCGCGGCGGTCATCGCCCCGAGGCTCTGCATGGCGCTCCACAACCCGTGCCGGATGTGCAGGCCGAGGGAGCAGACCGCCAGCGCGTAGAACAGCGCGATGTACCAGCGCTGGAAGCTGGCCACCACGTTCCGGTAGACCTCGCCGTGCACGCCGTGCGGGTTGACGTGGCCGGTCGTGAGGTCGAGCAGGTGGTAGACGACGAAGAAGACGAGGATCACGCCGCCCCACCGCATGGTGCGCACCGCGTACCCCGCCTGCACCTTCGGGCGGCGCCGGTAGCCGACCGGCCGGGCCGCCTTCGCCCGACGCGCCAGCTGGTAGGCGGCGGTCGCGTGCACGAGCACGGCGGCCAGCAGCACGAACCGCACGACCCACACGAAACCCTCGTACCCCAGCAGGCCGTCGAACAGACTGCGGAGCCACACCGCGTACGCGTCGATGCTGGCCGGGGAGATGAAGACCTTGAGGTTGGACAGCATGTGCGCTACCACGTACAGCAGCAGGATGGCACCCGACGCCGCCATGACGATCTTCTTGCCGGCCGTCGACGACCACAGCCTGCCGATCGACGTCCGGCGGCGCTCGCGCCCGGCCGCGGGCCTTCGATCGCGAGCAGGGAGCGCGGGTTCGACTCGTTCGTCTTGGAGAGTCACGAAAGCAAGCTAGGCACGGCACTCCGGCACTGTCCAATATGGTGAGACGCTGGGCTCGATAGCCCGAGGCGATCGCCGCTCGTGAGGGGTCTCGCGGCGCCGCAGGTGTGTCCCAGGTCTCGGCACCGGCTGGTCCGGATGTCACATCGGCCCGCCGTCATCCTCAGTTCTCCGGGACGCGATGGGAGAGGGGCGACCATGGCACTGGCCCACGGGATCGGCGGGCGGGTCGGATCCATCCGCACCGCTCTGGCTTGCGCTCTACACGGGCACCGGCATCGTGCTGGTCTCCGCCGGGTGACTCCGGTCAGTCCGGTCTGCCGCCGATGAACTCGACTCCGCTGGGCAGGTCGCCGGTGGCCGCCGCGCTGCGCAGGAAGTCCAGTAGCGCGGTTTCGAACGCGCGCACCGCGTTCGTCGGCGCCGTGTCGGTCCTGCGCGCGAGGCCGATCGTGCGGCGAAGGCCCGGGCGCGCGAGCCGGGTGCCGCGCAGGCCGGGGCGCCCGGAAAGCACCATCCTCGGCACGATCGCCGCGCCCAGCCCGGCCTCGACGAAGCACAGCACGGCATCCATCTCGCCGCCCTCGACGGCCAGCTTCGGGGTGAAGCCGGCCTCCGCGCACGCGCGCAGGGTCGTCTCCCGCAGGTCGTAGCCCTCGCGGAACAGCACCATCTGCCGGTCGCGCAGCGCCTCGATCGGGATCGGCGCGCTCGGCCGCGTGGTGCCGGTGGCGGCCGTTGCGACGACGAGCTCCTCGGTCAGCAGCGGCGTGATCGACAGCGAGGGCTGGTCGCTGACGCCGCCGGTCGGCAGGACGACGAGGGCGAGGTCCAGCTGACCGTGGAGGAGCGCGCTCGCCAGGTCGCGCGATCCGTTCTCCCGCACGGAAAGCCGCACGCCCAGGTGCTCGCGGTGGAAGGCGCGCAGGGCGTCGGCGAGGACCGTCACGCACAGGCTCGGAGGCGCGCCGAGGCGGACCAGCCCGCCGTGCACACCGACCACGTCGGCCACTTCGCGCTTGGCGACGTCCGCGTCTGCCAGCATCCGGGTCGCGATCGGCAGCAGCGCCTCCCCGGCGGGCGTGAGGAGCACTTCGCCGCGGGCGCGGATGAACAGCTCCGCGCCCAGTTCTGCCTCCAGAGCCCGGATCTGGTTGCTCAGCGAGGACTGCGCGACCTTGACCGCCTCGGCCGCCTTGGTGAAATGCAGGGCGCGCGCGACGGCGAGGAAGTAGCGAAGCTGCTGCAAGGTCACCTGGCACCACCCCGAGTCCACCACCAGGATCCGCTCGGCCGCGGACCTGGTCCGTTGCGTAGAGCATGCCTGACAACGGGCGCGCCTTCCCCGCGGTCCCGCACGCCTGGGCGCGATGTCACAAGCGGACCGCTCGTCATGCCGGGGGGATCTGCTGGGGGTGGACTCGGTGGGGCGAACGCGGCTCAGAGGCGGCCGCCGGCGTTGGTGTCGCCGGAGAGCCGTTGCGCCAGGTACACCGGGACCGTCGAGAACACGATCAGCACGGCCGCCACGACGTTGACGATCGGGGCCTGGTTGGGGCGGAACAGGTTGTTGAGGATCCAGATCGGCAGCGTTTCCATGCCGGTGCCGAGCGTGAAGGTGGTGACGATGATCTCGTCGAAGGACAGCGCGAACGCCAGCAGTCCGCCCGCCAGCAGCGCGGAGCGCAGCATCGGGAACGTCACCAGGCGGAAGGTGGTGGCTCCGCCTGCGCCGAGGTCCATCGACGCCTCCTCCAGGTTGCCGCCCATCCGCCGCAGCCGGGCCACGACGTTGTTGAACACCACCACGATGCTGAACGTCGCGTGCGCGACGATGACCGTGAACAGGCCGAGGTCGATGCCCAGGATGGTGCGGAAGGCGTTGTTGAGCGCGATGCCGGTGACGATCCCCGGCAGCGCGATCGGCAGGATGATCAGCAACGACACCTGGTCGCGGCCGAAGAACCGGAACCGCTGCAGGGCGAATGCGGCCATCGTGCCGAGGACCAGCGCGATCGCGGTCGAGGCCACGCCGACCAGCGCGCTCGTCGCCAGGGCGTCGAGGGCGCCCTGGTTGCCGAGCGCCCGGTGCCACCACTCAAAGGTGAAGGACGACGGCGGCCAGGCGAACGTGGTGTCGGCGTTGACCGAGTTGAGCAGCACGACCAGCAGCGGGAAGTAGATCACCGCCAGTCCGAGAACGAGCGCGCCCAGCAGCACCAGCCGGGTCGTTCGGGAAGCACTCATCGCAGCGGCTCCTAGAGGGGCTGTTTCGGGAGTGGGCCAGGGTCTGGTCTTCGAAGCGAGTTCCCGGGTCCGCAATTTCCATTGAAATCGAAGGTTCGATTTCAATGGAAATTGCGGGGAACGCGGTCGGAACACGGTTGCGAAGCGGGGTTCAGAGGTTGTCGAGGGCGCCGGTCCGGCGGACCGCCGCCAGGTAGCAGAGCATGATCACGACGGGGACGGTGGCCACCGTCGCGGCGAAGGGCAGGTTGTTGGCGGCGCCGATGTTGTCGTAAACGACGTTGCCCAGCATCTGGTTGGTGCCGCCGACGATCTTGACCGCGATGTAGTCGCCCAGCGACAGCGAGAACGTGAAGATCGAGCCCGCCACGATCGCCGGGAAGACCAGCGGCAGCACCACCGACCGGAAGCTGCGCCAGGGCTTGGCACCCAGATCGCTGGAAGCGTCCACAAGGGAGTCCGGAAGGCGTTCCAGGCCCGCGTAGATCGGCAGGATCATGTACGGCAACCACAGGTAGGACAGCGTGATCACGGTGGCGAGCAGTCCGTAGCCGGGGGCGTCCAGGCCCAGCGGGCTCAGCAGCCAGTGCACCACGCCGTTGCCGGAGAGCATGACCCGCCACGCGTAGGCCTTGACCAGGTAGCTGGCCCACAGCGGGGTCATGATCGCGATGACCAGCAGCCGTTGCGCCCTGGGCGAGGCGAACTTGGCCATGTAGTAGGCCATCGGGAACGCGATCACCGCGTCCACGACGGTGACCAGCAGGGCGATTCCGACCGTGCGCAGCGTGACGGTCCGGTAGACCTCGTCGGTGAGCAGCGTCGCGAAGTTGTCCAGCGACCACTCGATCACCACCTGGCCGGTGAACGGGTCGGTGCTCCAGAACGCGGTGATGAACAGGGCGGCCAGGGCACCGAGGTAGGCCAGCCCCAGCCACAGCATCGGCGCGGACAGCAGCAGTCCCAGCCGAAGCCGCGGTCTGCGGTACAGCAAGCTCGACGACCGGCGCGGAGCGCGCTCGGCGGAGGCCGTGGTTGTCATCTCTCTCGATCCTCGCTCGTCGGGGGTGGGCGGCCGGTGGACGCCCCTCGCACCCACCGGCCGCGGTTCGCGTCAGCCCTTGATCTCGGTCCAGGCGCGAGTCCACTCGCCGTAGTCCTTGCACTTCACGTCGGTGCGCCCGTCGAGGCACTGCTCGATCGGCGTCGTCCAGTACCAGATCTGCGACGCGTAGCCGGCGTCCCCGGCGTGGTAGGTCGTGCAGTGGTTGCGGTCCTCGGTCAGCTCGCACGCCTTCGGGTTGGCCGGGGATTCCCCGAAGTACTCGGCGACTTTGGCGTTGGCCTGCGGGCTCACGATGTGGTTCAGCCACTTGTAGGCGCAGGTCTTGTGCTTCGACTTCGCCGAGACCATCCAGGTGTCCGACCAGCCGGTG
Organism: Saccharopolyspora elongata; assembly: GCF_004348985.1. Classification (GTDB taxonomy): domain Bacteria; phylum Actinomycetota; class Actinomycetes; order Mycobacteriales; family Pseudonocardiaceae; genus Saccharopolyspora; species Saccharopolyspora elongata. The sequence continues at coordinate 38,156 of NZ_SMKW01000046.1, read as the reverse complement.
GCGCCTTCGGTGGGCAGCGTGGCGGCGACCGGGGCGCCCTCGGACTGGGTCAGGTTCACCGTGACCTGCCAGGCGGTTCCGACGTGGGCGTCGCCGTTCTTGAGGGCCTGGCTCTCCTTGAGGTAGTCCGACCAGTACTCGCTGACCATCGGCCGCTGCTGCTTGAGCAGGTCGACGGCGGCCTGGAACTGCTTGTCGTCGAGCGCGTAGGGGTTGGTGATGCCCAGCTCGGGCCGGTGCTTCATCAGGTAGAGGGCGGCATCCGCGATGTAGATCGGCGAGTCGTAGGCGATGACCTTGCCCTTCTGCGGCGAGTTCGGGTCGAACATCACCGACCACGAGTCCGGGGCGGGCTGGACCTTGTCCGTGCGGTAGGCCAGCAGGTTCGCGCCCCAGCCGTGCGGCACGCCGTACGAGGTGCCGTCGACGCTGTTCCACGGCTTGTCCTTCAGGAACGGGAACACGTCGTTGTAGTTGGGGACCAGTGCGGTGTTGACCGGTTCGACGTCGCCCGCCGCCACCAGCCGCAGCGAGGCGTCACCCGATGCGGAGATCACGTCGTACTGGCCGGTCTTCATCAGGTTCACGGCCTCGTCGGAGGTGCCGAACGGCTTGACGTTGACCTGGCAGCCGGTTTCCTGCTCGAACGGCGTCACCCAGTCCACCGCGGGGTCGTTGGACCCGTCCTCGGCGTAGCCGGGCCAGGCGAGAACGTTGAGCTCGCCCTCGGGCTGGCCGAGCGCGTCGAGGGCGGGCAGCGCGGGCGGTTTGAAGCCGTGGCCGCCGGGCGCCGGGTTCGAGGAGCCGGCCGTGCCGCAGGCGGCGACCGCGGTGGTGGCGGCCAGCACGCCCGCGAGCAGGCTCATCTTCTTGCGGTTGCGCATCGGGTTTCTCCTGTTCCTCGGAGGGATCAGCGATCGGCTTCGGTGAGTTGGAAACTGTGCTCGTCGCGCCAGACGAGGCGGACCTTGCTGCCCGCGGGGTGGTCGAGGTCGGCGGTGCCGGAGTTGGGGCGCACCACGGAAAGCCGCGCGCCCGCGTCCAGCGACACCTCGTAGCGCACCGACGCACCGGCGTAGACGGCGTCGGTCACCGTGCCGGCGGCGCTGGTTTCGCCCAGTGCCGTGCCGCGGTCGAGGTCGGCGTCGATGCGGATCTTCTCGGGCCGGATGCTGTAGACGCCCGTCCTGCCGATGACCGCTTCCGCGCTGGAACCGCTGAGCAGGTTCGAGGTGCCGACGAATCCGGCGACGAACGGGCTGGCGGGCCGTTCGTAGACGTCCGCCGGGGTGCCGACCTGCTCGATGCGGCCCTGGTTGAACACCGCGATGCGGTCGCTCATCGTCAGCGCTTCGTCCTGGTCGTGGGTGACGAAGATGAACGTGATGCCCACCTCGCGCTGGATCTGCTTGAGCTCCAACTGCATCTCCTGGCGGAGCTTGAGGTCCAGCGCGCCCAGCGGTTCGTCCAGCAGCAGCACCTTGGGCCGGTTGACCAGCGCTCGTGCCAGCGCCACGCGTTGGCGCTGGCCGCCGGAGAGCTGCGAGGGCTTGCGGTCCCCGTGCTCGCCCAGCCGCACGCTGCGCAGCGCCTGCAGGGCGCGCTCGCGGCGCTCCGCCTTCGGCACCCGCTTGACCCGCAGCCCGTACTCCACGTTGCCCAGCACGGTCATGTGCGGGAACAGGGCGTAGTCCTGGAAGACCGTGTTGACGTCGCGTTGGAACGGTGCCGCCCGGCTGACGTCCCGGCCGTCGAGTTCCACGGTGCCGCTGGTGGGCAGCTGGAATCCGGCGATCATGCGCAGCACCGTCGTCTTGCCCGATCCCGACGGCCCGAGCATGGAGAAGAACTCCCCGCCGGCGATGTCGAGGTCGACCCCGTCGACGGCGTGCACCTGGCCGAAGGACTTGCGCAGATCGCGCAGTCGCACGGCGGGCTCCGCCCCGCTCGCCGCCGCGGCCGGCGGACTGCCGACCAGCGGTGAAGTTGAATTCGGCGACATCGTCTGCCTTTCCTGCCGTACCGGCTGCAATTTCAATGGAAGTTGCGGTCCTCCGGCGTGTCGGGCCACGACACGCCGGAGGGTGTGGACAACTCCCGCAATTTCAATGGAAATCGGACCTTCGATTTCCATTGAAATTGCGGGACCGACACCCACCCGGGTGAGGCAGCGGCCGCAACTCCCGCGGGGGGCCGCTACCCGCACTGCCACAAAACGAGTGTGGAAACAGCGTTTCTGCTCTAGAAAGCGCTCATGACGTGCTTGATGCGCGTGTAGTCCTCCATGCCGTACAGCGAGAGGTCCTTGCCGTAGCCCGATTTCTTGAAGCCGCCGTGCGGCATCTCGGCCACCAGCGGGATGTGGGTGTTGATCCACACGCAGCCGAAGTCCAGCTCGCGGGAAACCCGCATGGCGCGCCCGTGGTCGGCGGTCCACACCGAGGAGGCGAGGGCGTAGTCGACGCCGTTGGCGTTGGCCAGCGCTTCGTCCTCGTCGGCGAAGCGCTGCACGGTGATCACCGGGCCGAAGACCTCGTTCTGCACGATCTCGTCGTCCTGGCGCACATCGGAGATCACGGTCGGGTCGAAGAAGTAGCCCTGGTCGCCGACGCGCTTCCCGCCGCTGCGGACGACAGCGTGGTCGGGCAGTCGCTCGACGAAACCGGATACCCGTTGCAGCTGGGTGGCGTTGTTCAGCGGGCCGTAGGCCGCATCGTCGTCATCGGGCTTGCCGGTCCGGGTCGCGCCGGCCTGCTCGACGAGCGCGGCGACGAACTCGTCGTGCACCGATTCGTGCACCAGCACCCTGGTGGCGGCGGTGCAGTCCTGCCCGGCGTTGAAGAACCCGGCGGCAGCGATGCCTTCCGCGGCGGCGGCGAGATCGGCGTCGGCGAAGACCAGCACCGGCGCCTTGCCGCCGAGTTCCAGGTGCACGCGCTTGAGGTCGGTGGCCGCGGCCCCGGCGACCTCGATGCCGGCGCGCACCGAGCCGGTGATCGAGGCCATCGCCGGGATCGGGTGCGTCACGAGCTCGCGGCCGGTGTCGCGGTCGCCGCAGAGCACGTTGAACACGCCCGGCGGCAGGAATTCGGCGCAGATCTCGGCCAGCAGCAGCGTCGACGCCGGGGTGGTATCGGCGGGTTTGAGGACCACGGTGTTGCCGGCGGCCAGCGCGGGCGCGATCTTCCAGATCGCCATCAGCAGCGGGTAGTTCCACGGCGTCACCTGCGCGCACACGCCGACGGGTTCGCGGCGAACGTAGGAGGTGTGCCCGGCCAGGTACTCGCCCGCGGCCTTGCCTTCGAGCACCCGGGCCGCGCCGGCGAAGAAGCGCACCTGGTCGAGCACCATCGGGATTTCCTCGGCGTGTGTGAGCGCGAGGGGCTTGCCGGTGTCGGCGGATTCGACGCGCACGATCTCGTCGGCGCGGGCCTCGATCGCGTCGGCGATGCGGGTCAGCGCGAGCTGGCGTTCGGCGGGGGTGGTGTCGCGCCACTTCCGGAACGCCGCCGACGCGGTCCGCATCGCGTGGTCCACGTCCTGGGCGCCGGCGACGGGCGCGGTGCAGTAGGGCCGGCCGGTGACCGGATCGATGATCTCGGCCACCCGGTCCGCGCGGGGTTCGGTGTACTCGCCGCCCACGAAGTGCTTGAGCTCCACTGGATAGCTCCCTAGTCAAGAGGGGCAGGGGGGCTCGGTGGGACGAAAACATATAAGACCATATGTAATAGAACAAGAGTTTCCGGCAAGATTGGTCCCGTAGGACCGAGAGGAGCCGGGGAAGCGCATGGGCGAACGGGTGCCGCATCGCGCGCGATCAGCGATGTTCGCGCCGCTGGACCAGACCGGCCGCGTGGAGGCGGTGACCAGGCGGCTGGTCGACGCCATCACGCTGGGTCTGCTCGCCGACGAGGAGCAGCTGCCGAGCGAAGCGGAGCTGGCCGGCCAGCTCGGGGTCTCGACGGTCACCATCCGCGAAGCGCTCATGGCCCTGCGGCAGCAGGGGCTGGTGGAGACCCGGCGCGGGCGCAGCGGCGGCAGCTTCGTGCGGGCCCCGCGCGACCACGGCGGCGAGTTCTGGCGCGAGCGGCTGCGCGAGGTGAGCCTCGGCGAGCTGCGCGACCTCGGCGACCACTACGCGGCCATCGCCGGGGCGGCCGCCCGCCTCGCGGCCGAGCGCAGCTCGCCGGAGGACCTCGAACGGCTCGAGCAGGCCGCCGACGACGTGCGCGGGACCAGCGGGAACGGCACCGCCCGCGCGGAGCGGCAGTTCCACCTCGAAGTCGCCGCCGCGGCCCAGTCGAGCAGGCTGACCCAGCAGGAGGTCCAGCTGCAGGGCGAGCTCGGCGCGGTGCTGTGGCTGTCGGCCGGATGTGGCGGGGGAGCCGACCGCTCCCACTCCGAGCACCGCGCGATCGCGGAGGCGATAGCGCGCGCCGATGGCCCACTGGCCAGAACGCTCACGGAGAAGCACATCCTCGCGGCCGTGGATCGGGCGGCCGAAGTCCACCTGGAGCTGACCCGGCAGTAGTGCATTCCGGGCACCCGGCACATGCGCCGCGAAACGGCCTGGCGCAATGGGCGCACCGGCGAGCGGCATGCCGCTACTCTGTCCCAACCCCAACATCGGCAGCCGGCGACGCAATCGGCACGTGCATGAGGTGGTCGCAACGTGAAGGACACGCGCACACTGGTCGGAGACGAGGTCATCGACCACGTTTCGACGCTGGTGGAGGACGTCTTCGCGCGCTTGGCAACGATCCGCAGCGGTGCCGAAACCCTGCTCGCCGAGGATTCGTTACGGGCCCGCGACCTGGCCCGGCTGCGGCCGGAGGTGGTCGGCGCCCTCGGCGAGCTGGTGAACGGAGCGGGTTTCATCACCGCGCCGAACCTGCTGGTCGACCAGGAACTGGGCTTCCAGTGGTGGACCCTGACGCCGGGCGAGGAGCCCGCACAGCTCCTCATCAGCCTGGACCCGGCCAGCGAGCACTTCCTGGACTACACGCGGCAGCCCTGGTTCACCATCCCGCGCGACACCGCGCAGCGCCACATCACCGGCCCTTACGTCGACTACCTGTGCAGCGACGAGTACGCACTGACCTTCACCGTGCCGCTGAACGTCCGGCAGGGCTTCGCCGGAGTCGTCGGCGCGGACGTGTTCGTGAAGGACTTCGAGCGCGCGGTGTTCCCGCACCTGCGCGAACTCCGCGGCCGAGCCGCGCTGGTCAACTCCCAGGGAAGGTTCATCGTCTCCAACAACGTCGGGCAGGCGACGGGCGCGCTCGCCCGCGAACTGGACGTGCCGGCGTGGTGGAACGCAGGCGCGACCCCGCGCGCCGAGAACGGCGTGGTGCTCAGGCGCTGCGGCGAAACGCCGATCGCCCTCGTGGTCGACCGAACCGGACCCGCTGCGTCCTGACGCGGTCCCGAGCCCGGGTCACCGGATGGTCCCGCGATGTGGTGCGGGCCGCTCGGCCGAGGATTGTTCCGGTATCGCGGGAGATTCGGCCGTCGGCAGGGCCAGGACCATGGTGAGGCCGCCGCCCGGGGTTTCGTCCGGGGTGAGCGTGCCGTGCATGGCTTCGGTGAGGCCGCGGGCGAGGGCGAGCCCGAGCCCGACGCCGGTGTCCTTGTCGCGGTCGCCGAGGCGCTGGAACGGCAGGAAGATCTTCTCGTGGTCCTCGGGCCGGACGCCCGGGCCGCGGTCGATGATGCGGACCTCGACGTGGTCGGCGAGCGCGCTGGCGGTCACGAGCACCGGCCGGCCGGGCGGGTTGTAGTGCAGGGCGTTGCCGATGAGGTTGGCCAGGACTCGTTCGAGCAGACCGGGATCGGCGAGGACGTCGGGCAGCGCCTCCGGAATCTGGATCCGCACCCGGCCATCCGCGTCCAGGCCGTCGAGCGACTGCGGCACGGCATCGGCGACCGCCAGCTGCCGGGTGACGATGCCGAGCGTGCCCGCCTGCAGGCGGCTCATGTCCAGCAGGTTGGCGACCAGCCGGTCCAGCCGGACCAGCGATTGGTAGGCGGTGTCGAGGAGTTCGGCCTCGTCCTCCTCGCTCCAGGCGACGTCGTCGCTGAGGAGGCTCTCGACGGCGGCGGTGGCCGACGCCAGCGGGGTGCGCAGGTCGTGGCTGACGGCGGCGAGCAGCGCGGTGCGCATCTGGTTCGCCGCGGTGAGCTGCCGGGCTTGCTCGGCCTGCTCGGCCAGCCGGTGCTGGTGGAGCGCGACGGCGGCCTGGGTGGCGAAGGCTTCGAGCACGCGGCGGTCGGCGGCCGGGAGGGTGGGGCCGCGCAGGGCCAGCGCGAGGTCGTCGCCGACGGCGATGTGCGTGTCGCCCGCGTCCGGGCTGGGGCACGGCGGCGCACCGGCGGCGTCCACGACGTGCCAGGCCCGCGGATCGTGCTGTTCCTCCGGTGTGCGGCCGGATTCTGGCCGCCGCTCCAACATGGTCGCGGAGTCCTGCCCGAAGGTTTCGCGGAGCCGGGACAGCAGCGCGGACAGGGGGTGTTCGCCGCGCAGGACGCTGCCGGCGAGGTTGGACAGGACTGCGGCTTCGGCTCTCGCGCGGGCGGCTTCGCGGGCGCGGCGGGCCGCGAGGTCGACGACCGCGCTGACCGCGATCGCCACGACCGCGAAGACGATCAGCGCGAGGAGGTTGTCGGGATCGGCGATCGTCCACACGTACAGCGGCGGGGTGAAGAAGTAGTTCAGCACCAGGAATGCGGCCAGCGCGGCGGAGATCGCGGGCCAGCACCCGCCGACGAGCGCGATGCCGACGACCAGCACGAGGAACAGCAGGATCTCGCTGGGCAGCGAAAGGTCGTTGCGCGCGAGCTCCAGGAGCGCGGTCAGCAGGGGAATTCCGAGCGCTGCCAAGGCGAAACCGGCGATGCGACGCCGCCGGCCGACGCCCGGCGCGAAGGTGGGCAGCCACTGCCGGTGGCCGACGTGCTCGTGGGTGACCATGTGCACGTCGATGGGGCCGGAGCGGGCGGTGGTCGTGACCCCCACGCCACGGGAGAACAGCTGCGCCAGTCGGCCCCGGCGGGAAGCGCCGAGCACGAGCTGGGTGGCGTTGACGCCGCGCGCGAAGTCCAGCAGTGCGCTGGGGATGTCCTCGCCGACGACCTGGTGGTAGGTGCCGCCGAGGTCCTCGATCAGGGCGCGCTGCCGCGCCAGGTGCGCGGGGCTGGCGTCGGAAAGCCCGTCGCCGCGCACGACGTGCACCGCGAGGAGGTCCGCGCCGCGGGCGCGTTCGGCGATTCGGGCGGCCCGGCGGATCAGCGTGTCGCCTTCGGCGCCGCCGGTGAGCGCGACGACGACGCGTTCGCGGGCCTCCCAGGTGCCGGTGATGTCGTGTGCCGCCCGGTAGCGGTCGAGCTGTTCGTCGACCTTGTCGGCCAGCCACAGCAGCGCGAGTTCGCGCAGCGCCGTGAGGTTGCCGACGCGGAAGTAGTTGCTCAGCGCCGCGTCGATCTTCTCGGGCGGGTAGACGTTGCCGTGGGCCATCCGGCGGCGCAGGGCCTCGGCGGTCATGTCGACGAGTTCGACCTGCTCGGCGCGGCGCACCACCTCGTCGGGCACGGTTTCGCGCTGCGGGATGCCGGTGATGTGCTCGACGACGTCGTTGAGCGATTCGAGGTGCTGGACGTTCACCGTGGAGATCACGTCGATGCCCGCGTCGAGGACCTCCTCGATGTCCTGCCATCGCTTGGTGTTGCGGGAGCCGGGCACGTTGGTGTGGGCGAGCTCGTCGATCAGCGCGACCTGCGGGCGGCGGGCGAGGACGGCGTCCACGTCGAGCTCGGTGAACGTCGTGCCGCGGTAGCCGAGGGCCTGGCGGGGTAGGACCTCCAGGCCGTCGAGGAGTTCGGTGGTGCGGGGGCGGTCGTAGGTTTCGACGAAGCCCACGACCACTTCGGTGCCCCGGGCCTGGCGGCGGTGGCCCTCGCAGAGCATGGCGTAGGTCTTGCCGACACCGGGCGCGACACCGAGGTAGACGCGCAGTCGTCCGCGTGGCATCCGCCCCACCTCCACGGCTCGGATCGGCGCACAGCCGTTCGGGGTGCTCACGACCAGTGTGCGCACCCGTTTCCGGCTCACGCCACGGGCCGAGACGCCCGCGCCGGTGGAACCGCGACCTCGGGTGAGGAAGCGCTCTTCGCGAGTTCCTCCCTCGGCTGTCGGTCGCCCGCAGGCTGCTCGACTCTGGGGGCCGGGGTGGTCTCCACGACCACCGGCCGCTCAAGGCGGGTGGCCCGGACATTGCCGAGGAGCGCGCCGAGCAGCGCCGCACCCGTCAGCGCGGCCAGTCGAACGGTGTCGCCGGAGCCGTTCCAGCCGAGGTCGCCGTGGGAGTGCACGACGAAGCCGTTGAACAACATCCAGCCCAGCACCGCGGTGACCAGCGCGCCGGTGGCGTTGCGGACGGCGAAGCCGTAGCCGCCGGCCACGAGGCACAGCACGACCAACCCGGCCACCTGCCCGCCCGACCACCAGACCGCCACGGCCGTCGGCACCATCCCCGCCACGACCGCGAAGAAACCGACCGCGGATGATGTCGCGGGCCCGGCCACCGACCGGCGAACCAGGCCACGCCGGAACACGACCATCAAGACGCCCCCGGACCTGATGAGCACCGTCTTCCATCGGCGGTGACCCGTTCAGTGAAGCTCGCCGGGCGGCTCCCGGACGGGCTCTTGACGCGATCCCTACAGGTGGCGGGCGGACCTTGACGGCGGGATGACCGTCTTCCCGCGAACGGCGTCAGTATTCCAGCAGCCGGGCCATCGCGGTGCTCGCCTTGAGACCCGAGCCGGTCAGCACCGCTACGACGACGTCGTCGCCGGTGAGGTGGCCGTCGCGCACGAACCGTTCGAGGGCGGGCACCACCTGGGCGCTCGTGGGCTCGGCGTAGAGACCTGTCTTCGCCAGGGCCAGCGTCGCCGGGCGCAGTTCTTCCTCGGGCACCGCGGTCATCGCGCCTCCGCTGGCGCGGATCGCGCGCAGCACCTCCTGGTCGCGCACGGGGTGTGCGATGGAGGTGCCCTCGGCGAGCGTTGGGGCCCATTCGGCCGGTTCGACGCCGTCCGCACCGGAGTCGAACGCCCGCACCAGCGGGCTGCACCGCTCCGGCTGGCTGACCAGCAAGCGTGGGATCCGGTCGATCTCGCCTGCCCGGTGCAGCTCGCCGAAGCCCGCGGCGCATCCCAGCACGAGGCTCCCGGCACCGGCCGGGACGACCACCGCGGACGGGGCGGTGAAACCGAGGTCCTCCCAGATCTCGTAGGCGATGAGCTTGATGCCGTCGAGGAAGTGGGGGTGCCAGTTGTGACTGGCGTAGAAGCGTCCGGCCGACCGGCGGAGCGCCTCGTCGGCGGTGTCCTGCCTGCTGCCGGGCACGAGTTCGACCGACGCGCCGTGGATCCGGCTCTGCAGGATCTTGGCCGGGGAGGTCGCCTCGGGGGCGAGGATCTGCGCGTCGATCCCCGCCGCCGCGCAGTAGGCGGCGACCGACGAGCCGCCGTTGCCGCTGGAGTCCTCCAGCACCGCGGAGACGCCCTGCGCGCGCAGGGTGCTGATCATCACCGAGGTGCCGCGGTCCTTGAAGCTGGCCGTCGGGTTGGCCGATTCGGCCTTGACCGCGACGTCGAGCCCCGCCAGCCGGCGGTGCAGCAACGGGGTCAGCCCCTCGCCGAGGCTGACCGCCGGGGTGTCGGGCAGCGCGAGCGCGGCGGCGTAGCGCCATTGCGAGCGCACGCCCAAGTCGATGCGCTCGCGGGTGATGCCGGGCAGCGGCTCGATCAGCAGGGGAGATCCGTCGTCGCCGCACCAGCGCGGCTCGTCGATCGGGTAGCGGCGGCTGGTGCGGTCGACCAGCTCGGGTTCGCCAGTGCTCACGATGTCTCCTCGGCTCGGGCGGACGTTATGGAAAGGGAGCGCGAAAGTCATTGCCCCGCAGGGATATCCAGGCGCCCGGTGAGGCCCTCGGTGATGTGGTCGATCGCGAGCTTCGCGCGCCGGGTCAGGTTCTGGGCGGAGTCGTGGACGGCGTAGATGTTCGCGCTGGGGGTGGGGAGGTCGCCGAGCAGCTGGACCAGCGCGCCGGTGCGCAGCATCGGGGCGACGTGCCACCGGGAGCGCATGAGCAGCCCGTGGCCTTCCACGCACCACTGCGTCGCGACGTCGCCGTCGTTGCTGACCATGGAACCGGGGACCTTCACCGCGGTCTCCTCCGATTCGGTGCCGAATCTCCAGACGGCGTAGTCGGAATCGTTCTCCCGGATCACGATGCAGTCGTGCTCAAGGAGCTCGTGGATCGACCGCGGCGGGTTCCGGTTCGCGAGGTACTTCGGGGCGGCGCACACGATGCGCGGCACGCCCCACTGCCGCGCCGCCTGGGTCAGGGTCTCCGAGCGGGCGACACCGTCGCAGAACTGCAGATCGTCGAGCTCCGGCAGATCCACGGCGTCCTTCTTTCGTCTTGCGCAACACTGTTGTGCCGAATCAGGTCTTTTGGGTCCACTTCGTGCGTCCTACGCTACATGGAAATCGCCCGCGGGACGCGAGTCGAGGTCGGCCCGATCCGCCGAACAAAGCCGATTTCGACCGCGCTGCAAGGAAAATGCGGCCACCGGAGGAATTCCAAGCTCCTGTCCGGTCGATCGGCTCCCGGATTCGCCGCCGCCCGGAAATCGATTGGTCGGTCGCGCCGTTTTCCGCGCAACTCTCAGAAGGATCTCAACGAGGAGCACATCCGCAGAATTCGCGACGAGCAGGACAACAGGCCGGGGCAGGAGCTGGAATCCGCTCAAGGCCACGGTCGGAGGCGTTCCCCTCGTCGTGCCGGTCCTCCTGGTCGCCTTGGTCGTCGTTGATCGACACCGCGTACCTGTACGGCGGGGGAGGCAACGAGGAACTCCTGGCCGAAGCGCTGCACCCCTATCCGGCAGGTGGCGCTGGCCTGGCTCCTCAGCCGTTCGCCGGTCGTCCTCCCGATCCCGGGCACCGCCCGGATCGATCACCTGGAGGAGAACCTCGCCGCGGAACGGCTCCACCTGACCGAGGCCCAACGCGACCGCCTCGACCACCTGCCCGAGGCGCCGTAGGCCGTCCCCACATTGGTCCACAAGGGACAGAGGTCGGCAAGAGCTGTGCGGGTGTCGGCGGTGTGGCTGGTGGGGCTCATCGGGGCGTGCGGTGGGTCAGAGGCGCTCAGGGCCATCTCGGTCGTGCTGCGGTGCTCGTCAGCGAGGCGGGAGGAGGGCTTTCGGCTCTTGCTCGGTCACAACGCCTACCCAAGCCTGGAGCACGAGGGCGCATGGCTGCTTGCGGGCACCAGGCTCCCTGATGAGCACAGAGGAGGGACTCCGATGACGGAAGCGACTCAGCCGGAGCGGCCGGGTATGGCGGATGGAGTGTGCAGCGAGTTCACCGTTTTCACGAAGATCAAGCCGGGCCATGCGGATGCGCTGCGCAAGGACCTCGCCGAATTGACGAGCGGGTCGTCTGCGGAGGGGGGTCGCGCAGCGCTGAAAGAGATCGGCACACTGCACGACGCGCGGCATGTGATCTTCGACGACGATACCCGGCACATGTTCGCCAGTGTTTTCGACGGGTCCTGGGACACCTACATCGACGACTTCGCCAGGACGGCCGTCGGGGCGAGATTCGAGAAGGTCTTCTCGCACACGGAAGGATTCCCCGGCATCGCCGATCCCCACGTGAAGGACTGGTTTATCGCCCACCAGGCGCCCGCGGGCGTCTTCGTCAGCTCCTACCCGGATCTCACCGTCCAGCAGATCTGGAAGAACCAACGCGTGAACGAGGCGTTCCAGGCGGTGCTCGACACCCCCGAGTTCCGGGCGGCGCTCGACGATCCGGCCAACGCGGCGCTGCTGGCCACGCCGGCCTTCCAGAAGCTGCTCGACGAAGCCGCGGGCTAGCGCCGAGTCGATCACAGGTGCTCATCGGGTGATGCCGGTCGGCGGGTCGAGGCCCGAAGGCCCCTGCGGTCGACCGGGGCGGGGATTCGTGCCGGTCGCGCCGGGTTATCCGGGTTGTGTGGAGACCTGATACGGGGGCACGTCATCATGGACGCAGCGGCAAGCAGCGACGCACCGAGCGTCGAGATCGACGATATCCAGAGTGGAGCGCTTCGCCCCCGGCCGGTGCCGTACGTCGGCAGGTTCTTCTTCCTGCGCGTTGACGACCGCCAAGCCGGGCGTGCCTTGCTGCGGCGGCTGCTCCCGGCGATCGATGCCGGGCTCCCCAGCGCCGATCCGAGTCAAGGTGCCTGGGCGGCCGTGGCCTTCACCTACCAGGGACTACGAGCCCTCGGGGTTCCCCAGGAGTCGCTCGACAGTTTCCCGATCCCGTTCCGGCAGGGCATGGCGGCGCGGGCGGCTGTGATCGGCGACGTCGGCGAGAGTGATCCGGCCCAGTGGGAGCCGCCGTTCGGAACCCCCGACGTTCATATCGCGGTGAGCGCGCTCGCGCCCGATGCGGCGAGTCTGGAGAAGGCGCTGGAGCGAGAACGCGCCGCCCTCCGGGAGACGCCCGGTGTCGAGGTGATCTGGCAGCAGGAGGTCCAGCAGCTCCCCACCGGCCGTACCTCCTTCGGCTTTCGCGACGGCATCAGCCATCCGAGCATCGAGGGGGTCGGGATTCCCGGCTCCAATCCTCACGAAGTCCCCCTCAAGGCCGGTGAGTTCATCCTCGGCTACCCCGATGAGACCGGAAACCTGCCGCCCATGCCGCGGCCCGAGGTCCTGGGGCGCAACGGGACCTACCTGGCCGTGCGCAAGCTTCACACCAAGGTGGCGGCCTGGCGGCAGTACCTGCGCGCGAACACCTCAAGTCCCGAGGAGGAGGCGTTGCTGGGGGCGAAGATGATCGGACGCTGGCCGAGCGGGGCTCCGCTGACCCTCTCCCCGGAGCACGATGATGCGGAGTTGGCCGCGGATCCGCGCCGCGTCAATGACTTCCAATACCGGGAAGACGACGATCGTGGCTTCAAGTGTCCCGCTGGCGCGCATATCCGGCGGGTGAACCCGCGCGATGCCAACATCATCGGGGTGGCGCGGATGCACCGCATCATCCGTCGCGGTACCAGCTACGGCCCGCCGCTGCCGGAAGGCGTGCTCGAGGATGATGGCGCCGATCGTGGACTCGTCGGGGTCTTCATCTGCGCCCACCTGGACCGGCAGTTCGAGTTCATCAAGTCCGAGTGGGTCAACGATGGCAACTTCATCGGGTTCCCGGGGGAGAAGGATCCGGTGGCCGGGCACCACGGCGGAACGGGCAGCGTCACCATCCCGGGGAAGCCGGTCCGGCGCCGCCTGCAGAACTTGCCGAGCTTCGTCGTCACTCGCGGTGGGGAGTACTGCTTCCTTCCCGGCCTACGCGCCCTGCGCTGGCTCTCCGAGCTGGAGAACTGAGTGCCAGGACCGATTCGCTTCCTCGGTCCGCGCCCCCGCCGATCTTTGGGCCGACATCCCCGCCGGTACGCGCTCTCGTCGCCGACCCCGCAGTACTGGCCGACCCGTTCATCGACCGCATGACGAAGGAAGGCCGAGATCATGGCAACAGGGTTCATCCCATACACGCGGGACGTCGAAGTCGCTGATCCCCAGTTCGACCAGAACCTGCAGACGGTGATCGGGAAGACGGAGCGGTACATTGCCGATTCGGTCGAATCCGAGGGCACCGGCCGGGCTGTCCGCGACGCACATGCCAAGGGATATGGGCTGGTCCGGGCGGAGGTCGAGATCCTGGGCGGGCTGCCCACCGAGTACGCGCAGGGTGTCTATGCCGCACCGGGAAGGCATGAGGCGCTCATCCGCTTCTCCAATGGTTCGCCCCACGCCGGGGCCGACGCGCGGCTCGGCACGGCGGCCGGACTGGCGCTGAAGATCTTCGGCATCGACGGTCCGATTTTGCTGGAGGACGAGCGTGACACGCGCACTTTCGACTACGCCAACATCAATGCGCCGATCTTCTTCTGCAACACGGTCGAGCACTACCTGTTCATCCAGGACCTTTTCCTCCAGGCCCCGGCCTACTTCGCGGAAGGTCGCCCTGGAGTGCATCGTTTCTACCGGGATTTCGTGACCGGCAAGGGAACGCTCGACCAGGAGGATTGGGCCTGGGACGAGTTCCTGGCATTCCTCCGCCTGTCGCAGCTGCCCAAGGTGAATGTGTTGCTGTCGAGCTATTGGACGATGGGCGCGGTCCGGCACGGCGACTACATCGCCAAGGTGCGTTTCGCCCCGGACCCCGTCTCCGCCGACGGGGTGGTCCGGCGCGCCATGGATATCGCCTCGGCGCCGGAGGTCTTCCGGCCGGCTTTGGTGGCCGAGCTGGGGGAGCGCCCCTACGCGTTCGACATCCAGGTCCAGCTGTGCACCGATCTGGAGCGGATGCCGGTCGAAGACCTCACCGTGGAGTGGCCGGAAAAGCTCTCACCGTTCGTCACGGTGGCCAAGCTGCGGATCCCGCAGCAGGACATCTCGGGCGAAGACAACCTGGAGAAGATGGATGCGCTGTCCTTCACACCTTGGCGGGTCACGGCTGAACACGCGCCCCTGGGCAACATCATGCGGGCACGCAAGGAGGTTTACCGCCGCTCCTCCATACTGCGTCACAAGCTCAACCAGCAGCAGCGCGAAGAGCCCCGCAGCGCCGACGAATTGCTGCCATAGCGCCCAGTGGTCGGCTCGGTGGAGCCAGTCAGCCTGATCGTCCCTGATCCCGCCCGGAGGCCGCTTTGGATAAAGCTCTCGGTGATGTGCTGGGCCTGGCGGCCGGTGTCGCCGTCAGCCCACTCCCGATCGTCGCGATCATCCTCGTCCTGGCCACGCCGCGGGGACGTCTCAACGGGCCGCTGTTCGCAATCGGCTGGATCGTCGGGCTTTCGGCGCTGGGCGCCGTGATGCTGGCGATCGGCGGGCCGGCCGGTGCCTCCACCCACCAGCAGCCGGCCACCTGGGTGGGGGGCCTCAAGCTCGCGCTGGGGGTGCTTCTCGTCCTCCTCGGCGCCCGGCAGTGGCGCCGACGGCCTGTCGACGCCTCGCAGGCGCAGCTGCCGACGTGGATGGCTGCGATCGACCGCTTCACACCGATCAAGATCTTCGGGCTTGGACTGGCACTGGCGGCGGCCAATCTCAAGAACGCACCGCTGACCCTCGCCGCGGGTGCGTCGATAAGCTCGGCCGGGCTTCCCGTCGGGCAGCAGATCGCGTCGCTGGCGGTGTTCGTGATCATTGGTTCGCTGGGACTTCTGGCTCCGCTCGGGGTCGTCCTGTTCATGGGAGAGCCGGCGAAGAACGTGCTCGGTGGGTGGAAAGATTGGGCCGTGCGGCACAACACCGCCGTGATGGCGGTGTTGTTCTTCGTGCTCGGCTTGAAGCTGTTCGGCGACGGTCTCGGCATCCTCGTCTCGTGAAGACGAAGCGGTCACGGCCGCTAAGCCTGGATCGACGGCAGGACGCGCTGTTCTCGGATGCGCGATCAGCGCCGCTTGCACGACCGCGTTACGCCCGGCCGGCGCGGCGGAAGCCCGCTGATCTTCAGGATTCCGGTTCCTCGTCTTCCCAGAGACCGGTCTTCTCGAGCATCTCGATCACGTGGTCGGCGCCCTCGGCGACGTGTTCTTCCATGAGCGTCCGCGCCTTCCGGGCGCTGCGCTTGCGCAGGGCCTCGACCAGGAGGGCGTGCTGTTCCCTGGTCAGCTCGACGCGGGATTCCAGCGAGGCGTAGAAGCGGTTCGGCAGGTGCCGCACGACGCCCGCGAGCAGCAGCGCGAGCCGGTGCGAGTCCGCGGCGAGGTTGATCTCGCGGTGGAAGGCGTGCCCGAGATCGGCGATGCGGTCCTTGTCTCCGGCCGCGATGGCCTCGTCGAGCTGCTCGATGACCGACTTGAGCCGGTCGATCTGCTCCGGGGTGATCTTCTTCGCGGCGCGCGCGGCGAGCTCACCGGCCAGCCTCGCCTGCGCCCAGAACAGGTCCCGCACGTCCTGCCGCGTGAAGGGGGCCACGACGAAACCGCGGCGGGGGACCAGCTGCACGAAGCCCTCGCTGTGCAGCGTCAGCAGGCCCTCGCGGACGGGGGTGTTGCTGACGCCGACGGCCTCGGCGATGGGCTCCATGCGGAGGAAGTCGCCCGGCTTGAAGCGCCCGGACATGATCTGCTCGCGGACGTAGCTCGCCACCTCGTCGGGCAGCTGCCTCCGCTCGTTGCCGCGGACCGCGCCGTAAGCCACCGACACCCCACTCCACGATCCCGAAAGCCTCCCGATCATCATATCCCGGGGCCGGGTTCATCCGTGCCCGCTGCGGATCGGACGGCGGCCCGGTTCACGGCAGGGAGCAGGCGCTCGCCGGTTGTCGGTTCGCGAGGAGATCTTCGGTGAACCGCTGCGCCGCGGGCTGGGACGCCGCGAGGACCTGGCGGTGATCCGCGCCGTCGTACGCCTCGTAGGCGATCGAGGGGGAGCGTTCGCACAGGGACTTCACCAGCTGGTCGGTTCCCCGCTTGCTCACGAGCACGTCCGTCGTGCCCTGCAGGACCAGGGTCGGGACGCGGAGCGCCAGGCCCTCCGGTTCCTGCGACTTCAGGTACGCCGTCAGCCGGTCGAGATCCGCGCCCTCGCGGAAGACCCGCTCCGCCCGCACCGTCGAGGCGGCCTCCCGAATCCCGTCCTGGCAGGTCGTGCGCGCCACGTCCAGCACCGGGCGGACCTCGTCGGCGAGCAGCTGTTCGGGCACGATTCCGGGATCGACCGCAGCCGCCCCGATGAGCATCGTGGGGAGGAACGGCAGCGCTGCGCGGACGCCCTGCTCGCCCGTTCGCTGCTGGAAGTACGCCGTCGTCTGGCTCGTCTGGAAGCCGCCCGGCGCGATGGACACGGCACCGCGCAGCGACAGCCCGGCGGCTTGCTGGTCCGCTGCCGCGGTGAACAGCGCGGCGTGGCCGCCCTGGCTGTGCCCCACCGCGAACCAGTCCGATCCGACGCCGGGGTCGACCTGGTGCGCGGCGCGGACGATGTCGGTGACCGCGTTCGCCGCGCTGGGCCCGTTGAGGTAGGGGTGCTCTCCGGGCGTGCCGAGCCCCTCGTAGTCGGTTTGCACCACGACGTAGCCGGCGGCGACCCACCGGTCCAGCGTCTGGTCGACGAGCCCGACGTAGGAGTGCGCCGGGCCGCCCGGCCGGTCGGCGGACGGCGCGCAGACGTCGGCCGTGCCGGTGGTGCCGTGCGCCCAGCTGATCACCGGCCAGCCCGCCTGCGGAGGGCGAGACTTGGGCACCGAGACCGTTCCCGAGACCGTGATCGGCTTCCCGCCGGCGTCCGCGGAGGTGTAGGAGATCAGCCATTCGCCCTGCGCGCTGGGCAGGCGCCGGTGGTCCAGCGGGACCGAGCTCGACAGGGTGCCGCGTTCCGATGGCGCCGGCTGCGGGGTGTCGCCGGTGCCTGCGGAGCAACCGGACGCGACCAGTCCGGCCGCGAGCAGCGCGGTCAGCGAGGTGGTTGGGGACAGCCGGTTCACGGGCGTTCCTCCCGGGCGGTCGGGTTCGAAGTCCCGCAGAGACAACCTCGTCGGCACCCGGCGGGAGTCCGCCGATCCCACTCACCGGTACTACCGGATCCCGCGGGGCGGTGAACTCCGATAGGCATGCGGTGATGGCCGCCGACCCGGATTTTCCCAGGCGAGGCCGAACGAACTGGTGTGAGGAGCACGAGGACATGACACGCCGCATCGCCGTGACCGGCTCGGCATCGGGCATCGGCAAGGCCCTGGTCGAGATGCTGAGGGCGCAGGGGGACACCGTGATCGGTGTCGATCGGGACACCGCGGACGTCCGCGCCGACCTGTCCACCGACGAAGGGCGGACCCGGGCGGTGGCGGAGGTGGCCGACCTCGGCGCGGGACGCCTGGACGGCGTGGTCGCGTGCGCCGGCGTCTCGCTGCCCGATCCGATCGCCGTGGGCGTCAACTACTTCGGCGTCGTGCGGCTGCTGGAGGGGCTTCGGCCGCTGCTCGCGGCCGCCCCGCAGCCGCGAGCAGCGGTGGTCGGTTCCATCGCCGGCACGCAGCCGGTCGACCAGGCCGTGATCGACGCGTGCCTGCGGGACGACGAGCAGGCGGCGCTGGAACGCGCGCGGGCGGCGGTCGAGGGCGGGGCCGGTTTCCGGTTGTACCCGTCGTCGAAATCGGCCCTCGCGCAGTGGCTGCGCCGCGCGGCGGTGACCGCGGACTGGGCGGGTGCGGGCATCCCGCTCAACGCCGTGGCACCGGGAGTGGTGCTCAGCCCGATGGCGGCGCCGCTCCTCGAGGACGAGGCGATGAAGAAGGTCGTGGACGAGGCGGTGCCGATGCCGCTGAACGGATACGCGGAACCGGGCGTGATCGCCGCGGCACTGGGCTGGCTGATCAGCACGGGGAACACGCACATGACCGGGCAGGTGATCTATGTGGACGGTGGCGCCGAAGCCACCCTGCGGGGCCCGGAAGTCTTCTAGCGGTCGAGAACGGGGCTGCGGTGCGCGACCGCAGCCCCGTTCTCGACGCGCAGTGGCGAACCAAGGCGCCCACCGACCCTGGGCGCCTATCGAGGTGAACGGCCTGTTCGCTCCGCTCCGGTGGTGCGTGCTGGTGTTGGATGGATGAAGTGAACGGCCTGTTTGCCTCGCCTATTGAGGCGAACAGGCCGTTCACGCCACACCAGCCGGGCGAGTCGTGCCACCTCGCCGGATGGGTACGGTTCCGCCGGGACAGCCCCTACAACTCGTGCTGGCTGCGGAGGGGGCCGGTGGAGAGGGCGCTGATCAGGGCGATGGCGCCGCACACCGCAGTTGCGAGGAAGGCCAGCACGAAGCCCGATTCGGCGTAGTGCACCTCGGTGCCGAGATAGGTCGCGCCCGGCAGCAGTAGCAGCACCACCAGCACCTGAGATCCGAGCGAACTTCCGAAACTGCCCACCAGGTTCAGCATTCCGCCGCTGACCCCCTGCACGTCGGCGGGCACCGCGTGCATGATGACGTTCGGGAGCGAGGCCGAGGCGGCCCCGATGCCGAGCCCGAAGATCAGCTGCGACAGCAGGACGATCCCTGTGGTGTCGTGGACGAACGCGATCAGGGTCGCGCCGATGGTCAGCGCCGAGGCGCCGAAGGCCATGCCGGCGCGGGGCCCGAAACGCCGCGAGACCAGCCCGCTGACCGGGCCCGCGATCATCCCGGATACTCCTGACGCGGCGACGAATCCGGCCACCTCGAGCGCCGACGAGCCGAACCCGAAGCCGCCTTCCGGCGACGACATCACGAACATCGGCACCAGCATCGAGTTGCCGACCAGCGCGAACTGCACGCAGGCGTTGGCGATCATGGGCAGACCGACCCTGCGCCGCGTGAGGAGGCCGATGTGGACGAGCGGATCGGCGGCACGCCGCTCGTAGGCGACCCATCCCGCGATGAGCAGCACGCCCGCGATGATCCCGCCCAGCGTCGGCACCGAGACCCAGCCCGCCTTCTTGGCCATCCCGACACCGGCGAGGAAGGCCAGCGCGCCGAGTCCCAGCAGCGCCGCCCCGGTCCAGTCCACGCCGACCTTGGCGCGCAGCCCGCTCTCGGGGATCAATCGCCACACCAGCAGGCCCACCACGACCGCGTAGCAGAGCTGGAACCAGAAGACGCCGCGGAAGGAGAACGTGCCGAGCAGGATTCCGCTGATGAACGGGCCGATGATCGTGCTGGCCCCCATCCCCGTGCCGATGAAGCCCAGCGCGATCGGGATCAGCCGCTTCGGCAGCACGTCCCGGACCAGCCCGTACGTCAGCGACAGGACGGCCAGGCCGAAGCCCTGCAGCGCGCGACCGGCGATCATCAGCGGCAGCACCGGAGCCGTCGCGCACAGCGCGGTGCCGACGGCGAACACGGCGGTGCAGGCCAGCGCGACCTTCTTCTTGCCGTAGATGTCGCCCAGCTTCCCGCACACCGCGAACGCGATCGCGCCCACCAGGGTGACGGCGGTGATGATCCAGGAGATGTCCGGCGATCGGTACGCGGCGGCGATGTTCGACAGCACCGGCGTCACCATCGTGTAGGTGAGCCCGGTGATCTCCACCAGCAGGACGAGAAGCGCGATGATCGCGTAGTTCTGCGCGGTGGACCGCTCCTGGCGAACGGATTCGCCGTCGGCGTCCGGTCCGGTGGGCGCAGATCTTTGCGGCAGCGATGCCTGATCCATTCTGGACTCCTCGCTGAGTCGGATTGGCTGCGGTGCTCATCGAATTCGGGCTGGCGGAGCGGAGTTCTGGCCAGCCGCGCGGCGCCCGGGGCAGGCCGTGGCGGATGCCCGGAGCGGGCGTGCCAGCGGACGCTAGCGACTCGACCAGGGGGCAACCGAAGAGGTCTCGGTCACCGAGACGGATGCGGAACCGGTGCGCGCCGGCGGCGGAGCTGCTCACTCAGCGGGATCGGGCCGGTGCGCCGCGCGCTCCGCCACCATGCTGCCCCCACGCACGACGGACGTGGAGGAGCGGGTCGATGGGCAAGCTGGACGGCAAGGTCGCACTGGTCACCGGAGGCGCGCGGGGCATGGGCTCAGCCCACGTCCGCACCTTCGCGGCGGAAGGAGCCCGGGTCGTCTTCGGCGACGTCCTGGCCGACGAGGGCCGGCGGCTGGCGGGGGAACTCGGCGACGACTGCCGCTTCTTCCCGCACGACGTGACCGAGACCGACGACTGGTCGGCGATCGTCGACCACACCGTTTCGGCGTTCGGCGGGCTCGACGTCCTGGTCAACAACGCGGGCATCCTGCGGTTCCAGTCCTACGCCGACGCGAACGTCGAGGACTTCCGGCAAATCCTCGAGGCCAACCTGGTTTCGCAGTGGCTCGGCATCAAGCACGCCGCGCCGGTCATGCGGGAAGGCGGCTCGATCGTGAACATCTCGTCGGTCAACGGGCTGGTCGGGGGAGCGGGCTTCGCCGGTTACAGCGCCAGCAAGTTCGGCATCCGGGGCCTGACGAGGTCCGCAGCGCTGGAGCTCGGGCCGCGCGGGATCCGGGTCAACTCCGTGCACCCCGGCAGCGTGGCCACGCCGATGACCGGCAGGGAGGAGGACGAGCTGGAGGACCGGACCGGCGAGCTGATTCGCCGGCTGCCCATTCCCCGCTACGCCAGATCGCAGGAGATCAGCAACGTGGTGCTGTTCCTCGCCTCCGACGAGTCGAGCTATTGCACGGGAGCGGAGTTCGTCGTCGACGGGGGAATGACCGCCGGAGCCGGGTTCTGAGGGCGTTCCAGACTGCGGTGCGGGCACGCGTGAGGCGTGATCGCCTGGCACGCAGGGCGTCGTTTTCGCGCGAAAACGGCGTTCCGCGTGAGGGCGGGCGTCGTTTTCGCGCGAAACCGCCGCCTCCTCGGGTCTCAGACGCCTTGCCGATGAGCCTTCATGAAACGATTCCTGAGGCGGGTCGTGTCCTATTAGGACGTGGCTGTGGCGGTCAGGCCGGGCGGAGCACGGCGAAGTCGCCGAGGACGATCCGCATGTCGAACGTGCGCGACGACAGCCGCCATCCGCCGGGCGTGCGCACCCAGCGGTCGTCGTACTCGCCCATGCACTCGAAGAAGCGCCCGGCCATCGGCCCGGCCCCGACGTGGTGCACGCGCGCGTAGGTGAGCGACCGCGCGGTGTCGCCGTCCACCGCCACCCGGTGGTTGCCGAGCAGGTGCTGCGTCGGCCCGCACCCGTCGAGGTGATCGCGCATCTGCCGCACGATCGCCTCGACGCCGTCCCTGCTGTACCCGTGGGCATCCGGGAGGAAGGCGGCCGCGACCGCCGTCCAGTCCCGCGCGTCGATCGCGGTCGCCAGCTCGGCGAGCCGCTCCACGATCTCCTCCCGGGCGGTCATTCCGCCTCCACCGCACCGGGATCGAGCGCGGCGAGCAGTCGCGGCGACTCCCCGCGGCCGTCGAGGACCCGGCCCGTGCGGCGGGTGACGCGCCAGCCCGCCGGTCCGCGCCGCAGCTGCCAGCGGTTGGCGGTGGCGCGGCGCACGGCGAACTCCCCGCCGTTGTGCACCACCATCAGCGAGTGGCCCACGGCGACGGCCTCGTCGCCTTCGACGGTGATGTGCGCGGGGCCGAGGAAGTGGGCGCAGCCGCCCTCGATCCAGCCCTGGTGCGTCGCGCCGGTGACCATCGCGACGATCTCGGCGCGGCCGTTCATCGACCACCCGTCGACCTCGTACGTGCCGTCGGGTTCCCAGCGGTCCGCCACCGCCTCGGCGCTCCCGCTGTCGACCAGCGGGCCGTAGCTCGCGATGAGCCGGGCGATCTCCTGCTGGTCTTCGAGCTGCCGCAGGCGCTCCTCCAATGCGGCGAACCGCTCGGCAAGATCGGTGGATTCCTCAGCCATCGGTACCTCATCCCGTCAATCGATGCCGGCCGCGATGCCGGCCAGGGCTTCGAGCTGCTCGCAGTAGTGGTCGGCGGATCGCGCCCGCAGCTGGGCGCCGATGAGCGTGGCGCCCGCTTCGCGCACCTGTGCCAGCGCCGCCTCGGCCGCCTCCGGTCGTCCCATCGGGTCCAGCGCGCGGCCCGCCGAGAGCACGACCTCGAAGTCCGCCGGCAGGTCGACCTTGGCCAGCATCTCCCGCAGCTGAGCCGTGTCGAGGCCGAAGGGCACCCAGCCGTCGCCGTGCTTCGCCGCGCGGCGGAGGGAGCGCAGCGTCCGGCCGCCGATCCACATCGGCACGCGGGCCTGCACGGCGTGCGGCTCCACGACGAAGCCCGCGTAGTCGTAGTGCTCGCCGTGGTACTCCGGTTCCCGCTGCGACAGGCTGGCCCGCAAGGCGGCGAGGGCGTCGTCGGCTCGCGAGCCCCGCCCCTCGAACTGCGCGCCGATCAGCGCGAACTCCTCTTCCAGGCTGCCCACGCCGAGCCCGAGCACCAGGCGGCCGCCCGACACGCGGTCGAGGGTGCCGTAGCGCTTGGCGATCTCCAGCGGGTGGTGGTAGCCGAGCACCAGGACCTGCGTGGCGAGGCGGATCCGCGTGGTGCGCGCGGCCAGGTATCCGAGCGTGGCCAGCGGGTCCCAGTAGGTCGCGCCGCGCTGCTCGGCGACCTCCCGGGGAATGCCCACGTGCTCGCTGCACGTCAGGTGGTGGAAACCCAACCGGTCGGCGGTCTCGGCGATCCTGCCGAGCTCTTCGATGCCCGCCGTGCGCTCCCACTCCGAATGCACGCCGGGCACCTGCGTCACCACCGGGCTTGCGATGCCGACTCTCATCTGCAGACCTTTCCTCGCGCGGCGCCGGTTTCACCGGGCCGTCGACAAGGTTTAGCCCAGCCGCCTCGCGAACTCCCGGCTCATCCCGGTCACCGGGAGCCGGCGGCGCCCGGAACACGGCGAAACCCCGGCGGGGCACTTCCGCAGCTCGCGCGCCGCTGCTACCGTTCCCGGCAAGGTGGAATTCATTTCAGTTTTACTTCCGGTACGCCGGGCCGAGGGGAGAACCATGACTGTCCCTTTCGCTCGCGAGAACGCTGACTCCCCGCGCCGCGAGCTGCCGCCGTCGATGGTGGAACGGATGACGCTGATCCTCGACTCGTTCGAGCGCTGCTCCGCTCGGCTCACCCTGGAAGACGTGGCTCGGCGCACGCATCTTCCCAGGTCGACCGCGCATCGGATCCTCGATCAGCTGGTCCGGCTCGACTGGCTCCGGCACAGCGCCGCCGGCTACTCGCTCGGGCGCCGCGCGCTCAGCCTCGGCGGCCAGGCCAACGCCCACGACGAGCTCCGCGGCGCCGCCGCACCGCTGCTGCACGACCTCCAGATGAAAACTGGAATGGTCGTTCACCTCGGGGTGCTGGAGGGCGGCGAGATCCACTACCTCGACAAGGTGGGCGGCCGGTTCGCCGCGTCGGTGCCCTCGTGCGTCGGCGGCCGGGCCCCGGCGCACTCGACCGCCCTGGGCAAGGCGATCCTGGCCGGGCTCGCGCCCGAGACCGTGGACGAGCTGCTCGGCGACCGCATCGGG
Organism: Saccharopolyspora elongata; assembly: GCF_004348985.1. GTDB lineage: Bacteria > Actinomycetota > Actinomycetes > Mycobacteriales > Pseudonocardiaceae > Saccharopolyspora > Saccharopolyspora elongata. Next base: position 14,110 of record NZ_SMKW01000046.1, on the reverse strand, counting down.
CGGCTGACGGACCGGACCATCGGCGACATCGGCACCCTGCACCAGGAGCTCAACCGCATCCGGCGCCGCCACGGCCTCGCCTTCGAACGGGGCGAGTGCATTCCCTCGCTCGCCTGCGCGGCGGCCGCCGTCCGCGGCCCGGAGGGACCGGTGGGCAGCATCTCCTTGGTGGGCTACGTCAAGGCGCCGTTGGAGAAGGTGGCGCCGCTGGTTGTGGACGCCGCCAGGACGGTGTCGGGCGTGCTCTACCCGGCCGCGGCGAAACCGCGCTCCTGCCGCAAGATGAGCGTGGTCGCGCCCGAGAAGACCTGGTCGACCGCGACACTCGACCGGATGATGGCGGCCGGATCCGGCGACTGGCTCTGACCGCCGCGCGCCGGATTCCGGCCGTGCACCGCGGAAATCCCGCGCGACCCGGTGGGCGCGGCGGCTCAGGCCCAGGCGTCGCCCCAGCCCCAGGCGTCCGGCATGACGAGCTCCGGCTCCGGGGCGATCCCGAACCTGCCCCGGAAGAAGACCATCGGCGGCGCGTCGACGGGCGTCTCCAGCTCCAGCACCCGGCCGATCACCACGTCGTGGTCGCCGGCGGCGTGCACGTCGTGCACCTCCGCGTGCACCCGCAGGAGCACGCCGGGCAGCGCCGGGCTGCCCCACCGGGACAGCTGCCAGGGCAGTCCCTCGAACTTGGTTCCCCGGCTGGAACCGAACCGGTCGCACAGGTCGGTCTGCCGCTCGGCGAGCACGTTCACGCAGAAGCGCCCGGCGTCGCGGATCCGCGGCCAGGACCGGCCCCGGTGGTCGGCGCAGAACAGCACGAGCGGCGGTTCCAGGGACACCGAGGCGAAGGACTGGCAGGCGAAGCCCACCGGCTCGCCGTCGTACCCGGTCACCACCGTGACGCCGCTGGCGAAGGTACCCATCGCCCGCCGCATCTCCAGCGGCGTGGGCGCCACCGCCGCGGGGGCGCCGTCCACCGTCACCTGAGGATCTTCCGCTGCACGCTGGGTGTTCACGGGACCGACGTTATGCGCGCGGTTGCGGCGTTCTCGCCGCGTCGTCCCGTTGAGCGGGAGGCACCACCGGGAAGCGGAATCCGCGCGCGGTCGCGATCCCGTTGGCCGGGAGCCCGTGATCCCGCTGATCGGGAGTTCGCGACGCCCGACCGGGGCACCCGCGCCTAACGTGCAGCGGCGAAACCCCTGAAAGTCCTCGAGAGCTTGGGCGTGAGATGACGGAACTGAGCTACGAGTCCACGCTGCGCGAGCTGCAGACGGACCGCGGTGTCCTGCGCTACCACGAAGCCGGCGACGGGCCGCCCCTGCTGATGCTGCACGGGTCCGGACCCGGCGTCACCGGGTGGCGGAACTTCCGCGGCAACCTGCCGGTCTTCGCCGAGCACTTCCGCTGCCTGGTCCTGGAATTCCCCGGGTTCGGTGTCAGCGACCCGACCGACGAGCACCCCATGGTCGCCGCCCCCGACGCCGTCCGGCGATTCCTGGACGGCCTCGGCCTCCAGCAGGTGGACGTGATCGGCAATTCCATGGGCGGCATCGTCGCGACCCGGTTCGCCATCGACCAGCCGGACCGCGTGCGCCGGCTCGTCACCATCGGCGGGATCGGCCGCAACGTCTTCAGCCCCTCGCCGGGCGAAGGCATCAACCTGCTGATGGAGTTCACCGAGGAACCCACGCGGGAACGGCTCGTGGCGTGGCTGAACTCCATGGTGTACGACCGGGCGCTGGTGACCGAGGAGCTGATCGAGGAGCGCTGGGCGCACGCCACCGATCCGAGCACCCTCGCCAGCGCGCGGAAGATGTACGGCCGCAAGGCTTTCGAGGCCGTCGCCGCCGCGGCGGCGAAGTCCGACGAGCCGCCGTACTGGGCGATGCTGCACAAGATCCGGGCCAGGACGCTGATCACGTGGGGACGCGACGACCGGGTCAGCCCGGTCGACATGGCGCTGGTCCCGATGCGCACGATTCCCGACGCCGAACTGCACATCTTCCCCGACTGCGGGCACTGGACGATGATCGAGCAGAAGGAAGCCTGGGAGAGTGCGGTGCTGGCGTTCCTGACGCGGAAGGACGCGCCGTGACCGCGTCCTGGGACCACGAGTTCGACTTCGTCGTCGTCGGGTCCGGCGGCGGCGGGATGACCGCCGCGCTCACCGCCACCGACGCCGGCCTGTCGACGGTGGTCGTCGAGAAGGCCGGGAAGTACGGCGGCAGCACCGGGATGTCCGGCGGCGGCATCTGGATCCCCAACAACCCCGTGCTGCGGGCGAAGGGCCACGACGACAGCCGCGAGTCGATCCGCCGGTACCTGGACCTGCTCACCGAGGGCAAGGTGCCGGCCGCCCGCCTCGACGCCTACGTCGACCACGGCCCCGCGGCGATGGAACTGCTGTGCCGCAGCAGGTGGATGCGGTTCTACTGGACCAAGGGCTACGCCGACTACCACCCGGAGTACGAGGGCGGCCGGCCGATGGGGCGATCCGTCGAGCCGCTGCCGTTCGACACGCGGAAGCTCGGCGCGGACGAGGAGTTCCAGCGCCCCAACAGCATGAAGGGCCCGCTGGGCCTGTGGGTCACCGGCAAGGACTACCACGACCTGGCCATGGTCAAGCGCACCTGGCGGGGCCGCTGGGCGTCGGTGATCGCCGCCTGGCGGGTGTCCTCCAACGTCGTCCGGCGGCGGCACATGTCCATCGGCGGCCGGGCACTGGTCGCGCGGATGCGGATGGCGCTCAAGGACGCCGGAATCCCGCTGTGGCTGCGGGCTCCGATGACCGACCTGGTGGTCGAGGACGGTCGCGTGGCGGGTGTCGTGGTGCGTCGCGAGGGCGAGCAGCAGCGCATCCGCGCGCGCCGCGGCGTGCTGCTCGCGACCGGCGGCTTCGACCACAACAGCGAGATGCGAGCGGAATACCTGCCCGAGGGCGGGCAGGAGAACCACAGCCTCGGCGCGGTGGAGAACGTCGGGGACGGCATCGCGGCGGGCCGGAAGCTGGGCGCTGCCCTGGACTTCATGGACGACGCCTGGTGGATGCCCTCGGTCGAACATCCCTCGGGAGCCACGATCCCGCTGGTCTCCGAGCGCGCCATCCCGGGCCAGATCATCGTGTCGGCGGACGGGAAGCGGTTCACCAACGAGTCGGCCCCGTACACGAACTTCGTGCACGCCCAGTTGGCGGGCAAGCACCGGCCGATCTGGTTCATCCTGGACGCGAGGGCGCGCGCGAGGTACCCGTTCGCGCAGATCCTGCCCGGCATGCCGTTCCCGCAGAGCTTCTACGACGCCGGCATCGTGCACCGGGCCGGCACGATCGCGGAACTCGCGGAACGCATCGACATCCCGGCGGACGCGCTGCGGTGGACCGTCGACCGGTTCAACGGCTTCGCCCGCGCGGGCAAGGACGCGGACTACGGCCGTGGCGACAGCGCCTACGACCGCTACTACGGCGATCCCACGCTGAAGAACCCGAACCTGGACGTGATCGACAAGGCGCCGTTCTACGCGGTGCGGATCGAGGCGGGTGATCTCGGCACGAAGGGCGGCCTGGTCACCGACGAGAGCGGCCGGGTCCTGCGCGCGGACGACTCGGCGATCGAGGGCCTCTACGCCACCGGCAACACCACCGCGTCGGTCATGGCCAACGAGTACGCGGGCCCCGGCGCCACCATCGGCCCGTCCATCGTCTTCGGCTACATCGCGGCGAAGCACGCCGCAGGAGTTCTCGGATGAGGCGGGAGGAAACATGACGCCGCCAACGGTGTGGAAGCTTCGCGTCGTCGAGGTGATCCGGGAGACCGCCGACGCGCACACCCTCGTCCTGGAGCACTCCGAGCAGCCGGGCGAGCCATTCGGCTACCTGCCCGGCCAGTTCCTGACCATCCGGATCCCCTCGGACCGGCCGGGCGGCGCCGCCCGCTGCTATTCGCTGTGCAGTTCCCCGGTCTGCGACGAGAAGCTGAAGGTCACGGTCAAGCGCACCAAGGACGGCTACGGCTCGAACTGGATCTGCGACAACGTCGTCGCGGGCGACGTGCTCGACGTGCTGAGCCCGTCGGGCACGTTCACACCCGCGTCGCTGGACACCGATCTGCTGCTCGTCGCCGCCGGCAGCGGGATCACCCCGGTGCTCTCGATCCTCAAGTCCGCCCTCCGCGCGGGCAGGGGCCGGATCACCTTGCTCTACGCCAACCGGGACGAGAACTCGGTGATATTCCGCGACGAACTGCAGACGCTCGGGCTCGACGAGCACGGCGACCGGCTCACCGTGCTGCACTGGCTGGAATCGGTGCAGGGGCTGCCGACCGCCGCGGGCCTGCGGGAGCTGCTGCGGCCCTACGCCGACCGCGAGACTTTCGTCTGCGGGCCCAAGGTCTTCATGGACATGGTGCTCGAATCGCTGACCGCGCTCGGCGGGCCGCCGAAGCGAGTGCACATCGAACGCTTCACCTCGCTGACCGGCGATCCGTTCGCCGCCAACGAGAATCCGCCGGAGATCAGCCAGGACGGGCCGGTGAGCGAGGTCGAGGTGACCCTCGACGGGGAAACGCGCACCGTGTCGTGGCCCCGGAGCAGCAAGCTGCTCGACGTGCTCCTGGCCGCGGGCCTGGACGCGCCTTACTCCTGCCGGGAAGGCGCCTGCAGCGCTTGCGCCTGCGTGCTGCTCGAAGGCGAGGTCGACCTCGAGCGCAACGAAGTGCTCGACGACACCGACCGAGCCGAGGGCATCATCCTCGGCTGCCAGGCCGTGCCGCTCACCGACCGGCTGAAGTTGACCTACGACTACTGACCGGACGGGGTCCCGGTGAGCGGGCGGGAGAACCCGCGGTGCGAGCGCGCAGAACGCCCGCACCGCGGGTTTTCGCTTGTCCGGAAGGAGTTCTGCGATGACCTCACGGGGGTGGTCCCGGTGAGCGGGAGAGGAATCCCAGCTGCGCGGGATCGGCTGGCACCGTTCAGGCATGCTCGATGCGACAACTCGACAGGCTGCCGCCGACGTCCTCCGGGCCGCGCAGTCCGATCGCGCGCCGATCGATCCGCTCACCGAGCGGTTCCCCGGCATCGACGTGGTCGACGCCTACGAGATCCAGCTGCTGAACATCCGCCGGCAGCTCGCCGCCGGTGCGGTGGTGCGCGGTCACAAGGTCGGGCTGTCGTCCCCCGTGATGCAGCGGATGATGGGCGTCGACGAGCCCGACTACGGCCACCTCCTCGACACGATGTTCCTGGCGGAGGACCGCGCGGTGGAAACCGCGCGCTACTGCTACCCGCGCATCGAGGTCGAGATCGGCTACGTCCTGGGCGATTCGCTGCCGGGCGAGGGGTGCACGGAGGAGGACGTGCTCGCCGCCACCGAGTACGTCGTCCCGAGCCTGGAGCTGATCGACAGCCGGATCCGGGACTGGCGGATCGGCCTCGCCGACACCATCGCCGACAACGCCTCCTCCGCGGGCGTCATCCTCGGCTCCGCCCGGGCCAAGCCCGGCGAGCTGGACCTCGCCGACATCGAAGCGGTGCTGTTCTCCGGCGGCACCGAGATCACCCGCGGGAACACCAGCGCGGTGCTCGGGAACCCCACCACCGCGGTGGCCTGGCTGGCCCGCAAGGTCGCCACCTTCGGCGTCCGGCTCGAAGCGGGGCACGTGATCCTGCCGGGCTCGTGCACCAGGGCCGTCGACGTCGCGCCGGGCGAGGAGTACCGCGCGGACTTCACCGGCCTCGGGTCGGTCACGGCCCGGTTCGCGTGAGGCGCACCGGGAACCTGAAAGGAAATGGAACAGTGACCAAGGCGACCGCTGCCATCGTGGGCTCCGGCAACATCGGCACCGACCTGATGTACAAGCTGCTGCGCTCCGAAACCATCGAGCCGCGCTGGATGATCGGCGTGGACCCCGACAGCCCCGGCCTCAAGCGCGCGCACGGCGAGGGGCTGATCAGCTCCGCCGCGGGCGTCGACTGGCTGCTGGCGCAGGACGAACAGCCGGACATCGTGTTCGAGGCAACCTCGGCCTACGTGCACCGGGAGAACGCGCCGAAGTACGCCGAGCGGGGCATCCAGGCGATCGACCTGACCCCGGCCGCGCTGGGGCCCGCGGTCGTGCCCGCGGTCAACCTCGGCGAGCACCTCGACGCGCCGAACGTCAACCTGATCACCTGCGGTGGCCAGGCCACCATCCCGATCGTGCACGCCGTCTCGCGCGTGGTGGAGGTCGCCTACGCCGAGATCGTGGCCAGCGTCGCCTCGCCGTCGGCCGGGCCCGGCACCCGGGCGAACATCGACGAGTTCACCATCACGACCTCGCGCGGCATCGAGGAGATCGGCGGTGCCCGGCGGGGCAAGGCGATCATCATCCTGAACCCGGCCGAGCCGCCGATGCTGATGCGCGACACCGTGTTCTGCGCGATCCCGGAGGACTGCGACCGGGAGGCGATCGCCCGGTCCGTCCACGAGGTCGTCGCGGCCGTCGCGGGCTACGTGCCGGGCTACCGCCTGCGCGCGGAGCCGCAGTTCGACGATCCGTCCACTGTGAACGGTGGTATGGCCCGCGTCGCGGTGTTCCTCGAAGTGGAGGGCGCCGGCGACTTCCTCCCGCCGTACTCCGGGAACCTCGACATCATGACCGCCGCCGCAGCCGGCGTCGGCGCGGGCTTCGCCCGGCGGATCCGCGCGCAGAAGGGGCAGTGAGAAACCCATGGCCTACAGCACCGATCTCGACATCAGGATCACCGATTCCTCGCTGCGCGACGGCTCGCACGCCAAGCAGCACCAGTTCACCGCCGAGCACGTGCGCGACATCGTGGCCGCCCTCGACGGCGCCGGGGTCCCGGTCATCGAGGTGACCCACGGCGACGGCCTCGGCGGCTCGTCGTTCAACTACGGCTTCAGCCACACCCCCGAGCAGGAGCTGATCAAGACCGCGGTGGCCACGGCCAAGCGCGCCAAGATCGCCTTCCTGATGCTCCCCGGCGTCGGGGTGAAGGACGACATCCGCGCGGCGGCCGACAACGGGGCGGCCATCTGCCGGATCGCCACGCACTGCACGGAGGCCGACGTCTCCGTCCAGCACTTCGGGCTCGCCCGCGAGCTGGGCCTGGAGACGGTGGGCTTCCTGATGATGTCGCACAGCCAGCCGCCGGAGGTGCTGGCGCAGCAGGCCCGGATCATGTCCGACGCGGGCTGCCAGTGCGTCTACGTCGTGGACTCCGCGGGCGCCCTCGTGCTGGAGGACACCAGCGAGCGGATCGCGGCGCTGGTCGCGGAGCTCGGCGACGACGCCCAGGTCGGCTTCCACGGCCACGAGAACCTGGGTCTCGGCGTGGCCAACTCGGTGCTCGCCGTGCGCGCCGGGGCGACCCAGGTGGACGGCTCCACCCGGCGTTTCGGCGCCGGCGCCGGGAACACCCCGGTCGAGGCGTTCGTCGCGGTCGCCGAGAAGCTCGGCATCCGTACGGGCGTCGACACCCTGAAGATCATCGACGCCGCCGAGGACGTGGTCCGGCCGGTGATGGACGGCGAGTGCCTGCTCGACCGGCTCTCGCTGACCATGGGCTACGCGGGCGTCTACTCCAGCTTCCTCAAGCACGCCGATCGCGCCGCGGCGAAGTACGGCGTCTCCGGCGCCGAAATCCTCGTCGAGGCGGGCAAGCGCAAGCTGATCGGCGGCCAGGAGGACCAGCTGATCGAACTCGCCGTGGGCCTCGCCGCTCGCGGCTCCGACACCGAAGCGAGGGCCAGCTGATGTCCAACCCGGTTCTGACGGCGGTCGAAGAGCGCGCCGAGGAGATCGCCGCGGCCGCCGCCTCGAACGAGCGGCTCGGCAGGCTCGACGACCGAGCGGCCAAGGTGCTCCGCGAGACCGGTGTGATCAAGATGCTGCAGCCCGCCCGGTACGGCGGAGCCGAGGCGCATCCGGCCGAGTTCGCCGAGACGGTGATGAAGGTCGCGAGCCACGACGGCTCCACCGGCTGGGTCGCCGGCATCGTCGGGGTCCACCCGTGGGAGATGGCGATGGCCGACCCCCGGGTGCAGGAGGAGATCTGGGGCGAGGACACCGACACGTGGATCGCCTCGCCGTACGCCCCGCTCGGCGTGCTCAAGCCGGTCGACGGCGGTTACACCTTCAACGGGCACTGGCAGTTCTCGTCCGGGACCGACCACTGCGACTGGATCTTCCTCGGCGCCTTCATGGGCGACGAGGAGGGCAACGTGGCCCAGCCGCCGGTGTCCTACCACGTGATCCTGCCGCGGTCCGACTACGAGATCGTCGAGGACTCCTGGGACGTCGTGGGCCTGCGCGGCACCGGCAGCAAGGACGTCATCGTCAAGGACGCGTTCGTCCCGTCGTACCGGGTGATCCCGTTCAGCACGATGCTCGACGGGTCGGCGCCCAGGGACGCCGGGCTGGACAACCCGACCTACCACGTCCCGTTCACCACGGCCTTCCCGCTGGGCATCACCTCCGCGGTGATCGGCATCTGCGAGGGCGCCCTCGCGCACCACATGGCCTACCAGCAGAAGCGCGTGCAGATCACCGGCACCAAGATCAAGGACGATCTCTACGTGCTGTTCGCGATCAGCGAGGCCGCGGCCGAGATCCACGCCTCCCGCGTCGCGTTGCTCGACAACGTGTCCCGGATCTACGACAAGGTGGCCGCGGGCGTGGAGATCGGCTTCGGGGAGCGCGCGGTCAGCCGCCGCACCCAGGTCGCCGCGGCGTGGCGCGCCGTCCGCGCGATGGACGAGGTCGTCGCCCGCTCCGGCGGCAACGGCCTGCGCATGGACAACCCGATCCAGCGCTTCTGGCGGGACGGCCACATGGGCATGGTGCACGCCATCCACGTCCCGGGCGCCGTCTTCCACGTGTCCGCGCTGACCGAACTCGGCATCGAGCCGCCGCCGGGCCCGATGCGCTCGATGATCTGACCGCCCGTCACGATCCCGCCGCACAGAGATAGGAAGAACGCACATGCCCCAGATCCGCGGTCTCGGATACCTCACAGTGCAGACCCGGGACATCGACCGCTGGCGCGAGCTCACGGTCGACGCCCTCGGGCTCCAGGAGACCACCGGTCCCCACTCCGACGGGCTCTACCTGCGCATGGACGAGCGGGCCGCCCGGCTGATCGTGCTGCCCGGCGACACCGACAAGGTGCTCGCCGTCGGCTGGGAGGTGCGCGACCAGTTCGGGCTCGCGGCCGTCGGTCGCGACGTGGAGGCGGCAGGCACGGCGGTCAAGGCGCTGTCGCAGGCCGAATGCGACGAGCGGCGCATCGAGGCCGGGATCACCTTCGAGGACCCGACCGGCACTCCCGTCGAGGTGTTCTTCGGGCCGGTGCTCGACCACAGCCCGGTCGTCACCAAGCACGCCCACCGGTTCGTCACCGGGGATCAGGGCATGGGCCACGTGGTGCTGCCGACGAACTGTCCACAGGAGACGGTCGAGTTCTACACCGAGGTGCTCGGCTTCCTGCCGCGCGGCGCCATCCGCATCGGCGGCGGAACCCCGGACGCCCCGCCGCGCCGGGTGCGGTTCATGGGCGTGAACCAGCGCCACCACAGCCTCGCGGTCTGCCCGGCCCCGCACGGCGAGCCGCCGGGCCTGGTGCACCTGATGGTCGAGGTCGAGGAGATCGACACCGTGGGCCGGGCCCTCGACGAGGTCAACCGGCGCGGCTTCTCGCTGTCGTCGACCCTGGGCAGGCACACCAACGACAAGGCGATCTCCTTCTACGTCCGCGCGCCCGGCGGCTGGGACATCGAGTACGGCTGCGACGGCCTGCTCGTCGACGAGACGTACTACACGGCCGAGGAGATCACCGCGGACAGCTACTGGGGCCACGACTGGTCCGGTTCCGAACCGCTCGCGGCGTTCAGCCAGGAAGGGTGAGCGGCCGATGAGCCCCCGGCCGGTGCACCCGGTGCCGCTGTCGCAGGTGGGAGCGTTCGACCACGAAGCCGACGTCCTCGTCGTCGGCTTCGGGTGCGCCGGCGCGGCGGCCGCTTTCGAGGCGGCGTCCGCCGGCGCCGACGTCATCGTCCTGGAACGCGCCGGGGGCCCTGGCGGGTCCTCGGCGATGTCCGGCGGCGAGCTGTACCTCGGCGGCGGAACGCGCGTCCAGCGGGCATGCGGTTTCGACGACACGCCGGACGAGATGTTCGCCTACCTGGAAGCGGCCCTCGGCCCGCACGCCGACGCGGAGAAGCTGCGGCTGTACTGCGACGAGAGCGTCGAGCACTTCGAGTGGTTCTGCGCCCGCGGACTGGCCTTCGAGGAGTCGATGTACGACGCCCCGAGTTGGATGCCACCGACGCGCGACGGCCTGATGTGGCTGGGGGAGAACGCCTGGCCCTACAACACCATCGCGCGGCCGGTCCCGCGCGGCCACCGGCCCGCCGCGGAGAACTTCGGCGGCTGGCTGATCATGGAGCGCCTCGCGTCGGCCGCGCACGAGGCCGGGGCGCGGACGCACGCCGACACGCTCGCCACCGCGCTCGTCGTCGACGAGTCCGGGCGGGTCGCCGGGGTGGCGGCGACCAACTACGGCAAGACCGTCCACTACCGCGCCCGCCGCGGTGTGGTGCTCACCACCGGCGGTTTCGTGGACGACGAGGAGATGCTCGCCGACCACGCGCCGGTGCTGCTCGGGCACGGCAAGGTCAGCGACGGCCTCGACGACGGCAGCGGGATCCGGATGGCCGCCGCCCTCGGCGCGGCCACCCGGCGGATGGCGCAGGTGGAGGCGGCGCTGACCGCGCTGCCGGCGATGGTCTGCCGCGGCATGCTCGTCAACGCGCGGGGCCAGCGGTTCATCAACGAGGACGTGTACCCGGGCATGTTCAGCCACGCCGCGCTGCACCACCCGGCGCCGTGGTGGGTGATCATCGACGAGGAGGGCTACGACGCCATTCCCGAGCGCGACCTCTGGGGCGTGCGACCGCAGCACGTCGCCGAAACCCTCGCAGAGCTGGAAGAAGAGCTCGGCATGCCGGCAGGTGCGCTCGAAACGACCGTGGCGACGTACAACCGGCACGCCATCGAGGGCGACGACCCCCACTTCCACAAGAACCCGGCGTGGCTGCGCGAGCTCAAACCGCCGTTCGCGGCGGTGAACCCGGCGCTCGGCTTCAACCCGGGGGACGGCGAAGCCGCGCCGCCGGGCACGGGCATCGCCGGTTTCACGCTCGGCGGCCTGCACACCACAGTGGACGGTGTAGTGCTCGACGTCTCCGGCAACCCGATCGCGGGGCTCTTCGCGGCGGGGCGGGCGAGTTCCGGGATCCACGGCGGAGGCTACGTGAGCGGCACATCACTGGGCGACGGAACGTTCTTCGGGCGCCGAGCAGGCCGCGCCGCGGCACGGGCGTAGGCAGGTGCCATCCCGGCGCGCCTACCTGGAAACCCGCGCAACTCCTCGCTCCCCCGGCAAGAGGACCCTTCCGAACGGCTCTGCCCGGCTGATCTGAAGGCGCCCGGTGCCTGTGGCCGTCCCGTCTTGGTGAGTGTGGCGTTTTCGCGCGAAAACGGCGCCCGGTCCTCACGCGGAGCGCCGGTTTCGCGCGAAAACGGCGCCCCGCGACTCGGGCGGACACGTCCTACGCGTGCCCTCGCACCACTCTGGAAACGGAGCCCGAGGCCGCTGCGGACATCGCGGCGAGGAGCAGGACCTCAGTGCTCGGGGTGCTGGGATGGCGACCGCTCGGCTTGGTCTTCGGCCGCGGAGGCAGCTTCGCCGAGGTGGGTGGCGGCCCAGGTGGCCAGGAGGGTCATGGCGTCGGCCGAAGGGCTGCCGGGCTCGGGGCTGTAGATGGTGAGGACCAGGCCGGGGTCGGCGGGCAGCGGCATCGTTTCGTAGGTGACCGTGATGTCGCCGACGACGGGGTGGTGGAAGGTCTTGGTGCCGGTGTAGTGCAGGCGCACGTTGTGCTTGGCCCAGCGCACCCGGAATTCCTCGCTGCGGGTGGACAGTTCGCCGACCAGATCGGAGATGCCCCGGTCGTAGGGGTCGCGGCCGGCGTCGGTGCGCAGCAGGTTGACCGCGCTGTCGGCCATCCACTCCCAGTCGGGGTAGAAGTCCCGCGCCCGGGGGTCGAGGAAGCAGAACCGGACGAAGTTGACCGGCTGGCCGGGGTCGGGGTGCAGCGGGTCGGGGTAGAGCGGGGAGTAGAAGGCGTAGGCCAGCTGGTTGCCGCAGACGAAGTCGTGGCGGGCGTTGCGCACGAACGCCGGCACCGTCATGGAGTCCACCAGGCGCTGCACCATCGGCCGGATGGTCTTCGTGCGGCGGGGCCGGGGCCGCTGCGGGCTGGTGGTGGCGCTGCGGTGCAGGTCGAACAGGTGGGAGCGTTCGGCCTCGTCGAGCTGCAGGGCGCGGGCGATCGCGTCGAGCACGGCTTCGGAGATGCCGTTGACCTTCCCGCGCTCGATCTGCGTGTAGTAGTCGACCGAAAGCCCGGCCAGGGTGGCGACCTCTTGGCGGCGCAGTCCGGGCACGCGGCGCTTGGCGGCGTCGTAGACCGGCAGCCCGACCTGTTCAGGGGTGATCCCGGCCCGCCTCGACGCCAGGAACTCACCGATCTCCGCGTGGTGCTGCTTGCCCATGCGGCCGACGCTACGACGCCCGGCCCACAGCTGCCAGGTTCTGCGAGGGGGGTGCTGCCGGCACCCCCCTGAACGCCGCCTCCCACGTCCGCGACGTGCCGCGTTTCCTGGTCATCGGGAACCGCAGGACGGACCCGATGAAGAGCCACCTGGAGGGACGGAGACGTTGAGCACATCGCTGCGGGGTGCCACGAGCAGCACGCGGACGCCGGGACTGGTCTACGTGATCGCGGCGGGCATCTTCCTGATGGGCACCACCGAGTTCATGATCGCGGGGCTGCTGCCCGAAGCGGCCGCCGCCCTGGGCGTGGACGTCGCACGAGCGGGGCTTCTGGTGTCGGCGTTCGCGGTCGGGATGATCGTCGGGCCGCCGGTGATGGCGTTGGCCACGCTGCGCCTGCCCCAGCGGGCGACGTTGGTGCTGTCGTTGGCGGTGTTCGCGGTGGGGCACGTCGTGGCGGCGTTGAGCGGCTCGTTCGCCGTGGTGACGGTCTCGCGGGTGGTCACCGCGCTGGCCACCGGGACGTTCTGGGCGGTCGGTGCCGTGGTGGCCACCACGGCCGCCGGTCCGGGGGCGAGTGCCCGGGCGCTGTCGGTGATGTCGGGCGGGCTGAGCCTGGCCGTGGTCGCCGGTGTGCCGTTGGGCACCTTCGTCGGGCAGTACACCGGTTGGCGGGGCCCGTTCTGGATGTTGGCCGGCCTGGCGCTGCTGGCAATCGTGGCGGTGCTGCGATTCATGCCGGCCGCCACCGGCACCCAGCGCGCGGAGGTCACGGTGCGCGGGGAGCTGGCCACGCTGCGGCCGTGGCGGTTGTGGGTGGTGCTGGGTGCGATCGGGCTCGCCCAGGCCGGGTTCCTCGGTGCCTACAGCTACATCAGCCCGCTGCTCACCGACGGCGCAGGCATCCCGGTCGAGTTCGTGCCCCTGGTGCTGGTCGGGTTCGGGATCGGCGCGCTGGTGGGCACGGCCGTGGGCGGTCGTCTCGGCGACCGCCGTCCGCTCGCGACAGTCGCCGGAGCGTTCGCGCTGACGTCGTTGTTGCTGGTGCTGATCGTGTTCAGCTCGACCTGGTCGACGGTCGTGGTCGCGCTGGTCGTCCTGCTCGGGGCGTCGGGACTCGGGGCCAACCCGGTGCTGATCGCCCAGACGCTGCGCCACGCGGGCAGCGGTTCGACGCTGGCGTCCTCGCTGGCGACCGCGGCGTTCAACCTGGGCACCGCCGTCGGCGCCGCGGTGGCCGGGGCCACCCTGTCGACCTCGTGGGGTCTGGTCGGGCCTGCCGCGCTAGGCGCTGTCGTGACTGGCGTCGCGCTGCTGCCGATCGGACTGCTCGCGGCTGCCACGACTCGACGCGCCCAGGGCGATGCGCCCGGAAGCCGCCGCGAAAGCGAAAACGAGACGCCTGTTCCCGCCCCGGTGAGCTGAACCCACCGCCAGTTCGGCCGTATCCGCGGCTGCGGGGCCCGGTAGCCGCGGATACGGCCGAACTGGCGGTGGG
>NZ_SMKW01000260.1 GCF_004348985.1 Saccharopolyspora elongata | reverse complement strand
GCGATCTCGCTGCCGCCCTTCCCCATGTGCCAGGCTTTCCCCGGCTCGGAGTACTACGGCGGCTCCGCCCCTCCCACGGCCTGATCGGCAGACGGTGTGCCCAACCCAGTCAGTCCACTTTGGACACATGGGCGAAGGGCAAGACCGAGGAGGTTCCCGTGTTCACTGATTGATCGCTCGTCGAAGTAGGCACCCGGCTATACCCCCGCGGTATCACCACGGCTACCCCGCAGCACTTCACCGTGGCCTCCCGAGTGGCCTGGCATCCACCACCCGGAAGTTTCCCGCCCTGGAACAAAGGCCAGCACGCACCGCAACCAGCCCAGATCCGCCAGATTCGAGCTGATGTCACCTTAGGGTTCCTAACAAAGGGTCTTGATGTGTCGGTAGCAGATGATGCAGGTGGCCAGGCCGAGGAACGCTTCGTGGATGTCGTCGCGGCGTTCCCAGCGGATGCGGAGGCGTCGCATGCCGTGGTA
>NZ_SMKW01000045.1 GCF_004348985.1 Saccharopolyspora elongata | reverse complement strand
ACCCAAGAAGACCTCGACGCCATCGCCCACGAACTCAACACCCGCCCCCGCCAGACCCTCGGCTGGATGACACCATCACACGCACTAGCCCAAGCGCTTGGTGTTGCACCCACCCCCTGAAAACACACGCGAAACCGGCGTTCGCTGTGCCTGGGGGGTGACGTTTTCGCGCGAAACCGGCGTTTGCCGTGCCTGGTGGTGACGTTTTCGCGCGAAACCGGCGTTGTTCGGACCCCGGCGAGCCCGGTCCCTGCTAGGGCGTCGGGTCCGGGAGGTCGGCGCGGGCGCGGTCCCGCACGGTCGACACGATCGGCGAGCGATCGAAAGCGCGGCCGACCTGGATCAACCAGCGCGCCTCGGTGTGCAGGTCGGCGGCCACGCCCCGGTACGGCGCGGTGGCCTCGCCCGGTTCGGTGCGGTGCCGGTGGCCCGCGACGTGCGCGTCCAGCGCGGCCGCCAGGCCGGCCGCCTCCACCACCTGGTGGGTCGCCCGCTCGTCGAGCCCGGCCTCCTCGGCGGCCCGGCGGGCCCAGTCGCCCGCCTCGGGGTGGACGAAGGACCGCAGCACCAGCTGCGCGTCCCGGATTTCCACCACCCGCCGGTACAGCGCGAACTGCGCGTTCGAGGCGACCGCGCCTGCGGGCAGGGTGATCTGCGGCAGCTCGTCGGCCAGCCGCCGCCACAGCGGATGCAGCTTCCGGGCCTGGAACTTGGCGCGGCACCAGGTGATCGGCATCGCCACCCGTGGGCCCCAGACCGGCATCGTCGCCCCGACGGCCACCAGCGCCACGCAGGCCCCGGCGCACGCGCCGCCCAGCGGGTCCAGCACGCCCGGGTCATGCCCGGTCACCGCCCACACCGCGGCGGCGATCTTGGTCAGCGCCCAGCCCGCGGAAGCCACGCAACCGGCCTGGATCGTGCGCAGCCCGGCGCGCAACCAGCGACGGCTGCTCTGGGCGATGTAGTGGCGCAGGAACCACCCGAACACCGAGGTGGCCCACCCGATGTAGAGCGCGAACACGGTGACGTAGGCGGCCACCGCCGGGCGGTCGGCGAACGCGGACAGGAACTCGGGGTGGAACGGGATGCCGGCGGCGATCATCAACGCCGTCATGGTGGCCGCGGCGACGGCGGCCACGAGGCCCTGGACGCGCATCACCCGCCGCGCCCGTGCGCCGTCGTGCACCAGGTGGGTAAGCAGCCCGTGGACGCACACGCCGGCGACCATGGCCAGGATGTTGGCCACCAGCCGGCCGAGGTTCGGCATCGGTTCCCAGGCGGACACCCAGAGCAGCGACGCCGGGGCCACCAGGGCCGCCGACAGGCCGACGAAGCCGATCGCGCCGCACAGGTAGACCACGCTCGGCGTCAACGAGCGCCGGGACTGCACGAGCTTCGTGACCGCCGCCAGCACGGCAACGATCCCCGCGCCTTGCAGAATGATGCTGATCATCGGAGTTTCTCGGGCCCTCGGCGGCGTGCGCTGTCGAACGTCGCCTGGATCTGGCGGAGCGTGCGGCCGCTCTTCGCGTCGAGCTTGCGCACGCCGCGGATCGGCGCGGGCACGCGGCCCGCGCGGTACAGGTACAGGCTCGCCACCAGCTCAGCTTCCTGCTCGGTGGTGGCGTCGAACGCGGAGCGGCCCAGCACGCTCTCGACCAGCTCCCGCGGCAGGTCCGGCACCAGCGCGGCCACCATCGGCGAGTCGGCGAGCCTGGTGTCCGAGTGCCCGCACACCAGGTGGCCGACCTCGTGCAGGATGATGTGCTCCTCGTGCAGCGGGGTGCTGGTCACGTAGCCGATCACGTCCCGGTCGGTGAGCGAGACGAGCGCCCCGCAGGGACTGTCGAAGTCCACGGTGGACACCTGGCGGAGCTCGATCGGCCGGCCGCGGGCCTCGGCCAGCTCGGCGATGAACGTCTGCAGGTCCCACGGCGCGGGCAGCGGCAGCGCGGCGGCCAGCTCCTGGCACCGCGCCGTCAGATCGCGATGGTCGGATCGTGTCACGTCCCGATCGTGGCTCACCGGTAGCACCAGCCGTGCGCAGCGGAACGATGTCGGATCCGAGTTGTGACCGCGCTCATGACTCATCGCGACCAGTGGTGCTGTTGGAGCGGCGCAGGTCTTCCACCACGCCCCGGATCCGGTCGGCCTGGGCGGCGGTCAGTCCACGCAGGCTCACGGACTCCACGCCTTCTTCTTTCAGGGCGCGCAGTTCCACCAGGGTGGCCAGCTGCGCCCGGATCTTCTCGCCGTGCTCGCTGTTGTCGAACGTGTCCAATGGCACTCGGAAGAATGCGGCCAGCGCTTTCAGGTGTTGCCAGCCGGGATTGGGCGATTCGCCGGAAAGGATCTTGTAGAGCTGCGATACCGACATTCCCGTCGCCGTAGCGATCGTCTTGACGTCGTACGGTCTTCCCGTTTCGGGGCTGGGGAAGGATTCCCGCAGCCACGCCAGCCGTTCGGCCAGGGCGGCCCCTGGGTCAGCCATCGCACTCACTCCGAGATCACAGCACGCGTGCCCACCACGTCGTTGACGATTTCTCACATTCTAGACTACCGTCTGATCGGATTACACGATCGTGGAATTCCGGGGGGTCCGGAACCTGGGGGTGTGCCAGGCGGCGCACGGGTCGCGCGTCGACCCGTGCCCTGCCTGGCACCAGGGGCCGAACCGGCGGCCGGGCCCGGTCGCCGGGTGTTCGCGAGGAAGCGCAGCGCCTCGTCGAGGTGCAGATCTGCGGCGCCCGGCCGCCCGGTGTGGGTCGACAGCCTCACCGGAATCCGTTCGACTCCGATAGCTGCGGCTTCCTGAGCGCCGGACTGACCGTTCCGAGCTGATTGGGTGCCATGTGCAGCTAGATGATCATGAGTTCTCTGGCGGGCTGTAGAGGCTGTTCGGGAAGTGTTCTGCGCGACGGTTTCGCGAGAAAACGGCGTTCGCCACGCCTGCCGGGCGCCGGTTTCGCGCGAAACCGTCGCCCCGCGCCCGGCTGAGCCACTTCGAAGCGGCTGGTGATCCTGGGGCGAGCCAGCGCGGGCGAGGCGTGCTCGCGCACCGCCTCATCTCGACCCGGCTGGCCGGTCGCTCGCCGTGGCGTCCTGAAGTGTTTTCCCGAAGGCGCCCGTCGGCTGGGCGTACTGCTGATCGCTACGCCGTCGCGACTTGGCGGGTCGGCGCGGTTGTGGTGGTGGGGAGCGGTCGTTCGCAGAGCAGGAGGATTCCTGCCACGACCACGACCACTCCCGTGGCCGCGTGGATGCCGAAGGCCGTCGCCGGTGTGCCGCCGTGGGTGAGGACCGCGATCGTGTCGCCGAACGGGATGATCGCGTCCACAAGGCCCGCCTGGACCTGCTGATCGACCAGTTCGCCTAGAGCCCTTCTGCCGGATCGCGGTCGGTCTTGCCGAAGCCCGGTGGTCGCCCGCCGACCGGCGGTAGCCTCGCCCCTTATGAGTTGGCTCCCCGACGGCTTCGTTCACCCCGTCCACGTGCCCGTGCCCGGCACCGCGTTTCACCTGCGGCCCATCCGGGAGGCGGACGCCGTGCGCGATTACCCCGCCGTGATGGGCTCCCGGGAGAGGTTGTGGGAGATCTTCGGGCCGGCCTGGTCTTGGCCCAGGGAGACGATGACCTATGAGGAGAATCGCGCCGACTTGCTACGGCACGAGAAGGAGATAGACGCGCACCAGTCGTTCAACTACGCGCTGCTGGACGAGGGCGAGACGGCACTTTTCGGTTGCGTCTACATCGACCCGCCCGAGCGCGCCGGCTCCGACGGCGAGGTGGCCTGGTGGGTGGTGGACGACCTCGTCGGCGGCGAGGCGGAGCGCGCGTTCGACGCGCTGGTCCCGCAGTGGATCGCCGCCGACTGGCCCTTCCAGCAGCCCCGCTATCTGGGCCGTGACATCACCTGGCAGGACTGGCTCGCGCTGCCGCGCGCCTCCTGACGCGTCCGGATCGCGCAGTCGGTCGCCGCGAACCCCGCCATCGTTCACGCGCGGTTGGACATACTGGGCCGGTGCGAGTTCTGATCACCGGTGGTGCACCACGCCGGTGCCGGAACCACGGGTGCCGCAGTCCGCGCCGGTGTCCCATCGACCGGCGTCCCGGTGTTCGCCGACCAGCCGTTGTGGTCGGCCCGGCTGGCGTCCCTGGAGGTCGGCCCGGCGCCGGTGCCCATGCGGCGGCTGACGGCCAACCGGCTCGCCGACGCGATGCGGCAGTCGCTCGCCGCGCCCCGCTACGCCGTGAACGCGTCCCGGCTCGCCGAGACCGTCCGTGCCGAGGACGGGGCGGAACCGGTGCTCGCGGCCCTGGAATCGATCCGATGAGTGCCGAGGAGTTCGACTTGACGACGGAACTGCACGCCGCCGCGCGGCGGCTGGCACAGGCTTTCCTGGCGGACGCAGGGGAGGCGGCGACCACCTGGTTGCGCATCACGCCCGGCGTCACCGAGACCACCTATCCCGTCGGCTCGGCGCATTTCCGCCTCGGCAACGATTTCCACGAGGCCCAGTCGGAGCTGGTCGATCTGCTGCGATCCGAGGCGAGCCCGTTCGTCGTGGAACTCGCGGTGCGCGAGTCGGGGAGCTTCGACCTCACCTGCACCGCGGACCTGGATTCGGCTACCCGCGTCGTGCTCGTACCTGGATTCCTTCACCGCGGCTGGACACCTGGTCCGGGACGGTCGAGTAGCACCGAGGGGTTTTCCGATTTTGCCTAAAATTGGGAGCTTCGGGCGTGGGCCGGTGGGTTCCGATTTTGCCTAAAATTGGGAAGTTCTGCGCCTGAAGCTCACGTCTTGGAGGAGAGATGACCGTTCTGATCGCTCAGATCAGCGATCTGCACCTGGACGGCAGCCAGTGGGCGACGCAACGCGCCACCCGCGTGATGGACCACCTTCGGGCCTTACCCCGTCCGGTGGATGCGCTGCTGGTGACCGGGGACATCGCCGATCACGGCGAGGAGGCCGAATACGAGGAGGCGGCGCGGATTCTCGCCGCTCCGTTCCCGGTGCTCATGTGCCCGGGCAACCACGACGCGCGCCCGGAGTATCGGAAGGCCCTGCTTGGCGGGGATTCCGGCGGCGAGCCCGTCAACCAGGTCCACCACGTCGCCGGGACCGCGATCCTGATGTGCGACTCCACGATCCCGGGCCGCGACGAGGGGCGGCTCGACGCGCAGACGCTCGACTGGATCGGCGCCACACTCGACGAACTGCCGCCGGATGTCCGGGCGTTGATCGCGTTCCACCACCCGCCGGTCGGGCTCCACCACCCGTTCATCGACGGAATCCTGCTGGAACAGTCCGAAGAACTGGCGGCCGTGCTCGAAGCGCGCCCGCAGGTCGCCGCCGTGCTGACCGGGCATGCCCACACCGCGGCCGCCTCGACCTTCGCCGGGCGGCCGCTGCTCGTGGGACCGGCGGTGAACTGGAACCTGCGCATGGCTTGGGAAGGCGACCGCCCGGACGATCGCGATGTGCCGCCCGGTATCGCATTCCACGTGCTGGCCGACGATGGGCGCCTGACCACCCACTTCCGCGTCGTGCCCTGACCGCGGCGATGGCCAACGGCTAGTAATACCGGATCGCAGTATCCACTGTGGATTCTGAGTGGGGTGCGGCCGGACGGCGCCTGGGGGAGGGGGCGGTGCGCCGCCCGGCCGCGTCGGCTCGATGCCTCGGGGTCGGGGAAGGTGGCATCGAGCCTGGCCTGAGGGTCAGAGGCGTTGCAGGGCTTCCAGAACCCGGTGGTGGAGCTCGAACGACGGGGGCTCGTGGATCGGCACCGTGTCCAGTGTGGAATGTTCGGTCGGCTCCCGGGGTTCTCGCAGGTGGTGCCTGCCGGTCGGGGTGGCGTTCCGCTTCGCTTCGGCTTCCACGTGGTCGATCAACTGCCAGACGTTCGTAGCGCCTTCGCCCGCTCCCGCGTGCTGGGGCAGGCGCCGGCGGTAGACGTACATCAGGGACATGCCGAGCAGCATCGAGCCCAGGCAGGACAGGGCGGTCCAGAACGGGTTCATCGCGCGATTCCTTTCCCAAGCAGGTGAGCGACTTCTTCCAGGGCTGCGGCTTTCGCGCTCAAGGCCCGACACCGGCGAGCCGCCGAGCCTCGCGGTTGCACTCGGGGCAGGTGTCCCAGAACCAGGCCAGCTCGCTGTTATCGGCGGAAAGATGCTGAAGGCACAGCGTCAGCACCTGCGTCCCGGTCGGATACGAGCAGCCACAAGGCCTTTCGTCCAAGCTCGCATGCCGCTGCCCAGCAGCAGGCACCCAATGAAACGGATACATCCACGACCCCCATCGCTTGATTTACCGCACTTACCGGGAAGAGTTTGCCGGTGGTAAATCTGCTGATCAACTACCCGATCGGGGGTTGTTTGTGCACGTCAAAGGCATAGGGTGGTTTTCATGGTCGGAAAATCCGAACACACCCCGAAGTCCCGAGCACTCGGCGTCGAACTCCGCGAGTGCCGACTGGCAGCCGGGCTCACGCAGAAGGAACTCGCGGCGCAGATCGGCGTCAGCTACGTGTCGGTGTCTCGCTATGAATCCGGCACGCGATCACCGAAACCCGAAGACGTGGCCCAGATCTTGGCGACGCTCGGAGTGAAGGGTGAGAGGTACGCAGAGCTGGTCGACATGGCTCGTGGAGTCGATCAGCCGAACTGGCTGGAGACGGGGAAGAACGGGCTTCGCCGCGAGCTCACGACGATCATCGAGTTCGAGCGCACCGCCACCGGCATCGTCGATGTTGCCACCGGGGTAATTCCTGGTTTGCTGCAGACGTCGGACTACGCACGAGCCATCATGGGCGAGGTGCCTGGCCAAGATCTCGAAGCACGCATAGCGATGCGAGTAGGTCGGCGGGATGTGCTGTTCCGGTCGGGCTCGCCGGACTTGACGGCCATCATCTCGGAGTCCGCACTACGAGACCGGCTGGGTGGCGTCGCGGTCATGGCGGACCAGCTGCGGCATCTTCTCAAGATGGGCGAGCTGCCAAGCGTCACGATCATGGTTCTGCCTGCGGTTTCGGAACGTTGGCATGCGGCTCTAGCAGGTTCGTTCATCGTGTACGAGTTCCCGAAGAGCGCCCCGATCGTTCACCTGGAGCACTTCGCTTCGGGCGTCTTCATACATACAAAGGAAGTAGCAGCGTACCAGGACGCCGTGGTTACCCTTCGACAGATGGCAATGGATCCAGCGAGTTCGATAGAGCTGATTGCGCGCATTGCCGAAGAACTGGAGGAGGTACAAGCATGAGCACAACCCCCACGGACTGGCGGAAGTCTCGCCGCAGTACCAACACCGACAACTGCGTCGAGGTGGGCCGTATAGAAGGAAGTTGGCGCAAGTCCTCGCGGTCTCAGCAGGTAAGTTCGTGCGTCGAGGTCGCGCCGACCGCTGTTGGTGCGGCGGTTCGGGACTCGAAGGACCGGGATGCCGGGTACTTCACCACGACCGGCCAGCAGTGGCGGTTATTCGTCACCGCCATCAAGGCCGGGCGGTTCGAGCGCTGAGCGCACTGGGCCCGTGCGTACTTTTTGTCGCTATGGCAACCAAAAGTACGCACGGGCCCTGACCAGCTGAAACGGCTACTTGCCGAAGCCCGCCTTGCGGAGGGCGTCGGCCATCGATCCGGACGGGGCGTCGTTGCGCTGACCGCGACCGCCGCGACCCTGACCGCCCCGGCCCTGACCGCCTTGACCACCGCGTCCCTGGCCGCCCTGACCACGACCGCCGCCATTGCGGCCGCCGCCGCCCTGGCCGCGTCCGCCGCCCTGGCCCCGGCCGGAGTCGCGGTCCTGGCGCCCGCCTGCGCCCGGCTCGTCGTCCAGGCGCAGCGTCAGCGAGATCCGCTTGCGCGGGATGTCCACGTCCAGGACCTTCACGCGCACGATGTCGCCCGACTTCACCACGTCGCGCGGGTCGTTGACGAAGTTCTTCGACATCGCCGAGACGTGAACCAGGCCGTCCTGGTGCACGCCCACGTCCACGAACGCGCCGAACGCCGCCACGTTCGTGACCACGCCCTCCAACGTCATGCCCGGCTTCAGGTCGGCGATCTTCTCGACGCCGTCCGCGAACGTCGCCGTCTTGAACTCCGGCCGCGGGTCGCGGCCCGGCTTGTCCAGCTCGGCGAGGATGTCCGTGACCGTCGGCAGGCCGAAGCTGTCGTCCACGAAGTCCTGCGGACGCAACGACTTCAACACCTTCGCGTTGCCGATCAGCCCGGTGATCTCACCGCCGGTGCTGCCCAGGATCCGGTGCACCACCGGGTAGGCCTCCGGGTGCACCGCCGAGGAGTCGAGCGGGTCGTCGCCGTCCGGGATCCGCAGGAAGCCCGCGCACTGCTCGAACGCCTTCGGGCCCAGCCGCGCCACGTCCTTGAGCGCCTTGCGGGTCCGGAACGGGCCGTTGCTGTCGCGGTGGTGGACGATGTTGTCCGCCAGCCCCTCGCTGATGCCCGACACGCGGGTCAGCAGCGGCGCCGACGCCGTGTTCACGTCCACGCCGACCGCGTTCACGCAGTCCTCGACCACCGCGTCCAGCGAACGCGACAGCTTCGTCTCCGAGATGTCGTGCTGGTACTGGCCGACGCCGATCGACTTCGGGTCGATCTTCACCAGCTCCGCCAGCGGGTCCTGCAGGCGCCGGGCGATCGACACCGCGCCGCGCAGCGACACGTCCAGCTCCGGCAGCTCCCGCGACGCGTAGGCCGACGCCGAGTACACCGACGCGCCCGCCTCCGAGACCGAGATCTTGGTGAGCTTCAGGTCCGGGTTCTGGCTGATCAGGTCGCCCGCCAGCTTGTCCGTCTCGCGCGACGCCGTGCCGTTGCCGATCGCGATCAGGTCCACGTTGTGCGCCTTGGCCAGCGTCGCCAGCTTCGCCAGCGCCTGGTCCCACTGCCGCTGCGGCTGGTGCGGGTAGATCGTGTCGGTCGCGACGACCTTGCCGGTGCCGTCGACGATCGCGACCTTCACGCCGGTCCGAAAGCCCGGGTCCAGGCCCATCGTGGCACGCGAACCGGCCGGCGCGGCCAGCAGCAGGTCTCGCAGGTTCGCCGCGAACACCCGGACCGCCTCGTCCTCAGCGTTCTGTCGCAGCCTCAGCCGCAGGTCCACGCTCAGCCGCGTCAAGATGCGGGTGCGCCACGCCCAGCGGACCACATCGGACAACCACTTGTCGGCCGGGCGGCCCTGCGCGGCGATGCCGAACTGCTGCGCGATCCGCAGCTCGTAGTCGGTCGGGCCCACCTGCTCCGCGCCGTCGTCGGGCTCCAGCGCCAGCTCCAGGGCCTCCTCGTTCTCGCCGCGGAACAGCGCCAGGATGCGGTGCGACGGCAGGTCCGCGAAGCCCTCGGAGAACTCGAAGTAGTCGGCGAACTTCGCGCCGTCCTCCTCCTTGCCCTCGCGGACTTTGGAGACCATCCGGCCGCGCGTCCACACCTGCTCGCGCAGCTCGCCGATCAGGTCGGCGTCCTCGGAGAACCGCTCGACCAGGATCGAGCGCGCGCCGTCCAGCGCGGCCTGGGCGTCGGCGACGCCCTTCTCGGCGTCCACGAACCCGGCCGCGGTCTCCTGCGGGTCGTTGCTCGGGTCCGACAGCAGCCGGTCCGCCAACGGCTCCAGGCCCGCCTCGATGGCGATCTGGGCCTTCGTGCGGCGCTTGGGCTTGTACGGCAGGTAGATGTCCTCCAGCCGCGCCTTCGAGTCCGCCGCGTTGACCTGAGCTTCCAGCTCGTCGGTCAGCTTGCCCTGCGAGCGGATCGATTCCAGCACCGTCGTGCGCCGCTCTTCGAGCTCGCGCAGGTAGCGCAACCGCTCTTCGAGCGTGCGCAGCTGGGCGTCGTCGAGGGCGCCGGTCGCTTCCTTTCGGTAGCGCGCGATGAACGGCACAGTCGCCCCGCCGTCGAGCAAGTCGACGGCAGACTGCACCTGGCGCTCGCGGACGCCGAGCTCCTCGGCGATCTTCTGATGAACAGTCGTCACGATGCTGATTCCGCCTTCTCTGCGATCTTCGCCAGATCCGACCGAGCATTCTGCCGGACACCGCCCGCGCGCAACGTCGGCACTCACATCGGCGTGTCGGAACGTCGCCCACCGAGACCGCGCGATCACCCGGGGTGCGCGTCTGGGTGACGGTGGCGTTTTCGCGCGAAACCGGCGCCTCGCCTCAGGGGAAACGCCGGTTTCGCGCGAAAACGCCGTCCTCCGGCGCCGGGACCTACCGCGAGGCGGACACCCGGCGCGCCCGCCACCTGCGGATCGCGCGCACGAGCTGGCGGGTCAGGTTGGTGAGCACCAGCGCGAGGCCCGCCCACGGCAGCACCAGCAGAGCGAGCCGGAGCACGCCGACCGCTGCCGCAGCCAGGTCGCCCGCCCGCACCGAGGCGCCCACGCCGTTCCACTGGAGCACCAGCGCTTGCCACACGGTGGGCAGCACGTGCGGCGCGAGGAGCAGGAAGGCGATGATCCAGTACGCCATGAACGGGATCACCAGCACGACCCACACCGTGATCACCCGGCGGACCCACGGCTTGAGCTCCTGCACGCGGGGATGCGGGCGGCGGCCCGGGAGCAGGCTGCGCAGGACCGGCCCCATCCGGTCGAACAGGTCGGGCACGCCAACCAGATCGCTCAGGATGTAGTAACCGTCGAAGCGGACCGACGGCAGGAGCTGCCAGAAGGTGGTCGCCTGCCACGCCAGGAACGCGGCCAGCAGCCACGCCGAACCGGTCGGCGCGTAGGCGGCGATCATGACGAGCATCGCGATCACGTTGAAGTAGATGCCGCCGAGATCCGTGCGCAGCCGGCCGCCGCGGCTGAGCCGGTAGGAATCGGTGACCGTGCTGTACATCGCCGGCCACACCAGGTAGATGCCCACGCCCATCGCGCCCGGCCGCGCGCCGCCGTAGCGGCAGGCGGCGACATGACCGCACTCGTGGAACATCCCGGACACGATCAGCACGCCCAGCACCAGCAGCATCTGCTCCGGCCGGTTGAGCAGCTCCTTCGCGCCCGCGACGACCTGTTCGGCGCCGCCGTTGACGGCCAGCCGGACATCGGCGAAGACGAAGGCCGCGAGGACGGCGATCACCACCGGCGGCCAGAACAGCGGCTGGAAGATCCGGGCGATGACCGCCACGGTGCGCTCCGGCACCAGTGCGACGCGGAACTTCAGCGCCAGCAACCGATCCCGCCCCTTCGGGATCTTCTCCGGCGGCGCGCCGGATTCCGAAACGGCCACGATCCCGGCGGGCCGCAACCGGTTCTCGACGAGGAAGAACACCTGCCCGGCGGTGATGGCGCGCTCCGATTCACCGCTGAGTCGCGCGGCGAGTTCCGCGAAGCTGCGGCGCCCGTCGAGCCCCGCCGCCGCCAGGTACAGCAGGTGCGAGAGCTGGAGGACCTGCCCGTCGCGGCGGCGCACCAGGTACGGCGCCTCGCGGTGGCCGGAGCCCTGGTAGCGGCCGATCAGCTCAGTGCCCGCCACGAGCGCGGGCACCGGCAGGTGCGCTACGTCCTCGTCCGCCGGGGGCGACCCGGCCTGGTGCGGGGCGGCCATCGCGACTCCTGATCTGGTCCGAACGTGGCCGACGGGCGCGACATCCTCGCTGGTGGGGGAGGTCGCGCCCGCCGGTGGTGGTGCTGTCTGACGATCCGCGGCGTCAGCCCACGTTGCCGCCGCCGTCGCCGCCGATGCCGGGTCCGCCGATGCCGTTGCCGCCGATGCCGTTGCCGCCATCGCCGCCGTCGCCGCCGTCACCGCCGGTGCCGCCGTCGCCACCACTGCCGCCGTTGCCGCCACCTTGGCCGCCGCCGTTGCCGCCGCCTTGTCCGCCGGTGCCGCCGGTGATGTCACCGGTGGTGATGACGTCGGCGTCGCCGTTCACGGTGTGGGTGTGCGCGGGCGGGTAGTACGGGGCCAGGACGTCGGTGCCGCTCCAAGGGAGCCAGAACGTCGACATGACCGTGCGCGCCGGCAGGAACTCGACACGCTGGTCGTCCAGTTCGGCAGCGCTCAGCGACCGAGAGGTCTGTGGCATCTGGTGCTCCTTCACAATTCGAGGGGATTCACAGGGGAAAACCGGAGTTCGGCCGCCCCGCTGGAGCGCCGCTGCGGCACGATCCCGGCGCACGGGCCAGAACCTAGAAGCACCGGACGCCCGCTGCACTTTGATTCACTCCCACGGGGTGCATCTCGTCGGGACGGGCGGTGATCTGATCCGCCGCAGTCGGTTCGGGGCGTTCATCAGGAGTTCCGGCGAGCCGCCTCATCGGTGCCGATGCGGCCGCCTGCCCCGCCGGTGCCGCCGACTCCGCCGGTGCCCGCGATGGCGTTGAGGCCGCCCTGGCCCTGCAGCCCGGCCGTGCTGCCCATGCCGCTGCCGTCGCCGCCATCGCCACCGCTGCCGCCGTCGCCGCCGGGGCCCTCAAGGACGTGGACCGCAGACCGGCCACCGTTCTCGGACATGATCTTGCCGACGTTGGCGGCCCCGCCGCTGCCGCCGATTCCGCCGGCCCCGCCGTCGCCTTCCACGTCGACGCCCGCGCGGGAGCTGGTGGCGCTCGGCTGGCCGTCGCCGCCCTTGCCGCCGTTGCCGCCCCGGCCGCCCTTGCCGCCCTGCACGGTGATGTCGTCGTCACCGGTGCTGACGACCGTGCCGGTCGGGCCGTTGCCGACGCCGCCGGGGCCGTTGGCGGCGAGGCGGCCACCGCCGCCGGTGCCGCCGACACCGCCGTTGCCGCTCCGGGTGGCCGCGGTGCCGGGCCCGCCGCGGCCGCCCGTGCCGCCGTCGCCGTTGTTCCCGCCGGTGATGGTGATCGTGTTGTTGCCCTCGCCGGGATAGATGCGGCCGAGGTTGCCGGTGCCGCCCTGGCCGCCGTTGCCGCCCTCTCCACCGCGTGCGTCGGCCGGGTTGGCGCTGCCTGGGCCGCCGTTGCCGCCCTCCCCGCCGTTTCCACCGGTGCCGCCGGTAATGGTGACCGTGTCGTCGCCCTGCCCGGCGTTGATCAGGCCGGTTTCCGCCACGGCAGGACCGCCGATGCCGCCGGGACCACCCTTGCCCGCGCTGCCTCCGGCTCGGGCGCTGCTCCTGGCGTCGGTGCCGTTCAGGCCGACGGAACCCCCGGTGCCGCCGCCGGGCTGACCGCCGTTGGTGCCGTCGATGTCCCGGTCGCTGCGGGCCCCGCTGAGGTAGCCGTTGCCGCCCTTGCCGCCGTTGCCGCCGCTGCGGCCGGTGATGATGATCGTGTCGTCGCCACCGCCGGCGTTGATGGTGCCCGCCAGCGCGCCGGTGAGCACGATCCGGTCGTTGCCCTCGGTGCCGTCGACCGTCATCCCGGCCGGGATTCCCCGACTGCAGAAGATGTTCACCCCGGAACCGTTGTCGGCCCGGGTGCAGGAGGGGGCGGCGGCGTCGGCCGGCTGGACCGCGATGAGGCTGAACGCCGCGGCGAGCACGGCGGCGCCGGGCAGCGGCCATCGCGTTCCGGGGTTGTGGCCGCCGCCGAAGGCGCTCGGCACCTCGGCGGGAACGGCCCGACGTGGACGGTTACTCATCGACGCAACTCCTAACCAAGTGTGATCATGGCTGGGCCAAACGGTGGCAGAGTTCGAGGCGAAAGAACTACTGACTCGCTGAATTCGAAAGGGTGATTTCGAGTTGCGGGGGACCCGCTCGCATGCCGTCGCCGTTCGGCGCGCCGCGAATCTGATCTTGGTGCGGGGGCGGTGATCTTCTCGTCGTGCGGAATGCGAACTATTTCGTTCTGGTGAGTTTGCCTTATCGGATTTCGTCCGACGTGATCGGTCGTCGGGTATTACGCGACGCGGTGTTTTTTGTGAGTTGATTTTTGCCGGAGAAAGGCAAACGGGAGTGCGACAGCGCTGTTTGAAGAAAAGGATCTCGACCCGATTACATTTGATATTGCCTGGAGGTCGTGGACTCCGTTTATGCAGGTGGTGTGTATGTTTATGGATATTGGTCGGGGTTTTACGGCATGGTCGCCCGGGCTGGCGGAGGTTTTCGGGCTGCGCGGCATTGCGACTGCCCCTACCCTCCGTGCTGATGCCGACTAATCTGGGCATTGGAACGGGGATCTGGGGGTTTGGACCTTGTTCGGGCATCGATCTCCACTGGATTCCGAGCCCAATTTTTCCGGACCGAGGAGGATCAGGTGTTCGACAAGGATGAACTGTTGAGCTCGGAGGAGCTCGGCGAGCAGCGCGTGGAGTTCCTGCCCGCACGCACGGTCATGTCCGCGTTCGCGCCCACCGGCGGCCCCGTCGTGATCAACGGCGGCGACGGCGGCGACGGCGGCGGTACCGGTGGCGGTACCGGCGGCGGCGACGGCGGCGATGGTGGCGACGGCGCGGCCGACGTCGGGCACGCCGGCATCGGTGGCCCGGGTGGTCACGGCGGCAACGGCTTCGGCGGCGACGGCTGGGGCGGTGGCGGCATCGGCGGCATGGGTGGCGGCAACGTGTGGTGGTGATCCACCCCCGGCTGCATCGGCGGGCCCGCGTAGTTCTCGCGGGTCCGCCGCTTGCCGTCTGATCCCGTGCGGTGATCAAGTTCCGCGGCCGGGGCTTGAGTACGGTACGCGGATGGCTAAGTCGCGGACGCCGGGCGGCGCGTCGATGGACAGCGAGCAGACCGCGCGCTCCCTGGAACGGGCGGCGCTGGAACTGCTGGCCCGGGACGGCGTGCTCAAGGGTCTCAACTTGCGCGAGGTCGCCGATCACGCCGGCGTGAACCGGGCGCTGGTGTACCACTACTTCGGCTCGCGGCGCGATCTGCTGCGCGCGGCGCTGCGGCACAACGTGCGGCAGCGGATCATGAGCGCGCGGGTGCAGGACGAGCCGATGGGCTTCGGCGACCGGATGAAGCACGTGCTGCGCGGCTGCATCCGGTACGTGTCGATGTACCGGCTGGTCGCGCTGCTGGTGCTGGACGGCGACTCGACGCTGCGGTTGATGCCCGACCTGCCGCGCACGCAGCAGCGGTTGAAGCAGGACCAGGCCGAGGGTGCGCTGGATTCGGAGATCGATCCGGTGGCGCTGCACGCGATGCTGGTTTCGCTGTCGCTCGGGTATGCGATGTCGCGCACGCAGCTGGCCAAGGAGTTCGGCATCGGCGTGCGCGAACTGGACGAGCGGATGCTCGCGGTCGCCGAACGGCTGGGGCCGCAGGCGCCCGAGAAGCCCTGAATTACCTGTTCAGAATGTCCGAGTAGATCGGGAAAGAGCTTGCTGCTGAGGGAAAATCCGTCTTCATAGGATTGACGAAACGTTAAACACGCGCTTTCCTCTGTGGGTCGGTGCGGCCTCGCCGTTGAGGCCGCCGCCGCGAGGAGGCGAGTCCATTGGCGGTTCCCCAGACCACCGAGTTGGCCGGCAGCGGCACGCGCCAGACGCAGCCCGGGAGCGTGCGGGCCTGGCTGGTCGTGGCGATGGTCGTCACCCTGATGGTGATCAACTTCGGCGACAAGGCGGTGCTCGGGCTCGCGGCCGGGCCGATCATGCGGGAGCTCGGGCTCAGCGCCGCCGAGTACGGCGCCGTGGCCAGCAGCTTCTACCTGCTGTTCAGCCTGTCCGCGGTGCTGGTCGGCTTCCTGTCGAACCGGGTCAAGACGACCTGGATCCTGGGCATCCTGGCGGTGCTGTGGTCGCTGACCTCGGTGCCGCTGCTGCTCGCGGCCAGCGTCTCCACCCTGTACCTGAGCCGGATCGCGCTCGGCGCGGCCGAAGGGCCGACCGCGCCGATGGTCGTGCACGCCGTGCAGAAGTGGTTCCCGGAGGACCGCCGGTCGGTGCCCACGGCGCTGACGCAGATGGGCGGCGCGCTGGGCCTGGTCATCGCGTCGCCGACGCTGGTCTACCTGATCACCAACCACGGCTGGCGGGCGGCGTTCGTCGCGTTGGCGCTGGCCGGTGTGGTGTGGGTGGTGCTGTGGGCGTTCATCGGCCGCGAAGGCCCGCTGACCACCTATGACGCCGGGCAGCACGGTGTCGTGCAGGCGGGCGGCGAGCTGGAGGTGCCGTACCGGAAGCTGTTCTTCAACGGCACCTTCGTCGGCGGCCTGCTGGCCGGGGTCGGCGCGTACTGGGCGCTGGCGATGAACACCGCCTGGCTGCCGATGTACCTGGAGAAGGCGCTCGGGTACGAGCCGCACCAGATCGGCGTCGTCGTGGTGATCCCGAACGTGCTGAACGCGCTGGTGATGCTGGTCGTCCCGTGGCTGTCCGGGCGCTGGATGCGCCGCGGTGCCACCGGCCGGGTGGCTCGCGGTGTCGTCGCCGGGCTGGCCGTCACCTTCGCGGGCGGCTGCATGCTGCTCCTGCCGCACACCAGTGGCGTCGCCGCTCTGGTGCTGATGACGCTGGCGTTCGGGTTGCCGAGCGTGGCGTTCCCGCTGGGCTACCTGACCGCCGCGCAGATCGCGCCGGTCCGCAAGCGCGGGGCGGTGATCGCGTCGAAGACGGCGCTGGTGACCCTGGCCGGGGTGTTCGCACCCGCCGTGACCGGCGCGCTCGTCCAGGCGGCCGGTTCGGGCGGGACGGGATTCCAGACCGCGTTCGGCCTGTGCGCCGGGCTGATGATCGTCGGCGGCCTGCTCGCGGTGCTGGTCGTGAACCCCGAGCGCGACGCCCGCCGCCTCGGCCTGCTACCGGCCGCAGCTGACCGCTCGTGAGCGGTTCTGCGCGGCGATCTCGCGCGAAATCGCCAACCGCGCCACCACGTCAAAACGACCTCTGCAGAGCAGGAGGAGGCAGCATGCCGCTGGATTCGTTGTTCTTCCCCAAGGCGATCGGGGTGATCGGGCTGTCCGCCCGGCCCGGTTCGTGGGGGAGCCGGGTGGTGGAGATCCTGCGCTCCGGCGGGTTCGGCGGCGAGCTGTACGCCGTGGAGCCCCGCAACCGCGACGTGGACCTGCCGATCCTCGACGACCTGGCGGAATCCGGGAAGCTGCTGGATGTCCTGGTCGTGGCCGTGCCGGCCGAGGCCGCCATCGAGGTGATCGAGCGAGCGCGGCGCGGTGGCGTCGGAGCCGTCGTGCTGTTCTCGTCCGGATTCGCCGAGGACGGCGCCGACGGCCGGGAGCGGCAGCAGCGGTTGCGCGAGGCGGCCGGGGACATGCCGGTGCTCGGCCCGAACTGCCTCGGCGTGATCAGCAAGCCCGCCTCGGCGAACGTGACGACCACCGCGTACGTGGCGCGGCCCGCGCCGCCGCCCGGCCCGGTGTCACTGGTGTCGCAGAGCGGTGCGGTCGGCTTCGTGCTGGCCAGCCTGCTCGACGCCCGCGGCGTCGGCTTCACCTATTACGCCAGCGTCGGCAACGAAGCCTGCCTGGAGGTCACCGACATCGGCGGCTACCTCGTCGAACGCCCCGACGTGCGGGTGCTCGGGCTGTACGTCGAGCAGATCCGCGACCCGGAGGCGCTGGAGCGGCTCGGCAGGCGGGCGGTCGAACTCGGCAAGCGCATCGTGGTGCTCAAGGCCGGCGCCAGCGAGGCCGGGCAGCGCGCGACGCTCTCGCACACCGCGGCCGTGGCCGGGGACCAGCTGCTGTTCGACGCGCTGTGCCGGGACGCGGGAATCGTGGTGGCCGAGGACGACGAGTCGTTCGCCGACCTCGTAGTCGCGCTGCAACGCGAGGTGTCGCTGCCGCCGCGACCGAACATCGCAGTGCTGTCGATGTCGGGCGGCGCCGGGGCGATCATCGCCGACCGGCTGGCCGCGCTCGGCGCGGAAGTCCGGCCGCTGAGCGGGAAGACCCGGGACCGAATCGAGGAGCTGGAGCTCGCGGGCGTCGCGTCGACCGACAACCCGATCGACCTCGGCGGGCAGTTCTACCGCAGCTCCGACGCGTTCGGGCAGCTGCTCGCGCTGCTCGACGAGGATCCCGAGGTGGACGGCGTCGTCTGCTGCTTCACCTTCGGCGACCTGTTCCCGGAGCTGTACCGGGACCTCGCCGAGAAGATCGCCGCCCTGGACTCGCCGAGCTGGCTGGTGTGGGCGTGCCCGCCGCCGGGCGCGCTGGTCGGCACGCCGCCCGGGGTGGTGTACCCGAGCATCGCGGGGCTGATCCGGGCGCTGCCCGGCGTGATCCGCCCGGCGCAGCTGGACGTCGAGATCGGTGAGCAGGACGTGTCGGCGGCGGTGGAGCTGCTGAAGCCGCACACCGGCGTGGTCACCGAGATCGATGCCCGCGAGGTGCTGCGCGAACTCGGCGTGCGCTACGTGGACACGGCCGTCGCGGGCGAAGACCTGCCGCCCGCCGATCGGTACGTCGTGAAGATCGACTCGCCGGACGCACCGCACCGAGCTCGCCTCGGCCTGGTCAAGCTGGGCGTCGCGGCGTCGGACGTCTCCGGGACTTGCGCGGAACTGCTTGCCAGGGCAGGAGAACTGGGCCTCGCCGGGGCACGCGCGGTGATCCAGCCGCAGCTCGCGCACCAGGGCGAGATCGCCGTCGGGGCGGTGCGCGATCCGCACTACGGGCCCGCGCTGCTGATCGGGCCAGGCGGCTCGCGCGTCGAGGAGGAGGGACTGGCGCGCCAGGTGCTCCGCCTGCCCGCGCGTCCCGGGGCGATCGCACGAGCCCTCGCCGACGCGGCGCCACAACTGTCCACTGTGGAGTTCGCTGCGGTGCTGGCCCGGCTCGGCGAGCTCGTCGTGCGGGTACCGGCGCTCGCCGAACTCGACATCAACCCGCTGCTGCTGACGACGGACGGCGCGCCCGTCGCCGTCGACTCGCTCATCGTCGTATCGGAGGAAGCATGACCGACACCGCCGAACGCAACCCGCTCGAGAAGCGCCGGCCGACCCAGGTCGTCGCCCCGGGGATCTACCAGCTGGGATTGCAGGGCAACAGCTTCATCGTCGAAACCGAGCAGGGGCTGCTGGTGGTCGACACCGGGCCGAGCCCGAAGCTGGTCCCGGACGCGCTCGCCGACCTGCGGCAGCACACCGACGCCCCGATCCGCTGGATCGCCTACAGCCACGGGCACATGGGCTACAACTACGGCGTTGCCGGGTTCCTCGCCGACGCCGAACGCCGCGGCGACCCGCGGCCGACGATCATCGCGCACGAGAACGTGGTCCGCCGCTACCGCCGGTACGCCGAGACGGGCGGGCTGCAGTCCCACCTCAACTCGATGCAGTTCCGCCGCGCCAAGGAGGACTTCCCGGCGGTACCCCCGCAGACGTTCCCGGACCAGACCTACGCCGAGTCGCTGACGCTCGGCACCACCGGCCGCGTGGTGCAGCTGCTCTGGGCGCCGTCGGAGACCGACGACGTGACGGCGGTGTGGCTGCCGCAGGAGCGCATCCTCTACGGCAGCGCGGCGTTGATCGAATCCATCCCGAACGTCGGCACGCCGCTGCGAACCCTCCGCGACCCCGTGCGCTGGGCCGACACCCTCGACCGGTTCGCGGCGCTGAACCCTTCCGTGGTGGTGCCGGAGTGGGGCAAGCCGCGGCGCGAGCAGGTCGGGGAGATGCTCACCGGGACCGCGCGGGCCCTGCGCTGGCTGCGCGCCGAAGTGGTGGCGCGGCTGAACAAGGGCATGGTGGTCGGCGAGATCCTGCACGACCTCGACTACCCGGCGGAGCTGTTCGAGCAGCCGTGGATGGCCGAGACCTACGGGCACCGCGACTACGTGGTCCGGGACATCGTGCGGTCCGAGACCGGCTGGTGGGACTTCAACCCGACCAACTTGCACCCGTCCCGCCCCGACGTCGCCGCGGCAGCCGTCGCGGACGCGATCACGGACCAGGCGGCGGTCCTGGCCCGGGCCCGCGAGCTGCGCGACGCGGGGGAGGTGCAGCAGGCGCTGCACGTGATCGACCTGCTCGCGCTGGCGCCGGGGGACAAGCCGGAGGTCGTCGAGGCCCGCGAGCTGAAGGCGGAGCTGTGCGAGCTGCGGGCGAAGCAAACCTCGAGCTACGTGTCCCGGAGCCTGTACCGGATCTAGCGCGCGGCTGGTCGCGGCGTCGTGAGTGTTTTGGATCGCTCTGGCGGTCCAAAACGCTCACGAACGCTGGTGTCGTGGCGCAAGGCCACCGATAACCCCACCTGGCAACCGCGCCCCGCGGGGTTGTCGACCCGCGGGGCCGGGGCTTGTGAGCTGAGCCGCTAGTCTGCTGCCGCCGAACGCCGCACAGTCACAAATCGTGACGGATCAAGCGGTGGGCGTAGCCCGATGGGGTTAATCCAGGTACTCGCGTACGTACAAACCGCGATGCACGCACACGCTCCGTGCTGGAGTGTGGTGACTCGTGAACCCCGAATCCTCCGACCAACCAAGATCCCCCGAAAACAACGATCACGCCTCCACCCCGAACGAGGCGACTGACCGCGGGTTGCGTTCCGCTGCGCTGCGTGACGACCAGGCCCTGCGCACGGCAGTGGATCGCGTGCGGCCGGCGGCGCACCGCGTCGGCGAGTGGCTCGCTCCGCTGATCCAGCGCGTCCTGCAGTGGCTCGCACCGCTGCTGCAGCGAATTCAGGAAGCACCCGTGGTGCGGCGTCTCCGGGAGAGGGTTGCGCCGCACGTCGACAAGCTCCCCGAGTCCGTGCGGCGGGCGCCGCGGACCCGGTCCATGCAGGTGGGCGCCGCCGTCGCCGCAGTCGGCGTGGTGAGCCTAGTGATCGGCAGCGCGACCTCCGGCCCGACCGAGACCGAGGTCCACGAGGCCGCAGTGGAAGCCCCGATCCAGCAGCAGCAGGCCCAGGCCGCTCCCGAGCAGGCCGCCCAGGCCCCTGCTCCCCAGGCCCAGGACCCGGCTCCCCAGGCCGCGCCCGCCCCGCAGGCGCAGCCGGCTCCGGAGGCCCCGCTGGGCCCGCCGGTCGAGGGCATCGACGTGTCCAACCACAACGGCGACATCGACTGGCGCCAGGTCGCGGCCGACGGCAAGAAGTTCACCTTCGTGCTGGCCACCGACGGCACCAGCTTCACCAACCCGCGCTACAGCGAGCAATACCACGGCGCCAAGGACGCCGGCCTGATCGCGGGCGCCTACCACTTCGCGCGGCCGGGTTCGTCCTCGGCCGAGGTGCAGGCCGAGCGGTTCCTGAACACCGCCGACTACCAGTCCGACGGCAAGACCCTGCCGCCGGTGCTGGACCTGGAAGTGGACCCGAACAGCGGCGGCTGCTACGGCCTGTCCGTGTCCGAAATGCAGCTGTGGACCAAGACCTTCAACGACAAGGTCAAGGAGCGCACCGGCAAGGAGCCGATCATCTACGCCAACCCGTCGTTCTGGCGGCAGTGCATGGGCGGCACCGACACCTTCGCCGGCCACCCGCTGTGGCTGGCCTCCTACGAAGTGGACAGCCCGGCGGTTCCCGGCGGCTTCTCCGACTGGGACTTCTGGCAGTACACCGACAAGGGCAAGGTCGCCGGCATCGGCGGCAGCACGGACCTGAACCAGTACCAGCAGGGCTTCGAGCGGCTCAAGCAGCTGGCCGGCTGACCCCGGCGTTCGCCGGAATTTCGACGGGAGCGGGCCGTCCGCGCAAGCGGGCGGCCCGCTCCTTTTCGTGCGCCCGCCATGACGCAGCGACGCGGCCTCGAGTGAACGGCCTGTTCGTCTCGTCTATTGAGGTGAACGGTCCGTTCGCTCGTCGCTGGTCGTGCGTACCGGTGTTGGGCGTTCGAGGTGAACGGACCGTTTATCTCGTCTATCGGGATGGACAGGCCGTTCGCTTCGGATGGCCGACGACCCGGAGTCCTGTGTGGACGGATGTGCGGCGTCGTGGGACGCATGAGCCCGGCCTCGGGTTGCTGTCGCGATGGGTGATCTTCGTCGTGCCCCGGATGGAGGGGATTCGCCCGAAGCCCGGGCGCCGGACCGATATCCTCGCCGCGATCGATGATCACCTGATCGGAGGCACGGCATGTCACTCTGGGAACAGCGGGTCACCCGGGCTCGGCAGCTGTGGATCAGCGGTGATCACGCCGCCGCCGAGCACGAGTTGCGGGCCGTCCTCGACGACGGCGACTTCGATAGCGCCGTGCACGCGGCGTGCCTGCTCGGCGGTCTGCTCGACGAGCGCGACGACGCCGCCGGTGCCCGCGCGATGTACCAGCGGGCGCTGGACTCCGGGCACCCGATCTACGCCCAGACGGCCGCGATCTCGCTGGGCCTGCTGCTCTTCGACGCCGACGATCTGACCGCCGCCCAGGCGGTCCTGCACTTCTCCGCCGACGGCGCCGACCCGGACGCGGCCGGGCGCGCCAACGCCCTGCTGGCGCAGGTGCTGCACATGCTCGGCGACACCGAGGGCGCCCGCGAGGCCCGCGACCGCGCCCTGACCTGCAACGATCCCGCCGTGGTCGAGCTCGCCCAGGAGCTGGACCTGCCGGGCCCCGGCGAGCGGTCCGCCGACGAATACCTCCAGGTCGCCTACGAGCAGGCGTGCCTGCTGCTGGACCAGGGCCGGGATCACGACGCCGAGCCGATCCTGCTGCGGCTGCTGGACAGCGGGCATCCGAAGTACGGATCGCTGGGCGCGGCGAAGCTGTACGCGCTGCACGTCGACGACTCCGCGACGGCGCGCCGGATGGCCGAGCGGATGATCGCCTACCGCCATCCCGAGCACCTCGGCTGGGGCTACGTGCTGCTCGGTGGCGTGCTGGAGGACCTGGCCGACCTGCCCGGTGCGGCCGACGCGTTCCGGCAGGCCGCCGACGACCCGCGCCCCGACGTGCGGTTGCACGCGCTGATCCACCTGGGGATGGTGCACCGCGAACTCGGCCGGACCGACCAGGCCCGCGAGATCTACCAGCGGGTGATCAACACCCGCCACCCGCGCTACTCGACCGAGGCTCTCGGCGTGCTCGCCGAGTTGCAGCGCGACAGGGGCGACATCGTCGGAGCCGTCGAGACGTTCGGCAAGGTGGCCGATTCCGGGCATCCGGAGAAGTCGCCGTTGGCTGCGTACAACATGGGCGTCCTGCTCTACGAGCACGGTGACCAGGCGGCCGCCGCCGAGGCGTTCCGGAAGGCCGCCGACGCCGCCGACCCGCACGTCGCGCACCAGGCCGAGCTGGCACTGTCCATGATGGACGTGATCGACGCGCAGGAAGCCCCGGAAGGCGGCGACGCCAAGCAACTCGCGCAGCGCGCCCGCGAGGCGGCCGCGGCGGGCGATGTCGCCGCCGCGCGAGCCGCGTACCAGCAGGTCATCGAGATGGACGTGCGCATCTGGTCGGTGATGGCGGCCAACTCGCTCGGCCTGGTGGAGGCGACCGCGGGCGAGCCCGACCGGGCGCGGCGGGCGCTGCGCTGGGCCGCGACCTCCGACGAAGGATCGCTGGCGCAGGACGGCGCGTTCCGCCACGCGCTGCTCGACGAACCGGCCGCGCAGCCGGTGCTGCAAGCGCTGCTGCAGTTCGAGCACGGCGACGGCAGCATGATCGACGGGCTCATCGCCGGCGCGGAGCCGGAGGCCCGCGACCTGGCGGCGGTGATCAGGGCCGAGCACGTGATGACCACCGACGTGCCGGAAGCGGTGGAGATGCTCACCGGGCTGGCCGAATCGCCGAACCGGCTGGTCTGGACGAAGGCCGGTCACCTGCTGGCCCGCTGGCTCGTGCGGGAGCAGCGGCTGGCGGACGGGCTGCGGATGCTGCACCGGGTCGTCGGCGAAGGACATCCCGCGCTGCGGCCGTGGGCGGCGTCCGAGCTCGGCGATCTGCTGCTGGACCAGGGAGATCTCGAAGGCGCCATCGCGGCGTTCGAGACCGCGGCGGCCACCGGGCACCCCATCGTGCTGGGCGAGGTGTTCGGGAAGCTCGCGCTGATGTACCGCACCTGGGACCGGCACGACGAGCTGCTGGACCTCTACCGCCGCACCGCGGCCGGCAGCCACCCCGAGTTCGGTCCGCGGGCGGCGTTCCTGCTCGGTGAGGAACTTGTCGAGGCGGACGACCTGGAGTCGGCGCTGGAGCTGTTCACCAAGGCGGCCGACTCCACCTCCGCCGCCGCGCCGGTCGCGGCCTTCGGCATGCACGCCATCCGGCAGGAACTGGATGCCGCGCGGGCGAGCTTCCTCGCGCTGACCGACGACGAGAAGCCCCACTACACGGCCACGCAGCTGTGCCTGAACCTGGCGCACCGGTACCAGGGCCGGGGCGTCGCCGAGTTCACCGACTGGGCGTTGCGGCTGGTGGTCGAGGCCGGCCACCCGGAACGGGTCCAGCAGGGCTGGCTCTTCCTCGGCGCACTGCGCAACGAGAGGGGCGACATCGACGGAGCGGTCGAGGCGTGGGAGCACGCGGCCCGGAGCACGGACGACGACGAAGCCGCGGTCGCGAAGTGCAGCCTGGCGGATCTGCTGCAGGACCGGGGAGAGCTCGACCGCGCCGATGCGCTGCTGGACGAGGTCGCCGCGGGCGACACCGCCAACACCGTGAACGCCGCCCTGAAGCTGGGCGCCCTCCGCTTCGAGCGGGACGACACCGACGGCGCGATGGAGGCGTTCCGCCGCGCGGAGTCGGTGGGAACCCGCGTCGAAGCCGCCCACGCCACCGCCAGCATCGCTGTTCTGCATTCCCGGCGCGGAGAAATCGAGCGTGCGAGGGAAACGTTCGAGCGCGTGATCGCCTCGGGCGTGCCGGATGTCCAGGCCCAGGCCGCGCTGGACCTGGGCAACCTGCTCCGGGACAGCGGCGACGAAGCGGGCGCGAAGGACGCCTACGAGCGGGCGCTGGAGTTCGGCGATCCCGATGTCACGCCGTACGTGTACCAGCAGATGGGCGTCGAAACCGCCGAGCAGCGGGGATTCCGGCTGATCCAGGACGGCGACGTCGAGGGCGCCCGGGCGGCGATCCGCGAGCACTTCGGCTCGGCGCGCGTCGCCGACTACTGGTGCGCGTCCTGGAGCGACCCGGCAACCGCGGCGTCGATCCTGTCCGGCGCCTTCGGCGACGACCTGCAGACCTGCTCCGAGCTCGGGCTGGACTTCGGCCGGGCGCTGGCGAACAACGACGACCCGGCGGCCCGGGAGTTCTTCCGGATGGTCGCCGACCACGGGCATCCCGCGCTGGTGCCGAACGCCCAGATCGCGCTCGGGGAACTCGCCGAAGGCGAGCGGGAGCACGCGCTGGCGCTGGCCTGGTACCGCCGCGCGAGCTCCGCCGACGAACCGGAGGCCACCGCGAAGGCCGGTGTGCTGCTGGCCCAGCTGCTGACCCGGCTGCACGACCAGGAAGGCGCGAAATCCGCGTGCCGGCACGCGATCGCCGCAGGCTCCGGCATCTGGGCGGTGGACGCGGGCGTGCTGCTCGGCCACCTGCACCTCGCCGCCGGGGAGGTCGCCGAGGCACACGAGATCTGGGACCGGGCCGAGGAAGCCGCCGAAACCCCCGAGCAGTTCGGGACGGTGCTGCACCACCGCATCGAGCAACTCGGCGAAACGACCGACGAGGCGTTAGAACTGCTGCGCCGGGCCGCGGGTTCGACCGATCCGAAAACGGCGATCATCGCGATGGGCCTGCTCGGCGAGCGCGCCGAGGACCCGGCCGAGGCCATCCGCTGGTTCGGCGAAGCCGCGGAACTCGGGGTGCCCGGGCATTCCGACGCCGTGCGCGGGCGGCTCGGCGAACTGCTGCTGTCGCAAGGAGACCGGGACGCGGCGCGAATCCAGTTCGAGCGGGTCAGCCGCAGCGACGAGCCCGACGTCGCGGCGCGCGGCGAGTTCGGGCTGGGCCTGATCCGCTACGAAGC
This sequence comes from Saccharopolyspora elongata, assembly GCF_004348985.1. Classification (GTDB taxonomy): domain Bacteria; phylum Actinomycetota; class Actinomycetes; order Mycobacteriales; family Pseudonocardiaceae; genus Saccharopolyspora; species Saccharopolyspora elongata. Next base: position 48,360 of record NZ_SMKW01000045.1, on the reverse strand, counting down.
GGACGATTTCGCCGGTGCCGTAGCCGCTTTCGTCAAGACCGCGTCCTGCACCTCCGACGACGACATGGCCGAGGACGCGCTGAACAACGTCCGCGTCGTGCTCGACGGGCAGCGCGCCGCGGGCGATCACCTCGGCGCCGCGAACACCCTGCGCCGGCTCGCCGAAGTGGTGCCCGAATCCCACGTCGCGGAATGGGCCCACGAGACCGGCGTGGAGTTCCTGGAGGCAGCGGACCACGAGGCCGCGCTGATCTACCTGCGGTGCGCGGTGGAGATCGGCGCCCCGGAGCCCGCGCCGGAGGCGGTGCTCGCGCTGGGCGAGGCGCTGCAGCTGCGCGGCGACTCGGCGGGCGCGCGGCAGGCGTACGAGCGAGTGCTCGCCACCGGCGACGAAAACCGCGCAGCGATGGCGAAGTACCGGCTGGTCGAACTGCTCAAGGACGACGACCCGGCCGCCGCCGAGGAACTCATGCGGAGCCACGACGGCGTGCTGGCTCCGGCGATGAAGGCGATGCTCGGCCTCAAGCGGCGCGAGGAGGGCGACACCGCCGGGGCGATCGAGGCGTTCCGCGAAGCGGCGGGCAGCGCCGACGACCGGTTCTCGCCGATGGCCACCTACGCGCTGGCGCAATCCCTGCGCCAGGACGGCGATCTTGACCAGGCCCGGCAGACCTACCTGCGGCTGATCGAGTCCGCGCCGGAGGACCGCTACGCCGGGGAGGCGCTGCTGGAGCTGGCGTCGATGGCCTTCCACATCGAGGACTACGCGGAGGCCCACGACTGGAGTCTCCGGGCGTGGGAATCCGACGACGCGGAGCTGTCCGCGAAGGCGGCGATGAACCTCGGGGTGATCGCCAAGCGCCGCCGCGACATCGCCGCCGCGGCGCCGTGGTTCCAGGCGCTGATCGATCTGGGGCATCCCAACGCCGCGCTCGCCGCCGCTCACCTCGCGGAAATGCACTACTGGCGCGAAGATCACGCCGAGGCGGTCCGGCACTACGAGTACACCCTGGCGAGCACCGAAGACCCGGAACTCATCGCCGAGGCCGCCTACCGGGTCGGCGAGATCCGCTACCGGCGCGGCGAAGTCCAGCAGGCGCGCGAACTCCTGAACCGGGCGGTGCGCACCGAGGACCCGTCCTTCGCCGACCAAGCCACGAAACTACTGACCGAGCTGGGCGCGTAGCGGACTCGTGACTGCTCTGGTCCGCCTTGGTGGACCAGAACAGTCACGAGCGCGGGAAACCGAAGGTCAGGCGCGCACCGTGATGAGGCGTTCCGGGAGCGCGAGGACCTGGTCGAGCACGTCGCACGCCGAACCGGCCGTGCGCCACTGCGCCTCGGCCCGGTCGTCCCGGAAGTCGGCCCCGCGGGAAACCCGCGCGGCGCGGACGTCGTCTTCGCCGCGGAGCTCGACCACGTCGACGATGTCGGCGTGCGGGCGCACGTAGATCAACGCCATGAGCTCGCCGTCGGTGTCGCGCACCGGCGGCATCAGCCGGAAGCCCCGCGCCACCAGCTTGCGCAGGCGGATACTGGAAGCGTCCTGGTCCTCAACTTCAACTGACGAGGTCATCGAACTCACCATCCTTGGCGCCGCGCACGAAAGCGGCCAGCTCGGCTCGGGTGTAGATCAGCGCGGTGCCGTGTACCTGGCGAGACTGGCGCATCGCGATGGTGCCGTCGTCCAGGGCCGCGACCTCTACGCAGTTGCCCCACTTACCGCTGTGGCGCGACTTCTGCCAGGTCACCTCGCCCAGCGCGGAGACCGGGACCTCGAACTGACCGTTCATCAGATCTCCCTCGGTCGACTGCACATGCAATTGCATTCGCCATTGCGCCGGACCGTACCACAGCGCTGCGCGCACGCGCGATCACTGTGCGTACTCGAACTATTTCGGCGTCAGAGCATTTCGCGGGCTTTTCGCAGCAATTGGCGGGTTTGCTCCGGAGTGCGGGCGTCCACCATCAGTCGATCGAGTGTCCTGCCGTACCACTCGATCTCCTCCCGCTTGTCCAGGTACAGCGCGCCGCCCAGGTGCTCCAGGTAGACCACGTCCGGCAGTTCGGGCTCGTTGAAGCGGAGCATGGTGAACGAGCCCTCCGCCGCGTACCCGCTGAGCGAGAACGGCACCACCTGCAGCGCGATGTTCGGCAGCTTGGTCATCTCCAGCAGGTGGTCGATCTGCGCGCGGAGCACGGCGGCGCCGCCGATCGGCCGGTGCAGCACGGATTCGTCGATGACCGCCCAGAGCCGGGGCGCGTCCGGGCGGGCGAGCAGTCGCTGCCGCTTCATGCGCAGCGAGACCCGGCGCCGGGTCTCGTCATCGGCCAGCTTCGGGTGGCCCGAGCTCGCGATCGCCATCGCGTAGGCCTCGGTCTGCAGCAGACCCGGCACGAACTGCAGCTCGTAGGTCTGGATCCGGGCGGCGACCCCTTCGAGCCCGACGTAGTCCTGGAACCACTGCGGCATTGCCTCCACGTACCGGTTCCACCAGCCGGGCTGCCTGGATTCGGAGACCAGCCGGAGGAAGTGCTCCCGCTCCGTCGGATCGGTCACGCCGTACATCGTGAGCAGGTCCGCGACGTCGCGTTCCTTGAACCCGACCCGGCCCAGTTCCATCCGGCTGATCTTGGATTCCGAGCCGCGGATGGCGTAGGCGGCCTCGGCGGGCAGGATCTCCGCGGCCTCCCGCAGCCGGCGCAGCTGCGCGCCCAGGATGATGCGCCGGGCAGTCGGGCTGCCGTCCGGTCCGGCCGCGTCGCCGTCGGCGGATCCCGCTTCCCGAGCCATCGCCGCACCTCCTGGTCGAATTTCCGCCCGATTCTCGCACCGCCGCGGTGGATGCACCCGCACCGATCGATCCACTCGTTCGGGTCAAGATCGACTTGCGAGACCTCACATTCTTAGCACGCCGGACGTTTACTCCCCGAAACGAAGCTCGTACGCTGTGCAACCCCGAGGCACCCGACGCCACCCGTAAGCGAGGACACCATGGCAGCCGACCTCACTGCTTCCGACGGTGAAGCGACCCCGGTCCACATCGACACCAGCAAGGCCAGCATCGCCCGCGTTTACGACGCTTTCCTCGGCGGGAAGGACAACTACGAGGTGGACCGCGAGGTCTTCCGGCGCGTCCGGGAGGTCACGCCGGAGGCCGCGCAGCTGGCCTGGGACAACCGCCAGTTCCTGATCCGGGTCAGCCGGTTCATCGCCGCGGAAACGGGGGTCACGCAGTACCTCGACTGCGGATCGGGCCTGCCCACCGCGGAGAACACCCACCAGGTGGTGCAGCGGATCAAGCCGGAGTCGCGGGTGGTCTACGTGGACAACGACCCCGTGGTCCTCGCCCACGGTCGCGCGTTGCTGGAGGAGAACTCGCAGACCCACTTCAGCCCCGCCGACATCTTCGAACCGGCGCGGATCCTGCAGGACGAGATCGTCAACCGGCACCTGGACTTCTCGGAACCGGTCGCGCTGTTCCAGCTGGGCACGCTGCACCACTACGACGGCGAGCGACCACCGGCCGACATCATGCGGGAGTACATCGACGCGCTGCCATCGGGGTCCTACGTGGCCATCAGCCACTTCCTCGATCCGGAGACCGAGGAGTACAACGAGCTGGCCCGGCGGATGGAGCAGGCGTTCCTGCACAGCCCGATGGGCACCGGGGTGTTCCGCACCCGTGACGAGATCGCGGCGATGTTCCCGGGCCTGGAGTTCATCGACCCGGGCCTGGTGGAGTGCGCGGACTGGTGGCCGACCGGCCCGAGGCTCAACCCGCTCTACCCGGTGCAGCACTGCATCGCAGGAGCAGTGGCCCGCAAACCCTGAAACAACTGTCGCCGGACTCGATTTGCGTGGCGGTGCGGGTGGCGGAACCTCAGACGTCGCCTGGACTGTGGGAGCCCCGACTTACGTATGACCAATTACGCGGCGTCGAGGCTGTCTCGCCAGGCGACGCCTGAGAACCCGCGGCGGTGCAAGTTGCGAGGGTGGGCTAAGCGGCTTCGCCGCTTGAAGAACAAAGCCAAGTTCAAGAACGGGAACCGAGGTTCACCCCGTCCGCTTCCTACCAAACACTTGCTTGTTCGGTTAGACTCCGGCTGCCGCTGGTGTCCAGCGGATCGAGCCTGCCCGGCCGGCGCCTCGCCCGGATCAGCCGACCGGTGCCTGCGACGGAGGGACGGTCATGGCGGAGGCGTACATCATCGATGCGGCGCGGACCCCGGTGGGCCGGCGCGGCGGGGGGCTCAGCGGCATCCACCCGGCCGACCTGTCCGCGCACGTGCTCCGGAACCTGGTGGCCCGCACCGGGATCGACCCGTCGGCGGTCGACGACGTGGTGTGGGGATGCGTCGACGCGGTCGGCGCGCAGGCGGGCAACATCGGCCGCACCGGGTGGCTTGCGGCCGGATTCCCGGAGCACGTCCCGGGCGTGACGATCGACCGTCAGTGCGGTTCTTCCCAGCAGGCGGTGCACTTCGCCGCCCAGGCGGTGCTCAGTGGCACGGCCGAGCTGGTGATCGCCGGCGGCGTGCAGAACATGAGCGCCATCCCGATCGGCAGCGCGCTGCTGGGCGGTGCGGAGCTCGGATTCCCGGTCGCCTACGGCCCGAACTCCGGTTCCGCTGGCTGGCAGGACCGCTACGGCGACGTGGAGGTGACGCAATTCCGCGGTGCCGAGCTGATGGCCGAGAAGTGGGACATCTCCCGTTCGGACATGGAGGAGTTCGCGCTGACCAGCCACCGGCGGGCGATCGAGGCGATCGACGCGGGCCGGTTCGACGAGGAACTCGCGCCGATAGCGGGTGTCGAGCGCGATGAAGGTCCGCGCCGCGACACCAGCAAGGAGAAGCTCGAAGGGCTCAAAGCGCTGCGCGAGGGCGGCCGCATCACCGCCGGGCTGGCCAGCCAGATCTCCGACGGGGCCTCGGCGCTGCTGGTCGCCTCCGAGCGGGCCGTCGCCGACCACGGCCTGACGCCGCGGGCGCGCATCCACCACATGAGCGTGCGCGGCGACGATCCGGTCTTCATGCTGTCGGCGCCGATTCCGGCGACCCGGCACGCGCTGGCGAAGGCCGGGCTGAGCGCCTCGGACATCGACGTGGTGGAGATCAACGAGGCCTTCGCGAGCGTGGTGCTGGCCTGGCTGAAGGAGATCGACATCGACCCGGCTCGGGTCAACCCCAACGGCGGCGCGATCGCCCTGGGGCATCCCCTGGGCGCGACCGGGACGAAGCTGATGACGACGATGCTGGCGGAACTGGAGCGCACGGGCGGCCGCTACGGACTGCAGACGATGTGCGAAGGCGGGGGCACGGCGAACGTGACGATCATCGAGCGCCTCGGCTGACGGGCACCGCGGGCGCACGGATTTCGGCGGCGTGGGAGGAGTTTCATGGCCATCAACCGGGAATTCGTCGGGCATACCTTCGGTTCCGGCGAACCGTACGAGGTGACGCGCGGCAAGATCCGCGAGTTCGCCGACGCCATCGGCGATGCCAACCCGGCCTACCGCAGCCCGGATGCCGCTCGCGCGCTCGGGCATCCCGACGTGATCGCGCCGCCGACCTTCGGCATCGTCGCGGCCGGCGCCGCGTCGTCGGACAACCCGATCCGGCGCCCCGAGTTCGGCCTCAACTACCGGATGGTCGTGCACGGCGAGCAGGAATTCCGCTACCGGCGGCCGATCCGGGCCGGTGACGTGCTCACCGCGACGGGCCGGATCGCGGAGATCCGCGACGCCGGGCGCAACGAGCTGGTGCGCATCGAGACCGACATCCGCGATGGTGCCGGCGAGCTGGTGTGCACCGCGGTGAACGTCATCGTGTCGCGGGGCACCGCGGCCGGAGGGGAGTGAGGCATGCCGGCGAGCGTGCGCTACGACGACGTCGAGGTCGGCACCGAGATCGGCCCCGAGCGCTATCCGATCCACCGGCTGACGCTGGTGAAGTACTGCGGGGCTTCCGGTGACTTCAACGTGATCCACTGGAACGAGCGGGTCGCCAAGCAGGCGGGGCTGCCGGACGTGATCGCGCACGGCATGCTCACGATGGCGGAGGCGGCGCGGCTGGTCACAGACTGGGTGGGAGACCCGGGCGCGGTGCTGGAGTACGGCGTCCGCTTCGCGAAGCCGGTCGTGGTCCCGGACGACGACGAAGGAGTCGAGGTCGTGGTCGCGGGCCGGGTGGCGGAGAAGCTCGGCGACAAGCAGGCCGTGATCGAGCTCGCGGCCACCTCCGGGGGAGTCGACGTCCTGGCCAAGGCCAGGGCCGTCGTCCAGCTCGCCTGACCCGGCGCGGTTCCTGTTCCCGTTGTCCAGCAACGAGGACAGGCGCCTCTGCGTCATTCGGCCAGGGCCGCCTGACGTGCATGGTCGCGCTCCGCGCGGCCGGTGAGTCGCCGCAGCATCCGGGCGGTGCTTTCGCGCCGTCCTCAGGCGATGATGGCGACGACGAGCAGCGTTACGGCCGGGAAGGCCACCAGCACGATCTGGCCCTGGGCCTGGGTGATGGTGATGACGGTCGCGCCGATCATGAGCGCGACCGCAGCCGGATGGCCGTCGACTTCTTGCGAAATCGCCCACCTCCGGCGGTGCGGTCGGGGGAGTTCTGCGAAGATGGCGTCGTGGCTTCGACCAAGCGCTTGACCGCCCGCAGCCGCGCGGCGCGGGATTCCGGTGGTTCCGGGCGGCGGGCCGAACTGCTGGCCATCGCCGGCGAGCTGTTCGCCATCCGAGGTTTCCTCGCCACCACCGTGCGGGACATCGCCGACGCTGCCGGGATCCTCTCCGGCAGCCTGTACCACCACTTCGACTCCAAGGAGTCGATGGTCGACGAGATCCTGCGCGAGTTCCTCGACGCCCAGCGCGAGACCAACGAGCAGGTGCTGCGCGAGGCGAGCGACCCGCGCGCCGCGATCATCGAGCTCATCCGGCGGTCCTTCGGCGCGATGCGGCAGTACCGGGCGGCGATCGCGATCTTCCAGAACGAGTCGAAGTACCTCGGCGGGTTCGAGCGGTTCGGCTACCTGCAGCAGGCGGCCGAGGACTTCGAGCGGGTCTGGACCCGCGTGCTGCAGGACGGCCGGAGCGCCGGGGTGTTCCGCGAGGACCTCGATCCCAAGGTGACCTACCGCTTCATCCGCGACATGGTGTGGACGGCGGTGCATTGGTACGACCCGAGTGGAACGCTCACCGCGGACGGCATCGCGGATCAGTACATCAAGATCCTCTGTGGCGGCATCGTGTTGCGGGAGTGACGGTAGGGTCGCATTCGCCCGTCGTGGCACCGGATTATGAATGTCCAAATTGGATGCTAATCGTACAGGGTTGCCGGGATTCGTCCATTGAGTGCCGTCCCCAATGGACACTTCGGTGCTCTGCAGTTTCGCGTGTGATGACTCGTGAGCGTTTTGGGCTGCTGTAGCGCTCCAAAACGCTCACGAGCCCTGAACGGCCGAACTGTTTCGCCCAGGTTTCGAGGAACGGGGAAGCTTCTCCGCGCCGCAGAGGCCCGGGTTATCCTCGCGGGAGCAGTGTGCTGCGGACGGCTGGAGGTCAACGGTGAACGACGGTGCGGCAGAAGCACGGCACGCCTGGATCAACTCGGGGGTGTTCGAGGTGGCGCCGGGCGTGCACCGGATTCCGCTGCCGCTGCCCAACGACGGGCTGCGCGCGGTCAACGTCTACGCCATCGAAGACAGCGACGGACTGGTGCTCATCGACTCCGGCTGGGCCCTGGACGAAGCCCGCGACCAGCTCGAATCCGCGCTCGGCGAGCTCGGCTACGGCTTCGAGGACGTGCAGCGCTTCCTGGTCACCCACGCCCACCGCGACCACTACACGCTCGCCGTCGCGCTGCGCCGCAACTTCGGCTCCCGGATCAGCCTCGGCGCGGGCGAACAGCCCTCCGTGGAGGCGCTGCTGGCCAACCGGCAGGAAGCCGAGGCCGAGCGGCTGCGGCGCTGGGGCGCGGACGACCTGCTCGTCAAGCTCGCCGAGGCGTACGGCGGCAAGGCGCCGAAGTCCCGCAGCAGCTACGAACTCCCGGACGAGTGGCTGGAGGGCAAGGTCGAGATCCCCCTGCAGGCCCGGACCCTGCTCGCCGTGCCGACGCCGGGGCACACCCGGGGTCACGTGGTGTTCCTGGATTCCGAGTCGTCGCTGATGTTCTCCGGCGACCACATCCTGCCGCACATCACGCCGTCCATCGGCGTCGAACCGGCGCGCGCCGACCTCCCGCTGGGCGAGTACCTGGACTCGCTGCGCCTGATGCAGTCCTACCCGGACATGCGGCTGCTGCCGGCGCACGGCCCGACGGGCGGGAGTTCGCACACCCGGGCCGCGGAACTGCTGCAGCACCACGAGGAACGGCTGGACCAGACGGCCGAGGCGATCCGCGACGGGGCGGGCACCGCGTACGAGGCCGCGCTGAGTCTGGGCTGGACCCGCCGCAACCGCAAGCTGCTCGACCTCGACCTGTTCAACCAGGTGCTGGCCGTCGGCGAGACCAACGCGCACCTGGATGTCCTTGTCACCCGCGGAATCCTGACCTCGTCCGCGACGGACGGCATCGTCGAGTACGCGGCGCCCGGCCAGGCCTGACGCGACCGCCGGCGCGGGTCTTCCGGGGCGACCCCGGAAGGCTCACGCCAGCAGCAGGCGGACGGTGAGCTCCAGGCGGTTGGAGACGTCGGACGCGGATGCGCGGCGGGTCACCCAGGCCACCAGGTTGGACAGCCACACGTCGCCGATCACCCGCGCGATCGCCTTCTCCTCGTCGGTGGGATCGTCGACGGTCATGGCGTTGGTGAAGAACCGCTCGACCAGCGCCGCGACGGTGTCGACCTCGGCCGCCGCCGAGGTGTCGGCGAACATGAACGCGCGGGTCATCGCCTCGGTCAGCTGCGGGTTGCGCTGCAGCGTCTTGGTGGTGCGGTTGAGCACGAACATGACCCGCTCGTAAGGCGTTTCGCCGGGGATCTTCGTGCGGTCCATCTTGTCCTGGGCCCGCTCGAACTCTCTGGCCAGGCCGGTCACCAGCAGGTGGATCTTGGACGGGAAGTACCGGTACAGCGTCCCCAGCGCCACGTCGGCCTTCTCCGCGACGGTGCGCATCTGGACCGCGTCGTAGCCACCCTTGGTGGCCAGCGCGATGGTGGCGTCGATGATTCGCTTGCGGCGTTCGTGCTGGGCAGTGGAACCGGTCTCGTCGTCCCGGAGCGCCTGCAGCACATTCCGCGAGGTGCTTGCCATGCAGCGTCGGTCCCCTCGAAGACTCGTTGGTCGAAACGCGTGGTGGTCACCACGCGGCTCGTCGCCGCACCACCCTGACGGGTTAAGGTGATCGACGTGGTTCGATCGAAACATGTTCCAGTCTACCCAGCCCGCCGGGCGCGGGCTGTGTGAGGTGAGCCGTGCGGATCGCGTTGCTGTCCTACCGGAGCAAGCCGCACTGCGGCGGACAAGGCGTCTACGTCCGGCACCTCAGCCGCGGGCTGGCGGAACTGGGCCATCACGTCGAGGTGTTCTCCGGCAAGCCGTACCCGGAGCTGGATCCCGGGGTGGATCTGACCGCGGTGGACAGCCTCGACCTCTACGACGACGCGGACCCGTTCCACACCCCGCACTGGCGGGAACTGCGTGACGCCGTCGACCTGCTGGAGGTCGGCACCATGTGGAGCGCCGGCTTCCCCGAACCGCTGACCTTCAGCCTGCGGGCGGCGAAGCTGCTGCGCGCCCGGCGCCACGAGTTCGACGTGATCCACGACAACCAGTGCCTCGGCTACGGCCTCCTCGCCCTGCAGCGCGCCGGGATTCCGCTGGTCGCGACCGTGCACCACCCGATCACGCACGACCGCCGGGTCGACCTGGCCGGGACCACCGGCTGGCGGCGGGTGGGGGTGCGCCGCTGGTACGGGTTCACCCGCATGCAGGCGCGGGTGGCCCGCCGGATCCCGCAGCTGCTGACAGTTTCGGAGTCCTCGGCCGCCGACATCCGGCGCGACTTCGGCGTGGCCGCGAAGCAGCTGCAGGTGGTGCCGCTGGGCGTGGACGCCGAGGTGTTCAAGCCGCCGGCCGTGCCCCGGGTGCCCGGCCGCATCGTGGCGATGGCCAGCGCGGACACACCGATGAAGGGCATCGGCACGCTGCTGGAGGCGGTCGCGAAGCTGCGCACCGAACGCGCCGTGGAGCTGGTGCTGGTCGCGAAGCCGACGCCCGGCGGACCGACCGAGCAGCGCATCGAGGAGCTGGCCATCGGCGACGTGGTGCGCACCGTCAGCGGCATCAGCGACGCCGAGCTGGCGGAGCTGCTCGGCTCCGCCGAGGTGGCCTGCGTGCCGTCGCTCTACGAGGGGTTCTCGCTGCCGACGGTCGAAGCGATGGCCTGCGCGACGCCGCTGGTGGCCAGCCGCGCCGGGGCGATCCCGGAGGTGGCCGGGGCGGACGGTGAGTGCGCCGACCTCGTGCCGCCCGGCGATGCCGAGGCGCTGGCGACGGCGCTGGCCGGGCTGCTCGACTCGGCCGATCGGCGGCAGCGGCTCGGCGCGGTCGGCCGGGCTCGGGTTTTGGCGAAGTACAGCTGGAAATCGGTGGCAGCGGCGACGGTCGACTGCTACGCCGAGGCGATCGCGCGGAGGGCGCGCGCCGGGGAGGGAGCAACTTGCTGACGGTGGACTTCGACAAGCTCGGCGTGCAGGCGGGCCAGCGGGTGCTGGACCTGGGCTGCGGCGCGGGGCGGCACGCCTTCGAGCTCTACCGGCGCGGGGCGGACGTGATCGCGTTCGACCAGGACGTCGAGGAGCTGGAGAACGTGGCGGCGATGTTCGCCGCGATGAAGGCCGAGAACCAGGTGCCCGACGGCGCCGCCGCGCAGACCGTCTCCGGTGACGCGCTCGCGCTGCCCTTCCCGGACGAGCACTTCGACTGCGTGATCGCCTCGGAGATCATGGAGCACATCCCCGAGGACGAGAAGGCGATGCGCGAACTGGTGCGCGTCGTCAAGCCCGGCGGCCGGGTGGTCGTGACGGTCCCGCGCGCGTGGCCGGAGAAGATCTGCTGGGCGCTGTCGGACGAGTACCACCAGGTCGAGGGCGGCCACGTGCGGATCTACTCCGCCGACGAGCTGATCGGAAAGCTCCGCGACGCGGGCCTGCGCCCGGCGTTCCGCCACTACGCGCACGCGCTGCACTCGCCGTACTGGTGGCTGAAGTGCGCGGTCGGCACCGACAACGACGACCACCCGCTGCCCAAGCTCTACCACCGGATGCTGGTGTGGGACCTGATGAAGGGGCCCTGGATCACCCGCACCGCCGAGCGCCTGCTGGACCCGGTGATGGGCAAGAGCATCGCGGTCTACCTGGGCAAGCCGGGATCGGCCCGTGCCAGGGCCTGAGGTTCCGGGCGTGCTGTCCGCCGAGGCGGCCGCCCAGACCGGCAAGGCCATCGCCGCGACGCAGCTGGCGTCCGGCGCGGTGCCGTGGTTCCCGGGCGGGCACGTGGACCCGTGGGACCACGTCGAGTCGGCGATGGCGATGGCCGCGACCGGGCTGCTCGCCGAGGCCGAGCGCGCCTACGAGTGGCTGCGCGCGACCCAGCGTCCGGACGGCTCCTGGCCGCTGCAGGTCCGCGATGGGCGGATCGAGGACGCCGGATCGGACACCAACTTCTGCGCGTATCCGGCCGTCGGCGTCTGGCACCACCTGCTGATCAGCGGCGACGACGGGTTCGCGGAGCGGATGTGGCCGGTGGTGCGGGCCGCGATCGACTTCGTGCTCACCGCGCAGCGGGAGCGGGGCGAGATCGACTGGGCCGTGGGGGAGTCGGGCATCCCGACCGGCGAGGCGCTGCTGTCGGGGTGCTCCAGCATCCACCACAGCCTGCGCTGCGCCCTCGCGCTGGCCGAGTACCTGGACCAGCCGCAGCCGGGCTGGGAGGTGGCGCTGGGCCGGCTCGGGCACGCGCTGCGCCACCACCCGGAGGCGTTCACGCCGAAGCACCGGTACTCGATGGACTGGTACTACCCGATCCTCGGCGGGGCGTTGCGCGGCGAGGCCGGGCGGCAGCGGCTGTTCGCGCGCTGGTCGGACTTCGTCGTGGACGGGCTCGGGGTGCGCTGCGTCGACGACCACCCGTGGGTCACCGGCGCGGAAACCTGCGAACTGGTGCTGAGCCTGGATGCGCTGGATGAGCACGACCGGGCCCGCGACCTGCTCGCGGCGATGCAGCACCTGCGCGACCCGGACGGCTCGTACTGGACGGGCCTGGTCTACGCGGACGGCAAGCGCTGGCCGGAGGAGCGTTCGACCTGGACCGGAGCAGCGGTGGTCCTGGCGGCGGATGCGCTGTCCCGCGCGACGCCGGGCAACGGCATCTTCCGGGGCGAGAAGCTCCCGGCGGGCCTGCCGCTGGAGAACGTCCCCTGCTGCGAACTCGAGAACGTCCCCGGCACCTGATCCACCGCGCGCCGGCGCCGACCACGTGTGTCCGCAATTTCAATGGAAATCGGACCTCTGATTTCCATTGAAATTGCGGAAGTTGTCCACAGCCTTCGGCGTGTCGTGGTCCGACACGCCGAAGGAGTCGAGTTTCAATTGAAACTGCGGACCTCGGAACTGGAGGCGCCTCGGAACCGGAGATGCCTGGGGGATGGAGATGCCTCGGGACCGGTGCCAGGAACTGAAGACGCTTGGGGTCGGTGATACCTGGGGACCGGGTCGGTGATACTTGGGGGCCGGGTCGGTCATGTCTGGGGTGGGGATCCGGTGGGTTTCAGAGGCTCGGTTTTAGGGTCGGGAGCCGGGTTCGCCCGTTGTGCGTTGGAGGACCCGGAGGGAGCCGACGACTCGGGTTTCGCGGAACGCTCCCGTTTCCAGGGCTCGGCAGTAGATCCGGTAGGGCGCTTGGCCGCCGTCTTCCGGGTTCGGGAAGACGTCGTGGATGACCAGGGCTCCGCCCGGCGCCAGCCAGTGCGCCCAGCCCTCGTAGTCCGTGCTCGCTGCCGCGTCCGTGTGGCCGCCGTCGATGAACAGCAGCGACAGCGGCGTTCGCCAGAACTCCGCGACCGCTCCGGAGCGGCCGACGATGGCCGTGACCTCGTCCTCCAGGTCGGCCGCGGCGATCGTCCGGCGGAATTCGCCCAGCGTGTCCAGCTTGCCGACGACCGGGTCGACCAGGTTCGGGTCGTGGTACTCCCAGCCCGGCTGGTGCTCTTCGGAGCCGCGGTGGTGGTCGACCGTGACGATCTGGCCGCCGGTGCGGCGGGCCGCGGCGCCGAGGTAGATGGCGGATTTGCCGCAGTAGGTGCCGATTTCGACCGCCACGCCGGTGCCGAGGTGCTCCAGCGCCGCCTCGTAGAGCGCCTGGCCCTCCTCTGGCGGCATGAATCCGGTGGCCCGCTCGGCGAGCTCGCGCAGATCCGCCGGGATCGGGGGGTGCTGCTCGCGGTCGGTGGCCGATCCCTGCGTCACGTGCGTCCTCCGTCTGGTCCGGTTCGGTGCCGCCGGAATCTTACCTCCTGAACTGGGCAGTTCCGGTAGAACCTGTTGTCTTTCGCCCGGCCTGGGGTGCGGTCGTCAACGTTGTCGGGGCATCCGACCGCTTGCATTGCGGTCCGACCGCCGGTACTACTAGAACAAGTTTCAATATCGGGCGATGGATGAGGCGGGTCGGATGGAGTTCGCCTTCGGGGAAACGCAGCAATCCGTGCAAGATCTGGCCGCCGAGGTGCTGCGACGCGAATCCGGTCGCGGTGCGCCAGGCGATGGAACCCGTTACGACGAGGCGATCTGGAAAGCGCTGGGCGATGCGGGGCTGCGGTCCCTGGCGGTGCCGGAGCGGCTGGGCGGGGCGGGACTCGGCGTGCTGGAGACGGCGATCGTCCTCACCGAGATCGGGCGCGCGGCGGCCGATGTCCCCGCCCTGAGCACGCTGGCCTTCGGCGTCCTGCCGGTCGCGCGCCACGGCACGCCCGCCCAGCAGGACGAGCTGCTGGACGGCAAGATCCTCACCGCTGCGCTGAACGAGCCGTCGTCACCGTTGCCGGACGAGCCGCGCACCGAGGCGGTGGACGGCCGCGTTTCCGGTGCGAAGACCGGTGTTCTGCACGCCGACCTCGCGCACCGGATCCTGGTCTCCGCGAGCACGCCCGGCGGTCCCGGAGTCGTCCTGGTCGACCCGGGCGCGCGAGGCGTGACGCTGCACCAGGCGCGGTCGTCGTCCGGCATCGAATGGTCCGTCCGCCTCGATGACGCGCCCGGCGAGTTCCTCGGCGGCGCACCGGACCGCGCGATGCTCGCCGACCTGCACGCATGCGCGCTCGCGGGCATCTGCGCCGTGGGTGACGGCGCGGTGGCCGGCGCGCTCGGCCACACCGCGGAACACCTGCGCACCAGGCACCAGTTCGGCAAGCCGCTGGCCGCTTTCCAGGCCGTCGCCCAGCAGATCGCCGACGTCTACATCGCCGCCCGCACCGTGCACCTGGCCGCGCAGTCCGCGTCCTGGCGGCTGGCCGCCGGGCTCGACGCGGCCGAGGACCTGGCGGTCGCCGCGTGGTGGCTCGCCGAGGAGGCCCCGGCGGTGCTGCAGACCTGCCACCACCTGCACGGCGGCCTCGGCCTGGACATCACCTACCCGCTGCACCGGTATTCGTCGCTGATCACCGACCTCGCCCGGCTGGCAGGCGGCGCGCAGCACCGCCTGGACGTGCTCGCGGCACGAGCCTGAGGAGGGGCATGTTCATCGAACTCACCGCCGAGCAACGCGCCCTGCAGGACGAACTGCGGGCCTACTTCGGCGATCTCATGACGCGCGACGAGCGCGAGCGGATGGCGGTGGACCGGCACTGCTCCGCGCACCGCGACGTGGTGCGCCGGATGGGGCGGGACGGCTGGCTCGGCGTCGGCTGGCCCGTCGAGTACGGCGGGCGCGGCTTCGGCGACGTCGAGCAGCTGATCTTCGCCAACGAGGCCGCCCGGGCGGACGTGCAGTTGCCCGCAGTGACGCTGCAAACGGTCGGGCCGACCCTGCAGGCCTACGGCACACCCGAGCAGAAGGCGTTCTTCCTGCCCAAGATCCTGGCCGGCGAGATCCACTTCGCGATCGGCTACACCGAGCCCGACGCGGGCACGGACCTGGCCTCGCTGCGCACCGCGGCGGTCCGCGACGGCGACTCCTACGTGGTCAACGGGCAGAAGATCTTCACCACCGGCGCGCACGACGCCGACTACATCTGGCTGGCCTGCCGGACCGACCCCGATGCGCCCAAGCACAAGGGGATCTCGATCCTCATCGTGGACACCCGCGACCCCGGCTACTCGTGGACGCCGATCATCACCTGCGACGGCGCGCACCACGTCAACGCCAGCTACTACCAGGACGTTCGGGTGCTGGCGGACATGCTGGTGGGGGAGCAGGACAGGGGCTGGAGGCTGATCACCACCCAGCTCAACCACGAGCGCGTCATGCTCGGCCCGGCCGGGCGCATCGCGGGCATGCGCGACCGGGTGCGCGAGTGGGCGCGGGGCCGGGCCGCGCCGGACGGCACGCCGCTGCTCGAACTGCCCGACGTGCGCCGGGTCCTCGCGCGGGTGCGCGCCTGCGAGCGGGTCAACGAGCTGCTCAACTGGCAGGTCGCGGCGGCGGCCGCGCTCGGGCCGGTGGCCGTCGCGGATGCTTCGGCGACCAAGGTGTTCTCCTCGGAGCGCATCCAGCACCTGGGCCGGCTGCTGGCCGAGGTCGTCGGCCGCCACGGCGATCCGTCCGATGTGGACACCGCTGACCTGCTCGCCTGGCTCGACGTGCAGTACAAGCGCAACCTCGTGCTCACCTTCGGCGGTGGGGTCAACGAGGTGCAGCGCGAACTGATCGCCACTGCCGGACTCGACCTGCCACGCGTGCCGCGCTGAGCCGGAGGGAACATGACCAGCACTGCCACCGCGGCGGACGCCATCCTGGCCGCCGCCGACCGCATCCAGCAGCGCGGGCCCAGCGCCCCGCGAGCCGCGCGCGACCCCGTGAACCTCCCGATGATCAACAACTGGGTGGAGGCGATCGGCGACGCCAACCCCGTCTACACCTCGGCGGCCGACGCGGCCGCATCGGTCCACGGTGGACCGGTCGCGCCCCCGGCGATGGCGCAGGTGTGGACGATGGGCGGCCTGCACCCGGACCGCGACACGGACGACCCGCTGTACGCGATGATGGCCGCGCTCGACGACGCCGGGTACACCTCGGTCGTCGCGACCAACTGCGAGCAGACCTACCACCGGTACCTGCGGCACGGCGAGCAGCTCACCGTCACCACCCGGCTGGACGGCGTCGTCGGGCCGAAGAAGACCGGGCTCGGGGAAGGCTGGTTCGTCACCACCCGCAACACCTGGTACGTCGGCGACGAGCCGGTGGCCGAGATGCTGTTCCGGGTCCTGAAGTTCCGCCCGCCGGAGCGGGAACCCGAAGCGCCGCAACAACGATCCGGCGGCGACGTGATCCGGCCGGCGATCGACCGGGACACGGCGTACTTCTGGGAGGGCACCGCGGCCGGCGAGCTGCGCATCCAGCGCTGCGGGCAATGCGGGCTGCTACGGCACCCGCCGGGGCCGATGTGCCCCGAATGCGGCGCGACCAAGCGGACCTACCTGGTTTCCGAAGGACTCGGCGAGGTCTACAGCTACATCGTGCACCACCATCCGCCGGTGCCGGGCAAGGAACTGCCGCTGGTCGTCGCGCTGGTCGAGCTCGATGAGGGCGTGCGGATGCTCGGTGAGCTGCGCGGCGTCGACCCGGCGGCGGTCGAGATCGGCCAGCGGGTCGTGGCCGACTTCCAGCGGATCGACGACGAACTGGTGCTACCCGGATGGAGGCCGAAGGCGTCATGACACTGGCTCGAACGCGGTCGCTCGCCGAAGTGGCCATCGGCGACGCGCTGCCGGAGGAACGCATCGAGGTCTCGCCGACCTTCGTGGTCAGCACCGCCATCGCCACCCGCGACTTCCAGGACGTGCACCACGATCGCGACCTCGCGGTGGCCAAGGGCTCCAAGGACATCTTCGTCAACATCCTCACCACCACCGGCCTGGTGCAGCGCTACGTCACCGACTGGGCCGGTCCGGAGGCCCTGGTGCGCGGGGTGGCGATCAAGCTCGGCGTGCCGTGCTACGCCTACGACACGCTGACCATGCACGGCCAGGTCCTGGAGCGGGACGGCGACGTGCTCGTCGTGGAGGTGCTGGGCCGCAACAGCCTCGGCACGCACGTCACCGGCACGGTCCGGGTGGAACTTCCGGAGGTGGCGCGATGATCTCGGGTGAAGCGGCGATCGTCGGGATCGGCGCGACGGAGTTCTCCAAGGACTCCGGGCGCAGCGAGCTGCAGCTGGCCGCCGAGGCCGTCCGGGCCGCCCTCGCGGACGCCGGGCTGGGACCGTCCGATGTGGATGGTCTGGTGACCTTCACCATGGACAACAACGCCGAGACGGCCGTCGCCCGGGAACTGGGCATCCCGGAGCTGAGCTTCTTCAGCCGCATCCACTACGGCGGCGGCGCGGCGTGCGCGACGGTGCAGCAGGCCGCGATGGCCGTCGCCACCGGCGTCGCGGAGGTCGTGGTCTGCTACCGGGCGTTCAACGAGCGCTCCGGGAGCCGGTTCGGGCAGGTGCAGGCCGCGGCCGCTGCGGCACCGACCTCGTCGGGGCTGGACAACAGCTGGTCGTACCCGGTCGGCGTGGCCACGCCCGGCGCGCAGGTCGCGATGTTCGCCCGCCGCTACATGCACGACTACGGCGCCACCAGCGAGGACTTCGGCCGCGTCGCGGTGGCCGACCGCAAGCACGCGGCGACCAATCCCCACGCCTGGTTCTACCAGCGGCCGATCACCTTGGCCGACCACCAGGCGTCGCGCTGGATCACCGAGCCGCTGCGGCTGCTGGACTGCTGCCAGGAAAGCGACGGCGGGGTGGCGATCGTGGTGACGAGCCGGGCGCGGGCCGCGGACCTGCCGCACCCGCCGGCCGTCGTGGCCGCGGCCGCGCAGGGCAGCGGCGCCGACCAGTTCACCATGACCAGCTACTACCGCGACGACCTGGCGGCGCTGCCCGAGATGGGCGTGGTGGCCCGGCAGTTGTGGCGGCAGGCGGGGATCGGGCCGCAGGACGTCCAGGTCGGCATCCTCTACGACCACTTCACGCCGTTCGTCTTGGTGCAGCTGGAGGAACTGGGCTTCTGCGGGCGCGGCGAGGCGAAGGACTTCATCGCCGGCGGTGCGATCGAGCTCGGCGGGCGGCTGCCGCTGAACACCCACGGCGGCCAGCTCGGCGAGGCCTACATCCACGGCATGAACGGCATCGCCGAGGCGGTCCGGCAGGTCCGGGGCTCGGCGGTGAACCAGGTCGACGACGTCGGGCACGTCGTGGTCACGGCCGGAACCGGCGTCCCGACCAGCGGCCTGGTGCTATCGACGGCGTGAGCTTCGCGGTTGCGCCGTTTTCGCGCGAAAACGGCGTTCTCCACGCCTGCGGATGGCGGTTTCGCGCGAAACCGCCGCCCCGGGCGCCCTGCTAGCAGGACTCGCCGCACTTGGCGCAGATGCGGCCGCCGCCGCCCTGCTTCGGGACCGGGGCGTGGCCGCCGCCGGCCGGGCATTCGTCCATGCCCGGGACGTGCGGGGGTCTGCATCGGAGTGCGATCCGGCCTCGGTACTGCGCGAGTTTGGCTCGGATTGCGCCGCCGACACCCATGGTTCACTCCTGATCTTCGTGCCCTCGGACTTCACGTCGGCCGAGATGGCTTCGAGGAAAAGGTGCAAACGGTCGGTTTCTCGGGGGAAATTCGGGCACTCACCGTGGTCGGCTACCCGGACAGCACGTCGAGCAATCGACCGAGACGTGATCGCAGGTGATCGCGCAGGTCGTCCGGGGCGTCGATGGTGAAGTCGGCGTCGAGGACGGCCAGGTCGAGGACACGGCGGGTGATCGCGGGCAGCGAGTCCTCGCCGAGCCGCACGGCGCAGCTGTGCTCGTCGATCGGGGTGACCCGGTCCGGCAGCAGCGGGTGCAGGTGCTCGCGCACGGTCTCGGCGGAGGCTTGCACCGTGACCCGGGCGGAGTAGCGGTAGGGCGCGTCGATGATCGAGCGCCGGATGTGCGCGGCCGGGCTTTCCGCGGGCAGGGCGCGCGGTTCGAAGCGGCGGCCGGTGGCCAGCGGCCGGATCAGGCGGTCGGCGCGGAAGGTGCGCCAGTCCTCGCGATCTCGGTCGAAGGCGATCAGGTACCACAGGCCGCGCACCGCGACCAGGCTGTGCGGTTCGACCCGACGGGATTCCGTTGCGCCACCGCGCTTCTCGTAGTCGAAGGACAGCACCTCGTGGTCGCGGCAGGCCGCCCCGATGAGCGCCAGCGTCCCGGCGTCGACCTGCGGGCCGTCGCGCACCACCACCGGCACCGTCGCGCCCGCGAGGGCTCCCACCCGCCCGCGCAGCCGAGCCGGGAGCACCTGCTCCAGCTTGGCCAGCGCGCGGATCGAGCTCTCCTCGATGCCGGTCACGCTGCCGCTCGCGGCGGTGAGCAGCCCGGCCGCCACCGCGACGGCTTCGTCGTCGTCGAGCAGCAGCGGCGGCAGGTCCTTGCCCGAGGCCAGCCGGTAGCCGCCCGCGGTGCCGGTGGTGCTCTCGACCGGGTAGCCGAGCTCGCGGAGCCGGTCGATGTCGCGGCGCACGGTGCGGCCGGTGACCTCCAGCCGGTCGGCGAGCTCGCCGCCGGACCACTCGCGGCGGCTCTGCAGCAGCGACAGCAGGCGGAGCAACCGGGCGGGCAGCGTCGTCGTCATGTTTTCAGGATCGCACACCCTTTAGGACAAGAGCTGTCCTCAAGGTCGGTTAGTGTTCCTGGCATGGCACCAAACGAATTCGCCGCGCTGACCGACCGCGTGCAGGGCCTGGTGTTCCTGCCGGGAGACACCGACTACGACGCCGAACGTTCCGGATTCCTGGCCTTCGACCAGCGCCGACCGCAGGTCGTGGTGGGTGCGGTCGACGCGGAAGACGTGCGGGCGGCGGTCGAGTTCGCGGCGGCGCGGGACCTGCCGGTGGCGGTGCTGAGCACCGGTCACGGCATCGCCTCCGAGGTCGAGGGCGGGCTGCTGATCACGACCGGTCGCATGTCGGAGGCCCGGATCGACGCCGAGCGGCGCACCGCGTGGTTCGCCGCGGGCGTGCGCTGGGGCCAGGTGGTCGAGGCCGCGGCGGAGTTCGGGCTGGCGCCGCTGTCCGGCAGCGCACCGCACGTCGGCGCGGTGTCCTACACCCTCGGCGGCGGCCTCGGGCACCTCGGGCGGCGCTACGGCTACGCCGCCGACCACGTGCGCGCCATCGAGATCGTCACCGCCGACGGGCGGCTCCGCCGCGTCACCGCCGAATCCGACGCCGAGCTGTTCTGGGCGCTGCGTGGCGCGGGCGGCAACTTCGGCGTGGTGACCGGCATGGAGGTGGACCTGATGCCGGTAGCGAGCCTCTACGGCGGCGGCCTGTACTTCGACTCGCACCTGATCGGCGACGTGCTGCGGACCTGGCAGCAGTGGACCCGCGACCTGCCGGAGGAGATGACCTCCTCGGTCGCGCTGGTCCCGTTCCCGGACGTCCCGGCCCTGCCGGAGCCGCTGCGCGGCCGCCACGTCGTGCACGTGCGCATCGCGTACGCCGGTGATCCGGCGGAGGGGGAGCGGCTGACCGAGCCGCTGCGCGCGGTCGGGCCGCGGCTGATCGACTCGGTGCGCGAGATGCCGTACCGGGAAGTCGGCTCGATCAACAACGACCCGGTCCAGCCGATGGGCTACGTCACGGACAACGCGATGCTGCGCGACTTCGACGACGCGGCGATCAAGACGCTGCTCGATCTGGTCGGCCCGGACGCCCCGCAGCGGTGCGTGGTCGAGGTCCGCCACCTCGGCGGCGCGCTGTCCCGGCCGGCGGGCAACTGCGTCGGGCATCGCGACGCGCCGTACGTCTTCGGCGTCAACTCCAAGGTCGACGAAGCCACCGTCGACGCGGCCCGCGAGCTGCAGAGCCGCGTCATGCGCGCGATGTCCCCGTGGTCGACGGGCGGCCGCAACCTGAACTTCCTGGCGGGCGGCAGCGCCAATCCCGAAGGAGTCCGCGCGGCATACGACCCGGCGGACTACGACCGCCTCAGCGCCATGAAGGCGAGCCACGATCCGAAGAACCTCTTCCGCCTGAACCACAACATCCCGCCGGCGCGCTGAGAAGTGTTCCTGCAGGTGCGAGCCCGTGAGTGGTTTGTGCTAGCACAGGGTGCCAATGCACCCCAAACCGCTCACGGGCCTGACCTCCAGGCGGGAGTGCCGGCGCGCCCGGCCCGGCGGCACCGGGTCAAGGGCGTTGGTCCGCTGGCCACGGCTGCTCGACGAGCTGCGTCGCGTCCGCATCGTCGAGGTCGATGTCGAAGGTCTCGGACAGGATCTCCGGCAGGTCGGCTCGGTCCACATCGCGGGTTTCACCGGTTCCGTCCGGATACTGGGTGTTCAAGGTGACGCCGTCGAGCAGGTGGTGGACCTCCGGGTGGAATTTCTGGGCGATGGGTCGCGTGGTGAACGGCGAATGGGAGGACGTCGACACGTAGTGGCTGCCGACCTCGTAGTCGATCCGGTACTGCGGGGTCATCGTGAACGTGCGCCGGTTCAGCCAGCCGTTGCGGGAGAAGTGGTGCAGCGCCCCCACCTGCGCGCCGAGTTCGTCCGCGCCGAGTTCGAGCCGGAACCGCCATCCGCCGATGGTGAGTTCGCCATCGCTCGGGGTCAGCTCGATCGGTTCCATCGGGCCCGAGCCGAAGCCGACGTCGCAGAGCCAGGCTCGATCGTCCTCGGCGGTGGCCACGCGCAGCACCGCGTGCGTGGCGGGCAGCAGCCCGTTGTCCGGGCCGATGAAGATCCGCCCGCCCAGGCCGATGACACCGAAGCCGAGCCTTTCCAGCACGGCCGCGAACAACGCGTTGTTCTCGTAGCAGTATCCGCCCCGGCGCTGCCGAACCATCTTGTCCTGCATCGACTTCACGTCCAGCAGCACCGGCCGGCCGAGGACGATCTCCAGGTTCTCGAACGGGATCGTCGTGGTGTGCAGGTAGACCAGCCTGCGCAGCGTCGCCACCGTCGGCGCGCGGTCACCCTCGAAGCCGATCCGGGCCAGGTAGGCGTCCAAGTCCAGGTCCTCACCGCTCCACCGGTAGGACGGATGTGTCGGTGTGCTCATGCTCTCCTCGCCTT
Organism: Saccharopolyspora elongata; assembly: GCF_004348985.1. Classification (GTDB taxonomy): domain Bacteria; phylum Actinomycetota; class Actinomycetes; order Mycobacteriales; family Pseudonocardiaceae; genus Saccharopolyspora; species Saccharopolyspora elongata. The sequence continues at coordinate 26,090 of NZ_SMKW01000045.1, read as the reverse complement.
CTCTCCCAACTAGGGGGTGTTCAGGCAGCCGCGACCGGTTCGGCTGCTGTGGTGTCGTTGTCCGCGTTGACCGTTCGACGGCTGGGCAGGAGCACCGCGGCGAGCAGACCGAGGAGGGTGAGCGCGGCCGCGACGACGACCGTGGTGCGCAGACCGTCCGCAGTCGCGATCCGCAATGCGTCACCGTCCAGCCCGGCCGAACCGGCGTTCGCGATACCGACGAGCACCGCCAGCCCCACGCCGGTGCCGACCTGCATGGAGGTGTTGGCCAGCCCACCGGCGCTGCCCTGCTCCTGCTCGGCGACACCGGTTCCAGCGGCGGCGAACACCGTCGGGAACACGGTGCCCATCCCCGCGCCGTAGACCAGGATCCCGGTCAGGATCGTCCAGTAGGAGCCATCGGTGACCATCCCCGCGGCCAGGAGCGCACCGCCCACCGCGCCGAGCAGCAGACCGCTGATCAGGGTGGTGCGGATTCCGATCCGGACGATGAGCCGCTCAGCGATGAAGTTCGCGACCGCGATGACCGCCGAAAGGCTCAGGAAGACCAGTCCGGTGACGAGTGCGCTGTACCGCCACACGTTCTGCAGGAACAGCGTGAGGAAGTAGACGACGTTCTGCATGGTCGCGCCGAAAACGAAGATGACGGCGAGCACCGGGGCCAGTTTGCGTGCCAGCCGCAACGGCATGAGCGGGCCGGAACTGCGGGCCTCGATGACCAGGAACGAGGCCAGCAGCACCACCGCCAGCACGCCACCGCCGAGGACAGGTGCCGAGGTCCACCCGGTTTCCGGTCCCTGCGCCACGGTGAACACCAGCAGGGTGGTGCCCACGGTTCCGGTGAGCGCGCCGGGCACGTCGAAGCGCCCACGGTCGCGAGGACCGTCCGCGCGCAGCACCAGGAACGCCGCCGCCGTTCCGGCGATCACGAGTGGAACGTTGACCAAGAACACCGCCTGCCACCCGAACGCACTGGTCAGCACCCCGCCGAGCAGCGCCCCGAGGCTGAGTCCGCCGGCACCGGCCCCCGCCCACACCGCGAGCGCTCGGATCCGCTGCTTCCCCTCCTCGAACATGGTGTTGACCAGTGACAACGTCGCGGGGAACAGCACTGCCGCGCCGATCCCCTGGATCGCCCTCGCCGCGATCAGGGCGGTCGTGGTGGTGGCGAATCCGCCCAGCAGCGACGCGGCGCCGAACAGCACCATCCCGAGCACGAACATCCGCCGCCTGCCGAGCAGGTCAGCGGACCGTCCGCCCAGCAGCAGCAGGCCGCCGAAGAAGACGGCGTACGAGCTGACCACCCACTGCATGGAGTGGGCGGAGAAGCCCACGTCGCGGGCGATATCGGGTAAGGCGACGTAGATGATCGTGAAGTCCAGCGAGGTGATCAGGCTGGAGAAGGCCAGCAGGGCCAGGGCTGTCGCCGGTCGTTTCAACATTGGTGCCTCCTTCCGGGCTCAGAACGGGTACGGCTGGGCGATGCGGGCGGCGCGCAGCGCGCGGGCCCACCAGGTGAGCTGGTTGAGCAGCACCGTCGCGGCGGCACCTGCACCGTCGATGTCCAGCGGCCGGCCGTTGTCGTCGAACTTGTTCCAGCACGAGTGGAAGCTCACCGTGTCGCGGATGGTGACGGCGTGCAGCTCTCCCAACACCTGGCGCAGCTGTTCGGCACCCCGCAAGCCACCTGAGACGCCGCCGTAGGAGACGATGGCGACCGGCTTCGCCTTCCACTCGTCGACGTAGGAATCGATAGCGGTCTTGAGCGAGGCGGGATAGCCGCGGTTGTACTCGGGCGAGACGAAGACGAACGCATCGGCCTGGGCGAGGCGCGGCGCCAACGCGTCGACGGCGTCGTTGGGGTGGCCCAGGACGTCGGGCAGCCCGGTCTCCGCGAGGTCGATCAGGTCCAGGTCGAGCCCACCGTGCTTGATCGCGTGGTCGTGGAACCACTCGGCCACCGTCGGGCCGAATCGCTGCGCCCGCGTGCTGCCGATGATGATCGCCACGCGCAACGAGTCCGTCGTCTGCATCGGATCCGCCTTTCCGGCTGTCGTCGTGTGGTCACGACCTTCGCCGGAGCGGCCTACAGCTCTCCTACAGCCGCCCTACCGCGCTCCTTACACGGCGCTCGGGCGGGACCGTATCGTCACGGATATGAGGTTCGGCGTGCTCGGCCCGATGATGGCGTGGACGGATGAGGGTGAGCTGGTCACGATCCCGGCCGGACAGGTGCTGAGGGTGCTCTCCGTTCTCCTCGTCCACCGTGGACGTTCGGTGTCGACCGACCGGCTCATCGACGTGCTGTGGCCGCGGCGGGCGCCCCGTGACGCGCCTGCCGCGCTGCAGGTCAAGGTTTCGCAGCTGCGTGGTGCTCTCGCCGCCGCCGAGCCGAGCGCCCGCACGCTGGTGGTGTCGCGGGCCGCGGGCTACAGCCTGGACGTCCCGGCCGGCGCGGTGGACGCCGACCGGTTCGAGGAGTTGCTCGGGACCGGCGGAGCGGATGCCCGATCTCGGGCCGACGCCCTGAGCACCGCGCTCGGTCTCTGGCGCGGCGCCGCGTTCGCCGAGGTCGCCGACGAGGAGTTCGCGGCGGTCGAAGCGGCCCGGCTGACGGAACTCCGGCTGTCCGCGGTGGAAGCCAGGGCCGAAGCGCTGCTCGAACTGGGCGAACATGCCGAGCTGGTCGGCGAATTGGCGCCCGTGATCGCCGAGCATCCGCTGCGCGAACGATTGCGGGCAGCGCACCTTCGTGCGTTGTACCGCGCCGGACGGCAGAGCGAGGCGCTTGCCGACTTCACCGAGTTGCGGGAGCGGCTGCGCACCGAGCTCGGAGTCGATCCGGGCCCCGAGATCGTCGCCGTGCACCAGGCGATCCTCGAGCAGGACCCGCTGATCGCGCCCCGCCCGGCCGCCACTCCGACGAACCTGCCCGGCCAGCTGACCGAGCTGATCGGCAGGGCCGAAGCGACGCACGACGTGTGCGCGCTGGTCGGCGAGCACCGGTTGGTCACCCTCATCGGGCCCGGCGGCGTCGGCAAGACCCGACTGGGGGTCGAGACAGCGCGTGCCCTGATCGCAGAGCACCCCGACGGCGTGTGGTTCGTCGAGCTGGCCGGGATCGACGTGAGCTCCTCCTCGCACACCGCCATCGTGGACACCGTGCACGCGGTGCTGGGCATCCGCGACGACGGCCGGTCCAGCGCCGGTCCGGTCGACCAGCTGATCACCGCGCTGGACGGCAAACGGGTCCTGCTGATCCTGGACAACTGCGAGCACCTGGTGGCCGAGGTCGCCGAACTGGCCGAGCGGCTGTTGCGATCGGTGCCGGGGCTGCGCGTGCTGGCGACGAGCCAGGAACCACTCGGCGTATCCGGTGAAGCCCTGTACTCGGTCGCCGCACTCGAACTGCCGCACTCGCCCGCGGACACCGGTGCCGAGGCGTTACCGAAGTTCAGCGCCGTCCGGTTGTTCATGGCCCGAGCGGCCGCCGCGGCTCCTGGCTTCACCATCGATGCCGGGAACGCCGCGGCCGTCGCCAGCATCTGTCGCCGGCTGGACGGGATCCCGCTGGCGCTGGAGCTGGCCGCCGCCCGAGTGCGGGCGCTCGGGGTCCGCGAACTCGCCGCGCGGATGGACGATCGATTCGAGCTGCTGGTCGTTGGACACCGGAGCGCGCCCGGTCGCCAGCAGACGTTGCGCGCGATGATCGACTGGAGCTGGGAGCAGCTGACCGAACCGGAACAGGCTGTGCTGAGAAGGCTTTCGGTGCACGCCGATGGCTTCGGGCTGGCCGCGGCCGAGCACATCTGCGCGAGCGAGGAGCTGCCTCGCGGACGGGTCCTCGACCTGCTCGCCCGCCTGGTGGACCGGTCGCTGGTCGCGATCACCGACACCGAGGAAGGACCGCGCTACCGGCTGCTGGAGTCGGTCGCGCTGTACTGCTCGGATCGGCTGGCCCAGGCCGGCGAGGCCGACCTGGTCCGAGAGGTGCGCAACGAGTACTACACGACCCTCGCCGAACGAGCGCGCGACCGGCTGCGCAGCGCGGACCAGCAGCGGTGGCTCGCGGTGGTGGACACCGAGTACGCGAATCTGCGCTCCGCCGTGGAGGATTCGGTGCGTCGCGGTGATTCCGGCGGTGCGCTGCGCCTCGTCGACGCACTGGCCTGGTACTGGTTCCTGCGTGGACGGCTCGCCGACGGTGTCCGGCTGCTCGACGCGGCGCTGAGCACGCCTGGCGATTCCGCCTCAACCCTGTGGGCGCGGGCCAACGGCTGGCGGTCGGGGCTGATGCTGCTCAGCGGCAGCGATTCGGACCGGACTGCGCTGGTGGACGCCGGACTGGCCGGATTCGACCGGGTCAGTGATCCGGCAGGCCGTGCGTTCACCGAATGGCTGCTGGCGGAGGCGTTGCTCGGCGGTGGTGACCAATCGGTCGGCGATACGCTTGCGCAGCGCGCCCTGGGCGGATTCCGCGCGGCCGGGGACAAATGGGGCATAGCCGCGGCCTTGGGCAGCGCCGCCCACCACGCCTTGCTGCGCGGTGACGTTGCGACGATGGAGCGTGACGCGACCGAAAGCGCCAGGGTCTTCGCGGATCTCGGTGATCGGTGGGGGCAGCTTCGGACCGCTGGCCTGCTCGCCCGGAGGGCCGAGGTCATCGGCGACTACGCCGAAGCGGCGCGCCTGCTTCGCGACGGCCTGCGCCGGGCCGAAGAACTCGGGCTGTGGCCGCAGGTGGCCGACATGCTGTCGGGGCTGGGCAGGCTCGCCCTGCTCGCCGGTGATCTGGACCAGGCGCGGCTGCTGCACGAGCGTGCCCGCGATCTCTCGGCCAGCAAGGGCCACGTGACCGGCCGGTTCTTCGCAGAAGCGGGACTCGGCCTCGGTGCCCGACGTGAGGGTCGGCTCGACGACGCCGAAAGGCACATCCGGGTACTGCTGGACTGGAACCGATCAGTGGGCTATGCGCCGGGCATTGCGCACAGCCTCGCCGAGCTGGGCTTCATCGCAGAATTGCGCGGCGATCCGGAACAGGCGCACGACCTCCACGAAGAAGGCCTGGCAGTGGCCCGGGACACCGGCGACCCCCGCGCGGTCGCCCTCGCGCTGGAAGGGCTCGCCGGAGCCGCCGTCCTCGCCGGGAACGCCGAGCGAGCCCGGCAGCTGTTGGCGGCCGCCGCGGCGGAGCGGGACAGCACGGGGGCGCCGCTACCTGAGCAGGAACGGGCCGATGTGGACCGCATTTCGGCGGCGATCCGCGCGGCGCAATGACCGGTCCGTGCAAGTCATCGGCCGCCGGTGCGCCCGAAGTGCAGCTCCTCCCCTGAGCGGTTCGGGGTGCTCTATGGCAACACAAAGCACTCACGGCACGTGACCGGCTCCGATGCGGTGGCTGCGCGGGTTCTGGTCGGTTGAGGTCACCGCTCGCCGTGGCGGGCGCGGTAGTCGCTGGGCGACATCCCGCACTCCCGCCGGAAGTGCTGCCGCAGGGGCACGGCGTGGGTGTAGCCGCAGCGCTGCGCGATGCGCTCGATCGTCAGGTCCGTGGTCTCCAGCAGCCGGCAAGCAAACCACAGCCGTTGCCGGGTCAGCCAGCGGACCGGGCTGACCCCGACCTGCCGGCCGAACTGCCGGTTGAAGGTGCGCAGGCTCATCGAGGCGTGCCCGGCCAGTTCGGCGACCGGTAGATCGCGGTCGAGGCGCTTGATCGCCCAGTCCAGCGTCGCCGCCAGGCTCGGCCCCGTGGTGCGATTCGCCTGTCCTGCCCGGGATTGCGCCTGGTCGCCGCTGCGGTGCGGGGAGGCGATCATCCGGCTGCCGACCTGGGCGGCGACGGCCGCGCCGAGATCGTCGGCGACCAGCCGCAGGCACAGGTCGATGCTCGCCGCGGTCCCCGCGGCGGTGAAGTAGCGGCCGTCCTGCACGTAGAGCGCGTCGGGCCGCACGCGCACCTGCGGGTGCTCCCGGGCGAACTCCGCGGCGAACATCCAGTGGGTGGTGGCCGCTCGCCCGTCCAGCAGCCCGGCCTGCGCCAGCACGAAGGTGCCGCCGCCCAGGCCGATGATGCGGGCACCCCGGCGCCCGGCCTGCCGCAGCGCCCTCAGCAGCGACGCCGGTGCGGGCGTTCCGGGTGCGTCGCAGGACGGGACGATGACCGTGTCCGCTTCGGACAGCGCGGCCACTCCCGAGTCCAGCCGCAGCCGCGCGTCCGGCTGCACCGGTACGGAGCGGTTTCCGACCGCGCACAGGGAGAATTCGTACCAGTCGGGATGCAGGTCGCGACGATCGGTGCCGAAGATCTCGGCGGGTACGGCCAGCTCGAACAGCGGCAGGCCGGGCAGGACCGGGACCACCACCCGGCGGGGTCGACCAGTGCGCGGCATGGCCAGAACATAACCGGTGATGGCCGGTTCGTTGCTGGCCGGCCCGGGCGCTGGGCCGGACGATCGGGTGGTGAAGATCCTCATCACCGCCGCGACCGGCAGCGTTGGCCGCGAGCTCACCGAACTGCTGCGCGGCAACCCCGACGTGCACTACCTGATCCGCTCCGACCGCTCCGCCGCCTTGCTGGGGCCGGTGGCCGGTCGCGTCATCCGCGGCGACGCGGATGATCCCGCCGACGTGCGGGCCGCGGTGGACGGCGTCGAGCGCTTGTACCTCGCCCATCCCTACCGCTCGGGCCAAGCGGAGGTCGAGATCGGCCTCGCGCGGGCGGCCCTGGAAGCCGGGGTCACGCGGATCGTGAAGTTGGGGGCCCTGCCGTGGCGCACCGCCGACGAGCCCGACCCGGTCACCGGGGCGCACGAGGTCATCGTCGACCGGCTGCAGGCGATGGGCGTGCCGGAGCTGACCGTGCTGCGGCCGGACCGGTTCCTGCAGAACTTCTTGGGTCAGCTCGATTCCATCGCCGCCGGGGTGCTCGCCGATCCAGGAGGGTCGGGGGCGCGTGGTTTCATCGACACCCGCGACATCGCCGAGGTGGCCGCCGCCGAGCTGCTCGCGGAGCGGCCGGTCGGTGGCCAGCTGTCCCTCAGCGGCCCCGAGCGGGTCACCGTCGAGCGGTTGGCCGGCGAATTCGGCGCCGTCCTGGGGAATCCGGCCCGATACCGAGACATCGTGCCCGATGCCGACTGGCAGGCCGGACTGGTGCGCACCGGCTTGTCGGCCGAGTACGTCGCGGGGTTGGCCGCGCTCTACCGCAACTACCGCGCGGAAGCGGAGTCCGAGCTGGGCACCGGCGTTCAGGAGGTCCTCGGGCGGCCGCCGCGCTCGGCGGCGGACTTCGCCTCGGACGTGCTCGCCGGAGGCCTCACTCGTAGGTGATGTGGACCTCGTCGGTGATCGGGAGGGACTGGCAGGCCAGGATGATCCCGTCGTCGAGGTCTTCCTGGTCGAGGACCGAGTTCTGGAGCATCTTCACCTCGCCGCTTCGGATCCGGCAGGCGCAGGCGCTGCACGCGCCTTCGCGGCAGGAGAACGGCGCGTCCAGGCCCTTTTCCAGGAGCAGGTCCAGCAGGCGCTTCTGGCGCGGCCACGCGAACCGGTGGTGTTCGCCGTCGAGCTCGACCGCGATCGTCGCGGTGTCCTCGGCCGGTTCGGGCGCTTTGGGCCGCTTCTTCTCGAAGGGGTTGCGCTTCAGCGAGACGAAGCGTTCGACGTGGGTCCGAGCGCGCGGGACTTCCAGGTCCTTCAGCGCTTCCGCGGCAGCGTCCATGAAACCGCCCGGGCCGCACACGAAGCACTCGCGGTCCGCGAACGGCCTGATCAGCTCGCGCAGTGCGGGCACCGTCGGGCGGCCTTGCACCGATTCCAGCCAGTGCACCACGACGAGCCGGTCGGGGTGCCGGGCGATCAGATCCCGGAGCTCGGCGGCGAAGATGACCGAATCCTCGTCCTGGTTGGCGTAGATGATCACCACGCGCCCGGTCCCGGCGGCCAGCACCGACTTCGCGATGGACATCACCGGCGTGATCCCGCTGCCCGCCGCGAGTAGCAGGAAGTCCTCGTCCAGCGAACCCGGCGTGAACGCGCCGCCGGGCGGCAGAACGTCCACAGTGGTCCCGGCGACGACGTTGTCGCACAGCCAGTTCGAGCCGTAGCCGGCTCGTTTCACCGTGACCTGCCACGCCTCGTCGACGTGCGGCGAGCTGGACAGGGAGTAGCTGCGCGCCACCGAACCGGTGCGATCGCTGGGGATTCGCAGGGTGAGGAACTGGCCGGGCCGGTAGGACCACTCCGGCGGCGGCTCGAACACCAGCGACCGGCTGTCCCGGGTCTCGTCGATGACCGCGGCGACCCGCAGTCGGGCGGGTTCGGGCATCACTGGCTCCTGGGATCTGGTTGGCCCGCAATTTCCATTGAAATCGAACCTTCGATTTCAATGGAAATTGCGGTTCTGGGCTCCATCGGAATCCTGCGGCGACGTGGCGAGGTGGCCGTCGCGGGCGGCGGCGTCGATGCTCGCCAGCACGTCGGCGCAGGACTCGGCGACCTCGCCCGGGCGGTCGGCGAACGTCGCGCACCGGCGAGCGCCTTCGGCGGTCCACTGGATGCTGGTGTGCTGCGGGCTGTTCTTCTTCGCCAGCACGCGGACGCCGCAGCGCCCGCACTCCACCGGGCACAGCCCCGACCGCAGGTAGTCGGCCCGGTCGGCGGCCGTGCCCTCGCGCACCCTGGCCAGCGCCGCGGGCCGGTCGCCCAGGTCCGGTGCCTTCGCCCAGGTCATGAGCTCTCCGCCTGCTTGCGCGCGAGGTTCTCCGCGACTTCCCGCTCCCACACCTCGTTCGCGCGGCTGGTGTCCACTTCGAACTCGAACCGCGCCACCATGTCCTCGCTGACGTCCTCGACGTCCACGTAGAACTGCTCGTACCAGCGGCGCAGCTGGTAGACCGGGCCGTCCTCCTCGCACAGCAGCGGGTTGTCGATCCGCGTCTTGTTCCGCCAGATCTCCACGTCCTGCAGGAACCCGACGCCGGTGTTCTTGGCGATCTTGGCCGCCAGCTTGTCGGCCTGCTCGTCGGAGAGCCCCGGCAGCTTCTTGACCAGCACGCCCCACTGCAGCACGAACGAGTCGGCGGTGATCGGGTAGTGGCAGTTGATCAGGATCGTCTCGATGGTGTAGCCGTGGTACTCGTTCCACAGCCGGTCGATCATGTACGACGGCCCGTAGTACGACGCCTCCGAGCGCACCTGGTTGTCGCTGCCGGAGTAGGTGCCCGCGCCGATGTCCGGGCGGCCCTTGGTAGTCAGGTACTGGCTGGCGATGTGGCCCTCGAAGACGTTCTTGAAGTACGTCGGGAACGCGAAGTGGATGTAGAAGAAGTGCGCCATGTCCACCACGTTGTCGACGATCTCGCGGCAGTTCGAGCCCTCGATGCGCACGGTGTCCCAGGTCCAGTTGCTCCACTCGTCGGAGAACGACTCCGGCAGGTGCGGGATCGTCACGTCCGCCGGGGGCGGGTTGCCCTGCGGGTCGTTCCACACGAACAGCTGCTTGTTCTCCTCCATCGCGGGCCACGCCTTGGTGCGGGCGCGCAGCGGAATCCGCTTGGCGTAGGGGATTCCGGTGCAGCGGCCGTTGCCCGCCCAGCGCCAGTCGTGGAACGGGCAGGCGACCGCGTTGCCCTTGATGGTGCCCTGCGTGAGGTCGCCGCCCATGTGCCTGCAGTAGCCGTCGAGCACGTTGAGGCCGCCGTCCTCGCCCTGGAACACGACGAGCTTGGTGCCGAACGCCTCCACGGCGTGCGGTCGACCGTCCTTGAACTGCTCGGCCGGTCCGAGGCAGTGCCAGCCGCGCGCGAACCGGGTCGGTGGGGTCCCGACGTCGATGGTGCGCACCTCGTCGTTGCTTGCCGCCGTCATCTCGTCCCTTTCGCTCGTACCGCCTCAAAAGGCTTTTGAAAATGCGGCGTTAGCCGCATGCGGTGGGGGACTCGACTTGCACCGCCGCGGGTTCTCAGACGGTGCCCGCCCTTCTGGGCTACTGGGCGAGGCCAGTCCCCGATGCCGTGTATTGGGCATACACAAGTCGGGGATCCCACAGTCCAGACGGCGTCTGTAACTCCCGCAGGGGGGCCGCCACCCGCACCGCTACGCAGGCCCATTGCCGAATTCACTCCTCAGTTGCCAGGTGTTGCGCGGCGAGATATCCGAAGGTCATCGCTGGGCCGAGGGTCGCGCCCGGCCCGGCGTAGGTGCGGCCCATCACGGCGGCGCTGGTGTTGCCTGCCGCGTAAAGGCCTTCGATGGGCGTGCCGTCTTCGCGCAGCACCCGAGCGTGCACGTCGGTGCGCAGGCCGCCCTTGGTGCCGAGGTCGCCCGGCACGATCTTCACGGCGTAGAACGGCGCTACCTCCAGCGCGCCCAGGCTCGGGTTCGGCTTGTTGCGCGGATCGCCGTAGTAGCGGTCGTATCCGGAGTCGCCACGCTGGAAGTCGGCGTCCATCCCGCTGCGCGCGAAGTCGTTGAACCGCTCGATCGTGCGGCGCAGCGCGTCGGCGGGCACGTCGATGCGTTCGGCCAGCGCCTCGACCGTCGCCGCCCGCTGGATGGCCCCCGTCTTGTACCAGCGGCCCGGGAACGGCTGTCGAGGGCCCAGGCCCGCGAACATGTACCGGTTGCGGTAGCGCTGGTCGGCGATCAGCCAGGTCGGCATGTGCCGCCCGGGCCCGTCGCCGGGACCGTACATGGCGTGCACCGCGTCGACGTACGGCGCGGCCTCGTTGACGAACCGCTCTCCGTCGCCGTTGACCAGGATGCAGCCGGGAAGGGTTCGTTCGGCGAGGCAGAACCACGGCCCGCCGGGCAGCGGGATCGACGGCCCCCACCACGCGTCGTCCATCAGCTCCGTCGCGGCACCGAGCCGCTGGGCGGCGTTGATCGCGTCGCCGGTGTTGGCCTTCGCGCCGACGGTCCACTGTGTACCGATCGGCTCGCGCTGGTGCTGCTTGCGCAGTTGTTCGTTGTGCTCGAAACCGCCTGCGGCCAGCACGACTCCGCGCCGTGCCAACAAGGTCCGGCGCTCGTCGTCGTGCTCGACGACGACCCCGGTGACCCGGTCGCCGTCGTGCTCCAGGTCGATCAGCGGGGTGTTCAGCCACACCGGCACGCCGGCGTCCCGCAGCGCGACCCGCAGGCCCGCGACCAGCGCTTGGCCGAGCGCGAGCAGGCGCTGCCCGCGGATCCTGGCGAGCAGCCAGCGCGTTCCCACCCGCAGGGCGCGCAGCGGGCCGCGCGGGTGGCGGGCGAGCAGGTTCAGCCACCGGAAGTCGGCCTGCGTGACGACCAGGTTCGCCGGGGACTTGCCGTAGCCGGGTTCGAGGTCGGCGAGCAGGTCGCCGAGCACCCGGCCGTCCAGCGGCGCGGCCTCGATGGATCGCCCGCGCACCCGGCCGCCGGGGGCTTCCGGGTAGTAGTCCGCGTATTCGGGCACCCACCGCATGCGCAGCGGCGTGCTCGGCAGGACCTCGACGAGCATCCGCGGGCCGGCCGCCAGGAAGGCGGCCTGCCGTTCGGGGTCGACCGCGTCGCCGACGATGTGGGCGAGGTAGGTGCTCGCGGCTTCCGGGCTGTCGGTGATGCCGGCCTCGGCGAGCACGTGGTTGTTCGGTACCCACACGCCGCCGCCGGAGCGGGCCGTGGAGCCGCCGAACTTCGCCGCCTTCTCGACGAGCACGGCGTCGAGTCCCTGCCGGGCCGCCGTGAGCGCCGCCGTCATCCCGGCGGCGCCGCTGCCGACCACGACGACGTCGAACTCGGAGCGGGCATCGGGTGTCCCTGCGGTCATCGCACCTCCCTCGCGCCAACCTCGCGGTCAATACTGAAACATGTTATAGATTTCTGCGCCAGTGGCGCTATGGTGTAGCCAGAAAACGGGCACTTGCCTCGATGAACTCACGAAGAGAACCTGTTCCAAACTTGTGAGGGGTGCGATGGTCCAGCGCAGCGCGTTGCACGCCGATGTGGTGATCGTCGGCTTCGGCGTCGCCGGGGCCTGCGCCGCGCTCGAAGCGGCCCGCGCGGGCGCCCGCGTCGTGCTGATCGACCGGTTCGGCGGCGGTGGTGCCAGCGTCCTGTCCGGTGGCGTCGTCTACGCCGGCGGTGGCACCCGGCAGCAGCGCGCGGCCGGCGTGTCGGACACGCCTGAGGCGATGTACGCCTACCTGCGGGAAGAGGTCGGCGACGCGGTCGGCGCGGACACGCTCCGCCGGTTCTGCGACTCCAGCGCCGACATGATCACCTGGTTGGAGCAGCAGGGTGTGCCGTTCGAGGGAAGCCTCTGCCCGTACAAGACGTCGTACCCGAGCAACCGGCATTACCTCTACTACTCCGGCAGCGAAGCGGCGGGCGGCCTCCGGGACGTCGCCGCGCCCGCCCCGCGCGGCCACCGCACGAAGGGTCGTGGCACGTCGGGGAAAGTGCTGTTCGCGGCGCTGGCGGAAGCCGTGCGCCGGGCCGGAGTCCAGGTGCTCACCGAGACCCGTGCGCGCGAACTGGTGCTGGACGCCGATGGCCGGGTCTGCGCGGTGGACTGCGAGCGCGTCGGCGGAGCCGCTCGCCGCGTGCACCGGGCGTTGAGCCGCGTCGCGGCGAAACCCGGCCTGTACGTGCCGAAACTGGCGCGGCTGCTGCACGGCCGGGTCGAGCGGCTGGAGCGGCGCGGCGAAGCCGTGCGGATCCACGCGGACCGAGCGGTGGTCCTGGCGGCGGGCGGATTCGTGGCCAACCGGGAGATGATGCGGCGATTCGCGCCCGCGTACCGGGGCGGGCTGCCGCTGGGCACGCAGGGCGACGACGGCAGCGGCATCCGGCTCGGGCAGGACGCCGGCGGCGCGGTCGGCAACCTGGACCGGGTCTCGGCCTGGCGGTTCATCAGCCCGCCCAGCGCGATGCTCGGCGGCCTCCTCGTCGACCGGGACGGCCGGCGGATCGGCGACGAATCCCGCTACGGCGCCGCGCACGGGCAGGCGCTCGTCGAGCGGCACGGCGGTCGGGGCTGGCTGCTGGTCGACCAGCGGTTGCAGCGGCTCGCGAAGCAGCAGCTGCGCAGCCAGACGGTGTGGTTCCAGCGGCTGCAAGCGCAGTACCTGCTCTCGACCGCGGCGACCGGCGACACGCTCGAATCGGTCGCCCGTGCAGCCGGTGTCGACGCGGTGGGACTTCAGGCCACAGTGGACAGCCACAACATGGCTGCGCACGACGGGAAACCCGATCCGGCGGGCAAACCCGCGGAGTTCGTCCAGGTCCTGGACCGGCCGCCGTTCGCGCTGCTGGACGTCTCGATCCGGCCGAGCCTGGCCCACCCGTGCCCGATGCTCACCCTCGGCGGGCTGCTCGTCGACGAGGGCACCGGGCAGGTGCGGGACGAGCACGGCGGCACCGTTCCCGGCCTGTTCGCGGCCGGTCGCTCGGCGGTCGGCGTGTGCTCGGAGTCCTACATCAGCGGGTTGTCGCTGGCCGACTGCGTGTTCTCCGGCCGCCGGGCCGGGCTCAACTCGGCGAAGGGGTGAACGGATGCTGGCAGCTGACGCGCGCGCCGAGGTGGCGCAGCGGCTTTGGGACGCCGAACGCGATCGCGCGCCGATACCGCCGCTGGTGGAGACGATCCCGCGGCTGGACGCGGTCGACGCCTACGAGATCCAGCTGCTGAACGTGCGCCGGCGCGACGAGCCGGTCGTCGGCCACAAGGTCGGCCTGACCTCGCCGGTCATGCAGCAGATGATGGGCGTGTCCGAGCCCGACTACGGGCACCTGCTGGCGAGCATGCGGCTGCCCGAGGGCGAACCGGTCGACCCGCGGCGGTACTGCGTGCCGCGGGTGGAGGTCGAGGTCGGGTTCCTGCTGGGCACGGACCTGCCCGCGGAGTGCACCGAGGCCGACGTGCTGGCCGGGACCGAGGCGCTGGTGCCGGCGATCGAGCTGATCGACAGCCGGATCGCGGACTGGCGGATCAGCCTGGTGGACACGATCGCGGACAACGCGTCCTCGGCGGGCTTCGCGCTCGGCGCGACGCGGATCGACCCGGGTTCCGTTGACCTGAAACGGATCGGCGCGGTGCTGTGGCGCAACGGCGAGGCCATCGAGCACGGCCGGTCCGACGCGGTGCTGGGCAACCCCGCCACCGCCGTCGCCTGGCTGGCGCGGAAGGTCGCCGCCTTCGGCGTGCGGCTGCGGGCCGGCAACGTCGTGCTGCCCGGCTCCTGCACCCGCGCGATCGACGTGTCGCCCGGCGACGAGTTCCGCGCCGACTTCCGGTGCGAAGGAGCCGAACTGGGCTCCGTGTCGGTGTCGTTCGGGTCGTGACCGCGAAACCGGGCTCCAGCCCGGTTTACCACTCACGACACCTGACCTGCAGAAAGGAGGCGGAATGGGCAAGGCGACCGCGGCGATCGTCGGATCCGGCAACATCGGCACCGACCTGCTGCACAAGCTGAGCCGCTCCGCGCACCTCGAACCCCGGTGGATGATCGGCATCGACTCGGCCAGCGCTGGCCTGCGCCGGGCGGCGGACCTCGGGGTCGCGGCGAGCGCGGACGGCGTGGACTGGCTGCTGGAGCACCACCGTCCCGACGTGGTCTTCGAAGCCACCTCGGCGAAGGTGCACCGGGCCAACGCGCCCCGCTACGCCGAGGCGGGCATCCGGGCCATCGACCTCACGCCGGCCGCCGTCGGGCCCTACGTGGTGCCGCCGGTGAACCTCGACGAGCACCTCGACGCGCCGAACCTGAACCTGATCACCTGCGGCGGCCAGGCCACCATCCCGATGGTGCACGCGGTGTCGCGGGTGGTGCCGGTCGCCTACGCCGAGATCGTCGCGTCGGTCGCGTCGGTGTCGGCCGGGCCGGGCACCCGCGCCAACATCGACGAGTTCACCCGCACCACCAGCACCGGCATCGAGGTGCTGGGCGGCGCGGAGCGCGGCAAGGCGATCATCGTGCTGAACCCGGCCGACCCGCCGGTGATCATGCGCGACACGATCTTCTGCGCCATCCCGGCCGACGCCGACACCGACGCGATCGGCGCGTCGATCACCAAGATGGCCGCCGAGATCGCCGAGTACGTGCCCGGCTACCGGCTGCTCGCCGAGCCCCAGTTCGACCCGCCGTCGCCGGCCACCGGCGGCATGGCGCGCGCGGCGATCTTCGTCGAAGTCGAGGGCGCGGGCGATTTCCTGCCACCGTACTCCGGGAACCTGGACATCATGACCGCCGCCGCGGTGCGGGTGGGGGAGCAATTGGTCAGCAAGGAGGCAGCGGCATGAGCAGTCCTGTGTCAACCCCAGTCCTCCTCAACCGCACCTTAGGGGAACGTGACGCAAACCAGCCACAAGAAACCGCGAAACGCGAGATTGAGCCGGACGCAACCACAACTGTGAAACGCGGAGAGGCGGAACTGGTATGACCGGCCTGCCCAACACCTACTCCGACGCCCTGGACGTGCGGATCACCGACACCTCGCTGCGCGATGGCTCGCACCACAAGCGCCACCAGTTCACCGCGACGGAGGTGCGCGACATCGTCACCGCGCTGGACGGCGCGGGAGTGCCGGTCATCGAGGTGACCCACGGCGACGGGCTGGGCGGTTCGTCGTTCAACTACGGGTTTTCCCGCACGCCCGAACAAGAACTCATCACCATCGCCGCCGAGACGGCGCGCAACGCCAAGATCGCCGTGCTGATGCTGCCGGGAGTCGGCGTCACCGACGACATCGTCATCGCCCGCGACAACGGCGCTTCGGTGTGCCGGATCGCCACGCACTGCACCGAAGCCGACGTGTCGGAGCAGCACTTCGGCCTGGCGCGCGAGCTGGGCCTGGAGACCGTCGGCTTCCTGATGATGGCGCACTCCCAGCCGCCGGAGTCGCTGGCGAAGCAGGCGCGGATCATGGTCGACGCGGGCTGCCAGTGCGTCTACGTCGTCGATTCGGCGGGCGCGCTGGTGCTGGAGCAGGTGGCCGAGCGGGTGTCGGCGCTCGTCGCGGAGGTCGGCGGCGAGGCGCAGGTCGGCTTCCACGGGCACGAGAACCTCGGCGTCGCCGTCGCCAACTCCGTCGCCGCGGCACGGGCCGGCGCGGTGCAGATCGACGGCAGCGCAAGGCGTTTCGGCGCCGGGGCGGGGAACACTCCGGTGGAGGCGTTCGTCGGCGTGTGCGACAAGCTCGGCATCCGCACCGGGATCGACTTCTTCGCCATCGCCGATGCGGCCGAGGACGTGGTGCGCCCGGCGATGCCCGAGGAATGCCTGCTGGACCGCTCGGCGCTGATGATGGGCTACGCCGGGGTGTACTCCAGCTTCCTCAAGCACGCCGCCCGGCAGGCCGAGCGCTACGGCGTCAGCGAGGCGGCGCTGCTGGTGCGCGCGGGCGAGCGCAAGCTCGTCGGCGGCCAGGAGGACCAGCTCATCGACATCGCGCTGGAACTCCAGCGGGATCGACACGAATAAGAACATGTTCTAGCCTGTGATCACTCGGGAAACGGGAGCGGCCGATGAAGGACAGTCGAGCAGTCGTCGAACGGGTGCGGGAACTCCTGCCGGTCCTGCGGGACCGCGCGCAGAAGGCCGAGGACGGCCGGAAGATCCCGGACGAGACCATCGCGGCCCTGCAGGAGGCCGGTTTCTTCGCGCTGCTGCAACCGGAGCGCTACGGCGGCTACGAGGCGGACCCGCTGGACTTCTACGGCGCGGTCCGGCTCATCGGCAGCGCGTGCGGCTCATCCGGCTGGGTGGCGTCGATCCTCGGCGTGCACCCGTGGCACCTGGCCCTGTTCCCGGAGCAGGCCCAGGACGAAGTCTGGGGCGACGACCCGGCGACGCGGGTCTCCTCGTCGTACGCGCCGATGGGCAAGGCGACCATCGTCGACGGCGGCTACCGGCTCAGCGGGCGGTGGAGCTTCTCCTCCGGCTGCGACCACGCGTCGTGGGTGTTCCTCGGCGGGCCGGTGCTGGGCGATGACGGCAAGCCGGTCGACTTCTGCACGTACCTGCTGCCGCTGGGCGACTACCGGATCGAAGACGTGTGGGACACCGTCGGCCTGCGCGGCACCGGCAGCAACGACATCGTCGTGGAGGACGTCTTCGTCCCGCAGCACCGGGCGCTGAGCTTCGTGTCGATGTCCAAGACGCAGTGCCCGGGACACCAGGTCAACACCGCGCCGCTGTACAAACTTCCCTGGGGGACGGTGCATCCGTCGACGATCACCGCCCCGATCATCGGCATGGCCCAAGGCGCCTACGACGCGCACGTGGCGCACCAGGCCAAGCGGGTGCGGGCGGCGTACGCGGGGGAGAAGGCCAAGGAAGACCCGTTCGCGAAGGTGCGGATCGCGGAGGCGGCCAGCGAGATCGACGCGGCGTGGCTGCAGCTGACGCACAACCTCGCCGAGGAGTACGCGCTGGTGCAGGCGGGCGAGGAGGTCCCGATGTCGCTGCGGCTGCGGGCGCGGCGCGACCAGGTGCGCGGCACGGCGCGGGCGATCTCGGCGATCGACCGGCTCTTCGAGAACTCCGGCGGGCGGGCGTTGTGGTCGGGCACGCCGATCCAGCGGTTCTGGCGCGACGCGCACGCGGGCCGGGTGCACGCCGCCAACGACCTGGAGCGCGCCTACTTGATGTTCGGCTCCGGAGAATTCGGCATCCCAGTGAAGGATTCGATGGTATGACGGTCGATTTCGATACGACGAGCCGGACCGCGAAGCTGCCGTCCGGACTGACCCTGCACTACCACGAGGCCGGCGACCCGTCGGCCTCCACAGTGGTCATGTTGCACGGCGGGGGACCAGGGGCTTCCTCGTGGAGCAACTTCTCCCGCAACATCGGTGTTTTCGCCGAGGACTTCCACGCCATCGCGGTCGACCAGCCCGGCTTCGGCCGCTCCGACAAGCCGACCGAGCACGGCCAGTACTTCACGCACAGCGCGACCGCGCTGCTGGAGCTGCTCGATGAGCTCGGCATCGAGCGCGCCCACCTGCTGGGCAACTCGCTGGGCGGCGGCACGGCGGTGCGCTTCGCGCTGAACCACCCGGACCGCGCGGGACGGCTGGTGCTGATGGGCCCCGGCGGCCTGAGCCTGAACGCGTTCGCGCCGGACCCGACCGAGGGCGTCCGCAAGCTCAGCGCCTTCGGCGCGCCGCCGGGCCCCAGCAAGGAGAAGCTCGCCGACTTCCTGCGGGCCATGGTCTACGACCAGTCGCTGATCACCGACGAGCTCGTCGACGAGCGCTACGCCGCCGCCTCGTCCCCCGAATCGCTGGCCGCGATGCGGGCGATGGGCGCGTCGTTCATGCACCCGGACACCTTCGAGGAAGGCATGCTGTGGCGGGAGGCGTACCGCCTGCGGCAGCGCGTCCTGCTCATCTGGGGTCGCGAGGACCGGGTCAACCCGTTGGACGGCGCGCTGGTCGCGCTGAAGCTGATCCCGCGCGCGCAGCTGCACGTGTTCGGCCGCTGCGGGCACTGGGCGCAGGTGGAGAAGTTCGCCGAATTCAACCGGATCGCCAAGGATTTCCTGCTCGACTGACTTGAGGGAACTGGTTTATAAGCGGCGTCAGCCGCTTGCGGTGTGGGACGCAACCGGCACCGCCTGAGGTTCCGCTACCTGCACCGCTACGCAAGCCAAATCAAGACGATCAATAGGAGGCCCGCCGTGGGCATTCGTTCGCTCGGCTACTTGCGCATCGAGGCGACCGACGTCGAGGCGTGGCGGGTGTTCGGCCTGAAGGTGCTCGGCATGATCGAAGGCACCGGAGCCGACCTGGACGCGCTGTACCTGCGGATGGACGACTTCCCGGCGCGCCTGGTGATCCTGCCCGGCGAGCAGGACCGGCTCGCCGCGTCCGGCTGGGAGGTCGCCAACTCCGGGGAACTGGACGAGGTCCGGGCCCGGCTGGAGAGCGCGGGCGTGCTGTACAAGGAAGGCACGGCCGGCGAGCTCGCCGACCGCCAGGTCAACGGGCTGATCAGCTTCAACGACCCGTCCGGCAACGGGCTGGAGGTCTTCCACGGGGTGGCGCTGCAGCACCGCCGCGTGGTCAGCCCGTACGGGCACCGGTTCGTCACCGAGGAGCAGGGCCTCGGGCACGTGGTGCTGTCCACCCACGACGACGAGGCGGCGCTGCGGTTCTACCGGGACGTGCTCGGCTTCCGGCTGCGCGACTCGATGCGGCTGGCGCCGGAACTGGTCGGCCGCCCCGCGGACCGGGATCCGGCCTGGCTGCGGTTCTTCGGCTGCAACCCGCGTCACCACAGCCTGGCGTTCCTGCCGATGCCGACGCCGAGCGGGATCGTGCACCTGATGGTGGAGGTCGCCGACGTCGACGACGTCGGGCTGACCCTGGACCGCGCGCAGCGGCGGAAGGTGCCGATGTCGGCGACACTGGGGCGGCACGTCAACGACCTGATGCTGTCGTTCTACATGAAGACGCCCGGCGGATTCGACGTCGAATTCGGTTGCGAGGGCAGGCAGGTCGACGACGAGGACTGGATCGCCCGCGAGAGCACGGCGGTCAGCCTGTGGGGCCACGACTTCAGCGTCGGCGCCCGCCCATGAGCGGCGAGGAGGCACGGGTGTCGCTCGCCCCGGAGCCGGCGGTGTTCCGCCGGGTGCTGGGGCACTTCGGCACCGGCGTCACGGTGGTGACGGGGACGGACGGCGAGCGGCCGGTGGGCTTCGCCTGCCAGTCGTTCGCGGCGCTGTCCCTGGACCCGCCGCTGGTCCTGTTCTGCCCGGCCCGGACGTCGCGGGCCTGGCCGGTGCTGGAGCGGGCGGGGCGGTTCTGCGTCAACGTCCTGGCGGAGTCGCAACGGCCGGTCAGCTCCGTGTTCGGCCGCAGCGGCGACGACAAGTTCGCCGGCCTCCGCTGGCACCCGGCTCCGTCGGGCGCCCCGATCCTCGACGGCGTGCTGACCTGGATCGACTGCGACATCGAGGCGGTGCACGAGGCGGGCGACCACTACATCACCATCGGCCGCGTCCGGTCCCTCGGCGAAACCGCCGCCGGCGCGCCGCTGCTGTTCTACCGGGGCGCCTACGCGGGCCTCGCCCCGACGCCGCAGTCCCCGTCAACGGATCTCGACCTGTTCCTCACCACGATCAACCCCGACGACTGGCTCTGACAGCCAGACGCGAACGGCCCGTTCGCGTCGTCTATTGAGGTGAACGGGCCGTTCGCTCGGTTCGTTGGGGGGCGCCGATGCTGGGTGGTGAGGTGAATGGCCCGTTTGTCTCGTCTATTGAGGTGAACGGGCCGTTCGCTCGGTGCCGTCAGCGCAGCCGTTCGATGATCGTGCCCGTGGCCAGGGCTCCTCCGGCGCACATCGTGATCAGCGCCGTCGTGGCGTCGCGGCGCTCCAGCTCGTGCAGGGCCGTGGTGATCAGCCTGGCTCCGGTGCTGCCGACCGGGTGGCCCAGCGCGATCGCACCGCCGTTGACGTTGACCCGGTCCAGGTCCGGTTCGTGCACCGCCGCCCACGACAGCACCACCGAGGCGAACGCTTCATTCACCTCGAAGACGTCGATGTCCCCGAGCTTCATGCCGCTGAGCTCCAGCACCCGCTGGGTGGCCTGCACCGGCCCGTCCAGGTGGTAGTACGGCTCGCCGCCCACCAGGCATTGCGCGACGATCCGGGCGCGCGGCCGCAGGCCGAGCTCGGCGGCCCGCTCGGCGTCGGCCAGCAGCACGGCCGCCGCGCCGTCGGAGATCTGCGACGACGTCCCGGCCGTGTGCATCCCGTTCTCCAGAACGGGTTTCAGGCCGCCGAGCGCCTGCATGCTGGTGTCGCGCAGGCCCTCGTCGCGGGTCACCCGGTCGCCGCCGGGAGCGCCGACCGGGACGATCTCGCGGTCGAAGCGGCCCTCCCGCCACGCCGCCTGCGCGCGGTCCTGGGAGCGCAGGCCGAAGGCGTTCAGGTCTTCGCGGGTGATGCCGCGGCGCGCGGCGATGCGGTCCGCCGCCTCGTACTGGTTCGGCAGGTCGATGTCCCAGGTGTCCGGCCGGGGCATGCCCACGTCGGTACCGAGGTTGCTGCGCAGCGGCACGCGGCTCATCGCCTCGACGCCGCAGGAGATGCCGACCCGCACCGCGTCGACGGCGATCAGGCCCGCGACGAGGTGCGTGGCCTGCTGCGCCGACCCGCATTGCGCGTCGACCGTGGTGCACCCGACCTGGTGCGGCAGGCCGGCGTTCAGCCACGCCGTGCGGGTGACGTTGTTCGACTGCTCGCCCGCCTGGGTCACGCAGCCGCCGATCACCTGGTCGGCCTCGGCGGCGTCGATGCCGGCGCGGTCGAGCAGGCCGTGTTGCGCGGCGCCGAGGATCTCGGCGGCGTGCAGCCCCGAGAGCCGGCCGCGGCGCTTGCCGATCGGCGTGCGGACCGCTTCCACGATCACCGGATTGCCCACCTGGATCTCCTCTCGCACGGTCTCCGGACTCAAAACTAGAACACGTTCTGATGTCTTTACAAGAGTTCGAATCAAGGCTGATCGAAAGCGCGTTCTCTTGCTCGATTCAAGGTTAGTTACAGGGGTTTACTGAATCTTGGAAGTGTGGTTCTCTTGCTTAGAACCCGTTCCAATTCTTCGGTCGGATCTCGCGCCGCTGTAGGAGGTATCCGTGGTCGCACCGCGCATTCCGGAGGGCTTCGACTTCACCGATCCCGACCTGCTCGCCGAACGGCTGCCGCTGGCCGAGTTCGCCGAGCTCCGCCGCACCGCGCCGGTGTGGTGGAACCAGCAGCCCGACCGTCGAAGCGGGTTCGACGACGGCGGGTTCTGGGTGGTCAGCAGGCATGCCGATGTCAAGGAGGTATCCCGGCGCAGCGACGTGTTCTCCACCTGGGAGAACACCGCCGTGATCCGGTTCAACGAGGGCATGAGCCGCGAGCAGATCGAGCTGCAGCGGTTCATCATGATCAACATGGATCCGCCGCAGCACACCAAGCTGCGCAAGATCGTGCAGCGGGGCTTCACCCCGCGGGCCATCAACAGCCTGGAGGCCGCGCTGCGGGACCGGGCGCAGCACATCGCCACCGAGGCGCGCAAGCGCGGCGCCGGCGACTTCGTCACCGACGTGGCCTGCGAGCTGCCGCTGCAGGCGATCGCGGAACTGCTCGGACTGCCGCAGGAGCACCGCAAGGAGATCTTCGACTGGTCCAACCAGATGATCGGCTACGACGACCCGGAGTACGACATCCAGCCGGAGGTCGCCGCCGCCGAGATGCTCGGCTACTTCGCGAACATGGCCGAAGAGCGCCGCGGCTGCCCGATGGACGACATCGTGACGAAGCTCGTGCAGGCCGACATCGACGGCAACGCGCTGACCGCGGACGAGTTCGGCTTCTTCGTGATCCTGCTGGCGGTGGCGGGCAACGAGACCACCCGCAACGCCATCACCCACGGCATGCTCGCGTTCATGGACAACCCGGACCAGTGGGAGCTCTACAAGGAGCAGCGCCCGTCGACGGCGGCCGACGAGATCGTGCGCTGGGCGACGCCGGTGGTCGCCTTCCAACGCACCGCGACGGCGGACGTCGAGCTCGGCGGCGTGGAGATCAAGAAGGGTCAGCGGGTCGGGATGTTCTACAGCTCGGCGAACTTCGACCCGGATGTCTTCGACGAGCCGGAGCGCTTCGACATCACCCGCGACCCGAACCCGCACGTCGGCTTCGGTGGCAACGGCGCGCACTACTGCCTCGGCGCGAACCTGGCGCGCCTGGAGATCGACCTGATCTTCAACGCGATCGCGGACCACATGCCGGACATCAAGCGGGTGGGCGACCCGCGCCGCCTCCGCTCCGGCTGGCTCAACGGCATCAAGGAAGTCCAGGTCCAGTACACCTGATCGACCGAGCGGTACCCCTGGCCGGGCACCCCTGGCCGGGCACCCCCGGCCGGGCAGTCCCGGCCGGGGGTGCCGCGCGTTCGAGGGCGTCCGATTTCGCCTGAAATCGGGAACTTCGGTGCTCGGGTCAACCGGTCAGGCCCTGGGCCCACCGGGTGAAGTCGGCGAGCACGTCTCCGGTCAGCACGGCGATCGGCGGCGACGTCGGCGAAGGGGGAGGAGCACCACCGAGTCCGCGGGGGAGGCCCCGCGGCTGCTCGGCGGCGAGGCAGCACTGGGCTGCACTTCCTCGGATTTCCGCCGTGGCCAGCCGACCATGGCGTGACGGTAATGCAGGGGCCACCCGCTTCACGCGACATTCGAAACGCTCGGAGCCCCGCCGCAGTCCGAACGCGGCGAGGCGGTTTTTCGATTTGCAGGGCTCGTTTCGGCTTGGCTGCGGGTACGTGTGAGGCGTGACCGCAGGGCGCCGTTTTCGCGCGAAATCAGCACTCCTCGTGAGGGGCGGATGGCGATTTCGCGCGAAATCGCCAACCCGTCAGGCGCCGGCGCCTTCGGGAACTCTCCGCGGCGCGGCGGCGTCAGTTCGCTTGGCGGATAGTGGCCATTGCGCGGTCGAATTCCCAGAAGGCCCGCATCGAGCGGATCAGGCCGGCGTCGTCGACGTGGTAGACGAACACGCCTTCGGCGTCCATCGCATTGCCGTCCGGGAGGAACGTGGTGACCCGGCCGACGTTGGCCACTTCGCGGCCCGCCGCGAAGGAGTCGTCGATGTGGAACTCGATGCGGTCGGCCTGGGCGATCGCCAGGTCCCAGAAGGCGGCGATGCCTTCGCGGCCGTGGTGGCCGCGACCCTCGGGGTCGAAGACCGACGGGCCGACCGGGTCCTCCACGACGCCGTCCGGCGCGAACAGCGCCACCCACTCGTCCTTGGCGCCGCGCGCCACCGCGCTCATCGACGCCAGCGCCGCTTCGCGCGCCGGATGCGGCTCGCGGGTCGCCGCCCAGTGCACGCCCTTGCTGTCCTCGTCCACTCCTGCCTCCTGATCCGGTGCGCGTCAGTTTCGCGAGAAAACGACCGGATGAACGTCAATTCCTCGCGAAAATCACACCCGTGTCGCGGTCACACGTTGCTGATCACTTTACTGGCGAACTCGGCGATCGACGCCTGCTTGGTGCTCAGGTCCGCGTCGAAGCCGTGGCCGTCGAACAGCCAGGGGACCACGATCGCGTCCGTCACGCCGATCTCCGCCTGCTCCCGGTAGCCGTCGACGCCGAAGCGGTCCACGCAGACCGCCTGGATCTCGAACGGCTCACCGGCTCGCCCGCACTCCGCGCGCAGCTCGGCGAGCCGGCCGATGGTGCTGCGCAGGTCGTCGATGCCCATCATCGCCGATGCCCAGCCGTCGCCCACCCGGGCCGCCCGGCGCAGCGCCGCATCCGTGTGCCCGCCGACGTAGATCGGCACCGGGCGCGCCGGTGCCGGGCTCATCTGCAGGCGGTCGAAGTCGAAGAACTCGCCGTGGTACTCCACCATTCCGCCGCCGAGGATCAGCCGCAGGACCTCGATCGCCTCGTCCACCCGCGCGCCGCGCTTCGCGTACGGGGCGCCGCACCACTCGAACTCCTCCGGTGCCCAGCCGAGCCCGATGCCCAGGCCGAACCGGTCGCCGGTGAGCACCGCGACCGACGCCAGCTGTCGCGCCAGCAGGACCGGATTGCGCGGCCCGAGCTTGAGGACCGAGGTGTAGAACCGCAGGCGCGAGGTCGCCGCGCCCATCGCCGCGGCGGCGATCAGCGGGTCCGCCCACGGCGTTTCCGCGGTCCACATCCGCGAGCCGTCCGGGGTGTACGGGTAGGCCGCCGAGACCTGTTCGGAGTAGAACAGCGAATCCGGCAGGGCGACCGAGTCGAAGCCGCATTCCTCGGCGGTGCGGGCCAGCTCGGTGAGCTGGTCGAGCGGGCTCATCGCGACGGACAGCGTGAACTTCATCGTTCCCCCGGTTTCTGGGCTCCGACGACCCACATCGAGAAGTACTGGGAGCCACCGCCGTAGGCGTGGCCGAGCGCGGTGCGGGCGCCGTCCACCTGGTGCTCGCCCGCCTTGCCGGTCACCTGCATCGCCGCCTCGGCGAACCGCAGCAGCCCGGACGCGCCGATCGGGTTCGACGACAGCACGCCGCCGGAGGGGTTGACCGGCAGCCGCCCGCCCAGCGCGGTTTCCCCGGCCTCGGTGAGCTTCCAGCCCTCACCGGCGGCGGCGAAGCCGAGGTTCTCCAGCCACATCGGCTCGAACCAGGAGAACGGCACGTAGATCTCGGCGGTGTCCACTTCGGACATCGGATCGGTGATGCCCGCCTGCTTCCACAGCGCCGCGGCCGCGTCCCGCCCGGCCTGGGGGTTCACCTGGTCGCGCCCGGCGAAGGTGGTCGGCTCGGTGCGCATCGCGGTGGCGTGGATCCACGCGGCCGGGCCGCCCGTCGGTTCGTCGCCGATGATCACGGCGCACGCGCCGTCGGAGGACGGGCAGGTCTCGTCGTAGCGGATCGGGTCCCACAGCACCTGCGAGGCCAGCACCGATTCCAGCGTGATGTCGTCCTGCTTGAGGTGCGCGTACGGGTTCCGGGCGCCGTTGCGCCGGTCCTTGACCGCGACCATGGCGCCGATGTGCCCGGGCGCCCCGGAGCGGCGGATGTAGGAACGAACGTGCGGGGCGAAGTAGCCGCCCGCGCCCGCGCCGACCGGCATGGTGAACGGTGGCACGATCGACAGCGCCCACATCGCGTTCGACTCGGACTGCTTCTCGAACGCCACCGCGAGCACCCGGCGGTGCACGCCGCCCTGCACGAGGCTGGCCGCGACGTTACCGGTCGAGCCGCCCACCGATCCGGCGGTGTGCACCCGCAGCAGCGGTTTGCCGGTGGCGCCGAGGGAATCGGCGAGGTGCAGCTCCGGCATCATCACGCCCTCGAACAGGTCGGGCGCCTTGCCGACCACGACGGCGTCGATGTCCGGCCAGTCCAGGCCAGCGTCGGCCAGCGCCCGCTCCGCGGCCTCCCGGCACAGCCCGGCGATCGAGACGTCCAGCCGCTTGCTGGTGTGGTGCGTCTGGCCGGTCCCGAGGACCGCCGCCGACCGCTTGCCCATCAGGACCTTCCCTCCATCACGCAGACCAGGTTCTGCTGCAGCGCCGGGCGATCGGGCTCGATGACTCGGTCGCGATCAACCCCTCCGGCGGCGCGCTCTGCGGCAA
>NZ_SMKW01000259.1 GCF_004348985.1 Saccharopolyspora elongata | reverse complement strand
GCTGGAGTGAGTGGGAAGAGAGCGCCACGGACAGTATGTCGCAGGTAAAAAGTGCAGCCACGCAGACCTTTGATGGTATTGCACAGAATATGGCGGCGATGCTGACCGGCAGTGAGCAGAACTGGCGCAGCTTCACCCGTTCCGTGCTGTCCATGATGACAGAAATTCTGCTTAAGGGTTGTTTGACTAGTGCCTCTACTGCATGGGGGGCCAGAATGACTAGTGGCTGTCCCATGGTTAGCTTGCCTGCATCCTTTGTCAGTACGGCAATGGCTGCTACCATCCGTAGGCAAGGGGGCCACCCAGCTGCTACTGGGTCTAGCTTTTTGGACAGGTAGGCCACCGGCCGACGCCAAGGTCCCAGTTTTTGCGTTAGGACACCTTTGGCGTAGCCCTGCTTCTCGTCGACAAAGAGTTCAAAGGGCTTAGTCAAATCTGGCAACCCCAGGGCTGGGGCAGTTAGAAGAGCTTGCTTGATTTC
>NZ_SMKW01000258.1 GCF_004348985.1 Saccharopolyspora elongata | reverse complement strand
GCCGACACTGTGGCCGCATGGCTGCGTGAACACCCCGGCGCCCAGGTGGTCTGCCGTGACGGATCGGCAGCCTATGCCGAGGCCATCCGCCAGGGCGCCCCGAAAGCGGTGCAGGCCAGTGACCGATTGGCATCTCTGGCACGTGCGCCGTGAGGCGCTGGTTGATCGAGTGGAGGTGAGAGACCTTCGCCGCCGTCCTGTCGCAGCAGGGCGGTGAAGCTGGGGGCAGCCTGATCCGGGAGGTGCTGGGGAGGGTGGCAAGCGGCCCCGACAAAGCCGGGACGTGTCAGTACTGCCAGATGGTGCGGGTCCGGCGAGCGAGACGGAGAGGTATACGAGAGGAACCGGCGTTTGAAGCCTCCTAAGAGTTCCTAACAGAATGATCACTTGTAGTGACTGGCATTCCCTGATGGTTGATCATGATCGTGTGAAGAAGGGTGAGCAGCCGCCATGGATCGTGTCCGACGAGCTGTGGGAGCGAATCG
>NZ_SMKW01000044.1 GCF_004348985.1 Saccharopolyspora elongata | reverse complement strand
TTTGGGGTTGTCGGTGGCGATGGCGGGGAGGGTCCGCCCGGTCCCATTCCGAACCCGGTAGCTAAGCTCCCCAGCGCTGATGGTACTGCACTCGATAGGGTGTGGGAGAGTAAGACACCGCCGACACATTTTTTGAGAAGGGTTCCTTCTCTTCCGGTAGAACGGAAGAGAAGGGACCCTTTTTTGTTCCCGCACAGTTCACGCGAACCGGCAAAAAGTGCCTCTTCTGGGAAAAATCACTCGCCCAAGCCCGCGGTGGCAACGCGAGTGCCGCCGCGGGCTCCTCGGGTGCGCCGGCCGCCCCTCCGCAGGCGCGCGGAGGTCACCTGGTCGGCCTACTTCGGGCGCTCTAACTGGGGCGATGCTCACTCGGGTGGCGTAGTTCGAGGGCTCGATCGCGAGGTTCGTCCGGCTTAGACTCGGGAGTTAGTGAACTCGTTCACAAGCGGGTTCCCGGGGCGGTCCACCGGGACGAGCGGGCCGCGCCGCGCATTGCACCGGATCAAGGAGTGTCATGACCAGCGCCACCAGCCGCCGCCGACCGGACGAGGACGCCGAGGTGATCGTCGTCGGAGCAGGACCGGCCGGATCGACGGCTGCGACGTACCTGGCCCGCGCCGGCCTGGACGTCCTGCTTCTCGAGAAGAGCGTGTTCCCGCGGGAGAAGGTCTGCGGCGACGGCATCACCCCGAGGGGCGTCAAGCAGCTCATCGACCTGGGCATCGACACCCGCGAGGAAGCGGGCTGGCTGCACAACCGGGGCCTGCGGGTCGTCGGCGGCGGCGTGCGGATGGAACTGGACTGGCCGAGCCTGGCCGCCTTCCCGCCCTACGGCGTGGTCCGCCCCCGCAACGACTTCGACGACCTGCTCGCCCGCAACGCCCAGCGCGCCGGGGCCCGGCTGTTGCAGCAGACCACGGTGACCGGCGCGATCACCGACGAGCGGACGGGCCGGATCGTCGGCGTCGAGGCGAAGGCCGGCCCGGACCGGACCCCGGTCACCTACCGCGCGCCGTTGGTGCTGGCCTGCGACGGGGTTTCGGCCCGGTTGGCGCTGTCGGCGGGCATCGAGAAGCGCGACGACCGGCCGATGGGCGTCGCGGTGCGCCGGTACTACACGAGCCCGCGCACCAAGGACGACTACCTGGAGTCGCACCTGGAGCTGTGGGACCGCTCGAACCCCGACGAGCCGAAGCTGCTGCCGGGCTACGGCTGGATCTTCGGGATGGGCGACGGCACCGTCAACGTCGGACTCGGGATCCTGTCGACCTCCAAGGCCTACGGCAAGACGGACTACCGCCAGCTGATGCGTTCCTGGTTGGACGGAACCCCGGAGGAGTGGGGTTTCCGGGAGGAGAACGCCACCGGCCGGATCGGCGGCGCGGCGCTTCCGATGGGCTTCAACCGGACGCCGCACTACCGGAACGGGCTGCTGCTGGTCGGTGACGCCGGCGGGATGGTCAACCCGTTCAACGGCGAAGGCATCGCCTATGCGATGGAATCTGCTGCGCTGGCAGCGGAATGCGTGGTGCACGCCCTCGCCCGGCCGACCGGTTTCTCGCGGGAGCAGGCGCTGCGCCGGTACCCGACGGTGGTGCAGCAGGCGCTCGGCGGCTACTTCCGGATGGGCAACATCTTCAGCAAGTTGATTGGCAATCCCACCGTCATGAAGGTGGCCACCAAGCATGGTCTACCAAGGGCGACGCTGATGCGTTTCGTGTTGAAACTGTTGGCAAATCTGTACGACGAGAAGGGTGGCGACGCCATGGATCGTGTGATCAGCACCACTACTCGGCTGACCCCTAGCGCCTGACCGCAGGAGTCTGGTCAGATGTCCCGAGTAGTGTGCCGGACATCTCAAAGTTAGGTTCGCCTCACTACGGAGTCGATACGGTCGACCGCATAGAGTGCGCACCGAAGCCGTAGATGTGTTCTGCGTCTCGGCGGGGGCCGCCGAAGGAGGGCAGCGGAGTGCTCGATCCCTACGTCCCGCTGGTGTTGTTGTTCGCACTGGCGCTCGCGTTCGCGGTGTTTTCCGTCGCGATCGCGCCACTGGTCGGTCCCCGCCGTTACAACAAGGCGAAGCTCGACGCCTACGAGTGCGGCATCGAACCGTCGCCGCAACCGGTCATCGGCGGCGGCCGGATGCCGGTCGCCTACTACCTGACCGCGATGTTGTTCATCCTGTTCGACATCGAGATGGTCTTCCTCTACCCGTTCGCGGTCTCCGCCGACGCCCTGGGCCTGTTCGGCGTGGTCGAGATCGTGCTCTTCATCGCCACCGTCGGTTTCGCCTACGTCTACGTGTGGCGCCGCGGCGGCCTCGACTGGAACTAGCACCGCCAAGCAAGACGACCGCACGACTCTCAAAGGACTAGCCGCAGCGACGCGGGAAGGAGTGCCGGAGATGGGGCTCGAAGAGCAGCTGCCCAACGGCATCCTGTTGGCCAACGTGGAAAAGCTCGTCAACTGGACGCGGAAGACGTCGATGTGGCCGGCGACGTTCGGGCTGGCCTGCTGCGCGATCGAGATGATGACCGTCGGCGGTTCCCGCTACGACATCGCGCGCTTCGGCATGGAGCGGTTCTCCGCGACCCCCCGGCAGGCCGACCTGATGATCGTCGCGGGCCGGGTGACCAACAAGATGGCGCCGGTGCTGCGGCAGATCTACGACCAGATGCCGGAGCCGCGCTGGGTGCTGGCGATGGGCGTGTGCGCCTCCAGCGGCGGCATGTTCAACAACTACGCGGTCGTGCAGGGCGTGGACCACGTGGTGCCGGTGGACATGTACCTCCCGGGATGCCCGCCGCGGCCAGAGATGCTGCTGGACGCGATCCTCAAGCTGCACGCCAAGATCATGGACGAGCCGATCAACGCGAAGCGGGCGCAGCTGAAGCTGGAGAGCGGCGAGCGCACCCCGATGATCCCGTCCTCAGAGCGGTACGCGCCGAAGAACTGGGCGCAGCGGCGCCGGGCCGAGCGGCAGCAGGCCAAGCAGCGCCAGGAGCTGGGTTCCGATCCGTCGTTGGGGGCGCTGGACCCAGCGCCGAAGCGCCCCCGCGAGCTCAAAGCGGGCAGGTGAGTTCGGTTGGCAGACAATGAATCCCAGTCCTCGGCGATGGAGCCGGCCCGGCAGGGTCCCGCGCCGGTCTCCGGTCACGCCAGGCAGGGCATGTTCGGGGTTCGCGGCACCGGCGACACCTCCGGCTACGGCGGCCTGCGGCTGCCGGCCTACGTGCCGCCGGCAGCGGAGCGCCCGTTCGGCGGCTGGTTCGATGAGTTCGCCGACAACTTCTTCGCCGCGCTGAACGAGCAGGGCCTGCCCGCGGACACCGTGCAGCAGGTGACCGTCGATCGCGGCGAGATCACCCTCTACGTGCGGCGGGACCACCTGCTGGAGGTCTGCCGGACGCTGCGGGACGACCCGGCGCTGCGCTTCGAGCTGTGCAGCTCGGTGTCCGGTGTGGACTACGGACCGGACGTGCCGCAACGGCTGCACTCGGTGTACCACCTGACGTCGATGACCTACCGGCGCCGGATCAGGTTGGACGTCGCGCTGGAGATCGACGACCCGCACGTGCCTTCCGTCGTGCCGGTGTACCCGACCGCCGACTTCCAGGAACGCGAGACCTGGGACATGTTCGGCATCGTCTACGACGGACACCCGGCGCTGACCCGGATCCTGATGCCGGACGACTGGGACGGCCACCCGCAGCGCAAGGACTACCCGCTCGGCGGGATCCCGGTGGAGTACAAGGGCGCCGAGATCCCACCGCCGGACCAGCGCAGGGCGTACTCGTGATGGCCGGGCGGCGGGGGTTTTCCGCAATTCCAACGGAAATCGGGCGTCCGATTTCCATCGGGATTGCGGTCCGAGGACCGCAGCACACCGCGGAGAGGTGCTGGAGATGACTACCGAACCACTGGCCGACACCGGCCTCGGTGACCCGCACGCCCACCCGGGCGAGGCGGAGTCGCGGGAGACCACCGAGGGCCGGGTCTACACCGTCACCGGCGGCGACTGGGACGAGTTCATCGACGAGACGGCCGGCGAGGAGCGGGTCGTCATCAACCTCGGCCCGCAGCACCCGTCGACCCACGGCGTGCTGCGGCTGGTGCTGGAGCTCGAGGGCGAGACGGTCACCAAGGCCCGTTCGGTGATCGGCTACCTGCACACCGGCATCGAGAAGAACACCGAGTACCGCACCTGGACGCAGGGCGTCACGTTCGTGACGCGGATGGACTACCTGGCGCCGCTGCACAACGAGGCCGCCTACTGCATGGCGGTGGAGAAGCTGCTGGGCATCGAGGCGCCGCGGCGGGCGCAGGTGTTCCGGGTGCTGCTGATGGAGCTCAACCGGATCTCCTCGCACCTGGTGTTCCTGGCCACCGGCGCGATGGAGCTGGGCGCGACCACCGGCATGACCTACGGCTTCCGCGAGCGCGAAGAGGTCCTGCACCTGCTGGAGTACCTGACCGGCCTGCGGATGAACCACGCGTTCATCCGGCCCGGCGGCGTCGCCCAGGACCTCCCGGCGGACTACCGGGAGAAGATCCTGAACTTCATCCAGGTGATGGACAAGCGGCTGCCGGACTACGACAAGCTGTTCACCGGCCAGCCGATCTGGAAGCAGCGCCTGAAGGACGTCGGGTACCTGCCGCTGGACGGCTGCATGCAGCTCGGCGTCACCGGTCCGCTGCTGCGCTCCGCCGGGCTCGCCTGGGACCTGCGCAAGATCCAGCCGTACTGCGGTTACGAGGAGTACGACTTCGAGGTGCCCACCAGCACCGATGCCGACTGCTATGCCCGGTACCTGCTGCGGCTGGAGGAGATCCACCAGTCGCTGAAGATCATCCGGCAGTGCTTGGACAAGTTCGAGCCCGGGCCGCACATGGTGGAGGACAAGAAGATCGCCTGGCCGGCGAAGCTGAGCATCGGCCCGGACGGCATGGGCAACTCGCTGGAGCACGTCCGCAAGATCATGGGCCAGTCGATGGAATCGCTGATCCACCACTTCAAGCTGGTGACCGAGGGCTTCGACGTGCCGCCCGGCCAGGTGTACGTGCCGATCGAGTCGCCGCGCGGCGAGCTCGGCTACCACGTGGTCTCCGACGGCGGCACCCGGCCGATGCGGGTGCACGTGCGGGAACCCAGCTTCGTGAACCTGCAGGCGATGCCCGCGATGTGCGAAGGCGGATTGGTGGCCGACGTGATCGCGGCGGTCGCCTCCATCGACCCGGTGATGGGCGGGGTGGATCGATGACCGAGCAGTTCGAGTTCACCACGACGGAAGAGGCGGTTCACGAAACCGCCGACACGTCGGTGTTCGGCGAGGACGTGCGGGCCGACGCGAGGCAGATCATCGCGCGCTACCCGGAGTCCCGGTCGGCGCTGCTGCCGATGCTGCACCTGGTGCAGTCGGTGCAAAGGCACGTCAGCGCCGCGGGAATCCAGTTCTGCGCGGAGCAGCTGGCACTGTCCACTGCGGAGGTCAGCGCCGTCGCGACGTTCTACACCATGTACAAGCGCAAGCCCTGCGGCCAGCACCTGGTGAGCATCTGCACCAACACCATGTGCGCGGCGCTCGGCGGCGACGCGATCTACCGGAAGCTCGGCGAGCACCTCGGCGTCGGGCACAACGAAACCGCCGGCACGCCGGGCGAAGAGGGCTCGATCACCCTGGAGCACGCCGAGTGCCTCGCCGCGTGCGACCTGGCCCCGGTGCTGCAGGTCAACTACGAGTACTTCGACAACCAAACGCCGGAGCAGGCGCTGGAGCTCGTGAAGGCCTTGCAGCGCGGGGAGAAGCCGGCGCCGACGCGCGGTCCCGCGCTCTCCGACTTCCGCGGCGCGGAGCGCCAGCTGGCGGGCTTCTTCGACGACCTGGAGTCCACTGTGGCCGGGCCGTCGGCGGCGGTCGAGACGATGCGCGGAGCGCAGCTGGCCAACGAGCGCGGCTGGACCGCGCCGAGCATGCCCGACGACGCGGAACTCCCGCCGCTGCCGGAGAAGAAGTGAGGGTGGCCATGACCGAACCCAGCACCAGCCCGGTGACCCCGGTACTGACGAAGCGGTGGCTGTCGCCGACCTCCTGGACGCTGCGCACCTACGAGCAGCTGGAGGGCTACACCGCGCTGCGCAAGGCCCTGAAGGCGCACCCCGACCAGCTGATCGAGCTGGTCAAGGGCGCCGGGCTGCGCGGCCGCGGCGGCGCCGGGTTCCCGGCCGGGGTCAAGTGGAGCTTCATGCCCAAGGACCCGGTCAAGCCGCACTACCTCGTCATCAACGCCGACGAGGGCGAGCCGGGCACCTGCAAGGACATCCCGCTGATGATGGCCGACCCGCACTCGCTGATCGAGGGCTGCATCATCGCCAGCTACGCGATGCGCGCCAACCACTGCATGATCTACGTGCGCGGCGAGGCGCTGCACCCGATCCGGCGGCTGAACAACGCGGTCCGCGAGGCCTACCAGGCCGGGTACCTCGGCAAGAACATCCTGGACTCGGGCTTCGACCTGGACATCGTGGTGCACGCCGGCGCGGGCGCCTACATCTGCGGCGAGGAGACCGCGCTGCTCGACTCGCTGGAGGGCAAGCGCGGGCAGCCGCGGCTGAAGCCGCCGTTCCCGGCCGCCGCCGGGCTCTACGCCTGCCCGACCACGGTGAACAACGTCGAGACGATCGCCTCGGTGCCCTTCATCGTCAACGGCGGCGCCGAGTGGTTCCGCAAGATGGGCACGGAGAAGTCGCCCGGTCCGAAGATCTACTCGATCTCCGGGCACGTCGAGCGGCCCGGCCAGTACGAGGCTCCGCTGGGCACCACCCTCCGCGAGCTGCTGGAGCTGGCGGGCGGCATGAAGGACGGCATCCCGCTGAAGTTCTGGACGCCGGGCGGCTCGTCGACCCCGATGTTCACCGCCGAGCACCTGGACGTGCCGCTGGACTTCGAGGGCGCGGCCGAGGCCGGGTCGATGCTGGGGACCACCGCGGTGATGGTGTTCAACGAGACGGTTTCGGTGCCGTGGGCCGTGATGAAGTGGACCCAGTTCTACGAGCACGAGTCCTGCGGCAAGTGCACGCCGTGCCGGGAGGGCACCTACTGGCTGGCGCAGGTGCTGGAGCGGATGGTCGACGGGCACGGCACCGAGGAGGACATCGAAACCCTCCTGGACGTGTGCGACAACATCTTCGGCCGCTCGTTCTGCGCCCTCGGCGACGGCGCGGTCAGCCCGATCGTCAGCGGCATCAAGTACTTCCGCGAGGAGTTCCTCGCGCTGTGTGAGAAGAACAAGACCGGCGAGCCCGCACTGGTAGGAGCGGCCCGATGACCGTGGCACCAGAAGCAGAAACCCGCCCGCTGCCTCCGGGTTACGTCCGCCTGACCATCGATGGCATCGAGGTCGTGGCGCCCAAGGGCGAGCTGCTGATCCGGACCGCGGAGCGGATGGGCATCACCATCCCGCGGTTCTGCGACCACCCGCTGCTCGACCCGGCCGGGGCCTGCCGCCAGTGCCTGGTCGAGGTCGAGATGGGCGGGCGGCCGATGCCGAAGCCGCAGGCGTCCTGCACGATGACCGTCGCCGACGGCATGGTGGTCAAGACGCAGCGGACCTCGCCGGTGGCGGACAAGGCGCAGCAGGGCGTGATGGAGCTGCTGCTGATCAACCACCCGCTGGACTGCCCGGTCTGCGACAAGGGCGGCGAGTGCCCGCTGCAGAACCAGGCGTTGAAGCACGGCCGGGCGGAGTCCCGCTTCCACGACACCAAGCGGACCTTCGCCAAGCCGGTGCCGATCTCCTCGCAGGTGCTGCTGGACCGGGAGCGCTGCGTGCTCTGCCAGCGCTGCACCCGGTTCTCGAAGCAGGTGGCGGGCGATCCGTTCATCGAGCTGCTGGAGCGCGGGGCGCTGCAGCAGATCGGCATCGGCGAGCAGCAGCCGTTCCAGAGCTACTTCTCCGGCAACACCATCCAGATCTGCCCGGTCGGGGCGCTGACCAGCGCGGCCTACCGGTTCCGGTCCCGGCCGTTCGACCTGGTGTCGACGCCCGGCCAGTGCGAGCACTGCGCGTCCGGCTGCGAGATCCGCAACGACTGGCGGCGCGGCAAGGTGATGCGGCGGCTGGCGGGCGACGACCCGGAGGTCAACGAGGAGTGGATCTGCGACAAGGGCCGCTTCGCCTTCCGCTACGCCACCGCCAACGACCGGATCACCCGGCCGCTGATCCGGGAGAACGGCGAGCTGCGGCCCGCGTCCTGGACCGAGGCGCTGCAGGCGGCCGCGAACGGGCTCGCCGAGGCGCGTGACGCCGGCGGCGTCGGGGTGCTGCCCGGCGGTCGGCTGACCGTCGAAGACGCCTACGCCTACGCGAAGTTCGCGCGGATCGCGTTGCGCACCAACGACATCGACTACCGGGCCCGGCCGCACTCCGACGAGGAGCTGCGGTTCCTGGAGTCCACTGTGGTCGGCACCAGCCCGGGCAACGGCGTCACCTACCGGGACCTGGAGTCCGCGCCCGCGGTGCTGTGCGTGGCCTTCGAGCCGGAAGAGGAATCGCCGATCGTCTTCCTGCGGCTGCGCAAGGCGGCCCGCACGCGCGGCGCCAAGGTGTTCCACGTGGCGCCGTGGGTCTCGCCGGGCGTGGAGAAGACGACGGTCATCGTGCACGACGGCGGGCCGGTGCGCACCGGGGGGCTGGTGCCGTGCGTGCCCGGCGGCGAAGCCGCGGCGCTGCGCGAGCTCCCGTCCGATGTGGACGAGGCGCTGCGACAGCCGGGTGCGGTACTACTCGTCGGCGAGCGCGCCGCGGAGGTCCCCGGGCTGTACTCGGAGATCCTGCGCACCGCGCAGCGGACCGGCGTGAGCGTCGCGTGGATCCCCCGCCGCGCCGGCGAGCGCGGCGCGATCGAGGTCGGCGTCCTGCCGACGCTGCTGCCGGGCGGACGCCCGGTGGCCGACGCCGAAGCCCGCGCCGAGCTGGAGCGGCACTGGGGCCTCGCCCCGGCCGCCCTGCCCGCCC
Source organism: Saccharopolyspora elongata (assembly GCF_004348985.1). Classification (GTDB taxonomy): domain Bacteria; phylum Actinomycetota; class Actinomycetes; order Mycobacteriales; family Pseudonocardiaceae; genus Saccharopolyspora; species Saccharopolyspora elongata. Next base: position 65,647 of record NZ_SMKW01000044.1, on the reverse strand, counting down.
GCGCCGGCCGCGACGTCACCGGAATCCTCGCCGCGGCGGCAGCCGGAGACCTCTCCGCGCTGGTCGTCGGCGGCGTCGACCCCAACGACCTGCCCGACCCGGCGCTCGCCGAGAAGGCGCTGCGCCGCGCGGGCTTCGTGGTCAGCCTGGAACTGCGGCCGAGCGCGGTCACCGAGCACGCCGACGTGGTGCTGCCCATCGCGCCGAGCACCGAGAAAGCCGGCAGCTACCTGAACTGGGAAGGACGCCACCGCGAGTTCCGCACCACCATCGACGGCACCGGCGCGCTGCCGGACTGCCGGGTGCTGGACACCCTCGCGGTGGAGATGGACGTGGACCTGTTCACGCAGACCCCGGCCGCCGCGCTCGCCGAGCTCGAACGCATCGGGCCGCACCTCGGCGCAGGGCTGCCCGCGCCGGACGAGCCGCCCGCGGCGGCGCCGAGCCCCGGCGCGGGGCAGGCGGTGCTGGCGACCTGGCGGCAGCTGCTGGACAACGGATCGATGCAGTCCGACGAGCCGAACCTGGCCGGCACCGCGCGGCGCACCGTCGCGGTGCTCTCGCCGCGCACCGCGCAGCGGATCGGGCTCGGCGCCGGGCAGCGCATCGAGATCAGCACCGCCAAGGGCGCGATCGTGCTCGCGACGGAGCTCGCCGAAATGCCCGACGACGTGGTGTGGCTGCCCGCCGACTCCGGTGCCTCGAAGGTGCACCGGACGCTGGGCGTCGGCCACGGCGCGGTCGTCGACATCGCCGCCACCACGGCGATGTCTCCCGCCGCCGGAAACGGCCACGGCGGCACGACCCACCTCGACGGGGGGAGAGCATGACCAGAACCGCGGAACTGCTCGCCGACGATCCGCTCTGGCTGATCCTGCTGAAGGTCCTCGTGATCTTCGTCTTCCTGGTCGTCATGACGCTGTTGACGATCTGGGCGGAGCGCCGGGTGATCGGGCGGATGCAGCACCGGCCCGGCCCCAACCGGGCGGGCCCGTTCGGGATGCTGCAATCGCTGGCGGACGGCCTGAAGCTGGCCTTCAAGGAAGACATCCGGCCGGTGCTGGCCGACAAGTGGGTGTACTTCCTGGCCCCGGTGATCTCCGCGACGCCCGCGCTGGTGTCGTTCTCGGTGATCCCGATCGGTCCCGAGGTCACCATCTTCGGCGAGCCCACCGCGTTGCAGCTGGTGGACCTGCCGGTCGGCCTGCTGGTCGTGCTGGCCTGCGCCTCCATCGGCGTCTACGGCATCGTGCTGGCCGGCTGGGCCTCCGGCTCGCCGTACCCGCTGCTGGGTTCGCTGCGCTCGGCGGCGCAGGTGATCTCCTACGAGATCGCGATGGGCCTGTCGTTCGTCGCGGTGATCATGTACGCGGGCACGCTGTCCACCTCGGGCATCGTCGAGGCGCAGAAGGACGGCTGGTTCTTCCTGCTGCTGCCGTTCAGCTTCGCGGTCTACGTGGTGTCCATGGTCGGCGAGACCAACCGCGCCCCGTTCGACCTGCCGGAGGCGGAGTCGGAGCTGGTCGGCGGGTTCCACACCGAGTACTCGTCGCTGAAGTTCGCGCTGTTCTTCCTCGCCGAGTACATCAACATGGTCACCGTCTCGGCGCTGGCGACCACGCTGTTCCTCGGCGGCTGGCACGCGCCGTGGCCGCTGTCGCTGATCGGCGACGGGGTGCTCAACACCGGCTGGTGGCCGGCGCTGTGGTTCCTCGGCAAGACGGTGGCGTTCCTGTTCTTCTTCATCTGGCTGCGCGGCACGCTGCCCCGCCTGCGCTATGACCAGTTCATGAACCTGGGCTGGAAGTTCCTGGTCCCGCTCAGCCTGCTGTGGATCATCGCGGTCACCGTGATCCGGGCGCTGCGCAACGAGGAAGCGGTCAGCTCGCAGCAGTTCCTCATCGGCGGCGGCATCGTGATCGCGATCCTGCTGGCGGCGACGTTCCTGATCCCGGACCGCAAACCGGCCAAGGACGCCGACGAGATCCCGCTGGCCGGCAGCGGATACCCCGTTCCGCCGCTGGACCTGCAAGTCCCCGAGACCCCGCCGCGCCGCACCCCGGTGCACAGCGGTGCCGACCGCACTGCGGGCGAGGTCGCGGGTCCGGAAGGCGAGGAGGCGCCTCATGGGAATGTTTGATCCGATCAAGGGCTTCGGCGTCACCTTCTCGACCATGTTCAAGAAGGTCGTCACCGAGGAGTACCCCGAGGTCAAGAAGATCCCGGCGCCCCGGTTCCACGGCCGCCACCAGCTCAACCGGCACCCGGACGGGCTGGAGAAGTGCGTCGGCTGCGAGCTGTGCGCGTGGGCGTGCCCGGCCGACGCGATCTTCGTGGAGGGCGGCGACAACACTGAAGAGGCCCGGTACTCGCCCGGTGAGCGCTACGGCAAGGACTACCAGATCAACTACCTGCGCTGCATCGGCTGCGGGTTGTGCATCGAGGCCTGCCCGACGCGCGCGCTGACGATGACCAACGAGTACGAGACCGCCGACGACAACCGCCAGGACCTGATCTACACCAAGGCGGACATGCTGGCGCCGCTGCTGCCCGGCATGGAGCAGCCGCCGCACCCGATGCGGCTCGGCAACGACGAGCAGGACTACTACGTGCGCGGGCCGGAACTGGCGCTCGACCTGCTTGCAGGGTCGAGCCATCAGCACAGCCAGCGTGACGATGTTCCCCTCGAGCAGACGGTCGAGTCCGGGCACGAGGAGGCCGGGAGATGACCATCGAAGCGGTGCAGTTCCTCGCGCAGGCGCCCAGCGGCACTGTGGGCACCGGCGAGACGGTGGCCTTCTGGGTGCTCGGACCGCTGGCGCTGGTCGGCGCGCTGGGCATGGTCTTCGCCCGCAACGCGGTGCATTCCGCGCTGTGGCTGGTGCTGACGATGCTGTGCCTGGGCGTGCTCTACATGGCGCAGAGCGCACCGTTCCTCGGGTTCACGCAGATCATCGTCTACACCGGCGCGATCATGATGCTGTTCCTGTTCGTGCTGATGATGGTCGGCCGCGACTCGTCCGACTCGGTGGTCGAGGTCCTGCGCGGGCAGCGGTTGTGGGCCGGGATCGGCGGCATCGGCCTGGCGGCCCTGCTGGTGTCCGGCCTGGCGCGGGCGCTGGCGGAGGTGACGCCCGCCGCGCCGCTGGACCCCTGGACGCCGACCGGCGGCGGCGCCGGCGGCCTCGGCCGGTTGATCTTCACCGACTACCTGTTCCCGTTCGAGCTGACCTCGGCGCTGCTGATCACCGCCGCGGTGGGCGCGATGGTGCTGGCCTACGGCGGCAAGGGCCGCGGCCCGCGGCTGAGCCAGAAGGAGCGGGCCGAAGCCCGGTTCCGCGGCTCCCGCCCGTCGCCGCTGCCCGGGCCCGGCGTGTACGCGACGGCCAACTCGGTCGCCGTCCCGGCGCTGCTGCCCGACGGCTCGGTGGCGCCGGAGTCGCTGTCCGAGCTGCTGGAGAACCTGCCCGCAGACCGGCTCGGCGACGAGCGGCGCGCGGTCGCAGGCCAGGAGCCGGCGCCCGACCCGCACGCGTTGACCGGCGGCCACCACGAGGAGACGCCCCCGGTGCCCGAGCCGAAGTCGCCGCACACCAACGGGAACGGGGCCCACCAGAACAACGGCCACGAGTCCGAGCACGTCTCCTCCGAGGAGGTCCGGCAGTGACCCCCACCTACTACCTGCTGCTGTCGGCGTTGCTGTTCACCATCGGCGCCGTCGGGGTGCTGGTGCGGCGCAACGCGATCGTGGTGTTCATGTGCATCGAGCTGATGCTCAACGCGGTCAACCTGACGCTGGTGACCTTCGCGCGCATCGAGGGTTCGGTGCACGGGCAGGTCATGGCCTTCTTCGTGATGGTCGTCGCCGCGGCCGAGGTGGTGGTCGGCCTGGCCATCATCATGTCGATCTTCCGGACGCGTCGCTCGGCCTCGGTCGATGACGCAAACCTGCTGAAGTACTGAGAGGGCGCGTGGTGACGGTAATGATGACTACCGGGGCCTTCCTCACCGGGGAACACCCGGAAGTGACCAGCGCGGCCGGCGGGTTCCAGGAGAACGCCTGGTTGCTGGTCGCGTTCCCGGCGCTGGGCGCGCTGATCCTGCTCGTCGCCGGGCGCCGGGCCAACGGCTGGGGGCACATCCTCGGTTGCGCCACCGTGATCGCGTCGTTCGTGTACGGGTTGCTGCTGTTCAGCTCCATCGCCGGGATGCCCGAGAGTGGCCAGGTGCGGGAACTGCACATGTTCTCGTGGATCCCGGTGAACGCGTTGCAGGTCGACTTCGGGCTCCGGATGGACCCGCTGTCGATGGTGTTCGTGCTGCTGATCACCGGCGTCGGCTCGCTGATCCACGTCTACTCGATCGGCTACATGTCGCACGACCAGGAAGGCCGCACCGGGCGGGACAACACCGAACGCCGCCGGTTCTTCGCCTACCTCAACCTGTTCGTCGCGGCGATGCTGATCCTGGTGCTGGGCAACAGCTTCGTGACCCTGTACCTCGGCTGGGAGGGCGTCGGTCTCGCGTCGTACCTGCTGATCGGCTTCTGGCAGGGCCGGCCGTCGGCGGCCGCGGCGGCGACCAAGGCGTTCGTGATGAACCGCGTCGGCGACGTCGGGCTGGCGCTGGCGATCTTCCTGCTGTTCGCCAACCTCGGCACCACGCAGTACACCGAGGTCTTCGCCCGCGCCGGTGAGCTCACGCCGGGCGTGCTGCTGGCCATCACGCTGTTGCTGCTGCTGGGTGCCTGCGGCAAGTCCGGCCAGGTGCCGCTGCAGGCGTGGTTGCCGGACGCGATGGAGGGCCCGACCCCGGTGTCCGCGCTCATCCACGCGGCGACGATGGTCACCGCGGGCGTGTACCTGATCGCGCGGTCCAACCCGCTGTTCACGCTCTCGCCCGGTGGGCAGCTGGCCGTCACCATCGTCGGTGCGGTGACGCTGCTGGTCGGCTGCATCATCGGCTGCGCCTACGACGACATCAAGAAGGTCCTGGCGTACTCCACGGTCAGCCAGATCGGCTACATGATGCTGGCTGTCGGGCTCGGGCCGGCCGGGTACGCGCTGGGCATCATGCACCTGCTCACCCACGGCTTCTTCAAGGCCGGGCTGTTCCTCGGCGCCGGTTCGGTGATGCACGGCATGAACGACGAGGTCGACATGCGCAAGTTCGGCGGCCTCTACCGGTTCATGCCGATCACCTTCGCCACCTTCGGGCTCGGCTACCTGGCGCTGATCGGCTTCCCGTTCCTGTCCGGGTACTACTCGAAGGACGCGATCATCGAGGCGGCGTTCGGCCAGGAGGGCTGGCGCGGCTGGGTGTTCGGCGGCGCGGCGATGCTGGGCGCGGCGATCACCGCGTTCTACATGACCCGTCTGGTGCTGATGACGTTCTTCGGCGAGAAGCGCTGGGAGAACCTGAAGGCGAGCAACGGCAAGGACTTTCACCCGCACGAGTCGCCCGCGGTGATGACCGCGCCGATGATCGTGCTGGCCATCGGTTCGGTCGCGGCGGGCATGTTCCTCGCCGGCGGCGACCGGCTGGTCGGGTTCCTGGCGCCGTCGCTGGGCGAGCTGCACGAGGCCGAGCACACCGCGATCCCGCACGCGCTGATCCCGGCGCTGACCGTCGCGCTGTCCGCGCTGGGCGCGCTGATCGCCTGGCTGGTGGTCGGGCGCAAGCCGGTGCCGGTGGAGCGCCCGGAGCGGGTTTCGCCGATCGTCCGCGCGGCCCGCGCGGACCTGGGCGGCAATGCGCTGAACAACGCCCTGGCGGTGCGGCCGACGTTCGGCCTGTCGCGCGGACTGGTCACCGTGGACCGCAAGGGCGTCGACGGCGCGGTCAACGGCATCGCCGGATTCCTCGGCTTCAGCTCCGGCCGCCTGCGCCGGCTGCAGACCGGCTTCGTCCGGTCCTACGCCCTGTCCATGCTCTTCGGCGGAATCCTGGTGATCGCCGCCCTGATGGCAGTGGGGATCCCGACATGACGACCTGGCTGCGCCCCGGACCGCGGTTTCAATTGAAACTGCGGTCGCCCCGGGGATCCGGGCCGCGGTTTCAATTGAAACTGCACGTCCACTGTGGACTCGGTTGGCCGAGTGAGCTCCGGGAGGAGATCCGATGACCCTGCTCCTCGCACTGATCCTGCTGCCGATCGTCGGGTCGGTGGTGGTGGCGCTGCTGCGCGGCAACGCGCCGGTGGCCAAGTGGACCGCGCTCGGGTTCTCCCTGGTGGAGCTGGTGATCGCGCTCGCCGCGTGGGCCGCCTACGACCCGGCGGGTCCGCGGCTGCAGCTCACCAGCTCGGTGGAGTGGATCCCGGCGTTCGACATCCGGCTCTCGTTCGGCGTGGACGGCATCGCGCTGGTGATGGTCGCGGTGATCGCGCTGCTCACCCCGCTGGTGCTCGGCTACAGCTGGGGCGAGCGGCTGCCCGCCGGGCGCACCCACGGCGGTTTCTTCTCGCTGCTGCTGCTGGAGCAGGCCCTGACGGTGGCGGTGTTCGCCGCGACCGACCTGTTCCTGTTCTACGTGCTCTTCGAGATCATGCTGATCCCGATGTACTTCCTCATCGGCGGCTACGGCGGCGAGAAGCGCACCTACGCCGCGGTGAAGTTCTTCCTGTACTCCTTCCTCGGCGGCCTGATCATGCTGGCCTCGGCGATCGGCGCGTACGTCTACAGCGCAGAGGTCACCGGCACCGGCACCTTCGACTGGGCGACGCTGGTGCCGGTGCTCTCCGAAGCGCCGACCAGCGTGCAGGTGTGGCTGTTCCTCGGGTTCTTCACCGCGTTCGCCATTAAGGCCCCGCTGATCCCGTTCCACACCTGGCTGCCGGACGCGGCGCAGCAGGCGCCGATCGGCGTGGCGGTGATCGTCGTCGGCGTGCTCGACAAGGTCGGCACCTTCGGCTTCCTGCGCTACAGCCTGCCGCTCACGCCGGAGGCGTCGAAGCTGCTCGCCCCGCTGGTGCTGGTGCTCGCCGTGATCGGCGTGCTCTACGGCTCGCTGCAGGCCTTCGGCCAGACCGACCTCAAGCGCTTCATCGCCTACGTGTCGATCGCGCACTTCGGCTTCATCGCGCTGGGCATCTTCGCGTTCACCTCGCAGGCGCAGGTGGGCGCGGTGTCGTACATGATCAACCACAGCATCGCGACCGGCATGCTGATCCTGGTGATCGGCATGGTGATCGCGCGCGGCGGCTCCACCCGGATCGCCGACTACGGCGGCATGGCGAAGGTGGCGCCGCTGCTGGCCGGCACGCTGCTGATCGCCGGGCTGAGCACCCTGTCGCTGCCGGGCACGAACTCGTTCATCAGCGAATTCCTGGTGCTGGTCGGCGCGTTCCAGACGCAGCCGGTCTACACGGTGCTCGCCACCGTCGGCATGGTGCTGGCCGCCGTCTACGTGCTCTGGCTGTACCAGCGGACGATGCAGGGCCCGGTGCGCGGCGACGCGCTGCTGGGTACCGCCGGCGGCCCGGGCGCGGTGACCGACCCGAACAAGCCGGGCGCGCACCGGCTGCGGGTGGCCGACCTCGGCGCCCGCGAGATCGCGGTGCTGACCCCGCTGATCGTGCTGGTGCTCGCGTTGGGCTTCTACCCGAAGCCGGTGTTGGACGTGATCAACCCGTCGGTCGCGGCAACCATGAGCGAGGTCGGCGTCACCGACCCCGTGACCTCGCAGGGAGGTAACTGACAGTGGGTGCTTTGACGCAGGGGCCGGCTGCCTTCGCGCAGCTCCCGCCCGTGGAGATCCCGCCGATCGACTACGCGGCCATCGCGCCGATCCTGGTGATCCTCGGCGCGGCCTGCCTGGCGATCCTCGTCGAGGCGTTCCTGCCGCGGCACCAGCGCTGGTCGGTCCAGGTCGGGCTGAGCCTGGTGGCGATCGTCGTCGCCGGGGTGGCGCTGGCGGTGTACGCCCGTTCCGGCAGCACCGGCGTGACCACGCTGTCCGACACCCTCGCGATCGACCCGCCCACGCTGTTCCTCTGGGGCACGCTCCTCGCGCTCGGCCTGGGCGCGTTCCTGCTGATCGCGGACCGCTCGGTGGAGCCGGGCGGCGCGTTCGTCGCCGAGTCGCGGGCGACCGACGGGCCGGGCGCGATGACCCGCGCGGCCGCCGGGGTCGCGGGGATGCGTACCGAGGTCTTCCCGCTCGCCCTGTTCTCGCTCGGCGGGATGATGGTGTTCTGCGCGGCGAACGACCTGCTGACGATGTTCATCGCGCTCGAGGTGCTGAGCCTGCCGCTGTACCTGATGTGCGGGCTGGCCAAGCGCCGGCGGCTGCTGTCGCAGGAGTCGGCGGTCAAGTACTTCCTGCTCGGCGCGTTCGCCTCGGCGTTCTTCCTGTACGGCCTGGCCCTGCTCTACGGCTACGCGGGTTCGGTGAAGCTGCAGGCGATCGCGGACGCCACCGCCGGTTCGGACCGCTCGGACACGCTGCTGTTCGCCGGGCTCGGCCTGCTGCTGGTGGGTCTGCTGTTCAAGGCCTCGGTCGGCCCGTTCCACACCTGGACTCCGGACGTCTACCAGGGCGCCCCGACCGCGGTCACCGGCTTCATGGCCGCCTGCACCAAGGTCGCCGCGTTCGGCGGGATCCTGCGGGTGCTGCAGGTCGCGTTCCAGGCCTCCAGCTGGGAGTGGCGCGGCGTGCTGTGGGCCGTCGCGATCGCCTCGATGGTCATCGGCGTGGTGCTCGGCCTGACGCAGCGCGACATCAAGCGGATGATCGCCTACTCGTCCGTCGCGCACGCCGGGTTCATGCTGATCGGCTCGCTGGCGCTGACCGACCGCGGCCTGTCCGCCACGCTGTTCTACCTGCTGGCCTACGGGTTCACGACGATCGCCGTGTTCGGGGTGATCAGCCTGGTGCGACGCGCCGATGGTGAGGCAACTCACCTTTCGGACTGGGCGGGGCTGGCGAAGCGTTCTCCGCTGGTCGCAGGGGTGTTCACCTTCCTGTTGTTCGCCCTCGCGGGCATCCCGCTGACTAGCGGTTTCGTCGGAAAGTTCGTGGTGTTCGAGGCGGCGCTGGCCGACGGCATGGCGCCGCTGGTGGTGGTGGCCCTGGTGGCCAGTGCGGTTGCCGCCTTCTTCTACCTTCGTGTCATCGTGCTGATGTACTTCAGCGAACCCGCCGAGGACGGCCCCACCGTCAGCGTGCCGGGTGCGTTCACGACAGCGGCGATCACGCTCGGTGTGGTCGTCACGCTGTTGCTGGGCGTGCTGCCGACTTTGGCGCTGGACTGGGCGAACGTCGGCGGCTTCGTGTCGTAGAGTGCTCGCCCGTAGGGCGAACCGGGGGAGCGAAGGCGACGGTGACGTGAGCAAGCCAGCGGGTGACCCGATCAACGACCTGACCGCGGGTGGATTGGGCGGGTTCGTCGACATCGCCGACGAGGCGTTGGCCGACTCGGTGCGGCAGGGCATGGACCGGGTGGAGCGGCTCCTGCGCGAATCCGTGCGCAGCGACCTCGAGTTCGCCACCCGCACCTCGCTGCACCTGGTGGACGCGGGCGGCAAGCGGTTCCGGCCGCTGTTCACGTTGCTGGCCGCGCAGTTCGGCAACCCCGCCGCGGACGAGGTGATCAAGTCCGCCGCGGTGATCGAGATGATCCACCTCGCCACGCTCTACCACGACGACGTGATGGACGAGGCGACCATGCGGCGCGGCGCGACCAGCGCCAACGCCCGCTGGGACAACTCGGTGGCGATCCTGACCGGTGACTTCCTGTTCGCCCAGGCGTCCCGGCTGATCGCCGATCTCGGCGGTGCCGCGGTCCGGGAGATGGCGGGCACCTTCGAGGCGCTGGTCACCGGCCAGATGCGGGAGACCGTCGGGGTCGGCGAGGACGAGGACGCCGTCGAGTTCTACCTGAAGGTGATCTTCGAGAAGACCGGTTCGCTGATCGCCACCGCCGGGCGGTTCGGCGCCTGGTTCTCCGGCGCGGACCAGGCGACGATCGACGCCCTGGAGCGGATCGGCCGGATCATCGGCACCGGTTTCCAGATCTCCGACGACATCATCGACATCGCCTCGCCGGCCAAGGAATCGGGCAAGACCCCGGGCACCGACCTCCGCGAGGGCGTCCGGACGCTGCCGATGCTGTACGCGCTGGCGGACCCGGAGACCTCCCCGCGGCTGCGCGACCTGCTGTCCCGGCCGCTGACCGAGGACGCCGAGGTCGACGAGGCGCTGGAACTGCTGCGCGGGTCCAGCGGGCTCGCGCGGACCCGCGCCACCCTGGACGAGTACGCCGACGACGCCCGCAAGGAACTCGCCTCGCTGCCCGACGTCCCGGCCCGCGAAGCGCTGTCGATGCTGGTCGACTACGTGGTGGCGCGCACCCGCTGATCGCCGGCTGAACCTGCTTCCAGGCTTGTTCTGCGTGGCGGCCCCTGCGGAGTTGCTGCGGCCTCCTCGCTGTGCAACCACGTCGGGGCCGGGAGGCCCCCGCGGCGGTGCGAGTCGCTTGGGTGGGCCAAGCGGCTGCGCCGCTTCAAAGAAGAAGCACACGTGCCCGGAAAGTTGTGCAAGCACCACCCGCGTGTGTCACGAGCCGGTCAAGCTGGTCCGCGGCCGGGGCGCCGCGTGATAGGTATCCCCGGAGAACTGGCGGCGCTGCTGGAGCCCTGAGGAGGGAATCTCTCGTGATCACCTGGCTGTTCACCCAGGTGTGGCTGTGGAGCCTCGCCGCGTTCGCACTGGGAGCGCTGATCACCTGGCTGCTCTTCGTCCGCCCGCTGCGCAGGCAGCTGGCCGAACTCACCGCCGGCTACCCGGAGGGCGAGTACGTGTACGAGCAGCAGGACGAGCCGGTCGCCGCCGAAGCCCCGCTGGACCTGCTGCGGCCCGCGCCGCCGCGCTGGGAGCGGCCGGACGACCCCGAGGTCGGCGACTGGGGCCGGGCCCCGCGCGCCTGGGTGGCGCCGGAGAAGTCCGGTCCCGAGCGGTCCGACTCGGACAGCGAGTGGTTCCGCCAGTGGGACGAACGCGTGAACGGGGTCGACCAGGCCGACGCCGCCGTGACCGCGGTTCAGCCGCGAGTGCCACCGGCTGAGGAGCCGAGGCCGGTGGAGCCGAGGACTGTGGAGTCGAAGCCCGCGGAGCCGAAGCCCGAGGACCCGGAGGCGGACGAGCCGACGGCATCGGTGAAGCCGGTGGAGCCGCCCGCGGAAGCGCCGGCGGAGCCGGCTGCCGCGGAGCGGAAGGCGACGCCGGAGGAGCCCGCGACCGACATCTCGGCATGGCCGGAGGCGGAGCCGACGGAGTCGCGGATCACCGGGCGGCTCGAAGACGCGGACGACGCGACGGAGTCGCGGTTGTCCGGGCAGCTGCGGTCGCTGTTCGAGAACGTGGAGCCGCGCAGCGGCGCAGCGGCCGAGACACCGTACGTGCCACCGGTCGGAGCGGATGCGACGCAGGTGATCCCGAAGGTCGCAGACCGAGGGCCGGAGAGCGCGGACAGCGCGGAGGGGTCGGCGGAGCCGCCGCCGCTGCCGCGGCGGACGCCCGGCGCCGGGCCGCGGCCCGGGCGGGAGGGCGGCTCGGGGCCGATGATCAAGGGGCACTCCGCGTCGAGGCAGTACCACAGCCCCGAATCGCCGGCCTACGACAAGATCGTCGCCGACGTGTGGTTCCGCACCCCGGCCGACGCGGAGATCGCCGGTTTCGTGCCCTGGAACGGCCAGCGCACCACCTGAGCGCTCCGCCTGGGTCCCGTGCGCGTTTTGTGTTGCCATAACAGCACAAAACGCGTACGGGCCGGCCTTTCCTCACTCTGGTTGGGGCTGGCGTTCCAGGAGTCGGGAGAGCACCACGGTCGACACCGTCCGGCTCACGAACTCGACCGACCGCAGGCGCTCCATCGCCTCTTCGAGGTGGTGGATGTTCGCCGCCCGCAGGTGCACGATCGCGTCCGCCTGCCCCGACACCGTGTAGGCCGCGACCACTTCCGGCAGCGGTTCCAGGCCGTTGCGGATCCGGTGCGCCGGGACGTTGCCGTCGCAGTGCACCTCCACGAACGCCTCCGTGCCCCAGCCCAGCGCCTCCGGGTCCACGACGGCCGTGAACCCCTGCAGCACGCCCTGGTCCAGCAGCTTGTCCACCCGGCGCTTCACCGCGGGCGCCGACAGGCCCACCTCCGCGCCGATCTCCGCGTAGCTCGCTCGGGCGTCGGCCACCAGGCGCGAAATGATTCGTTGGTCCAAGGCGTCCATACGCAACATTCTGCCGTAAAAAACGAACGTAGCGTTATTGATGGGTGGTCAGGAGAACACTTAGATTTCGATTCATGACGGTTACCGCCGGTTCGGCTCTTGAGACCCTCGCGCCGCCCCAGGCCACCACGCGCCACTACGTGATGTGCGCGCCCAAGTACTTCACCGTCGAGTATTCGATCAACCCGTGGATGGACCCGGGCAAGCCGGTGGACGCCGACCTGGCGATGGTCCAGTGGACGGAGCTGAAGCGCGCCTACGAGCGGCTCGGGCACGTCGTCGAGCTGGTCGAGCCGCAGCCTGGCCTGCCCGACATGGTGTTCGCGGCCAACTCGGCGACCGTGATCGACGACCGGGTGCTGGGCGCCCGGTTCCGCGCACCGCAGCGGGCCGCCGAGGCGGAGCACTTCCGGCGCTGGTTCGTCACCCGCGGCTACCGGAACCTGGTGATGCCGTCCCGGATCAACGAGGCGGAGGGCGACTTCGCCTGGACCGGCCGGGTGCTGCTGGCGGGCAGTGGGTTCCGCACCGATCCGGAAGCGCACGCGGAGGCACAGGAGGTGCTCGGGGTGCCCGTGGTCTCGCTGCGGCTGGTCGACCCGCGCTACTACCACCTGGACACCGCGCTGTTCGTGCTGGAGCGCGGCGAGCGGGCGCAGATCGCCTACTTCCCGGATGCCTTCTCGCCCGGGTCGCGCCGCGTGCTGGAGCGGATGTTCCCGGACGCCGTGATCGCCGACGCCACCGACGCCGCCTGCCTCGGCCTGAACGGGGTTTCCGACGGGCGGCACGTGGTGCTGCCTGCGGAGGCGACCGGGCTCGCCGCGCAGCTGGCCGCCCGCGGCTACGAGCCGGTCCTGCTGGACATCTCCGAGCTCCGGAAGTCCGGCGGCGGCCCGAAGTGCTGCACGATGGAACTCCACGCCTGAGGGGGCGGGGTGCGAAGGGCGTCGTCGACCTGCAACGACGCCCTTCTTCGTCACTGCTCCAGGACGGCCTGCACGCCGAGCTCGATGCTGATCGTGGGGCCGACCACGGCGATGCCCTTCGCCAGGGTGGCCTGCCAGTTCACCGAGTAGTCCTCGCGGCGCAGCGTCGCGGTCGCGTGGCAGGCGACCCGCAGGTCGCCGTCGAAGCCCGGCCCCTGCCACTTCCGCTGGCCCAGGTAGGTGGTCTCCAGCTGCACCGGGCTGCTGGTGCCGCGCAGCGCCAGGCGGCCGCTGATCATCCAGCGATCGGCGCGCAGGTGCGTGAACCGGTCGCTGGTGAAGGTGATCCGCGGGTGGTTGGCCACGTCGAAGAAGTCCGCCGACCGCAGGTGGTCGTCGCGCATCTTCACGCCGGTCTCGATGCTGGCCGCGTCGATGGCCACCTGGATCCGCGAGTCCTCGAACCGCGGCGCCACCTCCACCACGCCGTCGTAGTTCTTGAACATCCCGTGGATCTTTGACATGCCGATGTGCTGGGCGATGAACCGGACCTCGGTGTGGTACGGGTCGAACCGGTAGCGGCCCGGGCGCGGCAGTTCCAGCGAGGTGTCCGGCTCCAGGCGGATGCCGCCGAGCGAGCAGTGCTGGTTGACCCGCACCTCCACGCGGGTGGTGTACCGGCGGTAGCCGCCCGCGCTGATCGACAACTTGTGGGTGCCGGGCGCGATCGACGTCACGAAGCAGCCGTAGCTGTCGGTGGTGCCGTGCGCGGACCGCTGGTTCAGCCGGTCCAGCAGCGTCACGGTCGCGCCGGGCAGCAGCGATCCGCTCTCGTCGTGCACCTGGCAGGTCAGCAGGCCGCTGTCGAGCGGCGTCGGGGGGAGGAAGCCGCCGGAGATGCCGGTTCGAGCCGGCGTGCCCTTGCTGGTCGAGTGCCGGCGACGCAGCCTGGCGAAGATCATTCGGTGCCCTCTTCTGGTCCTCCGGTCCCCGAACCGGATAAAGGTTGTGATTTCAACTAACTGACCATGGTAAGGCCGCGAGCCCGGTGGTCCGGCCCTCCGGAGGCGTTGGCTTCAGCACATCCGCCCAGCGGAACTACGACTCGCGCCGAGTCGTTTTCTGGGTGACCTTCGGATTACGTGGAAAGGTGTTCTGGGAGGCCATCCATCCCGGTCGGGGAACCGGGGCTGGCCCTCGGGCGGAGGCAGGCACGGTGCACAGTCACGTCAACGGTTTGAAGACCGCTCTGCTGCTCGGCGGCATGAGCGCGCTGGTCCTGCTGGTCGGGTCGATCTTCGGCCGGACCGGCCTGGTCATCGCGTTCTTCGTGGCGCTGGGCATGAACGGCTACGCGTACTTCAACTCGGCCAACCTGGCCCTGCGCGCGATGCGCGCCCGGCCGGTGTCGGAGGCCGAGCAGCCGGCCATGTACCGGATCGTGCGCGAGCTGGCGACCTCGGCGCGGCAGCCGATGCCCGCGCTGTACATCAGCCCGACGCGAGCGCCCAACGCCTTCGCCACCGGCCGCAACCCGCGCAACGCCGCGGTGTGCTGCACGTCGGGAATCCTCGAACTGCTCAACGAGCGCGAGCTGCGCGCCGTGCTCGGCCACGAGCTCTCGCACGTCTACAACCGCGACATCCTGATCTCCAGCGTCGCCGGGGCGCTCGCCAGCGTGGTGACGTTCCTGGCCAACTTCGGGATGTTCTTCGGCATGTTCGGCGGCGGCAACGACGAGAACCGGCCCAACCCGTTCGCGATGCTGCTGGTGGCGCTGCTGGGCCCGATCGCGGCCGCCGTGGTGCAGATGGCCGTCAGCCGCTCCCGCGAGTACCAGGCCGACGCGTCCGGGGTGCAGCTGACCGGGGATCCGCTGGCGCTGGCGTCGGCGCTGCGCAAGCTGGAGCGCGGTACCCAGCTGGCGCCGCTGTCACCGGAGCCCCAGCTGGTGTCCCAGTCGCACCTGATGATCGCGAACCCGTTCCGCCCCGGCGAGCGGCTGGCGCGGCTGTTCTCCACGCACCCGCCGATGGCCGACCGCATCAGCCGCCTGGAAGGCATGGCCGGGCACCAGCTGCCCCCGGCCTGGTGACGCAATTTCAATGGAAATTGCGGAACAGTAACGGCGTGTCGCGCCCCGACACGCCGCAACCTGTGGACAACCTCGGGTTCCTGTGGACAACTTCCGCAATTTCAATGGAAATCAGACCTTCGATTTCCATTGAAATTGCGGCAGGTGGGAGGAGCGGACGGGTCAGCCCGTGGCGCCGGAGCGGCGGGCGACGTCCATGACGTACTCGCCGTAGCCCGACTTGGCCAGCTTGGCGCCGAGCTCGAAGCACTCGTCCGCCGAGATGTAGCCCATGCGCAGGGCGATCTCCTCCAGGCAGGCGATCCGCACGCCCTGCCGGTGCTCCAGCACCTGCACGAACTGCGAGGCCTCCACCAGCGAGTCGTGGGTGCCGGTGTCCAGCCAGGCGAAGCCGCGGCCGAGCTGCGTCAGCCGCGCCCGGCCCTCCCGCAGGTAGGCGAGGTTGACGTCGGTGATCTCCAGCTCGCCGCGAGCCGACGGCGTCAGCCCCTTGGCGATGCCCACCACGTCGTTGTCGTAGAAGTACAGGCCGGTGATGGCCATGTTGGACTTCGGCTCCGCCGGCTTCTCCACGATCGACACCAGCCGGCCGTCCTCGCCCACCTCGCCGACGCCGTAGCGCTGCGGGTCGCGGACCGGATAGCCGAACAGGGTGCAGCCGTCGAGGTCGCGAACGCACTGCTGGAGGACCCGGGAGAAGCCCTGCCCGTAGAAGATGTTGTCGCCGAGCACCAGCGCCACCGGGTCATCGCCGATGAAGTCCGCCCCGATCACGAACGCCTCGGCGAGGCCGTTGGGCTGGGCCTGCTCGGCGTACTCGATGCGGATGCCGAACTGGGAGCCGTCCCCGAGCAGCCGCCGGAACAGCGGCATGTCGGCCGGGGTCGAGATGAGCAGCACTTCCCGGATGCCGGCCAGCATCAGCACCGACAGCGGGTAGTAGATCATCGGTTTGTCGTAGACCGGGAGCAGCTGCTTGGACACGGCCTGCGTCAGCGGATGCAGGCGCGTCCCATTGCCGCCCGCCAGCACGATCCCCTTCACCTGGGTCCTCCAGCGGTGGTTTACCGGAAATTCTCGAACTGGAGCGGGGCATCGAAGTCGCCGGACTTCAGCAGCTGGATCACGGCCTGCAGGTCGTCCTTCTTCTTGCCGGACACCCGCAGCTGCTCGCCCTGGATCTGGGCCTGGACGCCTTTGGGGCCCTCGTCGCGGATCTTCTTGGAGATCTTCTTCGCGACCTCCTGCGAGATGCCCTGCACGACCTTGCCGGTGGCCCGGAAGATCTGACCGGAGCTGGCCGGCTCACCCATGTCCAGCGCCTTCAGCGAGATGCCGCGCTTGATCAGCTTCTCCTTGAAGACCTCGATGGCGGCCTTGCAGCGCTCTTCCGTCTCCGACTCCAGCACCACGCCGTTCTCGCCCGACCACTGGATCTTCGAGCCGGTGCCGCGGAAGTCGAACCGGTTGGCGAGCTCCTTTGCCGCCTGGTTCAGCGCGTTGTCCACCTCTTGGTGGTCCACCTTGCTCACCACGTCGAAGGACGGGTTTGCCACGTGACTACCTCCTGTTGAGCCGAAGCAGCGCGAGCTGCGAAGTTCTGCCGCCACACGCTACCGGCCAACGCAGCAGACCGGAGACCGGTCGAGCCGGAGTCGATTCGCGCTCGCCCCCGGCATCGGCCACGAACAGCGCAAACGAAGATGCCCCCGCGACCGGACCGGTCACAGGGGCATCTTCGCTGAGTGCCAGGTGGAGGATTCGAACCTCCGAAGGCATTGCCGGCTGATTTACAGTCAGCTCCCTTTGGCCGCTCGGGCAACCTGGCGTGCGCACCAGCATCGCTGGCTTGCGAGGAAATAATACATACCGGCCGCCGCCGGTATTCCAGGGGGCCTGCTCAGTCCGGCTCGGGGTGGAAGACCAGCGCATCGGCCTGGGCCAAGCCCGCGTCGAGCGCCGCGCGGGCCGTCTCCGGCAGCCCGTCGCGGAAGTCCGGGCCGGCCGCCTTGACGAGCACCATCAGCCGCTTCGCGAGCCCGCGGGCCTGGGTGAGGCGGATCTCCTCGGCCGCCAGCACCTGGCGGGAGTCGGCGATCAGCTTGCGGTAGCGGTGGTTGAGCTCGGCCTGGTCGTCGACGACGTCCAGCGCGCTCGCCAGATCCGCGAGTTCCGCCGTGCTGACCAGGACAAAGTACGGATCGGGCACGAATCCGCAGCCTAGTTGACCCGCGCCCGCCGGCCGCCGGGCGCGGCTTGGCGTCTTCTCGGCAGCACCGGCCTACGCCGCCGCGACCGGGCTAACCTGGGCAGATGGCCATAGATCGAGCAGGTCGGGCGAAGCGGCGGCAGGAGCAGCGCGCCGCGGCACCGCCCGCCCCGGCGCAGCCCGAGGAGCAGCGCCGGACCGCCTCGGCGGCGTTGGGCATCGAGGGCCTGTTCAGCGCGGGAGCCAGGCACCAGCTGGAACAGCTCGCCTGGGTGGAGGTCGTCAAGGAGGACGACCGGGAGGCGGGCGGCCCGCTCGATCTCGACTCGGACGTCGTCCACCTGGAGCGGAAAAGCGGGTAAGGCCCCTGCCGGGTCCGTGACCATCGGGAATGGTGGGCGGTCATGGCGGTTCGGCCGACCAGGCGCTCCACCGCGCCACCCGGATCACGATCAACGTGCCCGTCGGCGGGTGCTCCCGGTACTGCGGGTACTTCTCCGCGAGCGCCGCGACGAGGTCCGGGCGCGCCGCGCTGGCGGTCGGCTCCGCCTCGCCGTCGGCGCGCGCCCACCACAGGCGGGACCAGTCGTCCTCGTAGTGGTCGGCGAGCAGCGCCACCTGCGGGTTCGCGGCGATGTTGCGCAGCCGCTTGAGGTTCGTGGTCCGCTTCGGCTTGTGGTCCACTGCGGTGACGATCACATCCCCGCGGATCGCGAAGGTGATCGGCACCAGGTGCGGTCGTCCCAGCTCATCGGCGCTGGCCAGGCGTGCCGCCCGTGCCCGCGCGAACCAGCTCCGTGCCTGCTGTTGGCTGATGCGCATCGTCCGGTCCGGTCCGTATGTTCGGAGTGTGCCTTCGGCTCCATCCACCCCAGGGTCCGCCACCGTCGTCGGCCCCGGCTACCGCGACCAGCAGTACTGGCTCCGCTACCAGGACTTCTTCCCCGGTGCGCTCCGCGTCACCGCCGAGAACGCCCCGGCCGAGCAGTGGTGGCCGTGGCGCGGCACGGTGGTCCACCTCGACCGCGTCGCGCGCCCGAGCGCCCCGACCAAGCTGATCGCGTTGCACGGAGTCGGCACCTACGGCCGCATGCTCGCCCCGTACGGGCGGCTGCCGTCGCTGGCGGACTTCGAATTCATCGCCCCAGACCTGCCCGGCTTCGGCCTGAGCGGCGCCCCGCGGCGCGCGATCACCTACCGGGACTGGGTTTCCTGCGTGCTCGACCTGGTCGAGGCCGAGCGCTCCCGCGACGAGCGGCCGATCGTGCTGCTCGGCGTCAGCACCGGCGGCCGGCTCGCCTACGACGTCGCCGCGCAGGCCGGCGGCGCGGTGGCGGGCGTGATCGCGACCTGCCTGGCCGACCCGCGGCGCGACGACGTCCGGCGGCGGCTCGCGGCCCGGCCGGAGATGGCCCAGTGGGCCGGGCTGCTGACGCTGGTCCCGAAGCCGCTCGCGGCGGCGCGGGTGCCGGTGCACTGGCTGACGAACATCGCCGCGGCGTCCAACCACGGCCAGTTCGCCAACCTGGTGTGGGCCGACGAGATCGGCGGCGGTAGCTGGCTCGCGCTCGGCTTCGCCCGCAGCTGCCTGGCCACTCCGCCCGCGGTGGCGCCCGAGGACTACGCTGGGCCGCCGCTGCTGCTGGCGCACCCCGACGACGACCGGTGGACGCCGCTGCTGCTGTCCCGCCAGTTCTTCGACCGGATCGCCGGGCCCACCCGCTTCGCGACGCTCAGCGGTGCCGGCCACCTCCCGGTGGAGGAGTCGGGGCTGGCGGATCTCGACCGCGCGGTCCGGGACTTCCTCGACGAGTTCGGGCTGCAGTAGTAACCGTGCGTTTTCGCCGGTCGCGTACGGTATCCGAGCCGATCGGTTGCTGCGGCGATCATCACAAATCTTCGGGGTGTGCCTCGTCGCGCCCACCGGACCGCGGCGCCCGGCGGCCGTTGTGAAATCTTTGCTGGTCAACTCCCGATGCTGTGCAAGGATGTCGCCGCGAAGCACCCGCATCAACGCAGATGCGTGCGTCCGGCAGATGCGACGGGGACCATTGGCCCCTGGCCTTCCGCGCGGTCGTGCGTCACGATTTGCCACGGCATTCGTGTGGTGCGCACGCGCCGCCGGCTTGGGAGGAGCGTGGATGATCGAGCGTCACCGCTCCCTCGGTCCGCAATCCAGCCTGGAATCCGCCCGCCCGCCGGTGCGCGCCGAGGTGGATCCGGTCCGGCGCCGGATGTTCACCGGGTTCTCGTTCGTGGTCCTCGCCGCCGGCCTCCTCGCGTCCGCCGCGACCTCGGCCTGGCTGCCCTTCCACTACCGCTCGGACCTGCTGTTCATCGGGCCGCTGCTGGCCATGGGCTTCCTGCTGGCCGAGCAGCTGACCATCGACGTCGACGTGAAGCGGGTCGGCTGGACCATCTCGTTCACCGAGATCCCGCTGATCCTCGGGCTGCTGACGGTGCCGTTCGAGGTGGTGCTCGCGGCCAACCTGCTGGCCGGGCTCGGCGCGCAGGTCGGCCGTCGCGCGGCCACCCACGTCGTCTACAACGCGGGCGTGCTGTGCCTGGAGATCGCGGTGCCGTTCGCGGTGGCCAACGCGGTCAACCTGGCGCTGGTCGACGTGGCCCCGGCCTGGTTCGGCCCGGTCATCGGCACTCTGACGTCGCCGCTGATCAGCTGCGCCTTCGCGCTCGCCGCGCTGCACGTGCTGGGCGGCGCGATGCGGGTATCCGCCGGCGTGCGGCTCGCGGTGAACACGCTGGCCGTGGGCCTGCTCAACACCTCGGTCGGCCTGGTCGGCTACGAGGTCTCGATCAGCACGCCGTGGGGCTGGCTGCTGGTGGCGCTGGTCGCGGTGGCCGTGATCGGCCTGTACCGCGCCTACTCCGGCCTGCTGCGCGAGCAGCGCGACCTGGAGGCGCTCAGCGACGTCAGCCTGAGCGTGGCCCGCTCCGGGCAGACCGCCGCGCACGGCCCTTCAGACGCCGTGGCCGGCGAGCCGGAGGTGTCGGTCAGCGAGTGGGAGCCGGTCGCGGAGCGGATCCGGGAGCAGCTGAACGCGACCCGCGTGGTGCTGCGGCTGCGGCTGGACCCCAGCGGCGAGGTCAGCACGCTGGTCGCGGGGGAGTCGCTGCCGGAGATGGCGCAGCAAGCCGCGCCCTCGGCGCTGCGCGACGATCCGTTGCTCCAGCTGCCGGGCAGCCACGTGCGTTCCTTCCGGACGCTCGAAGCCCCCGAAGAGGTGCGGCGCGCGCTGCGCCAACGCGGCGCTTATGAGGCGCTCGTGGTGCCGCTGCGCGGTGCGAGCCAGCTGCTCGGGGCGGTCGAGGTGCACGACCGGGTCAGCCGGTGGCGCGGCTTCGGCCGGGCCGACGTGCGACTGCTGCACACCCTGGCCAGCCACCTCGCGACCGCGATGGACAACCGCCGGCTGCTCGCGCGGCTGCGGCACGACGCCTACCACGATCCGCTGACCGGTCTGCTCAACCGGACCGGCTTCCGCGAGATGGCCGCCGAGGAGCTGCGCAACGGGCGCACCGCGGTCGTGCTGCGGATGGACCTCGACGTGCTCACCACCGTCAGCGAGGCCCTCGGCTACACCTGGGGCGACCGGATGATCGTCGCCGCCGGGCGCCGGATGCGCGACGAACTCGGCGAGGCGCCGCTGGCCAGGCTCGAAGCGAACTCCTTCGCGGTGCTGCTGCTGGACCACAGCGAGGCCCAGGCGCACGAGTTCGCCCAGCACCTGCGCGAGGTGATCGGCAAGCCGTACCCGCTGGACCGGATCGTCGTGGAGGCCGCGGGCGTCGCCGGGTACGCCTCATCCGCGCCGGCCGACGGCGAGTGCGAGACCGACATCGACACCCTCCTGCAACGCTCCGACGTCGCGGTCCGGGCGGCCCGCAACGGCGAGGACGGGGTGCGCGGCTACGCCCCCGCGATGGGCCAGGTCTTCCTGCGCCGCTTCCAGCTGGTCACCCAGTTCCGGCAGGCGCTGGACACCGGCCAGGTCGAGGTGCACTACCAGCCGAAGGTCGCGCTGCCCGAACGCCAGGTGGTGGGCGCCGAAGCCCTCGTGCGCTGGTCGCACCCCGAGTACGGGCGGCTGGACCCGGACGAGTTCGTGCCGCTGGTCGAGGCGACCGGGCTGGTGGACGCGCTCACCGCGTTCGTCATGGAGTGCGCGCTGGTCAAGATCCGGAAGTGGATGGATCGCGGCCTGCGGATGTCGGTGGCGGTGAACCTGTCGGTGCGCAACCTCGCCGACGAGACCTTCCCGGACCGGGTCGGCGAGGCGCTGCTGCGCCACGACATCCCGCCGGAGCTGCTCACCTTCGAGCTGACCGAGTCCAGCGTGATGGCCGACCCGGAGCGCTCCCTGCCGCTGCTGCGGAGGCTGCACGCGATGGGCGTGGTGCTGGCGGTGGACGACTTCGGCACCGGCTACTCGTCGCTGGCCTACCTGCGGCAGCTGCCGGTGGACGAGGTGAAGATCGACAAGAGCTTCGTGCTCGGCATGGGCACCGATCTCGGCGACATGGCGGTGGTGCGCTCCATCGTCGAGCTCGGGCACTCGCTGGACCTCGCAGTGGTCGCCGAGGGCGTGGAGGACGACGCCGCCCGCGATCAGCTGGTGGAGATGGGCTGCGACGTCGCCCAGGGCTACCTGATCTCGCGCCCGCTCTCCGAGGAGCGGTTCGAGGCGTGGCTCCAGGCCCGCACCAAGCGCGGCCGGGGCGCCCGGTCCGAGACCGTCCTCACACTCCTGCACTGAGCCCGGTTTTCGCCCCCATGCGCCGCCTGTGGGTCGAAAACCCCGTCATGACCTGCGTTTTCGCCAAAAGGTACCCCCCTGTTTCGAGGGGGTCCGGGTGGTGTGTAAAGTTCTAGACGTTCCGCAAGGAAACGCCCCAATAGCTCAGTCGGCAGAGCGTCTCCATGGTAAGGAGAAGGTCTACGGTTCGATTCCGTATTGGGGCTCGAAAGACAGCTGCGGTACTCGGTAAACTGGGTGCTGTGGCTGTTTTGCATGGGATACCCTGCGTCGGCTGAGGCGCGAGGTGCGTGCACCGAAGGTCCCAGCATGGCGGTGTAGCTCAGTCGGTAGAGCAAGCGGCTCATAATCGCTGTGTCGCCGGTTCAAGTCCGGCCACCGCTACCAGTCACGGGTTCGCACAGATCTACGGCGAACCGTTCCGGATTTACGACCGAGAGAGAAAGGCACCCCCGTGGCCGCCACCGACGTCCGACCCAAGATCACGCTGGCGTGCGAGGAGTGCAAGCACCGCAACTACATCACCAACAAGAACCGGCGCAACGACCCGGACCGCTTGGAGATGAAGAAGTTCTGCCCGAACTGCGGTACGCACAAGCTGCACAAGGAAACCCGCTGATCCAGCGGTTCCAACCCCAGCTTCAGCGAGAGCCCGCCCCCGGATTCCGGGGGTGGGCTCTCGTCATTGGGCCCAGGTGTGCCGGGTAGCCTGCGGGCGTGCCGCTTGACCAGTCATTTATCGGGCGTGAATACCCGCCCACGGCCGCCTACGAGGTGGGCCGGGAGAAGATCCGCGAGTTCGCCGCGGCAATCAAGGACGACTCGCCGCTGTACCGCGACGTCGACGCAGCCAAGGCCGCCGGATACCCGGACGTGATCGCGCCGCCGACGTTCGCGGTGATCCTCTCCATGGGTGCCCACGACGCGATCGTCGAGGACCCGCAGCTCGGCCTGGACTACAGCCGCGTGGTGCACGGCCAGCAGGACTTCACCCACCACCGGCCGATCCGGGCGGGCGACCGCCTCGTCACCGTGGTGCACGTGGACGACATCAAGGCCCGCGCGGGCAACGACTTCCTGACGGTGCGCGCCGAGATCGGCACCGTCGACGGCGAGCCGGTGTGCACCGCGAAGTCGATGCTGGTGGCCCGCGGCGCGGCCGACGAGGGGGAGGGCGCATGAGTAGCCCTGTGGCAACCCGAGTCCTCCTCAACCGCACCTCAGGGGAACGTGACGCAAACCAGCCGCAAGAAACTGCGAAACGCGGGATTGAGCCGGACGCAACCACGACTGTGAAACGCGGAGAGGCGGAACTGGCATGAGCGTGCGGATGTCCGAGGTCGCCGTCGGCGACCAGCTGCCGGTGCTGAGCGTGCCGCTAACCCGTGCCGATCTGGTCCGTTACGCCGGGGCGTCCGGCGACTTCAACCCGATTCACTGGAACGAGCGGTTCGCGACCCAGGTCGGCCTGCCCGACGTGATCGCCCACGGCATGCTCACGATGGCCGTCGCCGGCCGCCTGGTCAGCGAGTGGACGGGCGACCCGGGCGCGATCGTGCACTACGGCGTGCGGTTCACCCGACCGGTGGTGGTCCCCGACGACGGAACCGGGGCGCTGGTCGAGCTGTCCGGCAAGGTCGCGAAGAAGAACGACGACGGCACGGTGAAGGTCAGCATCACGGCCCGCAGCGCGGACCAGGGCGTTCTCGGCGGCGCCAGCGCCACCGTCCGCCTCCCGGAGTAGCGAGAACGCGAAAAGGCGCCCCCGGCCGAGCCGCCGGGGGCGCCTTTCGCGGGTTGCGGGACTACTTGGCTTCGCCGAGGAGTTCCGCCATCCGGGTCACGCCGGTGACGAGGTCCTCGTCGCCGAGGGCGTAGGACAGGCGGAAGTATCCCGGGGTGCCGAAGGCCTCGCCCGGGACCACCGCGACCTCCGCCTGCTCCAGGACCAGGCTCGCCAGCTCCACGCTGGTCTCCGGGCGGACGCCGCGGATCTCCTTGCCCAGCAGGCCCTTGACCGACGGGTACGCGTAGAACGCGCCCTGCGGCTCCGGGCAGCTGACGCCGGGGATCGCCGAGAGCAGCTCGACGATCTTGCGGCGGCGGCGGTCGAACGCCGACCGCATCTCCGCGACGGCGTCCAGGGAGCCGCTGACGGCCTCCAGCGCGGCCCGCTGCGAGACGTTGGCGACGTTGGACGACAGGTGCGACTGCAGGTTCGCGGCCGCCTTGATGACGTCCTGCGGGCCGATCATCCAGCCCACCCGCCAGCCGGTCATGGCGTAGGTCTTGGCGACCCCGTTGAGCACCACGCAGGTGTCCGCGAGCTCCGGGACCACGGCGGGCATCGACACGTGCCGGGCGTCGCCGTAGACCAGGTGCTCGTAGATCTCGTCGGTGACCACCCAGATGCCGTGCTCGAGCGCCCAGCGGCCGATCGCCTCGACCTGCTCCGGCGGGTAGATCGCGCCGGTCGGGTTGGACGGCGAGTTGAACAGCAGCACCTTGGTGCGCGGCGTCCGCGCGGCCTCCAGCTGCTCGACGGAAACCAGGTAGCCGGTCGACTCGTCGGCGGGCACCACTACCGGAACTCCACCCGGCAGGGTGATCGCCTCCGGGTAGGTGGTCCAGTACGGGGCGGGCAGCAGGACCTCGTCGCCCGGGTCGAGCAGCGTCTGGAACGCCTGGTAGACGGCCTGCTTGCCGCCGTTGGTCACCAGCACCTGACTGGCCTGCACGGTGTAGGCGGAATCCCGCAGCGTCTTCGCGGCGATGGCGTCGCGCAGCTCCGGCAGGCCGGCCGCCGGGCTGTAGCGGTGGTTCTTCGGGTCGGAGCAGGCGGCGATGGCGGCATCCACGATCGGCTGCGGCGTCGGGAAGTCCGGCTCGCCGGCGCCGAACCCGATCACCGGCCGGCCGGCCGCCTTGAGCGCCTTCGCCTTGGCGTCCACGGCCAGCGTGGCGGACTCGCTGATCCCGCCGATCCGCGCGGACACCCGCGCCCTGGTCTCTTGGTCTGTCTGAGGTGCGGCCATGCTTGCATCCTGACAGACGCGGCGTGTCGTCGAACACGCTCCCCACCTGCGGCGGAGTTGTTCATGACCCGCCTCAGGGGGTGCCGTTGGAGCAAGGTCGTCGGCGTGCCGTACACTTTCGAACCTGGGATGCCTGAACACCATGAACTCCGGTTCCATGGCCGGTGTCGGGTGTCCCGAAGTGCGGTCGAGCTCCAGGGCCGCAAAGGGGTGTAGCTCAATTGGCAGAGCAGCGGTCTCCAAAACCGCAGGTTGCAGGTTCAAGTCCTGTCACCCCTGCGTCGATGCGACGGTGAGCGGAGGATGGGCGTGAGCGAGGACCGCGAGCAGGAGCAGGACGGAGCGCGCGAAGACGCAGCCCGTCCGTCCAGCGCCGCGGCGCGGCGCGAGCGCCGTGCCTCCGCCCGTCCGGCCGGTCGCAAGGGCCGGTCCGGTGAGTCGGGTTCGACCGGAGCGAACTCGGCGCGCACAACTGAGTCGAAGGGTCGGCCGACCCCGTCGCGGGATGGCCGGCAGGGTCGGGTTTCGCTGTTCCGGAAGATCGGACGCTTCCTGCGCGAGGTCGTCGCCGAACTGCGCAAGGTCATCTGGCCGACGCGCAAGGCGCTGGCGACCTACACCTTCGTGGTGCTGGTCTTCGTCAGCATCATGGTGGCGTTCGTCGCCGGCGTGGACGTGCTCTTCGCCAAGGGAGTGGGCTGGCTGTTCGGCTCCGGCTGAACGGCTGCGGGCCCGCCCTAGGTGGTGCCGGCGGCGGAACGACGACCCGGCACGCAACGCACGAGAGGAAGCGAGACCGACTGTGACCTCCCACGAGGGCCAGGAATCCACCGGCCTCACCGACGAGCAGGTGCAGCCCGAGGCCGCGGAGGCCGAGGCGACCGCTGACTCGGTCGACGCAGTCGAATCCGCGGACAGCGCCGACTCCGGCGAGGACACCGACTCGGCCGACCAGGCCGAGGAGTCGGCCGAGGACGCCGACGAAACCGGTGAGGAAGGCGAAACCGGCGAGGAAGCGGCCGGCGAAGAAGTGGCCGCCGAAGCGGACCCGGTCGAGGAGCTGCGCGCGGCGCTGCGGCGCGCCCCCGGCGACTGGTACGTCGTGCACTCCTACGCGGGCTACGAGAACAAGGTCAAGACCAACCTCGAAACGCGGGCCCAGACGCTCGACGTCGAGGACTTCATCTTCCAGGTCGAGGTGCCGACCGAAGAGGTCACCGAGATCAAGAACGGCCAGCGCAAGCTGGTGCAGCGCAAGGTGCTGCCCGGCTACATCCTGGTCCGGATGGAGCTCAACGACGCGTCCTGGAGCGCGGTGCGCAACACGCCGGGTGTCACCGGCTTCGTCGGCGCCACCTCCAAGCCGTCGCCGCTGACCATCGACGACGTGCTGAAGTTCCTGGCACCGCAGGTCGAGGAGAAGAAGGCCGAGCCGGGCAAGAAGGCCGCCGCGTCGGCCGCCGCCAAGCCCTCGGTCGAGGTCGACTTCGAGGTCGGCGAGTCCGTCACCGTCATGGACGGGCCGTTCGCGACCCTGCCCGCGACGATCAACGAGGTCAACCCGGACGCCCAGAAGCTCAAGGTGCTGGTGTCGATCTTCGGCCGCGAAACGCCGGTTGAGCTTTCGTTCAGCCAGGTTTCCAAGATCTGACCGTTCTCCCGCGGTGCGGGAGTGCGGCGGCTGCGCGCGGATCTGGCAGGACCCGTGCGCAGAACCGGGCGAAGCCACCGTTTCGTGGTCTCGCCGATTCGGCTCCGCCACTAGGCGGGGCCGGGCAACCGGATAGCGAAGACACAGGAAGCAAACATGCCGCCCAAGAAGAAGAAGCTCGCAGCGATCATCAAGCTGCAGATCCAGGCCGGCCAGGCCAACCCGGCCCCGCCGGTCGGCCCGGCGCTGGGTCAGCACGGCGTCAACATCATGGAGTTCTGCAAGGCCTACAACGCCGCCACGGAGAACCAGCGTGGCAACGTCGTGCCGGTCGAGATCTCCGTGTTCGAAGACCGCTCCTTCAGCTTCGCGCTGAAGACCCCGCCGGCGGCCAAGCTGCTGCTCAAGGCGGCGGGCGTGGCCAAGGGCAGTGGCGAGCCGCACAAGACCAAGGTCGGCAAGGTCTCCATGGACCAGGTCCGCGAGATCGCGCAGACCAAGATGGCCGACCTCAACGCCAACGACATCGACCAGGCCGCCAAGATCATCGCCGGCACCGCCCGGTCGATGGGCCTGACGGTCGAGGGCTGACCCAGCCGGACGGCTGGCAGTGTGGGAGGGCTCCAGCGCAGCCCGACCAACCACAACTGATCCACCTGCGATAGGGACAGAAATGGCAAAGCGCAGCAAGGCATACCAGCAGGCGGCCGAGCTGATCGATCGCGCGCGGCTGTACGCGCCGACGGAGGCCGCCGAGCTGGCCAAGAAGACCGCCAAGGTCAAGTACGACGCCACCGTCGAGGTGGCGCTGCGGCTGGGCGTCGACCCCCGCAAGGCAGACCAGATGGTCCGCGGCACCGTGAACCTGCCGCACGGCACTGGTAAGACTGCCCGCGTCATCGTGTTCGCCGTCGGGGACAAGGCCGCCGAGGCCGAGGCCGCCGGTGCGGACGCGGTTGGTTCCGAGGACCTGATCGAGCGCATTCAGGGCGGCTGGCTCGATTTCGACGCGGCGATCGCCACCCCGGACCAGATGGCCAAGGTCGGCAAGATCGCTCGGGTGCTCGGCCCGCGCGGCCTGATGCCGAACCCGAAGACCGGCACCGTCACTCCGAACGTCACCAAGGCGATCACGGAGATCAAGGGCGGTAAGATCAACTTCCGCGTCGACAAGCAGGCCAACCTGCACTTCATCATCGGCAAGGCGTCGTTCGACACCGAGAAGCTGGTGGAGAACTACGCGGCGGCGCTGGACGAGATCCTGCGCGCGAAGCCGTCGGCGTCGAAGGGCCGGTACCTGAAGAAGGTCACCTTCACCACCACGATGGGCCCGGGCATCCCGGTCGACCCGAACGCGACCCGGATCACGGCCTCGGCCTGATCCCGGAGTTCCGCTGAGAGGGCGGGCCACCCCACCAGGGGCGGCCCGCCCTTTCGCATGTGGGACGCCCAATTTTAGGCAAAATTGGGTGCTCCCCCTGGGTGCGCGGCTGGCCTCACCAGGAGGGACGCCCAATTTTAGGCAAAATTGGGAGCTTGCTAGCCGCCGCAGCTCTCGGCCTGGAGGGCGTAGGCGCTGATCGTCCAGCCGCCGTCCGATTGCTTGGTGAGCTTGAAGGTGCCGAGGCGGGGACCGCCGTTGACCTGCACGCGGCAGCCGAGGACCTGGGCCTCCTGGCCGATCTCGGTCACCGCGTTGTGGTCGAACTTGGGGTTCGCGTACGCGTTCGGGTCGGTGATCTGCTGGTGCACCTGGCGCGCCGCGGTGGCGCAGTCCGGGGCTTGGTAGGCGCCGGCGAAGCCGGACTTGCCATCCGCGTCGAACAGCTCGCAGGTCCGTTCCGGACCCGCCCCGCGCAGGTAGTTGTAGACGCTGCGCACCGCCTGCTGGGGGTTCGTCGACTTCACCGGCACCGAGTCGGTCGGTATGCCGCTGTTGCCGGTGCCATTGCCGCCTCCGGTGCTGCCGAACCAGGACGTCATCACGCTGTTGTACAGGTAGTTGAGCAGCAGGAGCGCCAGCAGCAGGTAGATCAGGCGGCGGACCAGCTTGTAGCGCAGCAGGCCCAGGGCGCGCTTCCACCAGGCTTTCTTCGGCGCTTCCGGCTTCGCGGCCGGGGGCGCCGCCGACGGCGGAACCGCTACTTCCCCGTCCTGGGACCGCTGCCATTCGCGGAACTTCTGGAACTCCAGGAACTGCTGGTACTGGCGGAACTCCGCGTCGTCCGCCGACTGCTGCGGGCGCGCCGGTGCGTCGGCCTCGACGACCTCGCTGTCCACCACCTCGGCGTCGACGACCTCCGCGGTGCGCGGTTTCTCCGGCAGGTTCGGGCGGGGCGACTCGTGCTGATCAGCCACGCACAACATGATGCCCGGCCGTCGCGTCCAGGTCACGACCGGTGACCGCCGGAAGGCGAGACAGGGGGTGGTTGGTGGACCCCGGGACGGGTCGCGTACGCTGGTCGAGGTTCCACCCAAGACCGCTGGTCTTCTTCGTGCCCCGCCAGGGGCGGGGAGAACGAAGGTCCCGTGAGATGCGGGCGGCCCGCGCAGGAGGGACGAGGCTATCCGTGCGCGCCACCGCGCGCCCATGATCTTGACGCCCCGTGCTTTCTGCGCCGGGGCGTTTTGTCGTCTCAGGACCGACTGGATGCGGATCACAGTCGGAGATAGAGAGGAGGCGACATGGCGAAGCCCGACAAGGTTGATGCGGTCACTGAGATCGCGGATAAGTTCAGCAACTCGACCGCTGCGGTCGTGACCGAGTACCGCGGGCTGTCCATGGCGCAGCTGTCTGAGCTGCGTCGTGCCCTCGGTGCGGGCACCTCGTACCGTGTCGCGAAGAACACGCTGGTCAAGCGTGCCGCCGAGCAGTCCGGCGTCGAGGGCCTCGACGACCTGTTCGTCGGCCCGACCGCGATCGCCTTCGTCGAGGGCGAGCCGGTCGACGCGGCCAAGGCTCTGCGTGAATTCGCCAAGGACAACAAGGCCCTGGTGATCAAGGGCGGTTACATGGACGGCCGCGCGCTGTCCGTGTCCGAGGTCGAGGGCATTGCCGACCTCGACTCCCGCGAGGTCACCCTGGCCAAGCTGGCCGGTGCCATGAAGGCCAAGATGGGCCAGGCCGCTGCGCTGTTCGCCGCGCCGGCGTCCCAGGTGGCTCGGTTGGCCGCCGCTCTGCAGGAGAAGAAGAGCGGCGAAGCCGACGCCTGAGTCCCTTCGGGCGCAGTTGTCGGTTGCAAGAACTCCCCACCCGGGCACTTCCCGTTCCCGGGCACTGAACTGAAAGGAACGCCGCCGTGGCGAAGCTGAGCAACGAAGAGCTGTTGGACGTCTTCAAGGAGATGACCCTCCTGGAGCTGTCGGAGTTCGTGAAGCAGTTCGAGGAGACCTTCGACGTCACCGCCGCCGCCCCGGCCGCCGTCGTGGCGGGCCCGGCCGGCGCCGCTGCCCCGGCCGCCGAGGAGCAGGACGAGTTCGACGTCATCCTCGAGGGCGCTGGCGACAAGAAGATCCAGGTCATCAAGGTCGTCCGTGAGATCGTCTCCGGCCTGGGCCTGAAGGAGGCCAAGGAGCTGGTCGAGGGCGCTCCGAAGCCGATCCTGGAGAAGGTCGAGAAGGAGAAGGCCGAAGAGGTCAAGGCCAAGCTGGAAGAGGCCGGCGCGTCGGTCTCCGTCAAGTGAGCATCTGACTGACGGTAAAAAGGCGAGCACTCGCGGTTGCGAGTGCTCGCCTTTTTTGCTGTCCGGGAAAGAAGAATCGCTTTTACCGGACAAATCCTGTGGTTTCCCGAATCGAAGTGAACTGGCGAGTAACCCGTTCGCGTCAGGCTCGTTGCATAGGTGTGACGCCGATGACCTTCGTTAAGCGCGTCACATGTGCCAGGCTGCCTCACCGGGGTGACCCCCGATGCGGTTAATTCGAGGAACGCGGAGGTGCGGATGGGCGTCGAGGTGGTTGTCGACGGACTGTCGAAGTCCTTCGGCGCGCAGACCATCTGGCGGGACGTCAGCCTGACGCTTCCTCCCGGCGAGATCAGCGTGCTGCTCGGGCCTTCCGGGACCGGAAAGTCGGTGTTCCTGAAGTCCCTGGTCGGCTTGTTGAAGCCGGAGCAGGGCAAGGTGGTCATCAACGGCACGGACATCTGCACCTGCTCGGAGCGCGAGCTCTACGAGATCCGGAAGATGTTCGGCGTGCTGTTCCAGGACGGCGCGCTGTTCGGGTCGATGAACCTCTACGACAACATCGCGTTCCCGCTCCGCGAGCACACCCGCAAGGGCGAGTCCGAGATCCGCGACCTGGTGCTCGAGAAGATGGAGATGGTCGGTCTCCTCGGCGCCGAGGAGAAGCTGCCCGGCGAGATCTCCGGCGGTATGCGCAAGCGCGCCGGGCTGGCCCGCGCGCTGGTGCTGGACCCCGAGATCATCCTCGTCGACGAGCCCGACTCCGGGCTGGACCCCGTCCGCACCGTGCTGCTGAACCAGCTGATCGTCGACCTGAACGCGCAGATCGACGCCACGATCCTGATCGTCACGCACGACATCAACACCGCCCGGACGGTGCCGGACAACATCGGCATGCTCTACCGCCGGAACCTGGTGATGTTCGGGCCGCGCGAGGTGCTGCTGACCTCTGCCGAGCCGGTGGTGGTGCAGTTCCTCAACGGGCGCGCCGACGGGCCGATCGGCATGAGCGAGGAGAAGGACATCGGGCCGTCCGAGCTGGCGCGGCTGAGCCAGCTCGCCGTGCCGCCGATGATGGCGCAGCTGGAGGTCTCGCCGGGGATGCCGGAGCGGACCGCGGTGCGCCGCCGCAAGGACCGGGTGCTGCGCCAGCTGCGGACGCTGAACCCGTCGGCGCAGCAGGAGATCCTCAAGACGCTCACCCCGGATGAGCTGGCGCTCTACGGTTTTTCCACGCCCGCGACCGGTGCGTGGCCGCAGCAGACCGAGCCGGTGCAGGCGCCGGCCCAGGACCGGCTGCCGCCGGCGGCGGTCGCCGATGTGCCGCCGCAGCAGGTGCGCCCGACGCCCCACCCCCGGCAGCCGGAGTCGACGCCGTGGGATGCGGAGGAGTCGGCCGAGTCGTCGCGGCGCCGCTGGTTCGGCCGCAAGCGGGGTGAGTCGTGAGTTCGCCGTCCCAGGCGCGGTTCCCGGGGGCGGGCGGGCTTCGCGAGACCGGCCGCATGTTCGCGCTGGCGCTCGACGTGGTGCGGGCGATGCCCAGCCGCCCGTTCCAGATCCGCGAGTTCATCCAGCAGTGCTGGTTCATCGCCAGCGTGACGATCCTGCCGACCGCGCTGGTGTCGATCCCGTTCGGTGCGGTGATCGCGCTCCAGCTCGGCTCGCTGACCAGGCAGATCGGCGCCCAGTCGTTCACCGGCGCGGCGAGCGTGCTGGCGATCATCCAGCAGGCCAGCCCGATCGTGACCGCGCTGCTGATCGCGGGGGCCGGCGGCTCGGCGATCTGCGCGGACCTCGGTTCCCGGAAGATCCGCGACGAGATCGACGCGATGGAGGTCCTGGGGATTTCGCCGATCCAGCGGCTGGTGGTGCCGCGGGTGCTGGCCGCGATGCTGGTGGCGCTGCTGCTCAACGGCATGGTCAGCGTGGTCGGCGTGCTCGGCGGTTACACGTTCAACGTGATCATGCAGGGTGGCACGCCCGGCGCGTACATGGCGAGCTTCAACGCGTTGGCGCAGTTGTCCGACCTGTGGATCGGCGAGCTGAAGGCGGTGATCTTCGGGTTCCTGGCCGGCGTGGTGGCCGCCTATCGCGGCCTGCACCCGCCGCCGGGACCGAAGGGCGTCGGGGACGCGGTGAACCAGTCGGTGGTGATCACCTTCCTGCTCCTGTTCGCCGTGAACTTCGTCTTAACGACGCTCTACCTGCAACTGGTCCCGCCAAAGGGAATGTGACATGAGAAGCGTGTTCCCGGAACTCGGTTTGCTCAGCGGTGCGGATAGCGGAACCTCAGACGCCGCCTCGACTGCGGGATCCCCGACTCATGTATGTCCAATACACCACGCTGGGGCTGTCCTCGCGAGGACGACGTCTGAGAACCCGCGGCGGTGCGAGTCGCGTAGGTGGGCTAAGCGGCTTCGCCGCTTCAAAGAGGCGGAAATGACATGGTGACCATCTCGCAGCGCGCGAAGCGCGCGGCCCGGCGGCCGCTGGTGATGCTGGACGACCTGGGCGACCAGATGTCGTTCTACCTGCGCTCGCTGGCGTGGATTCCGCGGGCGATCGCCCGCTACGCGAAGGAGACGCTGCGGCTGCTGGCCGAGGTGAGCTTCGGCAGCGGCGCGTTGGCGGTGATCGGCGGCACGGTAGGCGTGATGATCGGCCTGACGCTGTTCACCGGCACCGTGGTCGGCCTGCAGGGCTTCGCGGCGCTGGACCAGCTCGGCACCTCGGCGTTCGCCGGCTTCGTCTCCGCGTACTTCAACACCCGCGAGATCGCGCCGCTGGTCGCCGGGCTCGCGCTGTCGGCGACGGTCGGCTCCGGCTTCACCGCGCAGCTGGGCGCGATGCGGATCTCCGACGAGATCGACGCGCTGGAAGTCATGGGCGTCCCCAGCCTGCCGTACCTGGTGACGACCCGCGTGATCGCCGGGTTCATCGCGGTGATCCCGCTGTACGTGCTGGGCCTGCTGACGTCGTACATCGCCGCCCGCGCGGTCACGATCTACATCTACGGCCAGTCCGCGGGCACCTACGACCACTACTTCAACCTGTTCCTGCCTCCCGAGGACGTGTTGTGGTCCTTCGGGAAGGTGCTCGTCTTCAGCGTGGTGGTGATCATGACGCACTGCTACTACGGCTACCGCGCCAGCGGCGGCCCGGCCGGTGTCGGCATCGCGGTGGGGCGCGCGGTGCGGACCGCGATCGTGACCACCGCGCTGCTCGACTTCTTCCTCAGCCTCGCGATCTGGGGCACCACGACGACGGTTCGGATCACGGGATGAGCACGCGAAGCGCGTTGACGACGCTCCGGCGCCGCGCCCTCGGCCTGGCGTTGCTGATGAGCATGGTGCTGTTCATCGGGCTGACCGTGGCGATCTACCAGAAGGCCTTCGCGTCCAGCGTGGACGTCGTGCTGAAGGCGCCGTCGACCGGGAACCAGCTGCTGCCCGAGTCGGACGTGAAGGTGCGCGGCATGGTCGTCGGCCGGGTGGTGAGCGTGACGTCCACAGGGGACGGTGCGGAGCTGCGGCTGGCGCTGGACCCGGAGCGGGCCGAGCAGCTGCCGTCGAACGTGTCGGCGCGGCTGCTGCCGCGGACGCTCTTCGGCGAGCGGTACGTGTCGCTGGAGCTGCCGGAGCAGGCGTCGACCACGACACTGGCCTCCGGTGACGTGATCGAGCAGGACCGCACCAGCGCGGGCATCGAGCTGGAGCAGGTGCTGTCCGACACGATGCCGGTGCTGCAGGCGGTCCACCCGGACGACCTGGCCGTGACGCTGAACGCGCTGGACCAGGCGTTGGCCGGGCGCGGCAAGCCGCTGGGCGAGACGCTGTCGCAGCTGAACACCTACCTGGACGGGCTCAACCCGTCGGTGCCGGACCTCAAGGAGAACCTGCAGGAGCTGGTCGGCGTCGCGCAGACCTACGAGCAGGCCGCGCCGGACGTGCTGGAGGCGCTGGACAACTTCAGCACCACCGCCCGGACCCTGGTGGCGCAGCGGGAGAACCTGACCGCGCTCACCTCGCAGCTGACCACCAGCTCCGGTGATCTGACCGGTTTCCTGCGGGACAACCGGCAGAACATCATCCAGCTCGGCGAGGCGCAGCGGCCGACGCTGGACGTGCTGGCCAAGTACGCGCCCGAGTACCCGTGCTTCCTGCAGGAGATGGCGGAGTTCGTGCCGCGGATGCGGCAGGTGCTGGGCGAGGGGTCCGCCGAGCCGGGCCTGCACATCACCCTGGAGGTCGTCGCGACCCGCGGCAAGTACGTGCCGAACCAGGACGAGCCGGAGTTCGCCGACAAGCGCGGCCCGCGCTGCTACAACTTCATGCCGCTGCCGGATCCGGTGCCGGAGTACCCGCCGGACGGGCCGTACAAGGACGGCTCGGTTCC
Organism: Saccharopolyspora elongata; assembly: GCF_004348985.1. Classification (GTDB taxonomy): domain Bacteria; phylum Actinomycetota; class Actinomycetes; order Mycobacteriales; family Pseudonocardiaceae; genus Saccharopolyspora; species Saccharopolyspora elongata. Next base: position 30,651 of record NZ_SMKW01000044.1, on the reverse strand, counting down.
GCCGCCCGCGTCGCGGCCGGCCGACGGCGGCCTGAACCCGCCGTCGATGGGCCAGGGCTACCTGCCCGCCAGCACCTCGCCGCAGTCCGCGACCTGGGTGAACTCCCCGGCCGAGCGGGACATGGTGGCGGTGTTGCTGGCGCCCGCGGTGGGCCGCCCGGCGAGTGAGGTGCCGGACTGGGGCTCGCTGCTGGTCGGGCCCGTGCTTCGCGGAGCGGAGGTGAGCTACCGGTGAACGGCCGCAGCATCGTCGCACCACTGGTGAAGTTCCTGATCTTCGTGCTGGTCACCGTGCTGGCCACCGGGTTGCTGGTGCTGACCATCGCCAACCGGGACCTGCGCGCGTCGGAGTCCTACACGGCGCGGTTCACCGACGTCACCAACCTCAACGAGGGCGACGAGGTGCGCATCTCCGGGGTGAAGGTCGGCCAGGTGGAGAGCATCGAGGTGGTCGACCGGCGGATCGCCGAGGTGCGGTTCAACGTGTCGGACCGGCGGCTGCCGAGCTCGGTGACCGCCACCATCAAGTACCGGAACCTGGTGGGCCAGCGGTACATCGCGCTGGAGCAGGGCGCGGGCGATTCCAGCGGAGTCCTGCCCCCGGGCGGCGAGATCCCGCTGGAGCGCACCAAGCCGGCGCTGGACCTGACCGTGCTGCTGGGCGGGTTCAAGCCCCTTTTCCAGGCGCTCTCGCCGGAAGACGTGAACAAGCTGTCCTACGAGATCATCCAGGTGCTGCAGGGCGAGGGCGGCACGGTGGAGAGCCTGCTGGCCCACACCGCCTCGCTGACCTCCACGATCGCCTCCCGCGACCAGGTGATCGGGCAGGTCATCGACAACCTCAACGGCGTCCTGGACACCGTCAACTCCCGCGACCAGCAGCTGTCCGAGCTCATCGGCCAGCTGCAGCAGGTGGTGTCCGGGCTGTCCGCCGACCGGGATTCGATCGGCTCCGCGATCACCGCGATGGACGGCCTGACGAACAGCACCGCGGGCCTGCTGACCGAGGCGCGACCGGGGCTGCAGCAGGACATCGCGGGTCTCGGTGAGCTGTCGAAGAACCTCAACGACCACGAGCAGCTGACCGAGCGGGTGCTGCAGAACATGCCCGGCAAGCTCGAAACGATCGGCCGGACGGCCAGCCACGGCTCCTGGTTCAACTTCTACATGTGCAAGGCCGGTGGCACGGTCGGCATCGGCGAGCTGAACCTGCCGCTGCCGCTGATGCCGGTGACGCAGCCGAGGTGCCAGCGATGACCGCATTCTCCCAGCGCGACCCGCTCAAGATCGGCATCGCCGGCCTCCTGGCGCTGGTGCTGATGTTCCTGCTCGCGCTGAACTTCGAGCGCCTGCCGTTCATCGGCGGCACCACCTACACCGCGCAGTTCACCGAGGCCGCGGGGCTGCGGCCGGACAGCGAGGTGCGCATCGCCGGGGTGAAGGTCGGCACCGTCTCGGACGTCGAGATCGAGGGCGACCACGTGCTGGTCAGCTTCCGGGTCGGCGACGCGTGGCTGGGCGACCACACCACGGCCGCGATCCGGATCAAGACGCTGCTCGGCCAGAAGTACCTGGCGCTGGACCCGCAGGGCGGCGAGGAAATGTCGCCGTCCGAGCCGATCCCGCTGCAGCGCACCGTGTCGCCCTACGACGTCATCGAGGCCTTCAGCGACCTCTCGACCACTGTGGACAAGATCGACACCGGGCAGCTCGCGGAGAGCTTCCGCACGCTCTCCAACACGTTCAAGGGCACGCCGGACGAGGTCAGCGGCGCGCTGGACGGGTTGTCGCAGCTGTCGCGGACCATCTCCTCGCGCGACGAGCAGCTGGAGCACCTGCTGAGCAACACCTCGCAGGTGTCGAAGACGATCGCCGACCGCAACGCCGACTTCGAGAAGCTGCTGGCCGACGGCAACCTGCTGCTGCAGGAGATCCGGGCGCGGCGGGATTCGATCAGCGGCCTGCTGGACGGCACCCGCACGTTGTCCCAGCAGCTCAGCGGGCTGGTCGACGACAACAACGCGCAGATCGGCCCGGCGCTGCAGCAGCTCGACCGGGTCACCAAGATGCTGCAGCGCAACCAGGACAACCTGAACCGCAGCCTCGAGATGTTCGCCCCGTTCACCAGGTACTTCTCCAACGTTCTGGGCAACGGCCGCTGGTTCGACACCTACATCTGCGGCCTGCTGCCGCCCGCCATCGGTCCGATCAACCAGAAGGGCTGCCAGCCATGACCAGCGCACGCCCGTCGCTGACCAGGACGCTGTCGATCGCCGTGGTGGTCGTGCTCGCCGTGACCACCGGGGTGTGGTGGCTGTTCTTCGGCGCCGCCGAGCGGAAGGTCACCGCGTACTTCCACGCCGCCGTCGGCATCTACCCGGGAGGTGACGTGCGGATCCTCGGGGTCCCGGTGGGCACCGTCGACGAGGTCGTGCCGCAGGGCCAGGTGGTGCGCGTCGTGATGAGCGTGGACCGCGACGTGAAGGTGCCCGCCGACGCGGGCGCGGTGGCGGTCGCGCCGAGCGTGGTCAGCGACCGCTACGTGCAGCTCGCCCCCGTCTACCGGGGCGGGCCGGAGCTGGCCGACGGTGCGGTGATCCCGAAGGAGCGCACCGCGACTCCGGTGGAGCTGGACCAGATCTACCGCAGCCTCAACGACATCACGACCGCGCTGGGGCCCGACGGCGCCAACGCCGACGGCGCGCTGACCGACCTGCTCAACACCAGCGCGGCGAACCTCGACGGCAACGGGAAGGCGCTGTCGGAGACCATCCGCAACCTCGGCGAGGTCGGCACCACGTTGTCCGGCAACAGCGATCAGCTGTTCGCCACCGTCGACAACGTGCAGCGGTTCACCACGATGCTGGCCGAGAACGACGACCAGGTGCGCCGGTTCAACACGCAGATGCAGCAGGTCAGCTCGCTGCTGGCCGGCGAGCGCGAGGACATGAGCGCGGCGCTGGCGGAGCTGGCCGTGGCGCTGGGCAAGGTCGAGTCCTTCGTGCGGGACAACCGGGGCCTGGTGAAGTCCAACGTCGACCAGTTGAACGCGGTGGCGACCGTGCTGGTGGAGCAGAAGGAAGCGCTCAGCGAGTCGCTGAACAACGCGCCGCTGGCGCTGAGCAACCTCAACAACGCCTACAACGGCGCGGCGGGAACGCTGGACGTCCGCGCGAACTTCAACGAGCTGAACCAGCCGCCGGTGGTGGCGGTGTGCAAGATGCTGCAGCAGCACAGCCCGGCGGACCTGCCGAAGGACGTCAGCGACGCGTGCAAGTCGCTGCAGCCGATCCTCGACGGCGTGGTGAAGCTGCCGACCCCGGCGGAGACCCTCAACGCCATCCAGAACGGCAAGCTCCCACCGCTTCCGCTTCCGCTCTCCGACGCGAGCGGCACCCAAACCGCGGGAGGCACCCGGTGAAGGGACTGTTTCTGACGCAATTTCCATTGAAATCGAACCTTCGATTTCAATGGAAATTGCGGACCCGCTCGGGGCGGGCACGGTCGTCGTTGCGATGTGGTCCGAAGGTTGGGGCCGCCGTGCTGGCGCTGGTCGTGCTCGGCGGGTGCAGTTCGCAGGGCGTCTACGACATGCCGCTGCCCGGCGGCGCCGACCTCGGCAGCGACCCCTACGAGGTCAAGGTGCGCTTCGCCGACGTGCTGGACCTGGGGCCCAACGCCGGGGTGCGGGTCAACGACGTGCCGGTCGGCCGGGTGTCGACCATCGGTCTCGCCCCCGACTCCTGGCAGGCCGAGGTGACCGTGCAGGTCAACGGCGACGTCAAGCTGCCGGCCAACGCGACCGCCCGGCTGCGGCAGTCCAGCCTGCTCGGCGAGAAGTACGTCGAGCTCGCCGGCCCGCCGGAGGGGCAGTCCGACGTCGGCCGCCTCGCTGACGGAGCCCTGATCGGCCTCGACCGCACCGGCCGCAACCCCGAGGTGGAAGAGGTGCTCGGCGCGCTGTCCATGCTGCTCAACGGCGGTGGCGTGGCGCAGCTGCAGAACATCACCAAGGAGCTCAACGCCGCGCTGGAGGGCCGCGAGTCCGACGTCCGCAGCCTGTTGTCCAATTTGGACGAACTGGTCGCCGGGCTGGACGCGCAGCGCGACGACATCACGCGGGCACTGGACAGCATCAACCGGCTCAGCGCCCGGCTCAACGAGCAGCGCGGGAGCATCGACACCGCGCTGCGCGACCTGGAACCCGGGCTGCGGGTGCTCAACGAGCAGCGCACCCAGCTGGTCACCATGCTGCAGTCGCTCGACCAGCTCTCCGGCGTCGGCACGGACGTGGTCAACAGGTCCCGCGACGACCTGGTGCACAACCTCAACCAGCTCGCGCCGGCCCTGAACCAGCTGGCCGCGGCGGGTGACAGCCTGCCGAAGTCGCTGGAGGTGCTCGTCTCGTTCCCGTTCCCGGACAACGCGGTCGACGGCATCGGCAACAGCGACTTCACCAACCTCTACGCCAACGTGGACCTGAACCTCACCCACGTGCTCGAGAACCTCGGTCGCAGCCGGCAGCCGCTGATCCCGCTGCCGGACGCCCTGAAGTCCATCCCGCTGCCGCTGACGCCGCAGGCGCCGCCGGAGCAGCCCGCGCAACCGCCGGCCGAGCCGGAGCGGGAATCCGGTGGCCTGCTGGGCTCGTTGTTGGGAGGTGGCCGCTGATGCTCACCCGTCGAGTGCGCCTGCAGATCATCGCGTTCGTCGCGATCGCCCTGGTCGGCGTCAGCTACGCCGGAGCCCGCTACGCGGGCCTGGACCGGCTGTTCGGCCCGCGCGGCTACGTGGTGACGCTGCAACTCGCCGACACCGGCGGCGTCTTCAACAACGCCGAGGTCACCTACCGCGGGGTGCCGGTCGGCCGGGTCGGCGACCTGAAGCTGACCGGCACCGGCGTGGAGGTGCCGCTGGACATCGAGTCCAGCGCGCCGCGGATCCCGCGCGACGTGCAGGCGGTGGTGACCAACCGGTCCGCGGTCGGTGAGCAGTACGTCGATCTGCGGCCCAAGAGCGACGACGGCCCGTTCCTGGCTGACGGTTCGGTGATCGCGCAGGAATCCGCGACCACGCCGCTGCCGGTGGAAAGCCTGATGACGAACCTGGACGCGTTCGCGAACTCGGTGCCGGAGGAGTCGCTGCGCACCGTGGTCAGCGAGCTCGGCACGGCGTTCCGCGACAACGGCGGCCACCTGCAGACCATCCTGGACACCAGCCGCGAGTTCACCGCCGCCGCGCAGGAGCACCTGCCGCAGACGGTGCAGCTGCTCCAGGACGGCAAGGCAGTCCTGGCCACCCAGAACGAGCAGGGCTCGGCGATCAGGTCGTTCGGCGAAGACCTGCGGCTGCTGTCGGAGTCGGTGAAGAACTCCGACGGCGACCTGCGCGCGGTGATCGAGCGCGCCCCACCGGCGGCCCGCCAGGTCAGCGCGCTCCTGCAGGAGAACCAGCAGCTCGGACCGCTGCTGGCGAACCTGACGACCACATCGCGGGTCATGGCCGAACGCGTCGACGGCATCGAGCAGATCATGACGCTGTACCCGGCGATCGTCACCGCCAGCAACACGGTGGTGCCCGGCGACGGCACCGCGCACTTCGGCCTGGTGCTCAACGTGTTCGACCCGCTGCCCTGCACCAAGGGCTACGAGTCGACCGAGCGCCGCGCCGGCGACGACTTCCGCGAGATGCCGCTGAACCCCAACGCGCACTGCGCGGAGCCCCAGGGCAGTGACACGTCGGTCCGCGGCGCGCAGAATGCACCGGGACAGTAGGGAGGAGGCCGAAATGACCACCGGAACCGCTGAGCGGAAGCGCCCGGTCCTGGGCCTGATCACGGGCCTGACGCTGCTCGCGATCGGCGTGGTGGCCAGCCTGTTCTTCGGCGTCACGTGGGCGCTGGCCGGCAACAGCGACTCGGTCGCCCGCGCGGAGGTGCGGGACGCGGCGCTGCACGACGGGACGAGCGCGATCATCAGCTTCAACAGCCTCGACTACCGGGATGTGGACGGCGGCCTGAAGCGCTGGGAGGACAACTCGACCGGCCCGCTGCGAGACGAGATCCGGCAAGGCCGGCAGAACTACGCGACCCAGATCACCCAGGCCAAGAGCAGCACCACGGCCCGGGTGCTCGACGCCGGGATCGTCGAGCTTGACGAGAACGCGGGCAAGGCCCGGATGATCGCCGTCGTGCAGGTGACGGTCACCATCGAGGGCCAGCAGCCGACCAACAAGCAGGACCGCTACCAGGCCGAGCTCACCCGCGAAGGCGAGACCTGGAAGCTCAGTGCGCTCGGCACCGTGCCGGTCGGCTGAACGGCGACACTCGCAAGCAATTCGAGGAGTGCAGTCAGTGCCAAGCAACCGCCGCAAGACCCCCACCCGCCGTCCCAAGGTGGCGGGCCTGCGCAACCGCGAAACCCTGCTCGGCGACGCCCTCCAGGAGGAGGCCCGGGAAGCCCGGCGCGCCGCGGAGGAGCGGCAGGCTGCCAAGGGGACCGCGAAGCGGGAGCCGGATGCCGAGACCCCGCGCAACGGTTCCGTCGAAGCCGCGCCGGAGCGCAGCGACGTCGCACCGGCGGCCGGTTCGGTGCAGCCGACCGTCGAGGTCGGCGAAGCCGATGTGGCGGAGCGCGGCTCGGCGGAGCGCGGCTCGGCGGAGCCGGTCGCGGAGGGCAGCGAAGCGGCTGGTGTGGAGCCGGAGGGGTCCAGCGGCGTAGCCGCGGCCCCGTACGACGCGCAGCAGGCGTGGACCGGGGCGCAGCCCGGTGTCGCGGCCGGCGCGGCAGCGTCCGGCAAGACGTCGTTGACGGGCCTGGCGTGGACGGTCTGGATCCTCGCGGTCCTGTTCATCGGGGCGGCGGTGTTCCTCGGCATCAAGGCGTTCGACGCGCGGTACTCCGGGGCCGGGGCCAACCAGGCGCTGGTCTCGGCCGGGGCCACCAGCGAGGTCAACGGCCAGATCGGCGATGCCGTGGAGAAGGTGTTCTCCTACGACTTCAACGACACGGGCAAGACCGAGGCCGCCGCGCGGGACCTGCTGGTCGGCTCGGCGGTGCAGAAGTACGACGACCTGTTCAAGGTGGTCCGGGAGCAGGCCCCGCAGCAGCAGCTGATCGTCACCACGACGGTGAAGAACAGCGCGGTGACGAGGCTGCAGGGCGACCGCGCCGAGCTCTTGTTGTTCGTCGACCAGCACGCGATGCGCGCCAACACCGGCGAGAGCAACGTCGGCCCGGCCCAGATCTCGGTGAGTGCCGAGAAGCAGGGCGAGAAGTGGAAGATCACCCAGATCACCCTGCGCTGACCGACGCCGCGACCCTTCAGAAGCGCCGCTTTCGCGCGAAACCGTCACCCGCTAGGCGTGGGGAACGCCGCTTTCGCGCGAAAACGGCGTACGGAACACGTTCCCGAACGGCTCCTCCGGCACACGGGTGAGCAGCGTCGGGTGGTCGGCGCTGCTCACCCGGGTTCAGGTCAGGCGGTTGCGGTCTCCAGGTCGCGGGTCGCGCGCAGCCAGTCGGTGAACAACCCGGCGTCGATGTCGGACGGGGTGCGGAGCTTGACGCTCGCCATCGCGCGTGAGCCGGGTTCGAGGCGGCCGGACGCGTCGGTGATCTCCTGGCCGCGCCAGAAGCCGAAGGACACGTGGGCGGAGAAGGCCTTGATGAAGCAGACCGGCGACTTGCCGGGCGCCGGGCCGAGCCTCCACACCGGGTGGCCGTGCCAGACCGCTCCCGCGCCGGGCAGCGCCTCGTCGATGAGCGGAAGCAGCTCGTCGGCGATCGCGCGCTGGGCCTCGGGGAGCGAGGCGGTGTACTCCTGCACGGTGGCGAACTTGGCCATGGCTTCGTCCTTCCTGTTGCGGTGCTCGGGTTCTCGCCAACACGTCGAACCGGCGATGCGACAGGGAATGCGCCCGTTCCCCGTCGCATAAGCTCGTCCGACGCTGATGCGGAAGGCAGCTCAGCGAAGGAAGGGGACAGCGCCGTGCGCTATCTGATGATGACCAAGGCCTCCGACTCCGATGCCGCTCCCGACGAGAGCCTGTACGTCGAGATGGGCAAGTTCGTCGAGGAGCTGACCGCGGCCGGGGTCCTGCTGGCCACCGGCGGACTCGAACCCGGCGGCGTCCGGGTGACCTCCGCGGACGGCGAGATCACCGTGACGGACGGGCCGTTCGCCGAGGCCAAGGAGTCGGTGGCGGGCTTCGCGCTGGTCGAGGTCCGGTCCAAGGAGGAGGCGATCGAGCTGGCCCGCCGGTTCCGCAAGATCGTCGGTGACGGCGAGAGCGTGGTCCAGCAGGTCTTCGGCCCGTGACACCCGGTCCGCGCCGCCCCGACCGGGGCGGCGCACCCGCCGTGCGGCGCACCGTCGACGCGATCTGGAAGCTCGAATCGGCCCGGATCATCGCCGGGCTCACGCGGCTGGTGCACGACGTCGGCCTGGCCGAGGAGCTGGCCCAGGACGCGCTCGTGGCCGCGCTGGAGCAATGGCCCGCGGGCATCCCGGACAACCCGGGCGCCTGGCTGATGGCGATCGCCAAGCGCCGCGCCATCGACCACATCCGGCGGTCCCGCCGCCTGGAGGAGAAGCACGAGCAGCTGGCGCACGAGCAGGAACGGCAGCAGGACCTCGAACAGGACGACGTGCTGCGGCTGATGTTCATCTCCTGCCACCCGGTGCTTCCGATGCGGGAGCGGGTCGCGCTGACCCTCCGGCTGCTCGGTGGCCTGACGGCCGCGGAGATCGCCCGGGCGTTCCTCGTCAGCGAACCGCAGATCGCTCGGCGGATCGCCGCGGCGAAGCGGACCTTGGCCCGGGGGCAGGTGCCGTTCGACCTCCCGGACGGCCCGGAGCTGGCCGATCGCGTCTCGTCGGTGCTCGGCGTCGTCTACCTGATCTTCAACGAGGGGTACTCGGCTACCGCCGGCGACGACCTGCTGCGCCCCGGACTTTGCCAGGAGGCCCTGCGGCTGGGGCGGTTGCTCGCCGAGCTGGCGCCGCACGAGGCCGAGGTGCACGGGCTGGTCGCGCTGATGGAGATCCAGGAGTCGCGATCGGCCGCGCGCACCGGCCCGTCGGGGGAGCCCGTCCAGCTGCACGAGCAGAACCGGGGGCGCTGGGATCAGCTGCTCATCCGCCGAGGCTTCGCCGCACTGCTGCGAGCGAAGGAGATCGGCGGCGCCCCCGGCCCGTACGTGCTGCAGGCCGCGATCGCCGTGTGCCACGCGCGGGCGCGGACCGCCGAGGACACCGACTGGGCGCAGATCGCGGCGCTCTACGAAGCGTTGTCCCGGCTGTTGCCGACGCCGATCGTGCAGCTCAACAAGGCTGTGGCGGTCGGTATGGCGCGCGGGCCGGACGCCGGGCTCGCGCTGGTCGATTCGTTGGGCGCCGACCCGGTTCTGCAGAACTACCACCTGCTGCCCAGCGTCCGGGGCGACCTCCTGGCGCGGCTCGGGCGCGGCGGAGAGGCGAAGTTCGAGTTCGAGCGGGCCGCGGCGCTCACCCAGAACAGCGCAGAACGCGCTTTCCTGCTCCGCCGCGCGGGAGAGCTCGCCGGCGGCGATTCCGGTCCGACGCTAGGGGCGGCGGTCGAGGAGTTCCTGGCACGCGACGAGCTGAACGCCGCGACGATCCGCTCCTACGGGCAGACCCTGCGACGGCTGCGCCTTGCCCTGGGGGATCGGCCGCTGGCCGCCATGACCGCCGAGCAAGTGGCGAGGGTGTTCGAGACGGCATGGGGCTCGGTGGCGGCGAAGACGTGGAACCGGCACCGCGCGGCGATCCGGTCGTTCGCCGCCTGGGCGGGCCTGGACGATCTGGCGGCGGGCCTGGACCGCCGCGCCGAAACCCGCTCCCCGGCGCTGCCGATCGACCCCGCGCAGCTCGACGAGATCTGGAACCGCCCCGGGATCCCGCTGCGGGAACGCACCTTGTGGCGGCTGCTGCACGAATCCGGGGCCGCGGTGACGGCGGTCCTGTCCCTGAACGTCGAGGACCTGGACCTGGACGACCGCCGCGCCCGGGTGGCCGGCGCCTGGGTGAGCTGGCGATCCGGCACGGCCGCGCTGCTCCCCGAGCTGGTGGCGGGCCGCACCCGGGGCCCGCTGTTCCTGACCGATCGCAGACCCGGGCCGTCCAGGCCGCCCCAGGACGGCGACCTGTGCCCGGAGACGGGCCGCAGCCGCCTGTCCTACGAACGAGCCGAGTACCTGTTCAAGCGAGCCACCGCGGCCCTGGACCCGACCGGCGACGGCTACACCCTCCGTCGGCTGAAACCCCGCCCCTGAAAGCGAAATCCACCCGCCGACCACACCCCGGCCCTGCCCGAGGGGTCGTTTTAGAATGGTGCGCGGGGATGTGTGGGACGTGAACGTCTGGGGTGCAGGGCCACGGTTTCGCGCGAAACCGGCACCGCCTGTCAGGCGCCGGGCGCCTCCTGGACGACCAGGCGGAGCCATTCTGGAACGACCCCTGAAATTGGAACCGTCCCCGGGCCTGTGGCCAGCCTGGCTGTGGCGGGGTGCTGTTCCGATTTTGCCTAAAATTGGGCGTTCCCGGGCCTGCAGCCGGTGTGGCCGCGGGAGTGCCCCGGTTCTGCCCGCTATGGCGTCACGGTCCGATGTGGACGTGGGCCGCCCAGATGCAGTGCTCCTCGGGATAGCGGGCCCGGAGCTGGCGGGCCGCGTTGTGCAGGGCGTAGGACGAGCGGTCCGTGTCGAACTCCTCGCCGCCGAACACCGCGGCGTAGACGTCGGCGTGCACCTGCACCGCGCTCTCCGGGTCGATCTCCCACAGGGTGCCGATGACGTGCGTGAACCCCGCGAAGCCCAGCGCTCCGGGCAGGGACACCGCCGCCGCGCACGGCGGGTCGGCCGCCGTCGCGCACTGGCCGAGGTAGCCGAACTCCGCTTCCTCCAACGGCGCCTGGCCCAGTTCGACCACGCCCAGTGGCCGGTGCGGTGATTCGCGGTCCAGCAGCAGCGCCGCCGCCGGCTGCCCCGGGAACTGCGAACTCGGCTCGCACACGTGCAACCACGGGTGTTCCGGCAGCAGCTGCAGCATCTCGGTCGCGCTGGTGCTCTCCACCGACGCGATCTCCGCCGACGGCCAGTACTGCGCCAGGACCTGGTTCTGCGGCGGGAGTTCCCGCCCGACCTGCTCGGCGGATCCGGCCGCCACCAGGGCCCGGCCGCCCGTCGGCACCGGCCGCTGCGTCGCCCGGAGCAGGCAGCCCAGCGTCGGGGTGTACGACGACACCACGCGGTCCAATGTGGACTCACCGGTCCGCGAGGTCGCCGCGTGCACCGGGAGGAACGCCATCGCGCCGAGGGCGCTCCACCACATCCTCGGCCACCGGGCGCCGGGCTCCGGCGTGCGCAGGTAGCCCATCCGCTCCATGACCGGGCGCGCGATCCGGTCCCAGGTCCAGTCGAGGGCCTCGGACAGCGCCTCGTGGTCGTCCTGCTGCGCGGCCGCCAGCAGCTCGCCCGCCCGGTCGGCCGCGGTCTCCGGCGCGGCGTTCGGCAGCGGCACGGTCAGCACTCGCCCGGCGATGAGCACCAGCGCATCCGACCGGTAGCGGCTGAGGTTGACCAGCGCCGCGCAGCCTTCCGGCACCGCGGCCGACAGCTGCTCGATCGGCGTGCGCAGCAGGTGGCCCGGCTGCACCTGGCGGATCTCCGCGAGCAGCTCGTCCCAGGTGTGCGCCAGCCGCATCCGGTCGTCGGACCCGATGAGCACCGGCTCGTCCACCGGCCGGTCCAGCAGCCGCCGCACCCGGACCGCCTCGTCCGCGAGGTCCGGATGGGTGCGGTGCAGCGCGCCGAGCTCTCCACCGGTCGGCAGGAAGTCCGCCAGGACCGCGTTCTGCCCGTGCTCCAGCAGCTCCACGGCCCGCTCGGGCGCGCCGCTCTCCAACGCGCACGCCGCGGCATCGGCCGCGATCGTCGCCCACCGCTGCTGCGCGGCAGGCGACGCGACGACCCGCTTGCCGCGCGTGACCAGCGGCAGCAGGTCGACCGCGACCTCGAACGACTCCAGCGCCTCCGACCACCGGTGCGCCTGCGCGCAGATCTGACCGGACAGGCTCGCCGCCCGGAGCCGCTGGTCGGCGGGGGCGTTGGACTGCTCGGCGGCCTCCATGAGCACCTTGCGCGCCCACCGGTAGTACCGCCTCCGCCCGCTGCGCTGGTAGAGCGTGCGCAGAGCGCGGCCGAGGTGGACGGCGATGCCCGCGCGGTTCGGCGCGGTCGCCGGCGTCGCGATGAGCGCCTGGTCCAGCAGCTCGATGGCGGCCTCGATGTCCCGAGTCTTGGCGGTCAACCGGAACCGGTGCGCCGAGACGATGCCGAGCTGCGCCCACGCCGCGGGCTGCGACGCGGCGTCGAGCTTCGCGGCTTCGCGCGCGATCTCGGCCGCCCGGTCCAGGTCGGTGGCCTCCCCGTGGTGCTCGAAGCGGCCGATCAACGTGGTGACCAGCGAATGCAGCATCACGCCGCGGTCCGCCGCGCTCGCCGCCTCCACCGCGGCCTCGCCTGCGGTGACCGCGGTGTCCAGCACCTTGGCCTCCCCGCCGTGCAGGAAATGCCTGCGCAGCAAGGTCGCGTAACCGGTGAGGGCGACGGAGCGGCTCTGGTCGTCGGCGGACATCGCGCGCACCGCAGGCGCGATCGGCCGCAGCACGCGGCGCAGCTGGCTCGCCTCGCCGGTGGCGTCGACGTGCTCGACGGTCGCCGCGGCGAGGTGCCAGATCGCCGTGCCCAGCAAGGGATTTCCGCTTTCCAGCATGCCGAGCACGCCGATCAGCTCGCTGATCGCCGAGTTCAGATCGGTCAGATCGCCGTTGCGCTGGAACCGCAGCCGTAGCGCCTTGGCCAGGTGGCACAACGCGGCCCGCCGCGGCTCGCCGTCGGCGAGGGCGCCGGCGCCGGACCCGAGGTGCTTGATGCCCTCGTCGAGGTCCTCGGGCGAGCCGCCGCGCTCGAACCGGCGCAGCAGCGCCGCGCCGAGGTTGATCAGCAGCTCGGAGGTGGCCGGGTCGTTGGCCGGCGAGATCCGGGCGGCCTCCCGGAACACGTCGATCGACTCGTCGTCGGACCGCGGCTCGTCGGCCAGCCGGGCGTGCAGCCGCAACGCGTTGGCCAGCCGGATCAGCGCCATCGCGCGGCGCTGGTCGCGGCGCGGCGTCTGCTCGACGGTCTCCCGCGCGACCTGCACGCTCTCCGCCGCCGATGAGGCGCTGTCGGTCTTGCTCGCGAGATCGGTGAGTGCCAGCGCGAGGTTGCACTGGTAGAGCACGCGGTCCTGGTCGCTGCTGTGCGCCGAGTCCCGCGCCGACCGGTAGTAGGAGATCGCGTCTTCCAGGTCGGCCAGCGCGCCGCTGCGCACGTGCGTCAGCTGCGCGGCGCTACCCAGGTTGTTGAGCACGCCCGCGCGCGCGGGGTCGTTCTCGTTCAGCACTCCGGCGGTCGCCCGGAACACCTCGGTCACCCAGGGCAGCTGCTCGAAGTCCAGGGTGGTGACGATCTTGTTCATCGCCGCGATGGCGTCGGCGTAGCGCTGCTCGGCGCTGCGCCGGGGTTCGGGGGCCGGCGCCTCGGGAGGTTGCGGGGCCTGCCGGGGCGGGGGCGTGGCGTCCTCCGGCTCGGCGGCGAACCAGCTCGAGCTGGAACCGCTGCGGTCCGGCCCCCCTGTCCAACGCTGCAGCCCGCTGAACCGTTCGCTCGCGCGGCTTGCATCGTCTGTCATCGGTCGGTTCTCCTGTGGCCTGCTCACCCGGGGCACCTGGAACAGGTGGGGCGTATCACGCTACCGGCGGACGCGAGCGCCGAATAGCCCGCGTGCATCACCTGAGATCGTGCTGTTGGGCAGTTGTGCCCGAACGCACCATTCGTTAAGCGCTCCTGATCGAAAGTACCGGTTCGCAGCGGGAAATGTCATTACTGCGACCATTGCTACTCACGGACGGCACGCGCCGGCGGCGGCGACTTCGAGATCGGGCGGCGGACGTCGTCGTGCTCGGGTGATCGCGTCGGCCGGATCTTTCCCGCCGTGCCGGGCCGCGCGCGCTCCGTGCTCGCCCCGCATTCGTCCACACCGGACGAATGCGGGTGATCGCCAGATCCCGCGCCGTGCGCGCATCGCGACGTTGCGTGCTCGGTGGCACTCCGCGCCTCCCTGGGGTGGATCGGGAATTCGAAGATCGAATTCCCTGGGAATGGAAATGACTGCAGGTGTCGATGTGAGCACGCGGGGTGAATGTGGCGGGGCGGGTTTGCGGGAATGGCTCCGTTCGGCCGAGTCGTCCCAGGAATAGGGAACGCGATCCCGGATGTTGAGGTGCTCGTCACTCGTGGGGCGATCGCCGGCGGAACTGTCAAGGGCCGTTCGGAGGGGTGCCGGGAGTGTCGCCACGGGGTCCCTGCGGTTACCTGCAGATGGCGCGCTGACCAGGCAAGACGACGCCTCTGATGGTCACGAGCGGTGATCGTGTTTTGCGCCACGAGGGTGATCGAAGCGTGATCTCTTGACTGCGGGCTCGCGCGGGTTCACTCTGGTGCTCAACACGGGGCTGGGCCGCCATCGGTGGGCCCCCTCGACAGCTGGCGTAGTTCCGGCTAGACTGCTACTTTGCGCTGCCCTCTTTCCGTCTGTCCTGCACCGGACCGTAGGATCGTGGGCGCCATTGCACCCTTGACAGCTGTGTTAGCGAACTGTGCCAGCGGGTACGGACCCCCGTCGGTCACTTCGCCGGGCACTTTCGCTGATGCGGCTGTAGCCAGTTCAGAGTCCCGGAAGGACGCATCTTGGCAGTCTCCCGCGCGACCAAGGTCTCTGCAGCTTCCAACTACACGTCGGGGATCCCTGGGGCACCCAAGCGGGTCTCGTTCGCGAACATTCGCGAACCGTTGAACGTGCCGAACCTGCTAGACCTGCAGATCCAGTCCTTCGAATGGCTTGTCGGTAACGAGGCCTGGTTCCAGCGCCGGGTCGACGCCGGCGAGGAGAATCCGGTTGGCGGTCTTGAGGAGGTCCTCAGCGAGATCTCCCCGATCGAGGACTTCTCCGGATCGATGTCGCTGTCCTTCTCCGACCCACGCTTCGACGAGGTCAAGGCCTCCGTCGAGGAGTGCAAGGACAAGGACATGACCTACGCGGCCCCGCTGTTCGTCACCGCGGAGTTCACCAACCACACCACTGGCGAGATCAAGAGCCAGACGGTGTTCATGGGTGACTTCCCGATGATGTCGAACAAGGGCACCTTCATCATCAACGGCACCGAGCGGGTGGTCGTCACCCAGCTGGTCCGTTCCCCCGGTGTCTACTTCGACCAGGCGGTCGACAAGACCACCGACAAGGACGTGTTCAGCGTCAAGGTCATCCCCAGCCGCGGTGCGTGGCTGGAGTTCGACGTCGACAAGCGCGACACCGTCGGCGTCCGCATCGACCGCAAGCGCCGGCAGCCGGTCACCGTGCTGCTGAAGGCGCTGGGCTGGACGGCCGAGGCGATCCGCGAGCGGTTCGGCTTCTCCGAGACGTTGATGACGACTCTGGAGAAGGACCACACCGCCGGTACGGACGAAGCTCTGCTGGACATCTACCGCAAGCTGCGGCCGGGCGAACCGCCGACCAAGGAGAGCGCGCAGACGCTCCTGGAGAACCTGTTCTTCAAGGAGAAGCGCTACGACCTCGGTCGGGTCGGCCGCTACAAGGTCAACAAGAAGCTCGGCCTGGGCCACCCGTACCAGGCCGGCGTGCTGACCGAGGAAGACATCGTCACCACGATCGAGTACCTGGTCCGGCTGCACGCCGCCGAGACCGAGATGCCCGCCCGCGGTGAGGGCGAAGGCGCGACCGTGCCCGTCGAGGTCGACGACATCGACCACTTCGGCAACCGCCGCCTGCGCACGGTGGGCGAGCTGATCCAGAACCAGGTCCGGGTCGGCCTGTCCCGCATGGAGCGCGTCGTCCGGGAGCGGATGACCACCCAGGACGTCGAGGCGATCACCCCGCAGACCCTGATCAACATCCGCCCGATCACGGCGGCGATCCGGGAGTTCTTCGGCACCTCGCAGCTCTCGCAGTTCATGGACCAGACCAACCCGCTCGCGGGCCTGACGCACAAGCGGCGTCTGAACGCGCTCGGCCCGGGTGGTCTGTCCCGGGAGCGCGCGGGCATGGAGGTCCGCGACGTGCACCCGTCGCACTACGGCCGCATGTGCCCGATCGAGACGCCGGAAGGCCCGAACATCGGTCTGATCGGCTCGCTCGCGACGTTCGCGCGGGTCAACCCGTTCGGCTTCATCGAGACGCCGTACCGCAAGGTCGTCGACGGCCGGGTCACCGACCAGATCGACTACCTGACCGCCGACGAAGAGGACCGCTACGTCAAGGCGCAGGCCAACGCGCCGATCGACGAAGACGGCAACTTCATCGACGAGCGCGTGCTGGGTCGACGCAAGGGCGGCGAGGTCGAGCTGCTCGCGCCGACCGAGATCGACTACATGGACGTCTCGCCGCGGCAGATGGTCTCCGCCGCGACCGCGATGATCCCGTTCCTCGAGCACGACGACGCCAACCGCGCCCTGATGGGTGCGAACATGCAGCGCCAGGCGGTGCCGCTGCTGCGCAGCGAGTCGCCGCTGGTCGGCACGGGCATGGAGCTGCGCGCCGCGGTCGACGCCGGTGACGTGATCACCGCCGACAAGGCCGGTGTGGTCGAGGAGCTGTGCGCCGACTACGTGACGGTGATGGCCGACGACGGCACCCGCCGCTCGTACCGGATGCAGAAGTTCTCCCGGTCCAACCACGGCACCTGCATCAACCAGAAGCCGATCGTCAACGAGGGCGACCGGGTCGAGGCCGGGCAGGTCATCGCGGACGGGCCGTGCACCCAGAACGGCGAGATGGCGCTGGGTAAGAACCTGCTCGTCGCGATCATGCCGTGGGAAGGCCACAACTACGAAGACGCGATCATCCTGTCCCAGCGCCTGGTGCAGGACGACGTGCTCACCTCGATCCACATCGAGGAGCACGAGGTCGACGCCCGCGACACCAAGCTCGGTGCCGAGGAGATCACCCGGGACATCCCGAACGTCTCCGACGACGTGCTGGCCGACCTCGACGAGCGCGGCATCATCCGCATCGGTGCCGAGGTGCAGGGCGGCGACATCCTGGTCGGCAAGGTCACGCCGAAGGGCGAGACCGAGCTGACCCCGGAGGAGCGGCTGCTGCGCGCGATCTTCGGCGAGAAGGCCCGCGAGGTCCGCGACACCTCGCTGAAGGTGCCGCACGGCGAGACCGGCAAGGTCATCGGCGTCCGCGTGTTCAACCGCGAGGACGACGACGAGCTGCCCCCGGGCGTCAACCAGCTGGTGCGGGTCTACGTCGCGCAGAAGCGCAAGATCCAGGACGGCGACAAGCTCGCCGGCCGCCACGGCAACAAGGGCGTCATCGGCAAGATCCTGCCGGCCGAGGACATGCCGTTCCTCTCCGACGGCACCCCGGTGGACATCATCCTGAACACCCACGGTGTGCCGCGACGGATGAACATCGGCCAGGTGCTGGAGACGCACCTCGGCTGGATCGCCTCCCAGGGCTGGACGATCGACGGCGACTCCGAGTGGGCCCAGCGCCTGCCGGAGGACCTCTACGACGTCGAGCCGGGCACCAACACCGCCAGCCCCGTCTTCGACGGTGCGCGGGAGGAGGAGATCACCGGCCTGCTGGCCTCCACCAAGCCGAACCGCGACGGTGAGCGCATGGTGGGCGGCGACGGCAAGGCGCAGCTGTTCGACGGCCGCAGCGGGGAGCCGTACCCGTACCCGATCGCCGTCGGGTACATGTACATCCTCAAGCTGTCGCACCTGGTGGACGACAAGATCCACGCCCGGTCGACCGGCCCGTACTCGATGATCACCCAGCAGCCGCTGGGCGGTAAGGCGCAGTTCGGTGGTCAGCGCTTCGGTGAGATGGAGTGCTGGGCCATGCAGGCCTACGGCGCCGCGTACACGCTGCAGGAGCTGTTGACGATCAAGTCCGACGACGTGGTCGGCCGCGTCAAGGTCTACGAGGCGATCGTCAAGGGCGAGAACATCCCAGAGCCGGGCATCCCGGAGTCCTTCAAGGTGTTGCTGAAGGAGCTCCAGTCGCTGTGCCTGAACGTCGAGGTGCTCTCCAGCGACGGTGCGGCCATCGAGATGCGCGACAGCGAGGACGAGGACCTGGAGCGTGCCGCGGCCAACCTCGGCATCAACCTGTCCCGCAACGAGTCGGCCTCGGTCGACGACCTCGCGCACTGAACCTCGCCGCCGGTCCGCGGGAGCTGATCTCGCGGACCGGCGTCCGACCCAACCTGGCACCGCTGCCGGTGTTACCCGGCAGAACCTTTCGATCAAGGGAGAAGACCCGACGTGCTTGACGTCAACTTCTTCGATGAACTCCGCATCGGCCTCGCCACGGCCGACGACATCCGCCAGTGGTCCTACGGCGAGGTCAAGAAGCCCGAGACCATCAACTACCGCACCCTGAAGCCGGAGAAGGACGGGCTCTTCTGCGAGAAGATCTTCGGCCCGACCCGGGACTGGGAGTGCTACTGCGGTAAGTACAAGCGGGTCCGGTTCAAGGGCATCATCTGCGAGCGCTGCGGCGTCGAGGTGACCCGCGCCAAGGTTCGCCGCGAGCGGATGGGCCACATCGAGCTGGCCGCCGCCGTCACGCACATCTGGTACTTCAAGGGCGTCCCGTCCCGGCTGGGCTACCTGCTCGACCTGGCCCCCAAGGACCTCGAGAAGATCATCTACTTCGCCGCGTACGTGATCACCTCGGTGAACACCGAGATGCGGCACAACGACCTGTCGACGCTGGAGAGCGAGATCAGCGTCGAGCGCAAGCGCGTCGCCGACCAGCGCGACTCCGACCTGGAGGCCCGGGCCCAGAAGCTCGAGGCCGACCTGGCCGCGCTCGAGGCCGAGGGCGCCAAGAGCGACCAGCGCCGCAAGGTCAAGGAAGGCGCCGAGCGCGAGATGAAGCAGCTGCGCGACCGTGCGCAGCGCGAGATCGACAAGCTCGACGAGATCTGGGAGACCTTCACCAAGCTGGAGCCCCGCCAGCTGATCGCCGACGAGATCCTGTACCGCGAGCTCTACGACCGGTACGGCGAGTACTTCACCGGTGGCATGGGCGCCGAGGCGATCCAGTCGCTGCTGGGTACCTTCGACATCGGCGCCGAGGCCGAGCTGCTGCGCGAGACCATCCGCAGCGGCAAGGGCCAGAAGAAGCTCCGCGCCCTCAAGCGGCTCAAGGTCGTGGCGGCCTTCCAGGCCACCGGCAACGACCCGAGCGGCATGGTGCTCAACTGCGTGCCGGTCATCCCGCCGGACCTGCGTCCGATGGTGCAGCTGGACGGTGGCCGCTTCGCGACCTCCGACCTCAACGACCTGTACCGCCGGGTGATCAACCGCAACAACCGCCTCAAGCGACTGATCGACCTCGGGGCTCCCGAGATCATCGTCAACAACGAGAAGCGGATGCTGCAGGAGTCCGTGGACGCGCTGTTCGACAACGGCCGTCGCGGGCGTCCGGTCACCGGCCCGGGCAACCGGCCGCTGAAGTCGCTGTCCGACCTGCTCAAGGGCAAGCAGGGCCGGTTCCGCCAGAACCTGCTCGGCAAGCGCGTCGACTACTCGGGCCGTTCGGTCATCGTGGTCGGCCCGCAGCTGAAGCTGCACCAGTGCGGTCTGCCGAAGGAAATGGCGGTCGAGCTGTTCAAGCCGTTCGTCATGAAGCGGCTGGTCGACCTCAACCACGCGCAGAACATCAAGTCCGCGAAGCGGATGGTGGAGCGCCAGCGCCCGCAGGTGTGGGACGTGCTGGAAGAGGTCATCGCCGAGCACCCGGTGCTGCTCAACCGTGCTCCCACGCTGCACCGCCTCGGCATCCAGGCCTTCGAGCCGCAGCTGGTGGAAGGCAAGGCCATCCAGCTGCACCCGCTGGTCTGCGAGGCGTTCAACGCGGACTTCGACGGTGACCAGATGGCGGTGCACCTGCCGCTGTCGGCCGAGGCCCAGGCCGAGGCCCGGATCCTGATGCTGTCCAGCAACAACATCCTGTCGCCGGCCTCCGGCCGGCCGCTGGCGATGCCGCGTCTGGACATGGTCACCGGCCTGTACCACCTGACCCGTCAGGTGGACGGCGCCAAGGGCGAGGGCCTGGCGTTCTCCTCGGTCGGCGAGGCCATCATGGCCTTCGACCGCGGCGCGCTGGACCTGCAGGCCAAGATCAAGATCCGGTTGCGCGACGTGGTGCCGAACAAGGCGCAGCTGCCGGAGGGCTGGGAGCCCGGTCAGCCGTGGCTGGCCGAGACCACCCTCGGCCGCGTGTGGTTCAACGAGCTGCTGCCCGAGGACTACCCGTTCGTCGACGACCTGCTGCCGAAGAAGAAGCAGGCCGCGATCGTCAACGACCTGGCCGAGCGGTACCCGATGGTCACCGTGGCGCAGACCCTGGACAAGCTCAAGGACGCCGGCTTCCACTGGGCGACCCGTTCGGGCGTGACCGTGTCGATCACCGACGTGGTCGTGCCGCCGAACAAGACCGAGATCCTGGACTCCTACGAGGCCAAGGCCGACCAGGTCGAGAAGCGGTACCGCCGCGGTGCGCTGTCCTACCAGGAGCGCAACGCCGAGCTGGTCAAGGTCTGGACGGCCGCCAAGGACGAGGTCGCCGAGGCCATGGAGGCGAACTTCCCCGAGGACAACTCGATCAGCGTGATCGTGAAGTCCGGGGCCGCCGGTAACATGACCCAGGTCGTCCAGCTGGCCGGTATGCGTGGTCTGGTGTCGAACCCGAAGGGTGAGTACATCCCGCGCCCGATCAAGGCGAACTTCCGCGAGGGCCTGTCGGTGCTGGAGTACTTCATCTCCAACCACGGTGCCCGAAAGGGTCTAGCCGACACGGCGCTGCGTACCGCCGACTCGGGTTACCTGACCCGTCGTCTGGTGGACGTCTCGCAGGACGTCATCGTCCGCGAGACCGACTGCAGCACCGAGCGCGGCATCCGGATGCCGATCGCGGAGCTGCTGCCGGACGGCACGCTGCTGCGCGACGCGCACGTGGAGACCAGCATCTACGCCCGCACCACGGCCGAGGACGTCACCGACGCCGACGGCAACATCGTGCTGGCCCGCGGTTCGGACCTGGGTGACCCGGCGATCGAGAAGCTGCTCGCCGCCAAGATCACCACGGTCAAGGTCCGCAGCGTGCTGACCTGCGAGTCCGGCGTCGGCGTCTGCGCGGTCTGCTACGGCCGCTCGATGGCCACCGGCAAGCTGGTGGACGTCGGCGAGGCCGTCGGCATCGTCGCCGCCCAGTCGATCGGTGAGCCGGGTACGCAGCTGACGATGCGTACCTTCCACCAGGGCGGTGTCGCCGGTGACGACATCACCACCGGTCTGCCGCGTGTCCAGGAGCTGTTCGAGGCCCGGGTCCCGAAGGGCAAGGCGCCGATCGCCGACACCTCCGGCCGGATCCGGATGGAGGACAACGACCGCTACTGGAAGATCACCATCATTCCGGACGACGGCGGCGAGGAGATCGTCTACGACAAGCTGTCCAAGCGGCAGCGGCTCGCGGCGATCTCGGTGGACGGCAGCGAGCGGCAGATCGCCGACGGCGACCACGTCGAGGTCGGCCAGCAGCTGCTGGAAGGTGCGGTCGACCCGCACGAGGTGCTGCGCGTGATGGGCCCGCGCGAGGCCCAGCTGCACCTGGTGCGCGAGGTGCAGGAGGTGTACCGGTCGCAGGGTGTGGGCATCCATGACAAGCACGTCGAGGTCATCGTCCGCCAGATGCTGCGCCGGGTCATCATCATCGACTCGGGTGCCACCGAGTTCCTGCCCGGTTCGCCGGTCGAGCGCTCGCAGTTCGAGTCGGAGAACCGTCGCGTCGTCGCCGAGGGCGGCGACCCGGCGTCCGGCCGTCCGGTGCTGATGGGTATCACCAAGGCGTCGCTGGCCACGGACTCGTGGCTGTCGGCGGCCTCCTTCCAGGAGACGACCCGCATCCTCACGAACGCCGCGATCGAGGGCGCGAGTGACAAGCTGGTCGGCCTGAAGGAGAACGTGATCATCGGTAAGTTGATCCCGGCTGGTACGGGCATCAACCGGTACCGCAACATCCAGGTGCAGCCGACGGAGGAGGCACGGGCCGCGGCATACGCGATCCCGTCCTACGACGACAGCTACTACACCCCGGACGTGTTCGGCACCGGTACCGGTGCCGCGGTTCCGCTGGACGACTACGACTTCGGCCGCGACTACCGCTGAAGTAGCTAGTTGACCAAAGGGCCCCTGTCCGACTCCTCCGGACAGGGGCCCTTCTCTGTGCTGATACGAACAAAGCCCCATCCCGGCACCGTCGGGATGGGGCTTTGTTCGTCCGGCGTCAGAGGTCGAGCCGGCCTGACTTGACGGTGGAAAGGAACGTCTGGATCTGGGCCTTGGTGAACACCAGGGCGCCCTGCTCAGGGGTCTTCGAGTCACGGACGGCAGCGACGCCGGGCAGGTTCTGGGCCAACTCGACGCACTGGCCCTGCTCGTGGCTGCGGCTCGACTTGCGCCACACAGCGCCATTGAGGTTCGACATTCCGAGCTTCTCCTTGCAGATGTCTCACAGGGACATCGCAAGGCTAGCCATGAACTCCACGGACTTTTCCGGTGAGAGCGCAACGTTCCGAAGTCGCGCGAACACCTCGCCGTAGTGCTTGATGTCGGCCGGTCGTTCCAGCCACACCGCCCCGCGCTGGTTCTCGAGGTACACGGCATCCATGTCGTCGAAGCCTTCTGGGAACCGGATCATCGAGAAGGAACTGTTGCCACCGGGGTACGCACCGATGCTGAACGGCACGACTTGGACGGTGATGTTGGGGCGGTCGGCTGCTTTGACGAGGTATTGGAGCTGATCGCGTATCACCTCGGGACCGCCGACCATCCGGCGCATCGCCGCCTCGTCGTGGATCACGTGCAGGTGAGTCGGGTGGTTCGCGCGGTTGACCCGTTCTTGGCGTGCCTGTCGGAGCTCAACAGCTCGCCGGATACCGCGTTCTTCGCCATCCGGCCGAACTGCGAAGAACGCCTCTGCGTATTCCGGCGTTTGCAGCAGGCCGTCGACGGCGGTAGCCGAGTAGTTCCACAGCTCGGCGGCGTCGGACTCCAGGCCGACGTACTTCTCGAACCAGTCGGGCATGTTGTCGGAGTACATGGCCCACCAGCCGCGTTCGTTCGACTCCTCGGCTTGGCGCACGAGGTGGTCGGACATCGGGGCTTCGACACCGTAGAACTGGCAGAGCAGGCGAACGTTGCGCGGCAAGATGACCTGCTTGCCACCTTCGATGCGGTTGATCGTGGTGACGGTCAGGCCCGCGTACTTGGCGGCATCTGCAACCTTCTTCCCGGCCTGCTCCCGCAACGCACGCAGCTCGCGGCCGAGTTCTCGGCGACGCAGGTTCGGGCCCGGCCCTTCATCGTCAAGCAGGTCATCGGTCAGGTCGGCCATCAAGTGCTCCCTGGTAACGCGGACTCTTCGGTTGATCCACATCTTGCCTGGCGAGTGTTCACATTGGCTTCCCCTGATCAGGTAATTGAGCCCATGTGTACACATGGACTAGCTTGATCAATGTGCCGCCGGGGATGCGAGGGCTCGAAACCGGTAGCGCAGCCCGTCCCGCCGGTCTTGCAGGGACAGCAATGGCGGGGCGGGCCTTCGAGCCGGGCCGGTGCGGTGACCTTTCCCCGACCTCCACCCACCGGCCCACCCGGCCAAGCAGAGCTGCACGTTCGGCAATGGAGGCTGCTCATGTCCGACTACTTGATCTACGTCTGACGCCCGGTCACGGGAGGCCGCCACGCTTTCCCAATCGCAGCAACGAAAACCCCTGCGGGTGTGCCGGTGGTGGCGTTCTGCGGAGCGTGCATGCGCTGCTGGCACGTCCTCGCCGCCCGCCCCTGACACGTCTGGGTGGAGGTGGCGTTTTCGCGCGAAAACGGCGCCGCCACGCAGGCGAAACGCCGGTTTCGCGCGAAAACGGCGCACCTCAAGCCACGGAAGGAACCCAAACTCATGTTCTGGATTCAGCTCAGCATGTTCGTCCTGTTCAACCTGCTGATCCTCGCCATGCTCACCACCCAGATCCCCGCACGAGCCATCGCGTTCACCGCCACAGGCCAGCACGCCGGAGGCGGCGAAGGCGACTACACCGTCTGGCGCCTCATTGCCGACATCGAAGCCGAAAACGCCGAATCCCGCAACGCCGGACACAACCGCGCCGCCGGTCACGAATTTCCCGAAATACCAATGGGATTCCCATTCCCCACGATCTGCCCCGACGGGTCTGCTTGCGCCGTCCGGCCGGCTGGGAAACACCACCACCGGGCAGACCACTAACCCTACGACTACGACTTCGGCCACGACTACCGCTGAAGCAGCTGGTCGGTTGGCCAGCGGGGGCTCGGCAGATACGGTGTGCGGCGGCGATGGGAGGCGGGATGAACCAACCTGGACAGCCGGGCGTCCCGGTTGCGGACTGGGCGCAGCGACTCGGCTGGCGGATGGCCTGGAACGTGCCCGACAACGTGCTGGACCAGTTGCCCGGCGCGCCTTTCCACAACTATCGGCGCAGGTCCGTGCCGCTGCTGATGGCGGGCTTCTACCAGGGGATGCCCGGGCTGGCGGTGCACATCCGCTTCAGCAAGAAGAATTCCAGTCCTGGCAGTTCCCACTACTCGTCGAGCGCGGGCATGTACATGAACGGCGCGTCGAAGACGAGCAAGCAGGTGGTGACCTGTGGAACGGTGGTCCTCGAGATGCCGTCACCGGTTCCGGAACTGGTGGTGGAGGAGAAGCGGGACAAGCTTGGCGACATTGCCAGCTTGTTCGATTTCAACCGTTCCAAGAACGTCGTCCAGGGCAAGGGAATCGACGTCGGGCCGGCTTCGCTGAACATCTACCACGTTTCCGGTGCCTCGCCGGAGTACGCGCGCGCGGTGGTGACACCGGATCGGACGCGTTGGCTGTACAACGAGGGACGCGGTCCGGCCCCGAACACCACGCTGGGCAAGGTCCACTTCCGCCTGTCCGGTCGCAAGATCATCGTCTGGTGCGGCCGCAACTTCGAGGATCCCGTCGTGCTCGACAATCTCCTCGGAATAGCCCAGGAGATCCAGCGCTGGATTCCGCCTGCCGCGTACCAGGATCCGGCAGCTGCTGAGGCCGACCGCCAGAGCATTCCGCTGCCGCAACTGCAGCTTCCCTTTGTCTGATCTATTCGAGGTGAAGGGCACCGTTGAGCAGCCGTGCTGCGCGACGGTGCCCTTCACCCGCTAAGCGATCAAGGGCTCACCAATTGAGGTCGCCGCTGATCGTTTCGTCCGGGGGTACGTCGGTGAAGCCGCCTCCCTGAGCCTGCTTCTCCAGGGCGTCAGCGGCGGAGCCGAGGCCGCCGGCGACCTGGTTGAAGCCGGACTTGGCGACGTCCCTCGCGCCGTAAGACGGCGTGGGCTTCTCCGATGTGACGGGGTTTCCGTGCTCGTCGCGGACGGGGTTGCCGTGTTCGTCGAGCTTGGTGCGGGTTCCGTCTTCGCCGACCGACGCGATGTCGCCATCACCGTCGACGGTGTAGCCGCGGTCTTCGGCTTCGGACTGGAATCCCGTGCCGAGTTGGCCCACGACCTTGCGCTCGTCCGCGGTTTCCTTCGTCACTCCGCCGAGGATCTTGCTGCCCATGTCCGCCAGGCTCTTGCCGCCGTCCCCGCCGGGCTTCCCGTCCGTGATCTGCTGGACGCTCTCGATGATCCGGATCGTGTCCAGGATCGCCTTGATCGCCGTGATCACGTCCATGATGTGGCCGATGATCTTGGTGATCTTCTGGATCTGCTGGGCGGCCCGGGCGCAGGTGATGCCCGCTTCCGCCGTCGTCACCGCGGTGGCCGCGGCGATGGAGCCGCCGAAGGTCGGGCCCGCCGAGGCCGTCGCCGTGATCCAGGTGGTGATCGCCCAGGTCAGGAAGTCGGCGAGGATGCCCTTGATCACGCCCTCGGCGGCTTCCATCATGGTGCCGCTCATCTGCAGCAGCTGCGAGATGTTGTTCGCCTGGCCGCCGGTGGCATGCACGCCGTCGATGAACTTCGCCATCTTCTTGCGCAGCGCGTCGGCGGCTTCGCCGTCCCAGTCCGCGAGCTCGCTGTCCAGCCTGTCGGTCAGATTCTGGCCGAGCTTGTTGATCTCGTCCTGGACCTCGGCGAACGACTGGGCGCTCTTGGCCAGCGCCTCGCTGTCGCCGGTGACGAGCTGGATCGCGTCGCGCACCGGGGCCACAAAGTTGATCACGAACTCGACGCCGGTGCCGATGAGGAAGCCCATCGGGTCCAGCGCGAAGCTGGTCGCGCTGGACAGGTAGCTCTCGATGTCGCCCTTAAGCGCCTCGATGTCGCCCTTACCGGCGTCGTCACTGGCCTTGATGATGTCCTTGACGAACGGCAGCTTCCCGAACGCCGACCCGTCGACGCGCGGGGCCGCCGGGTTGAGCGCGCTGTTCTCGCTGATCGCTTCCGCGTTGGTGGTCACCAGGAACCGCCTCCGCCACCGCCGCCGCCCTTGCCGACCTCGCCGAGGATCTTGCCGAACATCTCGGCCATCGACTCGTCGGATTCCTGGTAGTCACGGCCGCAGGCGGTGATGTCCTCGCCCGCCTTGGTCAGCCCTCGGCTCATCTCGTCGAGGTGCTGCTTGAACTTCTCCAGCAGGTCGCGGTAGGAGCTGTAGGTGGTGGCCAGGCCGAGCAGCCCCCACGAGACCTCCGGGACCTCCGCGCCGGCGACCTTGTCCCGGACGGCCTTCGCGTCGGCGTTCATCCTGCCGATGTTGCCGCCGCACTGCATGATCATTTCGGCGGGTGCCTTGTACCCCGGCATCGTCATCTCCTGCCGTCGAGGAAGGAATCCGGCTGCTCGTCGTCGTCGACCGGCTCTTCGTGCTGCTCGGGCTGGGCGCCGAACAGCTCTTCCTGGGTGCGCAGCACGCGGTCGAGGACGTCGCTGTCCGGCACGTACTCCTGCACGATCTCGGCCTGCCTGCGGGCGGCCTCGGCGACCGCG
This sequence comes from Saccharopolyspora elongata, assembly GCF_004348985.1. Classification (GTDB taxonomy): domain Bacteria; phylum Actinomycetota; class Actinomycetes; order Mycobacteriales; family Pseudonocardiaceae; genus Saccharopolyspora; species Saccharopolyspora elongata. The sequence continues at coordinate 3,496 of NZ_SMKW01000044.1, read as the reverse complement.
AGCTGCAAGGTGCTCATGACGGTGCCCGACAACTGCGCGGGCGACAGGCGCATCGCGTCCTGGGTGAACTCGATGCCGGTGACGCCGCCGGGGCTTGCGGTGACGGTGACCGAGCGATCCGCGGACGTGGCGGCCACCTGCAGCTCGCTGATCTGCTCGCGTATCTGGCCGAAATCGCCCATTCGTTCCTCGGCCCGGCGGCCGGCTTCCTTGAGCGCGTCCAGCTTGCGTTGCAGATCATCCAGATCCGCGGACATGATTCGCCTCCTCGGCCCAGTGCTGATTGGGTCTGATCGGCTATCCTTGCCCATCGGACGGAGCGGCGGGACGAATACCCGGAAAAAACCCGGAGATGGCGCAACCCTTTCCGGTCCGGACGTACCAGCTGGTCATCGCCACTGCGTTCGAATTCCCGGCATTTGGAACCGAATTCATCGGCCGCGACGCCGCGGTTTACCTCAATGACGCGCGCAGTTTCTCGAATCGGCCGCCCGAAATTGGCTCGACCAAACGCGTTTTCCGGGCGGATCGCCGGGAGCCGGCCGGGCTCTCGGACCGGGAAGCGCATGTCGTGCGGCGTAGCATGGGGCTCGATCGACCGCCCGGTATCGAAAGTTGCGGGGTCGCCGCCGAATCTGGGAGTCTCCCAGCCTCGCGGCTCGCCCCGCGGTAGTGCGGTCGGCGGAGCCGACCGGGTCGGGACTGCGGCGGGCATGCCGTGTCGTCGAGGGGCCGGCACGGCATGCCCGGCTGTTCGCGGCTGTCAGCCTTCGAGCTCGGCGAGGGCCTTGCGGACCCGCTCGACCTCGGCCTCCAGTTCGGCGAGCTTCGCTTCGTGCTGCTGGCGCGCCTCGTTCAGCACGCTCTCGATCGTGTCGGAGATGTCCTGGTGCAGCTCGGCGGCCGCCTTGGACACCGCGGCCGCCGCGACCGGCAGGGCCTGCACGATGCGCTTGCCCGCGTGCATCAGGTCGGCCTGCCACTCGCCGTCGGCGGTGCCGGTGACCGTCAGCGTGAGCTCGACCGTCCGGGTCTTCTTGGCGGTGCTCTGCTTGCGGGCCCGCGGCTTCTTCGGCGCCGCCTCGGCGGCGGACTCGGTCTCGGGCTGCGCCGACTCAGACTGCTCCGACTGGGGCTGCGCCGACTCGGACTGGGTCGATTCGGGCTGGGCCGACTCCGGCTGGGCATGCTCGGACTGGGCCGACGCGGTCTGCTCGGTGCTCGTCTGCTCTTCGGTCAATTCTGTCTCCTGTGTGTCGCGGCGAGGGGAACCCAGAATAGAACAGATGTTCCCCTCTGTTGGTGCGGACATGTCGGGCGGTCCGGCGGCGCCGCCCGATCGGGTCACCGCTGCAGAACGGTGACCAATGCTTGCAGCGCGGGGCGGAACGCGTGTTCCGCGGGGGCGGCGTAGCCGACGACCACGCCGGGCGGATGCTGGCCGGGCGAGGCCCAATGCGTCCCGAGCACCTCGAGCTCCACCGAATGCTTCCGCGCCCTAGTCAGGACTTCTCGCTCCGTCGGTCCCTCCGGGTCGAGCTGCAGGGTGATGTGCAGTCCGGCCGAGATCCCGGCCGGGTAGGGCCGGTGGTGCGCGCGCAGGTCGCTCAGTGCATCGAGGAGCTGCTCCCGTCGCCCCCGGTACACGGCGCGCGATCGGCGGACGTGCTGATCGTAGGCGCCCGACCGGATGAGTTCCGCCATGGCCAGCTGTTCGAACAGCGGGCCGTGCAGCCCGCTGTGCTCCTTGAGCGTGCGCACCGGCGCCACCAGGTGCGGAGGCAGCGCCAGCCACGCGAGCCGCAGGGCGGGGGCGAGGGTCTTGCTGGCCGTGCCCGCGTAGGCGACGTGGTTGGGCGCCATGCCCTGCAGCGAGCCGATCGGCCTGCGGTCGAAGCGGAACTCGCCGTCGTAGTCGTCCTCGATGATCAGCCTGTCTTCGGCCTTCGCGAGCTGCACGAGCTCCGTCCGGCGGGCCGAGCTCATGGCGACGCCGAGCGGGAACTGGTGCGCCGGGGTGACCACCACGGCCCGGCTGAGCTGCTGCGCGACGTTGATGCCGTCGTGATCCACCGGCACGCCGCGAACCGCCATGCCGAAGCCGGCGGGGATCGCGCGCAGCTGCGGCAGGGACGGGTCCTCGAAGTCGATCGAGTCCAGCCCCTGGTCGTGCAGGGCCTTGCTGAGCAGCGACAACGCCTGGGAGTAGCCGTTGCAGATGATGATCCGCTCCGGCGTGGTGGCCACCGCGCGGACCCGCGCCAGGTATTCGGTGAGGGCCTCCCGCAGCGCCGGGTGGCCCTGCGGATCGCCGTAGTCGAGGTCGCCGTCGGGGGTGGACTGCAGGGCGCGGCGGCTGGCGGCCAGCCAGTCCCGGCGCGGGAAGGAGCTGAGGTTCGGCCGCCCGGGCCGGAAGTCCCAACGCGGCGCCGGGGTTTCCGGGTCGGGCGGGGCGGCGATCGGATCCGGGCTCGCCAGCCGTTCGGCGACGGTGGTCGGCGCGCCCTGGCGGGACAGCAGGAAGCCCTCGGTGACCAGCTGGTCGTAGGCGCGGGTGACGGTGCCGCGGGCGACACCGAGGTCCTGGGCCAGGGCGCGGGTGGACGGGACGCGGCTGCCGGCCGGGAGGCGGCCGTCGCGGATCGCGGTGCGCAGCGCCTCGGCCAGCCTGCTGCTGTCCGGCCGGCCCGCCCAGTCCAGGTGCAGATCCAGCGAAGCGGGCCATCCGACTGTCACAACCACCGACCCTACCGAAGTGCCCGATTCGCCGATCCCGGCTTCGGTCGCGGCACTATGAACCTTTTGCGTCGTTATGGTCGTCCGGCGGACCGGGCTCGTGATCGTCACTACACGGGAAATCCCGCAGATCCGACCCGGCCTCGCGCGCGCGGTTGATACGGTTCCCGCCGGACGAGATCGAGTGGGAAACCGTGCCAGGGCTGGGGAGCGCGGGCTGTCGCCGGGTGGTGGCGCAGCGCTCCGGCCGGTGCGCGGCGGAGCGGGTCGGGGGACGGGTGCCTGAGGACGACTTCGGACGCGACATCGGCGCGGCCGAGCGGATGGTTCGCGAGTGGCAGGAGCGGGCCACGGAGAAGGCCGAGAAGTTCGGCCGGATGCAGCAGGAGATCGAGCAGATCTCGGTGACCGAGACCTCCCGGGACGGCGCGATCGAGGTGACGGTGAACTCCGCCGGCATCTTGCAGGGCCTGCAGCTCTCCGAGAACGCCAGCAACCGCCCGATGGCGAAGCTGGCGGCCGAGATCATGCGCGCAGTGCAGACCGCGCAGGCGAAGGTCCCCGAGCTCATGCAGCAGGCCGTGGCGGGCACGGTCGGGCTGGAGGATTCCGCCGCGCAGCACGTGCTGGGCCAGGCCCGCAAGTACTTCCCGGAGATGCCGGAGGACGAGGAAGAGCCGCAGAAGCAGGGTTCCGGCCTGCAGGAGTTGCGGTACGGCGTCGAGGACGACTACGAGGAGCCGCAGCAGCGGCGCCAGCC
>NZ_SMKW01000043.1 GCF_004348985.1 Saccharopolyspora elongata | reverse complement strand
CCAACCGACTCGTCGGCATCCTCCACGGATGCCTCAAAACCGGCACCCTCTACGACGAGACGACCGCCTGGTCGCATCACATCAACTCGGCTGCTGCTTGACATTCAAGCTCCTGGGATGTCTTTCGCGAAGGCTCCGAATGTACGCTCTACGTACATTCGCTCGCATCGCGTACAAGCTAGCCCGTGCGTAGTTGCCGATGCAATGGGGCGACGAGGTGGTTACCGACCCGAAACGCGCCGCAACCCGCCCGGCTCGCTTTCGACCAGCACCGGGACATCGAATCGCGTCACCGCCGCCGCCCGCCGATACTGGCCGGGCAATGCCGCTGGTTTCCGCCGGCGAGGCTCCGGCGGCGAGCTCACGCACTCCGAGGCCGACGCACGGCGGCCGGTGAGGAGCCACCGATGACCACGACACCCGCGGTCTCCGTGACCCTGCACGTCAACGGTGAAGCACACCCGCTGCCCGAACTGGACAGCCGCACGACCCTGCTCGATGCGCTGCGCGAGCACCTGAAGCTGACCGGCTCGAAGAAGGGCTGCGGCCTGGGCATGTGCGGGGCGTGCACAGTGCTGGCCGACGGGCGGCGGATCAAGTCGTGCCTGGCGCTGGCGGCGCTGTACGACGGCAAGGAGATCACGACCATCGAAGGGCTCGGGCGAGGCGGCGAGACGGGCCTGCACCCGCTGCAGCAGGCGTTCGTCGACCACGACGGATTCCAATGTGGATATTGCACGCCCGGCCAGATCATGTCCGCCGCAGGGCTGCTGCGGGAAGGGCATGCGGGCTCCGCCGAAGAGATCCGCGAGTTCATGAGCGGCAACCTGTGCCGCTGCGGCGCGTACGCCAACATCGTCGCCGCCATCGCCGAGGTCGCGGCGACGACCGGACCGGACGAAAAGTAACCGGGGGCACGATGTTTCCCTTCACCCTCGAACGCCCGGGCGACGCCGACTCGGCCGCGCGCCTCGGTTCCGCCCCGTCCGCCGAATACATCGCCGGCGGCACCGACATGATGCAACTGCTGACCGACGAGATCCGGCAGCCGGAACACCTGGTCGCGCTCGACGGCGTGCTCGACGACCGCATCGAAGCCGCACCCGGCGGGACGCTGCGCCTGGGTGCCGCCGCCAAGATGAGCGACATCGCGGCGGACCCCGACGTGTCCCGCGCTTTCCCGGCGATCGCCGAAGCCCTGCTGCTGTCGGCGTCGGGACAGGTGCGGAACATGGCCACCATCGGCGGCAACCTCCTGCAGCGAACCCGCTGCCCGTACTTCCGGGACCCCGGAGTTTCCGCCTGCAACAAGCGGTATCCCGGTTCGGGGTGCGCCGCGATGGACGGCGCCAACCGGACGCACGCGGTGCTGGGCGGCTCGGCCCACTGCATCGCCACGCACGCCTCCGACGTCGCGGTGGCGCTCGTGGCTCTGGACGCCGAAATCCACGTGCTGGGCTCCAACGGCGGCCGGGTCGTGCCCCTCGACGAGCTGCACCGGCTACCCGGCGAAACCCCGCACCTCGAAACGGTCCTGGAACCCGGAGAGCTGATCACCGCGGTCGTGGTGCCGCCGTCCCCGGCCGCCCGGCACTCCCACTACCTCAAGGTGCGGGACCGGGTGTCCTTCGAATTCGCGCTGACCTCCGCGGCCGTGGCCTTGGACGTCGACGACGGCACGATCCGCGAAGCACGAGTGGCCGTGGGCGGAGTCGGCACCAAACCGTGGCGCCTGCGCACCGTCGAGAACGCGCTCACCGGCCGCATCGACGACGTCGACTCCTACCGGGCCGCAGCCGAGCACGCGACCGAAGGCGCCGTCACCAGGGCGGGAAACCGGTTCAAGCTCGAACTCATGAAGCGCACGATCGTCCGCGCCCTGCGCGAAGCGGGAGGCCGGTCATGACGACGACAGCCACACCCACCTCCTACATCGGGCAGGCGCTCAGCAGGGTCGACGGCCGGGCGAAGGTCACCGGAGAGGCCACCTACGCCGCCGAATTCGACCCCGGGCCGCGCACAGCGCACGGCGTCATCGTCGGCTCGGCCATCGCGAAGGGACGCATCACCGAGATCGACACCACCGCGGCCGGGTCAGCGCCCGGCGTCATCGCCGTGCTGACCCACCTCAACGCCCCCGAACTCCCTTACCAGCAGCACAAATCCCTCGTCGACGCGCAGGACGGCGAACGGATCCACGTGCTGCAGGACGACCGCGTCGTCCACCTCGGCCAAGCCATCGCCCTCGTCGTCGCGGACACCTTCGAAAACGCGACGCACGCGGCGGCACTCGTGCACGCCTCGTACGCCGAGGAACCGGCCGCGACATCGTTCGAGGACGCCGCCGCCCGTGCCCTACCACCGGGGCCGGGCAACGCGAAGTCCGGCCAGCCCGGCGACACGCGACGCGGCGACCCCGACGGCGCACTGCAGACCGCCGCGGTGACGATCGACGCCGAGTACGTGGTCGCGCGCGAGGACCACAACCCCATCGAACTGCACGCCACGACGGCCGCCTGGGACGCCGGAACGCTCACCGTGTGGGACAAGACCCAGTGGGTCAGCAACACCCGCGCCGAGCTCGCCGCGACCTTCGGGATCCCGCCCGAGAACGTCCGCGTGATATCACCGTTCGTCGGCGGCGCCTTCGGCTCCGCGCTGCGCGTCTGGCCGCACACCACGCTCGCGGCGATGGCGGCACTCCACACCGACCGACCCGTGAAGGTGGTGCTGACGCGGCGGCAGATGTTCCCGCTCACCGGATACCGGCCGCACACCGAGCAGCGCGTCGTGCTCGGCGCCGACCGCGGCGGCCACCTCGTCGCCATCCGCCACGAAGGCACGGCGGAAACCTCGACGTACGAGCAATACGCCGAGAACCTCCTAGGCCCCACCAGGTTCCTCTACGGCTGCCCGAACGTCGCCACCCGCTACCGGCTCGCCGAGCTCAACGTCAACACGCCCTGCGCGATGCGGGCCCCGGGCGAGATCAGCGGGATCTTCGCCCTGGAATCCGCAATGGACGAACTCGCCGAAGCCCTCGGCATCGACCCGGTCGAGCTCCGGCTGCGCAACGACGCCGACCGCGACCTCGACCGGGACCTGCCCTTCTCCAGCCGATCCCTGCGGGAATGCCTCACCGTCGCCGGGCAGCGCTTCGGCTGGGACGACCGCGACCCGCGCATCGGATCGATGCGCGACGAGCAGGGACGCCTGATCGGCTTCGGATGCTCTTCGGCGACCTACCCGGTCTACAACTTCCCGGCCAGCGCCCGCGCGATCGTGCATCCCGACGGGACCGCCGTCGTGTCCTCCGCGACCAGCGACATGGGGCCGGGCACCTACACGTCGATGACGCAGGTCGCGGCCGAGACGCTGGGACTGCCCATCGAACAGGTGCGTTTCGAGCTGGGCGACGCCAACCTGCCCGAAGCACCACCGCACGGCGGATCGGCGACCATGGGCGGCGTCGGGTCCGCCGTGCACGCCGCCTGCGCCGCGGCGCGCGGCCAAGCCCTCGAACAGGCGGGGGAGACCAGTAGCCACGCCGATCTCACCGAGGTCATGAGCAGGCTGGGGCACTCTGTCGAAGCCGGCGGCGACTACCGGCCCGGCGAGGACACCGCCCGGTACTCGATGCACGAGTACGGCGCCGTGTTCGCCGAGGTGGCCGTCGACCCGGATCTCGGCCTGGTCCGGGTGCCGCGGGTCGTCGCCGCGTTCGGCGGCGGCCGGATCGTCAACCCGAAGACCGCGCACAGCCAGGCCATCGGCGGCATGGTGCTGGGCATCGGGATGGCGCTGCTGGAGCACACCGCCGTCGACCCCCGCGACGGTCACGTGATCAACGCGACCCTCGCCGACTACCTCGTGCCCGTCAACGCCGACATCGGGGAGCTGGACCCGGTGTTCATCGACGAGGACGATCCGCACGTCAACCCCCTCGGCGTGAAGGGAATCGCCGAGATCGCCGCGATCGGCGCCGCCCCGGCGATCACCAACGCCATCCACCACGCCACCGGCCTGCGGATGCGCACCCTGCCCATCACGCCGGAGATGCTGCTGCGCCCCTGACCGGTGGTGTACCGGCTTACGCCACTGGTCGCGGTGGTGGCGCGATCCCCGTCAGTCGTCGACGGAACCGTCGAGCGGCCGGCCCTCGGTGAAATACGGCGCGATCTTGTTGTCGAACATCGACAGCGCCGACCCGATCGCCATGTGCATGTCGAGGTACTTGTAGGTGCCGAGCCGGCCGCCGAACAGCACGTTGCGGGTCCCGGCCTCGGCCTTGGCCAGCTCGCGGTAGCTTTCCAGCTTCGCCCTGTCCTCGGGGGTGTTGATCGGGTAGTAGGGCTCGTCGTCCTTGTCCGCCGCCCGCGAGAACGCCCTGACGATGACCGTCTTGTCGCTCGGGTAGTTCGCGCGCTCCGGGTGGAAGTGCCGGAACTCGTGGATGCGCGTGTACGGCACGTCCTCGTCGGCGTAGTTCATCACCGAGGTGCCCTGGAAGTCGCCGGTGGTGCGCAGGACCTCCTGCTCGAAGTCCAGCGTGCGCCAGCCGAGCCAACCCTGCGAGTAGTCGAAGTAGCGGTCCAGCGGGCCGGTGTAGACCGTTGGCGTGGCAGCCGGGATATCGTCGCGAACGTCGAAGTAGTCGGTGTTCAGCCGGACCTCGATGTTCGGGTGGTCGGCCATCTTCTCCAGCCACGCGGTGTACCCGTCGACGGGCAGGCCCTCGTAGGTGTCGTTGAAGTACCGGTTGTTGAAGTTGTACCGAACCGGAAGCCTGCTGAACGTGGCCGCCGGCAGTTCCTTCGGGTCGGTCTGCCACTGCTTGGCGGTGTAACCGCGGAAGAACGCCTCGTACAGCGGGCGCCCGATCAGCGAGATGCCCTTCTCCTCGAAGTTCTTCGCATCCTTGGAGTCGATCTCACTGGCCTGCTCGGCCACCCAGGTCCGCGCCTCGTCCGGCGTCATGTACCTGCCGGCGTACTCGCAGATCGTTGCCATGTTGATCGGCATCGGGTAGACGCGGCCCCGGTGGATCGTGAACACGCGGTGCTGGTAGCCGGTGAAGTCGGTGAAGTGGTTGACGTAGTCCCACACCCGCTTGTTCGAGGTGTGGAACAGGTGGGCGCCGTAGCGGTGCACCTCGATGCCGGTTTCCGGCTCCGCCTCCGAGTAGGCGTTGCCGCCGATGTGGCCGCGACGGTCCAGGACCAGCACCCGCTTGTCCAGCTGAGTGGCGGCGCGCTCGGCCACGGTCAGGCCGAAGAAGCCGGAGCCGACGATCACCAGGTCATAATCACTGAAACTCACGATCAGTAAGGGTACGACCACACCGAGCACGGTAATCGGCGGTCCGCACAGCGTCGCGTCGGCGCCATAGGTCATCCGCCCGGTGGTCAGCCGCGCCGACAGAACGATGTACAGGCGGAAGTCGAGGTCGCGGCCGCCGCCGAGGCTCAGCCCGTGGCTAGCGAACGCCTTGGTGACCTGTTCCCGCGCGGTGTCGAGGTCGCCGGCGTGGAAGTTCAGCGGCCGCGGATGGCCGGCGTGATCCTGCTGCTGGTGCAACCGTGACCTCGTCACACCGCGTCTTGCCGTGGTCGCCTCGAGTCGGGCGACCTGAGGAAGGACTTCGAGGTGCTTCGCCAACGAGGCGTGACGTTCGATGAGCCCGAACCGGAGGACTACCCGTTCGGCGTTCGCATCGAGACTGCGGATCCGGACGGCAACCGGATCTCGCTCCGCCAGCAGCGCCGCGGAAACCGTGCCGATGGCTGACCGCCTGTAGACGCCACAATCCGGGTCTGTCATAGGCCACGATCGGAGCAGATCCGAGGAAGGTGACAAGGTGACCGACACCAGCCGGACGAACCTCGTGGCCGAGGCGTTCGAGGCCCAGCGCGACCGGCTGCACGCGGTCGCCTACCGCATGCTCGGATCGCACGCCGACGCCGAGGACGTGGTCCAGGAGGCCTGGTTGCGGCTCTCCCGCCAGGACACGGCGGCCATCGAGAACCTGGCAGGCTGGCTGACCACGGTGGTCGGCCGGATCAGCCTGGATGTCCTGCGAGCGCGCCAGACCCACCCCGAGTCGCCCTACGGCAGCCGGTTGCCCGAGCTCGTCGTGACGGTCGACAACGGCCCCGTGCCAGAGGACGACGCGGCGCTCGCCGACTCGGTCGGGCTCGCGCTCCTCGTCGTCCTCGAGTCGCTCAGACCGAGCGAGCGACTGGCATTCGTGCTGCACGACCTGTTCGCGGTGCCGTTCGACGAGATCGGCCAGATCCTCGGCAAGTCCACCAACGCCACCAAGATGCTCGCCAGCCGCGCCCGCAGGAAGGTACAGGCGACCGGGCGGCCAACGGTCGCCAGGCGGGAGCAGCGGGAGGTGGTCCAGGCCTTCCTGGCGGCGGCTCGTCGCGGCGACTTCGAGGGGTTGCTGCGCGCACTCGACCCCGAGGTGCGGCTCACCGTCGACACCCCCGATGGTGTGGTCGTCATCCTCGGTGCCACCAAGGTCGCCGCCGGCGCGTGGCTGTCCGCCGCGACGGCCGCACGGGGGCGAGCGGTGCTCGTCAACGGCCGTCCCGGCATCGTGTCCTGGCGCGAAGACGGCGCCCCGCTCTCGGTCATCGCGTTCACCGTCGTCGACGGCCGGATCGCAGACCTCGCGGTCGTGACCGACCCGGCCAAGCTCGCGTCGATGGACCTGCCGGATCCAGCGTGAGTCACCCTCGGGTACGACTGGGCCCGGATCGTGCGCTAAGGGGTAACGCCGCTGATCAGTAAGTAGGTGGCGGCACCGCCACGAAGATTCATCGTGGTCTGCAACACGATTCCGGGCCGTCTTCCGGTCATCACTCGGAGGCTAACTCTCCTCGAAATCAGTTGGCGGGCTCGCCGAACCAGCGGGAGAGGTGGTCGTCCAGGTCCTGCTGATCGTCGCCGATCCAGGCGACGTGGCCGTCGGGGCGTAGCAGGACGCACGGAACATCCAGTACCGCAGTGGGATCCGCGAGGTAATCGACCCGGTTTGACCACCCGCCGACGGTCAGGCGTTCGGTGCGGTCCAGCAGCAGGCCGCGGCCGCGATGCAGCAGACCGTAGAGGTGGCCCTGTTTCAGGTCGATGTCGCGCAGGCGGCGGCCGAGCAGGTCGGGGCCTGCGCCGAAGTCGTAGCGGATGCCGATCGCGGTGATCTTCTCGATCAGATAGCGGTTCACCCCGTCGAAGTCCATCAGTTCGGTGAGCAGCCTGCGCACGGCCTGCGGGCCCGGTTCGGTGGACAGCAGTTCCATCTGGGCGCGCGTGTTGTCCAGCACGTCCTCGGCGACCGGATGACGTTCGGCCTGGTAGGTGTCCAGCAATGTTTCTGGGGCCCAGCCGCGGATCTGTGCGGCCAGTTTCCAGCCGAGGTTGAATGCGTCCTGAACGCCCAGGTTGAGGCCCTGTCCGCCGGTGGGTGGATGGATGTGTGCCGCATCGCCGGCCAGCAGCACCCGCCCGACCCGATAGCGTTCGGCCAGCCGGGTGGCATCCCCGAAGCGGGACAACCAGCGCGGGGAGTGCACGCCGAAATCGGTTCCGGCGATGGTGCGCAGCTGTTGTTTGAAATCCTCGAGGGTGGGCGGTTCCGTGCGATCGCTGACTCCCGCGACGGGGACTACGACGCGATAGACCCCCACGCCTGCGGGCCTGAGACTGAAAATCTTGTTGGTCTCGTGGATTTCGGTCACCTTGGTGGCGATCTCCTCCTGCGGCACACCCACTTCCATCTCGCCCATCAGCGTCTCGGTCCGCGAGGGCTCGCCGGGGAAGCCGACGCCGAGCAGTTTGCGCACCGTACTGCGCCCGCCGTCACAGCCGACGAGATAGCGCGAACGCAGCTGTTCGCCGTCGGTCAGCTCGACGGTCACGCCCTCGTCGTCCTGCTCGAAACCGGCCACCGCACAACCGCGCCGGACCTGCGCACCCAGTTCGATCGCATGTTCTTCGAGCAGGTGAACGATGACCGGCTGCGGGATGCCCAGCAGATAGGCGTGCGCAGAATCCAGGCCCTCGGGCGCGGGTTTGGGGATGGCGGCGAAGAAACCGCCGGCCGGACGCTGCCTTCCGTGTTCGAGGATGCGATCCAGCAGCCCGCGCATTGCCATCAGCTCGATACTGCGAATATGCAGACCGACTATGCGGACGAACGACACGGGCTCGGTTTCCTTCTCCAGAACGAGTACCCGCACATCGTGCAGCCGCAGTTCGGCGGCCAGCATCGCGCCAGTTGGCCCGCACCCGGCAATGATCACGTCGAACATGAGGGGCGTGCGATCGGCGCCGGAGGCCGGCGACCGGAGTCCGGGGACGTCGCGCTCGACCGCATCGTTCGACGACGGCTCGGCGGTGAACTGCGGAGAGTGCATAGGTGTTGCCTTTCGGGAGTGCCTTGTTGTCGAGGCGCTCCCGGCGACACCTACGTCAATCGCCCGACCGTGACGGGAAGGGGGAGCACCCACATCAATACAGCGTTCATGGGTCTCACCTCCTCGGGCGATGTCACGGTCAACTGCAAGCTACAAGCCCGAGCATCACCGCGTCCAATCCTTTCCCAGCCACGTGATCACGACTCCGAACGGGCCCGTGCGGTTGCAGGGCGAATCCGGCGTGGCGGCCCGGCTGGTCCCGGTCACGGTCGACGATCTGATCCTGGCCGCCCCGTGGCGGACCGGACCTCGGAAGGCGCCACCAGGGCACCGGCGGTGCACCGTGCCCGATCCGCAGCAGCGCACGCGGGACCACGTTCCCACTGAGTGAGCATCCGCTGGAGCTCTTCACGCGTCTCCGGCACCTCGACGACCTCGGAGATCATCGAAGCGACCAGGCCCTGCGCGGTCGCGGTCAGCCCCGACTTGTGCGGCTCTGGCGCGGCCTTACGGTCGGTCGGAGGGAAGGAGACGAACATGCGCAAGGCCAACATCGTGGGCGTCGACGGGTCCGAGTCGGCGCTGAACGCCGTGCGGTGGGCTGCGGCCGACGCCGCGCTGCACCGCGTGCCGCTGCGGTTGATCTCGGTCGGAGCGGAGTCACTTCCGGACAAAGCGCGCGTGGCCGAGGAGGTCGCACGACGTCGTTGGCTGGCCGTGGCCGCTCGGCAGGTCGACGAGGTCGCGCCAGAGGTCGAGACGACGTCGGAACTGCGCCGGGGCGCCCCGCACGCCGTTCTCGTCGAGGCGTCCGCACAGGGCCGCCGGGTGATCGTGGGGATCCGGGGCCTCGGTGAAGGCGGGGGCATGATGGTCGGGTCCACGGCCGAGACGGTCGCCATGCACGCCGAGTGCCCGGTGGTCGTAGTGCGTGCTCGCGACGTCGAACCGGCCGATCCGGGGCCGATTCTCGTCGGCGTAGACGGGTCCCGCGTCGGCGAGGCAGCCGTTGCCGCGGCCTTCGAGGAGGCTTCGGTGCGCCACGCGCCGCTGGTGGCCGTGCACGTCTGGATGGACGTCGAAGTCGAGCCCTGGCTCGCCCGCGACGACGACCGGGAATGGGAATCGATCGACGAGGCCGAGCGAGCGGTGCTCGCCGAGCGCCTGGCCGGGTGGCGGGAGAAGTACCCGGACGTCGAGGTGCATCGCGTGGTGGAACGGGACCGGCCGGTCCGCTACCTGGTCGGACACGGCAGGGAGGCCCAGCTGATCGTCGTGGGCAGCAGGGGGAGAGGCGGCATGACCGGCATGCTGCTGGGCTCGACCAGCCGGGCCCTGCTGCACATGGCCCCGTGCCCAGTCCTGATCGCCCGCTCCACGACGTGACCTCTGTGGACGAGGGGCGCGATGCCGCGGGGAAGGGCAGCCTACGTACCGACCGCGCTCTGATGTACGGGGAGGGGACTGGGGCCGACTTCGTAGGGCGAGGGGATAAGCCTTTCCAGCAGATGCAAGGGAAGCGAGTGTTTCCAGGAGTGACCGAGGGCAGCGGATTCCAGGAGCGAATGGGCGTGGAGTACCAACAAGTCCGGGCGGGGCGAGCAAGGACCTTCGGCATGCCTTCGCTTTCTCCATTTGATGGATAATCAACGTTATCCATCAAATGGAGATGTGGCGAGAGGAGAGAGCCGGCGCCCTTCCCGGGGGATAGATGGTCGCTCACCCAGGCCGATCGGCTCTCTCGCGGGCTGCACGTTCAATGGCTTCGCATCGGCACACCACACGCCTTGCTGGCCGGCCGAATCATCAGGCCAGGTCGTTCCACATGACGCGCCCGGCGGATCCGGCTCGGCCCGCGGCGAACCATGTGGATCATGATCCGGCGGATTGCTTCGATGATGCTCCGCAGATGGACGTCCCGTTCCGCCTACCTAGTTTTGTCACTGTGACGTTAATAGGTAGAGGAACGGGACCCGGCGGAGCGAGCCGGATGGGCGACCGGATGACCTTCGTCGGCATCCGACTCCATCAGCCGGCCAAACTCGGCGCTCCACAAGCCGACTGCGGCGACCGAGCCTCACGGCACGCGCCGACCAACCGCCGACTCGGCTCGCGACGCAATCCCATGGTCAATGTCGCGCTCAGCGCCTGACGCAAACGCCGACTGACACCAACGAGCCGGCCAGCCGTCAGGCGCCGGTCGCCAAGCGCGTTATCCGACTCGTCGGCACCTGGAGTCGAAGTCGGAGGCGACAAGGCGCGAAAACCCTAAAACAGGCCCTTCTGGCCGCCGTCTCCGCAGGTCGATAAAACGCCGATAATGTACATTATGTTAAGTAACGCGTTTGCGGGGTGCCTCGACCACCACCCCGGCCTCCGGCCGCGTTCCGTTCGCGTAATCGCCCGCCCCGACCCGCACGCCGAGTCCGCAACGCTCATCAACGCCCCTGGCGGCCCGAGCGGCGAAAAGGCGGCTCCTGGTTCGGCGTGCACGCTGTGGTCACACACCCGCGAGACTGACTCGCCGGTTGTGCGCCAGCGAGAAATCTGCGCCGGACCACCGGAATCGGCCGCCTCTCCCCTAGACGTCCCCGTCCTTGATCAACACCGCGCAGAGATAGACGCATCGCAATGGGTTGATGGCTTGCGCGACGGAGTCGCACCACTCCCCTTGTCCCCGAAGTCGAATCGTGTCGCCGCATCGGGAAACCCGTTGGGCGCGAACAACTTTCACGTGAGTCGGTCACTCAACACTGCCGCGTCCTCCCATCAGTGGCTATGCCGGGGGAAACGGCCCTGCACGGACGACCATTCCTCCCGCCGCACCGGATGATGAGTGCCGAACCAATTCGCTTCGCAGCAGGTCTGCTCGTACGTCTGGAGGCACCGGTGGCAGTTCTGTGCAGACCGGCGGTTGCGGTTCCTGAGCACGTCATCACCGTGGAGGAAACTCTTGAGCATGCCCGTCGAGTCCATGCTCATCACCCGCAACTCCCCCTCGCCCTGCGGTTGATCAGCAACACCGGGGTCCGCAAGCGCCATCTCATCCGGCCGATCTCCGAGACGTTGCAGCACCCGGGGTTCGAGGTGCGCAACAGGATCTACGAGGAGCAGGCCAAGCTGCGCGTGCCGGCCGTCGTGTCCCGGGCGCTGGCCAATTCCGGGTTGCGCGCCGAGGACATCGATCTGCTGGTGTACGTGTCGTGCACCGGGTTCATGATGCCGTCGATGACGTCGTGGCTGATCAACTCGATGGGGTTCCGCCACGACACGCGGCAGCTGCCGATCGCGCAGCTCGGGTGCGCCGCAGGTGGCGCGGCGATCAACCGCGCGCATGACTTCTGCACCGCCTACCCCGACTTGAACGCGCTGATCGTCGCCTGCGAGTTCTGCTCGCTGTGTTACCAGCCCGACGACCACGACATCGGTTCGTTGCTGTCGAACGGGTTGTTCGGCGATGCCGTCGCGGCCGCCGTGGTGCGGGGTTCCGGCGGTAGCGGGGTTCTGCTGGAGCGCAATGCCGCGGCGATGATCCCGGACACCGAGGACTGGATTTCCTACCAGGTGAAGGCCACCGGTTTCCACTTCCGGTTGGACAAGCGGGTGCCGACGACGATGGAGCCGCTGGCGCCGGCGCTGCGTGCGTTGGCGGATCGGCATCGGTGGGATGTCGCGGGGCTGGACTTCTACATCATCCATGCCGGTGGGCCGCGGATCCTCGACGATCTGACGAAGTTCTTGGGGGTGCCGCCGGTGGCGTTCCGGTACAGCCGGGCGACGCTCACGGAGTACGGGAACATCGCCAGCGGCGTGGTGCTCGATGCGTTGTTGCGGATGTTCGACGAGGGTTCGGTGCCCGATCGGGCGCGTGGGTTGATCGCTGGGTTCGGTCCGGGCATCAGTGCGGAGATGGCCGTCGGCAGTTGGGTTTCGGGGCCGGAGCCGACGATCGTGCGTCCCCGGGGTGAGCAGGTGGCGGTTGCGCGTCCGTTGGGAGGTCGCTGATGTCGGATCGGTGTCCGGTGCGGTGCTACGTGCCGCCGAACATCGCCGGGGTGGGGTTCGATCCGGATCTCGCCGCGTTCTTGCGGGACGAGCCGGTGGCGCGGATCCGGATGCAGTTCGGGTCGGGTGAGGCGTGGCTGGTGACGCGGTACGAGGACGTCAAGTTCGTCACCTCGGATCCGAGGTTCAGCCGGGCGGCGATCGTGGGGCAGCCGTTCCCGCGGATGACCAAGCACATCATCCCGTTGGACCGGGCGGTGAGCTTTACGGATCCGCCGGGGCATGCGCGGATCCGGCGGGTGGCGGCGAAGGTCTTCGCGCAGCGCAACGTCGAGCGGTTGCGGGCGCGTGCCGAGCAGGTGGTGTCCGAGCGGATCGCGGCGTTGGTGGCTGCGGGGCCGCCGGCCGATCTGGTGGAGCACGTGGTGGCGCCGTTTCCGATGACGATGATCGGTGAGGTCGTGGGTGTTCCGGAGGCCGACCGGCCGTGGTTGATGTGGTGCGCGGAGACGTTGATCAGCATGGCGCGCGACGAGTCCGAGGTGGCTCGCAACGGCCGGATCAAGGACGAGTTGTACGCGTACTTCCACAAGTTGGTGGCGCGGCGTCGCTCGTCATCGGGTGATGATCTGCTGGCGGTGCTCTGCGATGCGCGTGATCGTGGCGAGATCGATGACGAGGAACTGGGCGCGCTGGTCGTGCTTGTGTCGCTGAACGGGTGGCACGCGGTCCGCAACAACAGTTCGAGCATGGTGTACGTGTTGTTGACGGAGCCGGGTTTGTGGGATCGGTTGGTGGCCGATCCGGGGCTGGTTCCGCATGCGGTGGAGGAGCTGCTGCGTTTCATCCCGCACAAGCGCGGTGTCGGGCAGCCGCGGGTTGCCACCGAGGATGTGGTGATCCGGGGTGTTCGGATTCGGGCCGGGGATGTCGTGCACATCTCGTACGTGACGGCGAATTGGGATCCGGAGGTGTTCCCGGATCCGGAGCGGTTCGATCTGGATCGCGCGGAGATTCCGCATGTGGCGTTCGGGCATGGGCCGCATTACTGCGTGGGGCCGTTGTTGGCGCGGATGGAGTCGCAGGTTCTGCTAAGCACTTTGCTGGAGCGGCTCCCCCGGCTTCGGCTGGCGGTGCCGCCGGAGGAGGTTCGGTGGCGGCAGGACGTCATCATCCGTGGTCCGGTTGATCTGCCGGTGACCTGGTGATCGTTGTTCGTTCGGGGAAGGTTCAGCGCTGATGCGGGGTTTGGTCGTTCCGCCTGGTGATGGGAAGCGGATCGTGACGGGTGCGCAGGACGTGACGTTCAAGGTCACGGGGGCGCATTCGTCGGCGGCGTCGAGTTTCGAGGTGGTGGTGCCGCCGGGTTTCGACGTCGGTGCGCATGTGCACGCCCGCAGCGAGGAGTTGTTCTACGTGCTGGAGGGTGAGCTGGAGCTGTTGGCGTTCGAGCCGGTCGTGCGTGGTGGGGACAACTGGTCGGAGTGGGAGGGCGAGTCGGGGCAGCGGGTTTGTCGTGCTGGTCCGGGCAGTGTCATGTTCGTGCCGCCGGGGTGTCCGCATGCGTTCGCCAATCGTGGTGAGGTTGCGGCGCGGATGTTCTTCCAGTCGTCGCCGCCGTCGCATCACGAGCGGTACTTCGAGGAGTTGTTGGAGATCCTGGAGGCTCCGGGGGGCGTGGATGATGTGGCGGTGGCGGAGTTGCGTCGGCGTCATGACATCGAGCAGTTGACGCCGTTGCGGTTCGATGCGTGAGGTGCTGTTAGGCGTCGGGTAGTGCTTCGCCGGTTTCCAGCAGGGTTTTGAGGTTGGAGAGCAGGGCTGGCCAGCCTTGGGTGATCATGGTGAGCACGGTGCTGTCCGGTTCGAAGCCGTCGTGGATCACGGTGAGTTTGACGATGTCGCCGAGGGGTTCGATCTCGAAGGTGACCTTCGAGCGGGGTTCGGCGGCGATGGTGGTGAGCGTGTCGTAGTCGATGCCGCTGCCTTCTGCCCATTGCGGGGTGAAGGTGTGCCAGGTGTAGGCGAGCTTGCGGTGGGGTTCGGCTTCGAGGACGACCTGGGCGGGGTCGGTGATCGTGGTGCCGGGTACGTGCCAGGTCATGGTGGAGCCGGGTTGCCAGTCGGTGTCGATGGTCAGGCCCCAGTAGCGGCGGGTGAAGGCGGGTTCGGTGAGGGCTTGCCAGAGCCGTTGCGGCGTGGTGTTGATGTAGGTCGTGTAGACGAATTCCGGGTTGGTCATGGGTTGCTCCAGTGCGGTTTTGAGGTCTGCGAGTGCGTGGATGCGTTGTCGGTCGTACTGGTTGATCCAGCGTTCGGTGATGGCGTTGATCGGTTCGGCGTTGAGGTAGTGGAGTTTTTCGCGGCCTCGTCGCACGGTGGTGACGAGGTTGGCGGCTTCGAGCACTGCGAGGTGCTTGCTCACGGATTGCCGGGCCATGTCGAGGCCGCTGCACAGTTCGCGCAGGGTTTGGCCGTTGTGGGCGTTCAGGTTGTCGAGCAGTTGGCGACGGTTGGGGTCGGCCAGTGCTTTGAACACGTCGTCCATCTCACCTACCAAGTGCAGCCGGTTGGCTGCGTGAACATAGGCAGCCAACCGGCTGCATGTCAAAGGATGGCCGGTAGGCTCCCGGTATGGCTGTGGTGCTGGTGCACGGCAGTTTCCTGGGGCCTTGGTCGTGGCGCGATGTCGTCGCGGACCTGGAGGGCGTGGGGATCGCGTGCTCGGTTGCGGATCTGCCCAGCGGGCTCGGCGGTATCCGCGATGCGGCCGGCGATCTGCACGACGATGCCGCTCGGGTTCGGGAGCTCCTGGACGCGGCGACCGAACCGGTGGTGCTGTGCGGGCACTCCTACGGCGGTGCGGTGATCACGGAGGCGGCGGCCGGGCATCCGGCTGTGCGGCGGTTGGTGTACCTCGCCGGTGCGATGCCTGATGCCGGGCAGAGCCTGACCGATCTCGCTCCCCCGCCTGTTGTTGGGCCCGGGGCGCGGGAGGCGGTGCAGTGGCGGGTGGACGGCTTGCTGGAGCTGACGGCGGATTCCGCGTGGGAGGCGTTGTTCCACGACTGCTCCGCGGCGCGGGCCGAGGAGGCGATTTCGTTGCTGCGGCCCAGCAATCCGGTGATCAGCGCGCAGGGTGTGCGGGCGGCGGCGTGGCGGGAGGTGCCGGCGACCTTCGTGCGGGGCGTGGCCGACCGGATGCCGGAGCTGGTGTCGGGTGCGGTCGAGTGGGACGTGGTCGAGGTCGTGGAGCTGCCGACCGGGCACTGCCCCAACTGGTCCCGTCCGGATCTGGTCGCCGCCCTGCTGGCCGATCTGGCGGGATCGTTGTGACGACGGCTGTGGTGTCGTGCGCGCTCGGACGCACGACACCACAGCGGGTCAGTCCTGCACGGCCATCTCGCCGAGCAGTGACCAGTCCTGCTGGTCCACGGTTGCGTTGACGATCCTCGGAGTCTCGGCGAGGTGTGGGGGCAGGGTTTGCTGGGCCTTCTTGAAGTGCTCGGACTGGACGTGCGCGGCGCCGGCCTGGTCGTCGCGGAAGGCTTCGACCAGGACGTACTCGTTCGGGTCGTCGAGGCTGCGGGACCAGTCGAACCACAGGCAGCCGGGTTCGGCGCGGGTCGCCCTGGTGAATTCGGCTGCGATCTCCGGCCACCGGTCGGCGTGTTCGGGCCGGATGCGGAACTTGGCGGTGATGAAGATCATCGCGGGTACTCCTTCGGGCGTCGTGGTGCTCGGCTTCCACCGGGCCCGATGATCCTAAGGAACCGCGCGCGGGGCGATTCGGGCTGGTCGGATTCGATTCAGTCCAGGCCGAAGCGTTGCGCGTAGTGCTCGCGCAGTTGCTCGGTGCGGTCGGCGGGCCAGGGGCAGCGGATGTCGCCGTGCAGGGCCGCGAACACGATCTCGAAGTAGACCTGCCATGCCGCCAGGATGGTGGCCCGTTCGGCGGCCTGCGCGTCGGGCAGGGTGTGGGTGAGCGTGAGGCGGGTGCCGATCGGGTGCTGGTCGCGGAGCTGGAACCGGACGGTGCCGCCTGGTTGCCAGGCGTATTCCAGGGTGTTCGGGGCTTCGACGGTGGTGAGTGCGCCGACCTCGCCGTAGCCGTGGGTGCTCTCCAGCGGAGGCTGGGTGCCTGCGGTGGGGTCGTTGTCGCCGGTGATGAGCGTCCAGACCTCGTGGGGTGGTTGGACGAAGTCGCGTTCGAAGTGGATCTCGTGGTCGTTGTCGGTCTCGTGCAGTTCGCCTTCGCCGAGGCCGAACTGCTCGATGTAGGCCTCGGCGCGTTCGAACCAGGTCTGCATGGAGAATTCGGCGGTCGTGCTGGTGAGGCGGGCGGCGAGGCCGTCGAGGCAGGCGTCCCAGCCGGCGGCGTGGCGGGCGATCGATGGGCGGTCGCTGTCGGGGCCGTGCAGCGCGTGGCTGAACACCAGCAGGCAGCCTTCGGGGCGCGGGAGCAGTTCGCAGCGGATGACGTCGGTGTCCCAGCGGAAGGCGAAGACCTTCGGCGGGTCGGCTTCGAGGATCTCCCCCTCGTCGGCGGTGTCGGAGCCTTCGAAGGTGAAGCGCATCTTGGTGCCCGGGACTGGCTGGTCGAAGTCGATGCGGGCCGGGAACCAGTGGGTCAGCTCGGCGGGGTCGGTGATGGCGCGCCACACCTTCTCCGGCGGGTGGTGCAGCAGGCGTTGCAGGCGCAGGACGGGGCGGTCGCCGATCATCGTGACGGACGTGTCGGTGTTCATGGCTGGGTGTCCTCCGAATCGGGCATGGCGTCGAGGTGGCGTTGCAGGGCGTCGAGGCGTTCGTGCCACATCTGCCGGTAGGGCGCCAGCCAGGCGTCGATCTCGGCCAGTGGCTCGGGACGCAGCCGGTACCAGCGGCGTTGGGCGTCCTGGCGGACTTCGACCAGGCCTGCTTCGCGCAGCACCTTGAGGTGCTTGGACACCGTGGGCTGGCTCAGCGGGAGGTGGTCGACGAGGTCGCCGACGGCTCGTTCGCCGGTGCGCAGCAGGTCGAGGATGTCCCGGCGGTGCGGTTCGGCCAGGACTTCGAAGGTACTTGCCACTCCGTCAATATAGCCGACCGGAAATATGCCCGCGAGTTCGTCGGGCTCAGGCCGTGAGCACGGCCTGGGTCTGGGTGGTGTGCCCGACGCGGCGCCCGTCGAGGTCCAGCAGCTCCGTCTGCACCGCGATGTTCGTGCGGCCCACGTGCAGCGGGCGGCTGACGGCGTGCAGCGCACCCTCGCGCAGCGCGCGGAAGAAGTTCGTCTTCGATTCGATCGTGGCGGTGTGCGCGCCCTCGGGGAGGTTGAGGAACGCGCAGATCGCGCCGATCGAATCGGCCAGCGCCATGACCGCTCCCCCGTGCAGCACTCCCCCCGCCGTGCAGCGCTGCGGTGCCCAGTCCAGGTGCCCGCGGACCTCATCGGCGCTCGCGGAGTCGATCTGCACACCCAGCGACACCGCGAACGGCATGAGCGCGACGAGCTGCTGGTGGTCGATGGCGGTCATGAGCTCTCCTCCGCGAGGATCCGGGTCGCGGCGGCGACCAGTTCGGCGTTGTCGGCGGCGACCTGCCCGTCGGGCAGCAGCAGGGTGTCCTCCAGGCCGATGCGGGTCGCCAGCCCACGGCGGGCGGCGACGGTCAGCACCGGCCACGCGCCCGCTGCCTCGCCGTGCAGCAGGATCGGTGTCGCCGCCGGGCGCAGCCGCTCCAGCAGGGCTTCGGCGGTCGCCGGGGCGCCGCGCGCGGTCAGGTCGGTGACCTCGGCCAGCACCCGCAGCACCCGGCCGCGGTGCGGGGAACGCAGGAACTGGTGGTCGCCGTCGGTGCCGGAGTAGATGCCCGCCTCGACGCCGATACCGCGCTCCAGCAGCACGGCGGCGACGTCGTCCGCGCCGGGCTCGTGCCAGTTCACCGAGGCGTGATCGGGCAGCACCGTCCACGCCCGGATGGCCCGGATCCGGTCGGCCGGGTCGGGCGCGGTCCAGGCGCCGGTGGTGACGCCGACGCCAACGCCGGGTGCCGCGGCTCGCACCGCGCGCAATGCGGCGGCGACCGCATGCGGGTCGAGGCTGTCGGTCCCGTCGGGCGTCTTGGGGTGCAGGTGGATGTCGGTGGCGCCGGCGGCGATGCTGTCCGCGGCGGCCTTGGCCAGTTCCTCGGGACGCACGGGCAGGTGGAAGTGCTCGCGCGGCGAGCGGGCGCCGTTGAGGCAGACCTGCAACATGACCTGATTCTCCCCTGCGCCGGCGGTAGTGCGGAAGCTGACGACCCCGTTTCGTGATCATCGTGGGCGCGACAATCCGCCCGGATCGGTGATTGCGGCGCCTGTACTAGCGTGGTGGCCGTGGTGTTGAGCAACCGGATCCTGCGGGGCGTGGCCGCCGGCGAGATCACCCTGGCGTTCCAGCGCTGGCCCAGCCCGCTGGCGCGGGCCGGCTCGCGGTTGCACACCGCGGTCGGGGTGATCGGTGTCGACGAGGTCGCCGAGGTCGATCCGGCCGGGATCACCGATGCCGACGCCCGCCGCGCCGGCTTCGCCTCCGCCGCCGGGCTTCGGTCCTCTTTGGACAAGCATGGCCGCGGCGCGGTCTACCGCCTCGCTCTCAGCTACGCGGGCTCTGCGCCCGAGCTGCCGCCGGAACCGGTGGAGCTGCGTCCCCGCGAGCGCGCCGAGATCGACCGGCGACTGGCGCGGCTGGATGTTTCCGCCCCGCGCGGGCCGTGGACCAGGGCCGTCCTGGAGGTGCTGCGGCGGCGTCCCGGGCTTCGGGCCGCCGAACTCGCCGCCGACCAGGGGCGGCCGGTGTCCCGCTGCAAATCCGATGTGTGGCAGTTGCGCGAGCTCGGCCTCGTCGAGCCCCAGGAGTCGGGCTTCCGGCTGTCCTCGCGCGGGCAGTCCTACCTCGACGGTCCCACCTGAACGAGGAGCACGTCCTGATCCACCAGACCCACCCCGCCGACATCCACACCGACACCGAAACCGCGCTGTGCGCGGCGATCCGGGCCTACAGCAGCGGTGATACCACCACCGCGCACAGCGCGGCCGTACAGGCCCGTGCCCTGGACCCGGACAGCGAACTGGCGCGGCTGCTTGCCGTGATCATCGCGGGCTGCGATGCGGCAGGCGTCTACGACTCCCCCGCGGCATTCCGCGCGTTCATCCGCGGTGGCGGCAACATCGGCCTCTACGAGGCCACCTCCGGCGCGCTGCGCGAGCTCTACCAGCGGCACCGGCCTCAGCGGCTGCTCGACATCGGTACCGGCGACGGGATGGCGCTGCTGCCCGCGCTCACCGAGCACAGCCCCGCCGTCGGGGTCGTCGAGCCCAGTGCCGCGCTGCTGGCCGAGACCACCGCCGAGCTGACCCGACGCGGCATCCCGCACCTCGCGTGGCCGTGCACCGCCCAGGACTTCACCGCCACCCACACCCGGCGCTGGGACCTGGTGCAGTCCACCTTCGCGCTGCAATCCCTCCCCGAGGCCGACAAGGCCCGGGTGCTGCGCTGGATCGCCGCGCACACCGACCGGTTCGTGCTGGTGGAGTTCGACGTCCCGGAGGTCGAATCGGTGTGGGAACCCGCGTGGTTCCGCGACTGCCTGGCCCGGCTGGAGCGCGGCCTGCGCGAGTACGACGACGACCGCGATCTCGTCGGCGCCGGGTTCATCCTGCCGGTGATCCTCGGCAAGTTCGGCACCTCCACGCCCACGAACTACGAGCTGGCCATCGACGCTTGGGAGGCGCTGCTGCGCGAGGCCGGGTTCGCCGGGATCACCACCCGGCGGCTGGCCGACTACTGGTGGCGGCCGGCGTTCCTGGGCGAGGCGGTCACCGGGGCCGGATGATGCCGCGCTGCAACGCCGTGGTGATCGCCGCGGTGCGGTTGTCCACGCCGAGCTTGTCGTAGATGTGCACCAGGTGCGTCTTCACGGTCGCCTCGCTGATGAACAGCGCCTTCGACAGCGCCCGGTTGGACAGGCCCTGGGCCAGCAGCTGCAGGATCTCCACCTCGCGCGGGCTCAGCGCGGGCTGCGGGCGGCGCAGGTGCCCGAGCAGTCGTGCCGCCACGCCGGGTGCCAGCGCCGTCTGGCCCGACGCCGCCAGCCACACCGCCTGGCACAGCTCCTCCGGCGGGGCGTCTTTGAGCATGTAGCCGGTGGCGCCGGCTTCCACCGCGGTGAGGATGTCGGCGTCGGAGTCGTAGGTGGTCAGCACCAGCACCGGCGGGCCGCCGTCGGCGGTGATGCGGCGGGTGGCCGTGACGCCGTCCATGCCGGTGGGCATCTGCAGGTCCATCAGCACGATGTCCACCTCGGTGCCGGCCAGCACGTCCAGCGCGGCCTGCCCGTCGGCGGCCTCGGCCACCACCGTCATGTCCGGCCGGTCGTCGAACATCGCCCGCAGTCCGCGCCGGACCACCGGATGATCGTCGACGAGCAGGATGCGCAACGCTTCGGCCATCACCGGATCTCCTCGTCGGTCAGGGGCAGCCGGATGGCCACCGCGGTGCCGTCGCCGGGCGCGGACTCCACCGCGAGCCGCCCGCCCAGCGCGCCGATGCGTTCCCGCAGCGCGATCAGCCCGTATCCGCTGCCATCCGGTGCGGGCCGGACCGCGGCCGGGTCGAAGCCGGCACCGTCGTCGTAGATGTCGAGGGTGACCTCCGTGTCGAGGAACCCGAGCGTGACCACCGCGGTGCGAGCGCGGGCGTGGCGGATGACGTTGCCGAGGCTGGCCTGCGCCGCGCGCAGCAGCGCCACCTCGTAGCCGGATGGCAGCTGAACGGGTGTGCCATCGGTCTGGAAGCGGCAGTGGATGCCCGATTCCCTCGCGGTGTCCTCGCACAGCCGCTGCAGCGCCTGCGGTAGTCCGGCGCCGGTCAGCGACGGTGGCCGCAGGTCGCGCACGAAGCGGCGGGCCTCGTCGAGGTTGTCCGCCGCCGTGCGCTGTGCCTCGGTGATGCGGGCGCGGGCCTTGTCCGCTTGCGGTGGCAGCGACGAGTCCGCCGCGCGCAGCAGCAGCACGATGCTCGACAGGCCCTGGGCGAGGGTGTCGTGGATTTCCCTGGCCAGCCGTTCGCGCTCGGCGGCCACCCCGGCCTGGTGCTGCGAGGACGCCAGCTCCGCGCGCGTGCGGGTCAGGTCGTCGATGAGGGCTTGCCTGCGCTGGCTCTCGGCGTAGATCGCCGAGTAGCCCCAGGTGATCACCACGGCCACGCCGGCCCCGACGACCGGGCCCAGCACCATGCCCACGCTCCAGGTCCCGGCGTGCCAGCCCTGGGCCGAGACGACCAGGGCGGTGACCACCACGACCGCGACCAGCGCGTGCCGCCCGCGCAGCAGGTGCAGGTGCAGGAAGAACAGCGGGAAAGCCAGCCACGAGAAGTCCGGGCTGATCACCAGCAGGCTCGCCCACACCGCGGTGACCGCCGCCAGCCATGTCATCGCCAGCCACCGCCGGTGCAGGGCGTGGCGCACTGCCGCGCCTGCGGCGTACACGGCGGTGAGCAGTACCGCGCCGGCCACCGCCAGCCAGCCGGTCGGGCCGGTGGGGTGGGTGAGGAACACCCGCGCGGTGGCGATGCCCAGCAGCAGCAGGAATCCCGCGTGGAACACCAGCCGCATCAACCGCAGGATCGCCACCGGGCCGGGACCGGCGGGCAACGACGTTTCGGACACTGTGGACACCTTAAGGCCTGCGGGTGGACGGGCGGACGCTGCTCGCCCGGGTCCTTTCTAGACATCGTCGCCGGGGCGCGGCATCGATCGTTCGGTTGAGATCGGGGTGCACCGCGCGGCAGGCGCGGAATCAATCCGCGCGGCGATGGCAGCGGGGCCGATCGCGGCGAGGCTGGATGCCGGAATCGACCACGACCGGAAAGCAGAGCACCGTGTTCCTCGCCATCCGCGACATCCGCTTCGCCAAGGGGCGGTTCGCGCTCATGGGCTCGGTGGTCGGGCTGATCACGCTGTTGATCGTGCTGCTGTCGGGACTGACCGCGGGACTGGCCCACCAGTCCACCTCGGCCATCTCGCAGCTGCCCGCCACCCACATCGCCTTCGGCACGACCAGCGCCGAAGCCCCCGAGCAGTCCTTCGCCGACTCCTCGGTCACCCAGGCCCAGCTCGACGCCTACCGCGCCGCGCCCGGCGTGCAGCGCGCCGCACCGCTGGGCATCACCCAGACCCGCCTGGAGACCGCCACCGGCGGCGCGGCGGCCACCATCTTCGGCGTGCGCTCCGCCGACGGACTCGCGCCCGAGGCGGTCACGCCCGGCACGCTGGTGATCAGCCGCGAGCTCGCCGAGGACAACGACCTGGCCGTCGGGCAGACCGTGCTGGCGGGCACGCAGCGGCTGACCATCAGCGGCATCGTCGGCAACGCCTACTACAGCCACACGCCGGTGGCGTGGACGGCGCTGGAGACCTGGTCGGCGCTGCGGCCCCCGCGCGTCGACGCGCCGTTGGCCACCGTCATCGCCGCCGAGGTGACCACCGACCCGGCGCAGGCCGACGCCGCAGCGGGCACCACCACGGCCACCGCCGGCGCCAGCCTGTCGGCCATCGGCTCCTACTCCTCGGAGAACGGGTCGCTGCTGATGATGCAGGGCTTCCTGTACGCGATCTCCGCGCTGGTCATCGGCGCGTTCATGACCGTGTGGACCATCCAGCGCAGCGGCGACATCGCGATCCTCAAGGCCCTCGGCGGCGCCACCGGATATCTGCTGCGGGATGCGCTGGCGCAGTCGGCGATCGTGCTGGTGCTCGGCGCCGGTGTTGGTGGCGCGGTCGGGGTCGGTCTGGGGGCGCTGGCGGTGCAGGTCGTGCCGTTCCAGCTCACCGCCGCCACGACGGTGCTGCCCATCGCCGCCATGATCGTCCTGGGCATGGTCGGTGCCGTCCTCGCCGTCCGGCGCATCACCTCCGTCGACCCGCTGACCGCTTTGGGAGCAGCCCGATGAGCCTCACCCTGACCGATGTCCGCCTGACCTACCCCGACGGCGACCGCGTCCTCACCGCCCTCGACGAGGTGTCGCTGCGGGTCGGGCCCGGCCGGATGCTGGCCGTCGTCGGCCCCTCCGGGTCCGGCAAGTCGAGCCTGCTGGCCGTGGCCGCGACCCTGCTGCGCCCCGATTCCGGCCGAGTGGTCGTCGACGGCGTCGACGCCGGTGGGCTTTCCGCCGCCCGGCGGGCCCGGCTACGGCTGGAGAAGATCGGCATCGTCTTCCAGCAGCCCAACCTGCTCGGTTCGCTGACCGCCGCCGAACAGCTGCTCGCCGTCGAGCACATGCGGGGCGGTTCGGTGCGGCGGCAGCGCCGTGCGGCCGCCGAAGCGCTGGCCGCGGTCGGGCTGGATGGCAAGCAGCACCGGCGGCCGCACCAGCTATCCGGTGGTGAGCGCCAGCGGGTCAACATCGCCCGCGCCCTCACCGGCAGGCCCGCGGTGCTGCTGGTGGACGAGCCGACCGCCGCGCTCGACCAGGAGCGCGGCGGACAGATCGTCGAGCTGCTCGCCGAGGTCACCCGCCAGCACCAGGTCGCCACCGTGATGGTCACCCACGACACCGAGTACCTCGACCAGGTCGACGAGGTGGCCGTGATGCGCGACGGGCTGCTGACCCGTTCAGTAGCGGGTGCCCATCGCTGAGCGCACCTCGGCGAGGGTCGCCTCGGCGATGGCGTTGGCGCGCTCGTTGCCTTCGCGCAGGATCCGGCGCAGATAGCCGCGGTCCTGCGCGAAGGCGGTGCGGCGTTCCCGCATCGGCGCCAGGTGCTCGTTGACGGCCTCGGTGACGGTGCGCTTCAGCGCCGCCGCGCCACCCGGACCGATGTCCGCGGCGACGTCGTGCGGATCGCGCCCCAGGCACAGGGCCGCGAGCAGCACCAGGCTGGAGACCTCCGGGCGCGACTGCGGGTCGTAGGTGATGTGGCGCTGCGCGTCGGTCTTCGCGCCGCGGATCAGCCGCGCGGTCTCGTCGGCGGTGGCCGACAGCGTGATCGCGTTGCCGCGGCTCTTGCTCATCTTGGTGCCGTCGGTGCCCAGCAGCAGCGGCGCCGGCGACAGCAGTGCGTCCGGCTCGGGCAGCAGCCGCCCGTAGCGGTCGTTGAAGCGGCGCGCGATCGTGCGGGTCAGCTCCAGGTGCGGCAGCTGGTCCTGGCCCACCGGCACCAGGTTGGCCTTGCAGAACAGGATGTCGGCGGCCTGGTGCGCGGGGTAGGTGAACATCAGGCCGCTGACGGCCGCCTGCCGCGAGTGGTTGATCTCGTCCTTGACCGTGGGGTTGCGGCTGAGCTCCGAGACCGACACCAGGCTCAGGAACGGCAGGAGCAGCTGGTTGAGCGCAGCGACCGCGCTGTGGGTGAAGATCGTGGCGGTCTGCGGGTCGATCCCGGCGGCCAGGTAGTCCAGCACCAGGTCGTCGACGTGCTCGCCGAGGTGTTCGGCGAGGTCGCGGTCGGTGAGCACCTGGTAGTCGGCGATGATCACCATCATCTCCACGCCCTGGCGCTGCAACCGGACGCGGTTGTGCAGGGTGCCGAAGTAGTGGCCCAGGTGCAGCAGCCCGGTCGGGCGGTCGCCGGTGAGCACCCGGAAGTCGTTGGGGCGCAAGGCGATCTGCTCCTCCAGCTCGGCGCTGCGGCGCGCGGCGGTGGAGGTCTCGATCACGGTGGTCATGGTGTTCTCCTCGGTCTGGTGGCGGGGTCCGGCCGGGGGCCCGGGACGCGTGGAGAACACGAAAAAGGGCCGTCCATCCGAACGGCCCGAGACGTGCGTGCTGAGATGGCCGCTCCTAACCGGAGCGCCACCACGCGAAGCACGAACTGCGAATCACGCCGCCATCCTAACCCGCTCCGGTCGCGCACTGCCTGCGGTATGACCGAAACCATCCCTGTGGCGGCGGCCGGATGTGGTCACGGGATTTCCATGGTCATCGTCGTGGTTGTGATGGCGAACCCGAGCCGCTCGTACACGTGCTGCGCCGGATTGCCGACCGTGACGGCCAAACCCACCTCATGCCAGCCCTGCGCGTTCAACCACGCCATGGCTCGCCGCAGCAGCAGGCCGCCCAGGCCGGCGAATTCCGCTGCCGGGCGGCGGAACACATCGCCCACCCATGGGACGCCGTCGTGATCGTTGATCACCAGGCCCGCCGCGACCCGGTCGCCGGCGTCGACCACCAGCGCGCTGCACCCCAGCACGGGCCCCAGCACCCGGCCGGCCAGCAGCGGCTGCAGCAGTTCCACCAGCACCTGCTGGTCGTCGCCGGAGCCCCGGTCGGGATGTTCCGGAGGGAACGCCTCCCGCCACGCCGGTAGCAACTCCGACGCTGGGCGGTCGCAGGCCACCACCCGCAGCGGCTCTGCCGGAGTCAGCTCCGCCCACTCCGGCGGCGGCGGATCGGCTCGCAGATCGCGTCGCATCGCATGCGCATGCCGCTTCAGTCGCGCCCCGGCGCGCAGCAGCGCCTCGCCGTGAGGCGGAGTGACCGACAGCTTCCACCCCGGCAGCTCCGCGCGGAACAGTTCCAGCGCACCGGGCCCGTCGATGGACAGCACCCGCGCGGTGCGCGGCATCGCGCTCGGGGCGTAGGACACCGTCGTGGTGCCGTCCGACAGCACCGCGGTGTCGTCGGTGTGGTTCTCCTGCAGCATTCGACAAGCACTACACCCGAATCTCGCGCCGGGGCAACCGAATTAGCGTCACCACAACGCGCGCCGAAAGCGTTGGGGGCCCGTTCCGCGGGAACAGGCCCCCAACGCCGTTGGCTATCCGCGATGCGCCGGTGTCACTGGCCCTCGTCGACGGCCACGGCGTGCGCAGAGCCGTCCTGCCCGTACCCGTTCTGGCCGTTGGCATCCTGCCCATGACCGTCCTGCCCGCTGGCGGTGGCGCAGGTCCCGCTCTCGCACGCCGGCGCGGGCAGCGTGACGGCGTCCCACGGCTGGTCCTGGGCATGGGCCAGCCCGGCGGTGGTGCCTGCGAAGGCCGCGGCGAGGACGGCGGCGCTGAGGAATCGGCGCATGATCACATATCTCCAAAATGCTCGGGCCCCCCGTGCAGGGGCCTGTACCCCCAGGCCAACATCGACGGGCACCGCGCGCAGACCGGATCACCACGACAGGCGAGCGGATCTACCCCGTCCGGCGGACGGCGGCGCGGAAATTCCCTTGACACCCGCGGCGGGCAAGCCGCTAAGATCAACACCACTATGAAGAACTGACTTCGAGCTAGGCCCGCGTCCGAGGCTTCCGCGAACCCCTCTCACCGGTTCACGTCGTGCCCGGCGGGCAATTGCCATCGAGTCCTCCGGTGTGTGACTCCCCAGTGCCCAATTCTTCTGCCGCTTCGTCCTTCGTCCTGCGCGCGCGTGATCTCGTCAAGTCCTATGCGGACCGAACCGTCCTCGCCGGGGTGTCGCTGACCGCCTCGCCCGGCCAGCGCATCGGCTTGGTCGGCGAGAACGGCGCCGGCAAGTCCACCCTGCTGCGCATCCTCGTCGGCGCGGAAGATCCCGACAGCGGCGAACTCACCCGCCCCGACGACCTCGGATTCCTGCACCAGGAACCACCTTTCACCCCCGACACGACGCTGGCGGCCGCACTGGACGAGGCGCTGGCCGACCACCGCGCCGCGCAAGCCCGCCTGACCGAACTCGCCGACGCCCTCGGCGAGGCACCCGAGGACCCCGGGATCCTCGCCGCCTACGGCGAAGTCCTCGACTGGGCCCAGCAGCACGACACCTGGAACGCCGACCACCGCGCCGAAGTCGTCCTCGACGGGCTCGGCCTGGGCGGCATCACCGGCGACCGGCGCATCGGCACGCTCTCCGGCGGCCAGCGCAGCAGGCTGGGCCTGGCCGTCCTGCTGCTGCGCAGGCCACGCGCGCTGCTGCTGGACGAACCCACCAATCACCTCGACGAATCCGCCCTGACGTTCCTGCAGCAGCACCTCACCGCGCTGCCCGGCGCCGTCGTGCTGGCCAGCCACGACCGCGTGTTCCTCGACGCGGTCTGCACCGACATCCTCGACCTCGACCCCGCCGTGGACGGTCCCACCCGCTACGGCGGCACCTTCACCGACTACCTCGCCGCCAAACGCGCCGAACGCGCCCGCTGGGAACAGCGCTACACCGCCGAGCAGAACGAACTCGCCGCCCTGCGTCACGCCGTGGACGTCACCGCCCGCCAGGTCAGCCACCACGGCATGCGGCGCGACAACGCCAAGATGGCCTACGACTACTCCGGCGGCCGGGTCCAGAAGCAGATCTCCCGCCGGGTGCGCAACGCCCAGCAGCGCCTCGACGACCTCACCGCCGCCCAAGTCCGCGAACCGCCGAGCCCGCTGCGCTTCGCCACGCCGCTCACCGGCCGCGAAACCACCACCGATGTGGTGCTGCAGATCCGGGAAGCAGGCGTGCGCGGGCGGGTGTGGATCGACGAACTCGACGTCACCGGCACCGACCGGCTGCTGATCACCGGCGGCAACGGCGCGGGCAAGTCCACCCTGCTGCAGCTGGCCGCCGGCCGGCTGGCACCCGACACCGGCAGCGTGCAGCGCCGCCACGACGTCAGCATCGGCCTGCTCGAACAGGACGTCACCTTCGCCGAACCCCGCAAGAGCCCCCGGCAGATCTACGCCACGCCCCACCGGGACGACCGGCCCGACCTGCGCGACCTGGGCCTGCTCGCCCCGGCCGACCTCGACCGCCCCGTCGGCGTTCTCTCGGTCGGCCAGCGCCGCCGCCTGGCCCTGGCCCTGCTGCTCGCCGATCCACCACAGGTGTTGTTGCTGGACGAACCCACCAACCACCTGTCGCTGACCCTCGTCGGCGAACTCGAAGACGCCCTGCACACCGCGCCCGGCGCCATCGTCGTCGCCAGCCACGACCGATGGCTGCGGCGACGCTGGAACGGGCCCACCCTGAACCTGCACGACGGCCGAAGCGCCGGAGGGGAGTCGCCACCATGCCCAACACGCCCGACCCCACCCGGGTGCATCCCAGCACCCGGCCCGAGCTGACCAACGTGGCTTTCCTGTCCACAGTGGTCAGCTCCCCGCTGATCGAGATCGGCGAGTACACCTACTACGACGACCCCGCAGGCGCGGCCGAATTCGAAACCCGCAACGTGCTCTACAACTACGGACCCGCGCGGCTTCGCATCGGCCGGTTCTGCGCGCTGGCCACCGGAGCGCGGTTCATCATGCCCGCCGCCAACCACCCCATGATCGGCTGCTCCACCTACCCGTTCACCATGTTCGGCGGCGACTGGGCCCAGGCCACCCTCGACCTCGCCACCAGCCTGCCCGCCAAGGGCGACACCATCGTCGGCAACGACGTCTGGATCGGCCGCGACGCCACCATCATGCCCGGCGTGCGCATCGGCGACGGCGCGATCATCGCCACCGGCGCGGTGGTCACCGGCGACATCCCCGCCTACGGCATCGCCGGCGGCAACCCGGCTCAGGTGATCCGCCGCCGCTTCTACGACGACGACGTCGAGCTGCTCCAGCGCATCGCCTGGTGGAACTGGCCCGTCCAGACCATCACCACCCACGTGCGGACCATCATGGGCGGCGACCCCAAAGAGCTCGCAGCCCTGGCCCGCCGGGAAGGGCTGCTCGATGACTGAACGCCACATCACCACCCCCGACGGCCTGCTGCTGTGGAGCGAATCCCGTGGCGACCCGGCGGACCCGCCGGTTCTGCTGATCATGGGCGCCAACACCAACGCGCTGGGCTGGCCCGACGAGTTCGTCGACGCCCTCGTAGCGCACCGCCTGCACGTCGTGCGCTACGACCACCGCGACACCGGCCGCTCCACGCACCTGGACATCACCGATTACGCCTTGACCGACCTCGCCCGCGATGCCGTGGCGGTCCTCGACGGCCACGGCATCGCCACCGCCCACGTCGTCGGCCTGTCCATGGGCGGCACCCTCGGCCAGCTGCTCGCGCTGGACCACCGCGACCGGCTACGCACCCTCACCCTGATGCTGACCGCCGCCCTCGACGTCGACTTCGCCGACTCGATGCGCCGCGCCGTCGAAGGCGAACCCACCGACCTGCCCACACCCACCCCGCGGGTGGTCACCGTGATGGCCCACCGCGCCGACCCCGCACCCGACCGCGCCACCGCGCTGCAACGCCGGATCGACGAGTGGCGACTGCTCGCAGGCGACGAAATCCCCTTCGACGCCGCGGAATTCCGCCGCTGGGAGAACGCCGCGATCGACCACGCCGGCAGCTACCGGCAACCGGCCGCGCACGCCTTCGCCACCCCGGTACACACCGAACGCGGCGCCGAACTGCGCCACGTCACCACGCCGACCCTGGTCATCCAGGGCCCGCAGGACCCCGTCAACCCGCCCCCGCACGGCCGGCACCTCGCCGACCTCATCCCCGGCGCCCGCTGCGCGACCATCCCCGGGCTCGGCCACGCCCTGCCCGGCGTGCTGCACCGCCAGATCACCACCACCATCACCGACCACATCGGACACTTCGAGAGGACCACCGCGTGATCGACCCCCGCCTGCGCGACCGCGTTGCCGTGATCACCGGCGCCAACAGCCCGCTGGGCATCGGCGCCGGCATCGCCCGCGCCCTGGCCCGCCAGGGCGTCAAAGTCGTGCTCGCCTCCCTGCCCGAAACACCCCCGACCCGCGACAGCACCGGCGCCGACCGCACCTACGGCACGGCGAAGGCCACCGACACCGATCACGTGCGCGATGCCCTGCGCGCCGACGGCGCCGACGCCGAATCGCTGGCCGTCGACCTCGCCGACCCCGCCGTCGTCCCGGCGATCTTCGACCACGCCGAAACCCACTTCGGGCCGGTGGAGATCCTCATCAACAACGCCGCGCACTGCGTGCCCGACACCTTCCGGACCGACCCCGCGCGCGGCGCCAGCACCGTCGCCGCGGCGAGCCTGGACGCCCACCACGCCGTCAACACACGCGCACCCGCGCTGCTGATGGCCGAATTCCACCGCCGCCACCGGCGCCGCAAAGCCGACTGGGGCCGCATCATCAACATCTCCACCGACGCCGCTCCCGGCGCGGCCGACCAGATCTCCTACTGGGCGACCAAGAACGCGCTGGAATCGCTGAGCCGCTCCGCGGCCATCGAACTCGGCGCCGCCGGCATCACCGTCAACATCATCTCGCCGGGCCCGGTGCAGACCGGCTGGATCAGCGACGACATGAACACCCGCTTCGCCGAGTTCAGCCCGCTGGGCCGCGTCGGCCGCCCCGACGACATCGCCGACCTCGCGGTCTTCCTCGCCTCCCACCAAGCCCGCTGGGTCACCGGCCAGACCATCTACGCCGGCGGCGGCAAGCGCATGATCTAGCGCCGTCCACTGTGTCCGGCCGATCGGCACGGCAGGGAAAACCGGGAACGGAACACCGGAATGCCGGGGCGAAATCGTTGTTACGGTCCCGGCATGCCACGCCTCGTCGATCTCGCCGGCTACCGCCGGTTCTGGGCGGCGTCGACCACCTCGATCTTCGGCACCCACATCACCGGCCTCGCCGTGCAGATCCTCGCCGTGGTCACCCTGCACGCCACCGCGACCGAACTCGGCCTGCTCAACGCCGCGCGCTGGATTCCCTACCTGCTGTTCGGGCTGCTCGCCGGTGTCGTCGTCGACCGCTACCGCTGCAAACCGATGCTGGTCGGGGCCGACCTGGGCCGCGCGGTGCTGCTGTGCGCGATCCCCGCGCTGCACGTCATGGGCCTGCTCGACCTGCCGACGCTGGCGCTGCTGGTGGCGGTCTTGGGCGTGGCGTCGCTGTTCTTCGACGCGGCCGACCAGGCTTTTCTGCCGCGACTGGTGCCCACAGGGCTGCTCACCTCGGCGAACGCCAGGCTGGAGCAGTCGGACGCGGTCGCGCAGACCGCCGGCCCGGTGCTGGCCACCGCGCTGATCAAGGTGCTGGGCGCGCCGCTGGCGGTGCTGGTCGACGCGGCCACCTACCTGATCTCCGGCCTGCTGCTCGCCTCGATCCAGGTCCAGGAACCCATCGCACCCCGCGCGGCCCGGCGCAGCCTGCTCGCCGAGCTGCGCGAAGGCATGTCCTGGGTGTACCGGCACCGCATGCTCGCCCCGATGGCGCTCAGCGGACACCTCTGGTTCCTGTCCCACAGCCTGCTGACCATCGTCTACGTGCTCTACGTACTGCGCGCTCCCGCGACCGGTGGTCTCGGGCTCAGCGAGATCGGACTCGGCGTCGCCTATGGCTGCGCCGGGGTGGGGGCGGTCCTCGGCGGCACGTTCGCCAACCGGTGCGCGCAACGCTTCGGTGCCGGGCGCACCATGGTCACCACCCGCATCCTCATGCCGCTGCCGTGGCTCCTGGTGCCGCTGACCTCGCCCGGCCGGGCGGCTCTCGTGGTGCTCGCCGCCGGGCAGGCGTTGTTCTGGGTGCTGATGGGCGTCGAAGGTCCCAACGAACTGGCCTATCGCCAGTCCGTCACGCCGCATCGGCTGCAGGGCCGGATGAACACCACCATCCGGTCGGTCAACCGCGGCGCGATCGTCCTCGGCGCCCCGCTCGGCGGGCTGATCGCCGACGCCGCGACCGCACGGCGTTGTGGGTCGGCGTCGCCGGGCTCGCCGTCTCGGCCGCGGCGCTCGCCGCCTCACCGTTCCGCCACGCCGTCCACCCGGAGCCGGTCTCCGGCACAGCCTGACCCCCCGTGAGTGTTCTGGCGCACCAGAACACTCACGGGGGGCGCATCTCACCGCACTGCCGAAACGCGGTCACTCACCGGCCGACGCGTGCCTGCGGCGAGGCTGCAGGCGATCGCCACCAGCCACAGCAACACGCCGACCACGGCCAGGAGGTGCAGCCCAGCAACGAAATCAGCAGGTGCTTCCGGCGAGCCCGCGACCGCGCCGAACACCGCGACACCCAGCGCGGTCCCGGTCTGCCGCATGGTGTTGTTCACCCCGCTGGCCAGCCCCGAACGCCGCGGCCCAAGCGCGCCGACCGCGGCCGCCACCACCGGCGTGGTCAGCAACCCGGCGCCGATCCCGCACGCCACCAGCACCGGAACCACCTCCGCATAGCCACCGCCCGGAGACGCCAGGGCCCAGCAACCCGATCCCGCCGCGGCGATCACCGCGCCGCACACCATCGGCACCCGGGGCCCGAAGCGCGCCACCATCCGCCCGGCCACCGGCGCCAGCAGCACCAGCGGAATCGACATCGGCAACAACAGCACACCGGTGCGCGCCGGCGAGTTCCCGCCGAGGTTCTGCAGGTACAGCGACAGCACGAACAGCGTGCCGTTCATGCCGAGATTCATCAGCAGCGCCACCGAGTTCGCCGTCAGGAACGGCCGGTTGCCCAGCCACGAACGCGGCATCCGCCGCCCGGCCGCCCCCAGCGCGATCACCGCCAGCACCAGCGCCGCCACCACCGATGCGTCCAGCCCTGCCTGGCCGGCCTCGATCACCGCGAACACCAGCGCCGTCAACCCCACGACCGCGCCCGCCAGCACCCCGACGCGCACCCGCTGCCCGCGATCGCCGGGCACATCCGGTACCAGCGCGCGAACTCCCACGACCGCGGCGATCACCACCGGCACGTTCAGCGCGAACACCGACTGCCAGCCGCCCCACTCGACGAGGCCGCCGCCCACCAGCGGACCGGCCGGCAACGCCAGCGATGACACCGCCGCCCACACCCCCAATGCCCGTGCCCGCGCCGCCGCATCCGGATACACCCCGGCGATCACAGCCATGCTGCCCGGCAGCAACAACGCCGCCCCCACGCCTTGCACCGCGCGGGAAGCGACCAGCGCCCCGAGCCCCGGAGCCAGCGCGCACCCCAGCGACGCCGCGCCGAAGACCGCCAGCCCGGCCAGCACCACCCGGCGGTGCCCGAAGCGGTCGCCCAGCGCGCCGCCGACCAACAACATCCCGGCGATGGCCAGCGCATACCCGTCGACCACCCACTGCGTCCCCGCCATCCCCGCACCCAGCGCACCGCGGATGGCGGGCAGGGCCACGTTGACCACCGTGACGTCCAGCAACACCAAGAACATGCCCGCGCACATCACCGCGAGCACCAGCACAGGAGAACCTCGTCTCTTCAACACGCACCGAGCCTGCACCCGCGACACTTCACGCCAGCCTGAAACGTCGCGGGCGCAGAATGGGCGCATGGCAGTCCAGGGAGACAGCGACATCGCACCGGTGGCCGCATTGTTCGCCGAACCCGGCCGCGCCAAGGTGCTGCAGGCGCTGGCCGACGGGCGATCGCTACCCGCCTCGGTGCTGGCCGCGGAGGCCGGGGTGTCGGCCAGCGCCGCCAGCGCGCATCTCGCCAAGCTCTGCGCCGGCGGCCTGATCGAGGCCGAACGCTCCGGGCGGCACCGCTACTTCCGGCTCGTCGATGACCGGGTCGCCGCCGTGCTGGAAGCCCTCGCCGCCATCGCACCGGCCGAGCCGGTGCGCTCGCTGCGCCAGGGCACCCGCGCCGCCGCGGTGCGCGAAGCCCGCAGCTGCTACGACCACCTCGCCGGGAGGCTCGGCGTCACGGTCACCGCGGCACTGCTGGACCGTGGCGCGCTCGCCGCCGACGACGGCATCGCCGACACCCGCCGCCGCCCGCACGAGGGCCTGTCCGTGCAGCTCAGCGACCATCCTTACCGGCTCGGTCCGCACGCCGAAGGGGTCTTCGCCGCCCTGGGCGTGGACTTGCACGCCGTGCAGGCCGGGCCGTCGCGAAGGCCGCTGCTGCGGTTCTGCGTGGACTGGAGCGAGCAGCGGCACCACCTCGCAGGTCGGCTCGGCGCGGCGCTGCTGACCGCGTTGCTCGAGTCAGGCTGGCTGGCCCGCAAACCCCAGCAGCGGGCGCTGAAACTCACCGCGCACGGCGCCGACGGGCTGCAGGCCGCGCTCGGCATCACGCCGGGCGAGCCCGGTCTGTCAGCAGCCGCACCGCCAGCCCGGCCAGCACCGCGCCCATGAAGTAGCGCTGCACCCGCAGCCACCCCGGGCGCCGGGCCAGCATGCCCGCCACCGACCCGGCCGTCACCACGATCAGCGCGTTCACCGACAGCGCCACCAGGATCTGCACCACGCTCAACGTCAGGCTCTGCAGGGCCACACCACCCCGCGTGGGGTCGATGAACTGCGGCAGCAGCGACACGTAGAGGACCGCGATCTTCGGGTTGAGCAGGTTGGTCACCAGCCCCATCGCGAACAGCTTTCCCGGCCCGTAGGCGGGGGTGGGTGCCGGCGCGAACACCGACACCCCGCCCGGGCGTACCGCCTGCCACGCCAGCCACAGCAGGTATGCCGCGCCGGCGATCTGCAACGCCGTGTACAGCGCGGGAACCAGCGCGAACACCGTGGCGATGCCCGCGGTGGCCGCCGCCGCGTACACCAGGAACCCCACCGCCACGCCCAGCAGCGACACCAGCCCCGCCCGGCGTCCCTGCGTCAGCGACCGCGACACCAGGTAGAACATGTTCGGCCCCGGCGTGAGCACCAGTCCCAGCGCCACCACCGCGATGCCCGCCACCGCCGGAAATTCGACCACCACGCCACCTTCTCGCCGCAACGAACCGTCCTCATCGGACACTAGGCGGCCGCGGCGGCGGCACCAACGGCCAATTCGGCGGCACTGGCCTCACCGGGCCGTGGTCAGTACTCGTCGTGGTACTTCACCTGCGGGCTGCCCGCCGGGGCACCCAGGCCGGTGGCGCGGCCCTCGGGTTCCTCCCAGTCTTCCTGACGCCCCAGGGCGGTCAGGTCCAGGAAACTCGTGGTGCTGCCCAGCACGTCCATGCCCCGCCCGTAGGTCGAGTAGGTGTGGAACACGCGGTCGCCGACGCGCAGGAAGCAGCTCAGCCCGGGCAGCTCGAACGGCTGCTCCCCGGAGACGTAGTAGCCGGTGCCGGCCCGCCGGTGCTCCTCGGCGGTGCGGTAGTTGTACTCCACTGGGCGCACCGACTCGTCCAGCGTCACGTGGAAGTCGTAGTTGAAGTCGCTGCCGTAGGAGGAGTACCAGGGCACCGTCCAGCCCATCCTGGCCCGGAACGCCTCGATCTTGGACAGCGGCGCGCGCGACACCAGCGCCAGCGACGTGCCGCGGGCGTGCAGGTGCGCCAGGTGCCCGATCTGGTCGATGAACGACGAGCAGCTCCGGCAGGCGCCGTCCCACCCCGGATCGAACATCGCGTGGTAGATCACCAGCTGTGGCCGCCCGTCGAACAGCTCCGGCAGGCCGACCGGCCCGGCCGGGCCCTCGAACCGGTAGTCCGCGTCGATCTCGACCATCGGCAGCCGCCGCCGGTCGGCGTTGAGCGCGTCGCGGGCGCGGGTGAACTCCTTCTCCCGCACCAGGAAATCGCGGCGGGCCGCCAGCCACTCCTCGCGCGAAACGATGTCGGGAACGCTCATCACACACTCCGTCAAGCTCGTGGTTTCGCCTGCACCACGGGTAGACCGGCGCGCGCCGCGAAACTCATCGCGCCAGCGCCCGGCGCGCGTGCTGCAAGAAGTCGCGTTCGGCCGCGTTGCCGGTCCCCGCGATCGCCGCGTCGTAGGCCCGCGCCGCCTCCTCGACGCGCCCCAGGCGGCGCAGCAGGTCCGCGCGGACGGTGTGGAACACGTGGTATCCGCCGAGGTCGAGCTCGTCCACCAGGGCCAGCCCCGCTTCCGGGCCCTCGACCTCCGCGACGGCGACCGCGCGGTGCAGCGCCACCACCTGGCTCGGTGACACCACCAGCAACTGGTCGTACAGCGCCCGGATCTGCCGCCAATCGGTGTCGGCGGCGGTCGGCGCGTCGCTGTGCACGGCGTTGATCGCCGCCTGGATCTGGTAGGGGCCGGGCCGGTTGCGGCGCAGGCAGCGGCGCACGAGGGCCTGGCCTTCGGCGATGAGGTCGCGATCCCAGCGGCCGCGGTCCTGATCGGCCAGCAGCACCAGCGCGCCATCGGCGGTCGTGCGCGCCGCCCGCCGTGATTCGACCAGCAGCATCAGCGCCAGCAGCCCCAAGACCTCCGGCTCGTCGGGCATTAGCTCGGCTAGCAGCCGCCCCAGCCGGATGGCCTCCGCGCACAGGTCCTCGCGGACCAGCCGGTGCCCCGAACTGGCGGTGTGGCCCTCGTTGAACACGAGGTAGACCACGGCCAGCACCGCGCGCAGCCGGTCCGGCAGTTCGGCTTCGCCCGGCACCCGGTACGGGATCCCGGCGTCGCGGATCTTGCCCTTGGCGCGCACCAGCCGCTGGGCCATGGCCGGCTCGGCCACCAGGAACGCCCGCGCGATCTCCGCGGTGCTCAGCCCGCCGAGCAGCCGCAGCGTCAGCGCCACCTGCGCGCCGGTGGACAGCGCCGGGTGGCAGCACGTGAAGATCAGCCGCAACCGGTCGTCGTGCACGGGCCCCTCCTGTTCCGGCTCGTCGTGGGCGTGCAGCAGCGCGGCCTGCGCGTGCCGGTCCTCGCGGGAGGCCTCCCGGCGAAGCCTGTCGACCGCCCGGTTGCGCGCCGTGGTGATGATCCAGCCCGCCGGACTCGGCGGCAGGCCCGCCGACGGCCACTTGGCCACGGCCGTGGCGAAGGCGTCCTGGACCGCTTCCTCGGCGATGTCGATGTCGCCGAAGACGCGGACCAGGACCGCCACCGCGCGGCCGTACTCCGCGCGGAAGACCCGCTCGACCTCCGCTACGCCGACGACCGGCACG
This sequence comes from Saccharopolyspora elongata, assembly GCF_004348985.1. Taxonomy (GTDB): domain Bacteria; phylum Actinomycetota; class Actinomycetes; order Mycobacteriales; family Pseudonocardiaceae; genus Saccharopolyspora; species Saccharopolyspora elongata. The sequence goes on along the minus strand of NZ_SMKW01000043.1, from coordinate 37,802 downwards.
TCTCGCCCTCGTCGTCCTGCAACGGCCGCACCTCGATGGGCAGGGTGATCGCCTTCGCCAGCTTGCGGCCCCACTCCAGCGCGGCGTCCAGGTCCGCCGCCCGGATGATGGTGAACCCGCCCAGGTGTTCCTTGCCCTCGGTGTACGGGCCGTCGGTGGTGAGCACGTCGGTGTCCTTCGCCCGCAGCACGGTCGCGGTGGCCGGCGGGTGCAGGCCGGCGGCGAACACCCACGCCCCGGCGGCCTGCATCTCGGCGTTCACCGCCTGCACGTCGCGCATGATCGGCTCCAGGATCTCCGGCGGCGGCGTGGGCCCGTCGGGCTGGTAGATGCTCAGCAGGTACTGCTTCATCGCGTTCTCCTTGCGCTCGTGAAGCCGGCTCCGCCCCGGCTCCTCACCCACTACACGAACGGCTCCGCGCCGGATCGACACCACGGTGCGAAGAATTTCCGCGGGCCGCCACCCAGCAGGAACCGATGATCACGCGGCCGCCGGACTGTGGCCTGCCTCTCCCCGCCGGTCGCGGCTGAATCGGTCCGGCGCGCGGTCCACTGTGATCCGTGGCGGGCACGCAACGGCACCGGCGCACTGGGGATAGCATCCGGCTAGGCAATCACCCGGCGAGCAGGAGAACGAAACCTCATGACCCAAGCTCCCGTCACCGTGACCGTTACCGGTGCGGCCGGTCAGATCGGCTACGCGTTGCTGTTCCGGATCGCATCCGGTCAGCTCATCGGGCCCGACACCCCGATCAAGCTCCGCTTGCTGGAGATCCCGCAGGCGGTCAAGGCGGCCGAGGGCACCGCGATGGAGCTCGACGACTGCGCCTTCCCGCTGCTGCAGAGCATCGACATCACCGACGATGCCCGCACCGCGTTCGACGGCACCAACGTCGCGCTGCTGGTAGGCGCCCGCCCGCGTACCAAGGGCATGGAGCGCGGCGACCTGCTGGAGGCCAACGGCGGCATCTTCAAGCCGCAGGGCGAGGCGATCAACGCCGGTGCCGCCGACGACGTGCGCGTGCTGGTGGTCGGCAACCCGGCCAACACCAACGCCCTCATCGCCCAGGCCCACGCGCCGGACGTGCCCGCCGAGCGGTTCACCGCGATGACCCGCCTGGACCACAACCGGGCGCTGTCCCAGCTGGCGCAGAAGCTGAACGTGTCGATCACCGACATCAAGAAGCTCACCATCTGGGGCAACCACTCCGCCACCCAGTACCCCGACCTCTTCCACGCCGAGGTCGGCGGCAAGATCGCCGCCGAGCAGGTCGAGCAGGCCTGGCTGGCCGACGAGTTCATCCCGACCGTCGCCAAGCGCGGCGCGGCCATCATCGAGGCCCGCGGCGCGTCCTCGGCCGCCTCGGCCGCCAACGCCGCCATCGACCACGTGCACACCTGGGTCAACGGCACGCCCGAGGGTGACTGGACCTCGGCGGCCGTGGTCTCCGACGGCTCCTACGGCGTGCCGGAGGGCCTGATCTCGTCGTTCCCGGTCACCGCCCGCGACGGCAAGTTCGAGATCGTGCAGGGCCTGGAGATCGACCAGTTCTCCCGCGAGCGCATCGACGCCTCGGTCAACGAGCTCGTCGAGGAGCGCGACGCGGTCCGCAAGCTCGGCCTGATCTGAGCCGCTCGCGCATAGCCGAAGTGGGCCGTCCCGGTTGCGGGGCGGCCCACTTCGCGTTGCGGATCCGGTGATATTCGGTTGCCGGGATCGGCCCCGGGGCAGGACCATCGGCGCATGGCCCATCCCCCGGAACTGATCACCCTCGGTTCGGCGGTGCTGCGCCGCTGGCGCGGTGGCGATCTCGCCGAGATGCACCGAGTGGTCACCGAGGCCCTGCCGCACCTCCGACCGTGGATGCCGTGGGCAGCCGGGGACTACTCGCTGGACACCGCCGTCGAGTTCCTCGACCGCTGCGACCGCAACTGGCACACCGGCAGCGCCTACACCTACGCCATCATCGTCGACGGCGCGATCGCCGGCTGCGTCGGCATGGAATGCCGCATCGGCTCCGGCGGCCTGGAGATCGGGTACTGGCTGCACCCCGACTACACCGGGCTCGGCCTGGCCACCACCAGCACCGCCGCGCTGGTCGACGAGGCGTTCGCGCTGCCGGGCATCGACCGGGTGGAGATCTGGCACGACGCGGCGAACACCGCCAGCGGGCGAATCCCGCAACGCCTCGGCTTCACCTGCGTCGACCGCCGCAGCCCCAGCCGCGACCCCCGAACGGGCAGCGAAGAGGGCATCGACGTCATCTGGCGACTGACCCACCCGGCCCCGCGGTGACGCCCGAGGTCGCCACCGCCGCCGGCCGGATCCGCGGCCGCCGCGGCGCGATCCGCTCGTTCCTCGGAATCCCTTACGCCGCAGCACCGTTCGGGCCGAACCGGTTCCAGCCGCCCAGGCCGGCAGAGGCCTGGCACGGGGTGCGCGACTGCGTGGCGTTCGGCCCCATCGCGCCCCAGGACGCGGAACTGCCCGGTGCGCCGACGTGGTCCGGCGCCGACGACGTGCTCACCCTCAACGTCTGGGCGCCGCCGGCCGCGCACCGGCTCCCGGTGCTGGTGTGGGTCCACGGCGGCGCCTACACCTTCGGCTCCACCGCCCAGCCCGACTACGACGGCACCGCCCTAGCCGCCACCGGGCTCGTCGTGGTCACCGCCAACTACCGGCTGGGTTTCGAAGGGTTCGGGCACCTGCCCGGCCATCCCGACAACCGCGGCCTGCTGGACCAGATCGCCGCGCTGCGCTGGGTGCGGGAGAACATCGCGGCATTCGGCGGCGACCCGGGCAACGTGACGGTCGCCGGGCAGTCCGCCGGCGCCGGATCGGCGACGTGCCTGCTGCTCATGCCGCAGGCACGCGGGCTGTTCCGCCGCGCCATCCTGCACAGCGTCCCCGACTCCTACTTCGCCACCGACGCCGCCGCGGCCATCACCGCCGAGATCACCACGCAATTGGGCACCGATCCGGCGACGGCCTCGCCCCGCGAACTCGTCGCCGCCGCGACCGAAGTCGCCGGCGGCCCGCAGCCCGGCTCCCGGCGACAGTACGACCCGGTCCTGTTCGGCCCCGTCGTCGACGGCCGCACACTGCCCGCAGCACCACTGTCCACAGTGCACGACACGACCGTCGACATGCTGGTGTGCCACACGGCCGAGGAGTACTGGCTGTTCGACGCGCTGGACACCATCAAGCGTGTCGACACCGATGCCCAGCTGCTCGCCTTCGCCCACGCCATGGCCATCCCGGACACCGTCGCCGAGCACTACCGCACCCTCGCGTCATCGCCGCGCGAGGCCTATCTCTCCCTGTTCGGCGACGCGATCTTCGCGGCCCACAGCACGCGGCTGGCCGAGCACCACGCACGCCACGGCGGGCGGGCGCACCTGGCCCGTTTCGCCCGCAGCCGCGCCGGAGTCCACGCCTGGCACGGCGCCGACGTGCCGCTGAACTTCGGCAACCTCGCCGCGGCGGACTTCCTCCTCGGCGGCCCGCCCGACGACCACGACCAGGCCCTGTCCCGGCGCATGATGCGCGCCTGGCGCGACTTCGCCCGCACCGGCGACCCCGGCTGGCCGCCGGTCACGCCCAGCGAAACCCCAGTGCACACCTGGGCGATACCCGGCGACCGGCTCGACCGGGCCGGCGGCGAACCCTGGCGCGCCATGCGGTGACCGGCGTCAGCCCGGCCGGTTGCCCATCGCCGAGGGCTGCAACAGCGAGATCGGGTTGCCGTCGAGATCGGTGAAGGTCGTCATCCGGCCCCACGGCACGTCCTGCGGATTCCCGGCCTCCACCCCCGCAGCGCGCAGCTCCGCGATATCGGCGTCCAGGTCGTCGGTGTGGAACTGCAGGTGCACGGGCCCGCCGAATTCGCGCCCGTCGACGCTGAAGTCGACCAGCACCACACCGGTCTGCGCGCCGGGCGGGGCGACCATGACGAACTGGCCGTGCGGGCCGGCGATGTCCACGACCAGCTCGAAGCCGAGGACGTCGACGTAGAACTCGCGGGCCTTGACGTGGTCGGCCACCGGCACCGACACGAACTGCAGACGTGAGATTCGCATGTCGACACGGTAGGTGCCGCCTACAGTTCGAGCACCAGATGCGGACGGGACCACGTGATCGCACCCTCCGCAGGAACCGTTCCCACACGCTGAGCCCCGACCGACAGGTAGAAACCCTCCGACGGCGGGTGCGACACCACGTGCACCCGCCGCAAACCCCGGGCGCGGGCGTGCGCGCGGGCGTCGTCGATGAGCATCCGGCCCACGCCTCGGCCCTGCGCGGCGTCGTCGACGAACATGAAGTCGAGCTCGCCCTCGCCGGCGCCGCCACGCCCCGGGACGATCACCGTGTAGAAGCCCAGCGGCCGGCCCGCCTCGTCGCGGGCGACCCGCACCAGGTGCGCCGCCAGGTACTCGGCGTCGATGCCCAGATCGGCCACCATCACCCGGTAGTGCCCGTCGTAGGCGCTGCTGGTCCGCACGATCCGCGTCAGCCGTTCGGTATCGGCGACCGTCGCGTCCTCGATCTTGATTGCCATGGCAACCAGTCAATACCAACCCCACGACACCCGGCGCGCCCCGCGGCACCGGAAGCGCGGTTCACCACACCGACTCGATGGCTTCTTCCAGCGCCATCATCCGGTGCGGGCCGGCGAGGTGCCGGGTCACGAACGCGCAGGAATACCCGTGCTTGCGCGACACCCACGCCGTGGAGCCGCCCAGCCCGCCCATGGCCAGGTCTCCGTCGTAGTGCTGCAGACCCAGCGTCCACGTCACGTCGAAGCCGCGGAACCGGTCCCACCCGCTGACCTGCGGTCGGATGAACTCCCCGTGCAGTTCCCCGCTCAGCAGCCGCGCCACCGGCCCGTCGGCGTCGGCCAGCCCGGCGAAGAACCCGCACAGCGCCCGGGCGGTGGTGTGCATGCCGATCGCCGGGAACTCGGCGCGGCGCCAGCGCTCGGAGTTGTGCAGCGCCACGTCGAACGCGCCGGGCGGTACCGCCAGCGCGCGGTGCGCCAGATCGCCCGGCTCGCCGAACTTCCAGGACTCCGGGTCGGCGACCTCCAGCTCCGCGACCCGGCTCAGGTCCGCTTCAGGAACCCCGAAGTGCGCATCCAGCCCCAGCGGTCCCGCGATGTCCTCCCGGAACACCGTCCCCAGCGAGCGCCCGGTGGCCGACCGCACGACACCGTCGAGCAGATGTCCGTAGGTCAGGCCGTGCTCGGCCACCGCCGTGCCCGGCGGCCATTCCGGCGCGGCCGCGGCCAGCTGCGCGCGCAGCCCGGCGTCGTCGAACAGGTCCCCGGCCGCGGCGGGGAACACCGGTTGCCCGGCCTGGTGGCTGAGCAGCTGGCGCAGCGTGGTCGCCGACTTGCCGGCCGCCGCGTAGTCCGGCCACAGCGCGCCCACCGGGGTGTCCAGCGCGATCCCGGCTTCGGCGAGCACCTTCAGCAGGGTCAGGGCGGCGAACGGCTTGCTGACCGAGTAGACGTGCACGAGCGTGTCCTCGCGCCATGGGCTGGTGCGCGCGACATCGGCCCACCCGCCGGAGAGTCGCACGACCTCCTCGCCGCCGTAGCGCACCACCAGCCCGGCACCGGTCTCACGGCCGTCGGCCAGCAGCTGCGCGAAGGTCTCGGCCACCTTGGCGAACCGGCCGTCCACCACGCCCCGCGGTTCCATCGTCCTCCCAGCCCTTCGATGTCCACTGTGGATCAGGTTCCGGCGGCCCCGGCTCGGCGACCGTCCACTGACAACCAGACTATTCGGACGATCAACTCCTTTTCGCGGCGAGCGAAAGCCCCATCGCGGCGCCCGCCGGTAGGGTGACGTTATGTCCGATACGTTCCGCCTGGTCCGCAGTGGAGAACTGTCCGATGTGGCCGAATACGCCTACGGAGCGGTCGTGCGCCCCGACGCACAGCTCGTCTTCGCCGCTGGAGCCTGCCCGCTCGACGAGGCTGGTGCGACCGTGGCCGCCGGCGACTACGCCGCACAGGCGCACCAGATGATGCGCAACCTCGAAACCGCCCTGGCCGACGCCGGGGCCCGACTGTCCGATGTGGTCAAGACGACCGTCTACGTGGCCGCCACGCGGCAGGCCGACCTGGTCACGACGTGGGAAGTGGTGCGCGACTACTTCGGCGACCACGACCCGCCGAGCACCCTGCTGGGCGTCACGGTGCTCGGCTACGACGACCAGCTGGTCGAGATCGACGCGCTGGCCGCCGTGAACCCCTGACCCGAGCCCGCGACGCGAAATCCAGGTGCGGACCGGGAAACCAATTGACAGGCTGGTGGTCATGAACCGCCAGCACGACGCCGCCGCAACCGGGCCGCAGGCCATGGCCACCACCCCCATCACCGCGGATCTCCTGCGCGGCGCGCTCGACCTGGAACGCACCGAGCACGGGTTGCTGCCGCACCGGCTGCCGGCCTGGGCACGTGCGCAGTACACCGATGGGCAGCTGGCCATGGCCGAGTCCCAGCCCTCCGGCGTGCGGCTGGTCGTCAGTACCCGGGCCACGGTCGTCGAGCTGGACGTCCTCCCCACCAAGACCGTCTACCAGGGCCTCCCGCCTCGCCCCGGCAGCGTCTACGACCTGCTCGTCGACGGCCGTCTGACCGACCAGGCGAGCGCGCCGGGCGGCAACGTCGTGACCGTGGACATCGCCACCGGATCCACCGAGACCCGGCCCGGCCCGGTCGGCACCGTCCGGTTCGCCGGGCTGCCCGACCGCGTCAAGGAGGTCGAGATCTGGCTGCCGCACAACGAGCTCACGCAACTGGTCGCCCTGCGCACCGACGCTCCGGTCGAGCCGGTGCAGACCGGACGGCGCAGGGTGTGGCTGCACCACGGCAGCTCGATCAGCCACGGCTCCAACGCGGCCGGCCCCAGCACGATCTGGCCCGCGCTGGCCGCCGCCCTCGGCGACGTGGAACTGATCAACCTGGGCTTCAGCGGCAGCGCGCTGCTCGACCCGTTCACCGCCCGCACCCTGCGCGACACCCCCGCGGACCTGATCAGCGTCAAGATCGGCATCAACGTCGTCAACGCCGACCTGATGCGCCTGCGCGCCTTCACCCCGGCGGTGCACGGCTTCCTCGACACCATCCGCGAAGGACATCCCACGACGCCGCTGCTGGTCGTCTCGCCGATCCTGTGCCCCATCCACGAGGACACCCCCGGCCCCGGCGCGTTCGACGTCGACGCGCTCCGAGCCGGAAAGGTGCAGTTCCGGGCCACCGGCGATCCCGCGGAGCGCGCGGCCGGGAAGCTGACGCTGGGCGTCATCCGGGAGGAGCTCGCCCGCCTCGTGAAGCAGCGCGCGGCCGACGACCCGAACCTGCACCACCTCGACGGCCTCGAGCTCTACGGCGAGGCGGACTTCGCCGAGCTGCCGCTGCCCGACCGGCTCCACCCGGACGCCGCCACCCACCGCCGCATCGGCGAACGCTTCGCCGAACGGGCCTTCGGCTCCGACGGACCGTTCACCGCCGAACGAGCCCGCTGACTACGCGTCACCTACCTGCTGCGGAACCTGGAGGCAGGCGCCGCGGTGGCCTGAAGGCGTTCCGCCCGGCTACGCCGGCTCCACGGGCGGCTGCGTCGCCGCTGCCCGCAGGGCACGCAGCTCCTCCGTCGCCGCGTCGAGCTGCCGTTCGGCGCGCTCCGCGCGTGCCAGCGACTGCTCCCGAGCGTCCTGCACCGCCGCCACCCGCTGCGCGGCGGCGGTGCGCTCGGTCTCCATCCGCTCCGCGGCCTCTGCCCGCAGCTGCTGGAGTTCCGCCGCCTGCTGCTCGCGCAGCACAGCGAGCTCGTCGCGCTGGCGCTGCACTTCCGCGCGCGCTTCCTCCGCTACGCGCTTGAGCTCGTCCAGCTGTCCCTGCGCGGTCTCCGCCGCCTGCTCGGCGCGCGCCGCCCGCTCCACCGCCGCCGCCTGCTGCTGCGCCGCGGCATCCATCTGCCGACGCGCTTCCTCTTGCGCCGCTTGGATTTCCGCGGCCGCGCTCGCCTTCGCCTGCTCGATGGAGTTGCGCGCGTCGGCGATTTGCCGCTCGGCGTCGCGCCGGGCCGCCGCAGTGGCGACCTCGGCTTCGTTGCGCGCCGCCTCGACGTCCTGCCGCGCCCGCTGCTCGGCTTGGGTCGCCCGTTCCACGGCATCATCCCGTTCCTTGCGGGCGCTTTCGGTCTCCTGCCCGGCGGTTTCCGCGGCCGCGGTGGCGTCCTCTGCCGCCGCCTCGGCGGCGCTGCGCGCCTGTTCGGCGTCGCGACGCTGCTGCTGCGCGGTGGCCAGGGCTTTCTCGGCCTGCGCGATGCGGTGCGCGGCTTCGGCTTGGGCCGCCTGGATCTGCGCCTCCGCCGCGCTGGGATCAGCGATCGTACCGAGTTCGGCGATGCCGGCACGCAGATTCCGGGTCAATTGCTCCGACAGGAGCCGGTACTGCCGCAGCAGCTCCTCGGCCCGCAGTCGCGCGCTGTCGTACTCGACGGCCGCGACCGGCGAGACCTCGGCCTGCTCCTGCACGGCTTGCAGGCGCTGCCGTTCCTTCCAGGCCCGCCAGCGAGTGTGCTCGGGGAGATCGCAGTACTCCGAGGGGCGCCCCGGGCCGCCGGTGCGCACGACCTCCCGCGAACATCCGGGGAACCGGCACACCCCTTCGGCCTGCTCCTCGGACGTCGCGTCGCGCACCTGCTGCTCACCCATGCCGCGGACGTTATCAACCGCGACCGGCGGCACGTCGGACCTGCTGGCGGGGCACGCCGCCGCCCCAGGGCCCCGCTCCGGCATCGCGACCTGCGTCCGGGCCGCCGCTCTGGTCGGGGAGAATGGGGGAAGAGAACACCTCGCGGCAGGAGATCACGCACGTTGTCCGACCAGCACCAAGCCCCACCCGCCGATGGCAGTCTGCACGCCGACTGCGCGAACTGCTTCGGACTGTGCTGCGTGGCACTGCCCTTCGCCGCCTCGGCCGACTTCGCCGTGAACAAGGACGCCGGGACGCCGTGCACGAACCTGCTGGACGACTTCCGCTGCGGCATCCACTCGCAGCTGCGCGAGCGGGGTTTTCCCGGCTGCACCGTCTTCGACTGCTTCGGCGCCGGGCAGAAGGTCTCGCAGGTCACCTTCGGCGGTACGGACTGGCGGCAGGCCCCGCGCACCGCCGGGAAGATGTTCGCGGTGTTCCCGGTGATGCGCCAGCTCCACGAGCTGCTCTGGTACCTCACCGAAGCCCTGACCCTGCCGGCGGCCGGGCCCGTGCACGACGATCTCCGCAAGGCGCTGGAGGACACCGAAGCGCTGACCCGCGGCAGCGCCGATGAGCTCACCGATGTCGATGTCGCGGCGCTGCGCCACGACATCAACGCCCTGCTGCTGCGCACCAGCGAGCTCGTGCGGGCCAAGGTTTCGGGCCGCAAGAAGAACCACCGGGGCGCCGATCTCATCGGAGCCAAGCTGCGCGGCGCCGACCTGCAGGGCGCCAACCTCCGCGGCGCCTACCTCATCGCGGCCGACCTGCGCGGGGCCGACCTTCGCTCGGCCGACGTGATCGGCGCGGACTTCCGCGACACGAACCTGCGCGGGGCCGACCTCACCGGCGCGATCTTCCTCACCCAGGCCCAGCTCAACGCCGCCAAGGGCGATGCCGCCACGAAGCTGCCCCCGGCGCTTTCCCGCCCCGCGCACTGGTGATCCGTCGCTCAGCCGCTCAGCCGCCGTGGACGGCCAGGGACCACAGCAGGCACACGAATGCCGCGGTGTGCACGAGGGCGCGGACGATGTTCCAGGTGGCCCAGGTTTTCTCGAACGCGCTGCGCGCCGCGGCGAAGTCGGTGGTGGCCGCGGCGAGCCGGTCGTTGAGGGGAACGTTGACGGCTGCGGTGATGGCGAACGCGACCAGGTAGAGCACCAGCCCGGCGATCAGCCACGGCAGCGCCGGGCGTCCGTGTCCCTGCCAGGCCAGGAACACCGCCAGGACGATGAGCGGGATCGCGCCTATGAAGGGCACCAGGAAGGCCGGGTTGAGGATGGCTTTGTTGATGTTCTGCATGGCCTCGACCAGGGTGCGGTCGGAGAGCGGCCGAGGCCGGGCATGACCGCGTAGGCGAAGCCGGCGAACAGCCCGGCCATCAGCGCGCAGGCGATCGTGGCGGACAGCATCGTGGCGGTCTGGAGGAATTCCAACGTTGATCTCCCGTTCGGTCGTGGCTCGCTGGGCGGCAGGGGTGCGGGGCCGGGTTCGGGCAGCGGCCGAGGGCGGGGCACGGAGCGCGGCATCTCGGGCCCTCACCTTTAATGTCCATTGATGTACTGTGTCCGCAGTGGTTAAAACGTAGTACTGCATTCGCAGTGGGGTCAACGAGTTTCGGGAGATCGACATGCGACAGAACCCCGCCCGCCGCACCGCCCTGCTGGATGCCGCGATCGAGGTCCTCGCGCGGGACGGGTCGCGCGGGTTGACGCTGCGTTCCGTGGACAAGGAAGCGGGCGTTCCCACCGGCACGACGACGAACTACTTCGCCAACCGCGCCGAGCTGCTCCGCCAGATCATGGCCCGCACCCACGAGCGCCTCACCCCGGACCCGGTCGAGATGGCCGAGACGATGAAGGCCGCGCCCAGCCGCGAGCTCACCGCCACGCTGCTTCGCCAGCTCGTCGAGCGGATGCGCGGCGACCGCAGCAGCCACCTCGCCATGCTGGAACTGCGCCTGGAGGCCACCCGCCGACCGGAGCTGCAGGAAGACCTGACTGCCACCTTCGCCGACATGCTCAAGAGCAACATCGACTGGCACCTCGAGGCTGGCCTACCCGGCGACCGCGCCACCGTGCTGCAGCTCTACCTCGCGATGCTCGGCGTCATCGTGGACGACCTCACGGTCCCCGGGCTGCTGCAGCCGTACGGCATCGACAAGATCGTCGACGACCTGGTGGACCGGAGCCTGCCGGAGAGCTGACCGGCACGGTCGCCCGCTCATCGGCGGGCGGCCGCTTCGCCCGGCCCCCGGCCAGGCCGCCGGTGATCTTTTGGCAAGATCGCCGGGGTGCGCTTCTACGCCGATCTGCACATCCACTCGAAGTATTCCCGCGCCTGCAGCAAGGACTGCGACATCGAGCACCTGACCTGGTGGGCGCGCCGCAAGGGCATCACGCTGGTCGGGACCGGGGACTTCACCCACCCGGCCTGGTTCGCGCACCTGCGCGAGGTCCTCGAACCCGCCGAGCCCGGCCTGTTCCGGCTGCGCGACGACCTCGACGCCGCGATGACCCGCGGCATGCCCGCCAACTGCGGCGGTCAGGTGCGGTTCATGCTGTCGGTCGAGATCTCGACGATCTACAAGCGCGGTGAACGCACCCGGAAGGTCCACCACCTCTGCTACCTGCCGGACTTCGCCGCCGCCGAGCGGTTCAACCAGCGGCTGGGCCGCATCGGCAACCTCGGCTCGGACGGCCGCCCGATCCTCGGCCTGGATTCCCGGGACCTCCTGGAGATCACCCTCGAATCCGGCGACGGCGCCTACCTCGTGCCCGCGCACATCTGGACGCCGTGGTTCGCGGTGCTGGGCTCCAAGGCCGGGTTCGACGCGATCGAGGACTGCTACCGCGACCTCGCCGGGCACGTCTTCGCGCTGGAGACCGGGCTGTCCAGCGACCCGGAGATGAACTGGCGGGTCTCCGCGCTGGACAAGTACACGCTGGTCAGCCACTCCGACGCGCATTCGCCGCCGATGCTGGGCCGCGAGGCCAGCGTCTTCGACACCGACCTGGACTACTTCGCAGTCAAGCGCGCGCTGGAGACCGGCGAGGGCTTCGCCGGCACGGTGGAGTTCTTCCCCGAGGAGGGCAAGTACCACCTCGACGGGCACCGCAAGTGCCAGGTGCGCTTCGAGCCGGGCGATACCCGCGCCCACAGCGGACTGTGTCCGGGCTGCCACAAGCCGCTGACCGTTGGCGTGCTGCACCGCATCGACGCGCTCGCGGACCGGCCCGAAGGCATCCGCCCGCCCGGCGCGGCCGGGTTCCGCAACCTCATCCCGTTGCCGGAGATCGTCGGCGAGGTCCTCGGCGTGGGCCCCAAGAGCAAGAAGGTCTTCGGCGAGGTCAGCGACCTCACCGCCGCCCACGGCCCGGAACTGCGGATCCTCCAGGACGTGCCGGTCGACGAGCTGCGCCGCACCAACGCCGCGGTGGCCGAGGCGATCGACCGGCTGCGGCACGGCCAGGTGCTGCGCGATCCCGGCTACGACGGCGAATACGGCACCATCCGCGTTTTCGAACCCGCCGAACTCGCCCGCCTGCGCACCGGCAATGCGCCCGCGCTGTTCGACGACGCGCTGTTCGCCCCGCAGCCGCAACCCGAACCCGCTGCCGCACCGGTCTCCCGGCCACTGGCCGAACCCGAGCCGCAGCCGGCTCCCACCCGGGCCACCGGGACCGGCGTGCTCGCCGGGCTGGATCCCGACCAGCGGGCCGCGGCCGAGGTCCCGGGCGGTCCGCTGCTGATCGTCGCCGGGCCGGGCACCGGCAAGACCCGCACCGTCACCCACCGGCTGGCGCACCTCGTCCTGGAACGCGACGTCCCGGCGGAGGAATGCCTGGCGATCACCTTCACCCGCCGCGCCGCCGAGGAGATGACCGAACGCCTGCACGCGCTCATCGGCGCACCCGCGCAGCTGATGACCGTGGCGACCTTCCACGCCTTCGGCCTGCAGATCCTGCGCGAACACCACCGGGAACTCGGGCTCGGCGCCGATTTCGGGCTCGCCGACGCCGCCCGCCAGCAGGAGATCCTCACCGCCGTCACCGGCGACGAACGCAGCGCGCGGCGCGTGAAGGCGCAGCTGTCACCGGCGCGCCGCGGTGGCGAGGCGGACCCGGAAGCCCACGCCGTGCTGGCGGACTACCTGGCGGGACTGCGCGAGCAGAAACTCGTCGACTTCGACGACCTCGTCGTGCTCGCGGTGCAGCTGCTCACCGACCACCCCGGCATCGCCGAGCAGTACCGCCGCCGCTACCGGTGGATCACCGTCGACGAGTACCAGGACGTCGACGAACTCCAGTACCGGCTGCTGCGGCTGATCGCGCCGGCCGAGGCCAACCTGACCGCCATCGGCGATCCCGACCAGGCGATCTACTCCTTCCGCGGCGCCGACGTCGGCTTCTTCCTGCGCTTCGAGCAGGACTACCCCAGCGCACCGGTCCTGGCGCTGACCCGCAACTACCGCAGCGGCGCCCACATCCTCGACGGCGCGATCCGCGCCATCGCACCGTCCACACTGGTCACCGACCGGCGGCTGGCCCCGGCTTCGGCCCGCGAAGCGCACCGCATCGTCGTCCACCGGGCCGGCGACGAACGCGCGGAGGCGGCGTTCGTCGCGCGCACGATCGACCAGTTGCTCGGTGGCGCGTCGTTCCACTCCCTCGACAGCGGCAGGGTCCTCGGCGACGGCCCCGGCGGCATCGGGTTCAACGACATCGCGGTGCTGTACCGGACGGACTCCCAGTCGCACGCCATCCTCGACGAGCTCACCCGCTGCGGCCTGCCGGTGCAGAAGCGGTCGCACGACCGGCTTTCCGCCCGCCCGGGCGTCGATCTCCTGGTGCGCGAGCTGCTGCACGTCGCCGACCGCACCGGCCCGGTGAACGACCAGCTGCGCATGGCCGCGAAAACGGTCGCCGACACCGTGCCCGAGGACACCCGGCCCGACATCCACACCGCAGTGGAACTGCTCGGGCCGCTGGCGCAGCGCTGCGGCGAGGACGTGCCTCGGTTCTGCCGCGAGGTGCTGCTCGGCGCCGAGGTCGACACGCTCGACCCGCGAGCCGAGGCGATCTCCCTGCTGACCCTGCACGCCGCCAAGGGGCTGGAATTCCCGGTGGTCTTCCTGGCCGGCTGCGAGGACGGCCTGCTGCCGCTGCGCTGGCCGGGCACCGAACCCACCGAGGAGGAAGTGGCCGAGGAACGCCGCCTGTTCTTCGTCGGCATGACCCGCGCCCAGGACCACCTCTACCTCACCGGCGCGGCACGGCGAACGGTCCGCGGCAGCACCCAGGGCCGCCAGCCGTCACCGTTCCTGTCCACCCTCGGCGACACCACCACCCAGGCCGCGACCGCCGCACCGCGCCGCCCGCGTCCCGCGCAGCTGACGCTGCTGTGACGCCGTTGCCCCGCCTCGGTCAGGACTGCCGACCGAGGCGGGCGCGGGCTTCGCCCAGCGCGAAGCCCAGCAGGTTCAGTCCTCGCCACTGCTCAGGGTTCTCGCAGCGCGGATCGTCGGCGGCGAGGCCGATGCCCCAGATCGAGTCGACCGGGCTGGCCTCCACCAGGACCCGGCCGCCGGTGCCCAGCAGGAATTCCCGCAGGTCCGGGTTCTGGCGGAACTTCTCGACGCAGGCCGTCAGCACGATCTCGTAGCGGCACTCCTCCCAACGGCGCTGGTCGAATCCGCGCACGCCACGCCCCAGCTGCTTGGCCTGCCGGGGATGGGACGCCCGCAGGATCTCCTCCGCGCTGCCGGAGTCGCCGAACAGCACCGCCTTGCGCCACATCATGTAGTGCTCGGCAGTGGCGAACCTCCGGCCGTCCACCGTGAACGGCGCGGGCCACCACTGGCTCAGGCAACCGCGCCCGACGCGGCCATCGCGCTCTGGCCGGTGGCCCCAGAAGTACAGGAACTTCACGCGCTGACCTCGCCGCACCCGGCTGATCACCTCGCCGACGTCCGCCGGGCCGATGTCCATGTGGGACAGTCTTCCCGCTCAGGTCCGCTGCGGACCAACGAATTCGCGCACGGCAGTCGATGAGCCCGGCACCGGCGGATGTCATGATCAGCGCATGAGTCGCCCCATCACCATCATCACCGGCGCCAGTCGCGGCATCGGCGCGGCCACGGCGTCATGGCTGGCCCGGGCCGGCCACGACCTCGTGCTCGGATACCGCGACAACGACAGCGGCGCCGAGCGCGTCGCGGCCGAGGCCCGCGGGCACGGCGCCCGGTGCGTGCTGGTGCGCGTGGACGTCAGCCGCGAGGCCGATGTGGACCGGTTGTTCGCCGAGGCCGCGGACCAGCTGGGCCCGGTCACGGGGCTGGTCAACAACGCCGGGCTCACCGCGCACATCGGCGATCTGGCCGACACGCCGGTCGAGGTGATCCGGCGCGTCATCGACGTCAACTTCCTCGGCGCGGTGCTGTGTGCGCGGCGCGCCGCGCAGGTCATGTCCACCCGCCGCGGCGGTGGTGGCGGGGCCATCGTCAACATCTCCTCCAGCTCCGCAACGCTCGGTTCGCCGCACGAGTACGTCCACTACGCCGGGGCCAAAGCCGCCGTGGACGCGCTGACGGTGGGTTTGGCGAAGGAACTCGCCGACGAGGGCGTGCGCGTCAACGCCGTCGCTCCCGGCCTGGTGCGTACCGATATCCACGCCAGCGCCGGAGCGCCGGAACGCATCGACACGGCGGTGGCACGCGTTCCGTTCGGCCGGGCCGGGGAGCCCGATGAGATCGCCCCGGCGATCGGCTGGCTGCTCGGCCCGGAGTCGGCTTACACCAGCGGGGCGGTGCTGCGCGTCGCGGGCGGCCTGTAGCGGCGAAAAACCGTTGCCCGCGATCGTAGGGTTGATCTCGTGCAACGCGAATCGGTGCTCGTCAACTTCGTCTACTGCCATCCCGTCGGGCACGCCGTGGAGGCGCTGCAGTACTGCCTGGGATATCGCCGCGCGAACCCGGATCGGCGGATCGCGGTGGTGCTCAACTCCGCCACCGCCGTCGACCTGGCCGCCTGGTGCGACGCGATCGACGAGGTGTACACAGTGGACATCGACGTGTTCGAGCCGCCGACGGCCGACGTCCTCGCACACATCCCCGCCGAGTGGGACTGGGTCGTCGACGATCCGCGCGGCCACCAGAAGTGGCAGCACGACTTCTTCCCCGGCCTGCAGCGCTACTACGAGCTGTCGGCCGAGCACTTCCGCACCACCGGCGGGCACACGCAGGTCGGCGCGCCCGAACCTGCCTACCAGGCACGCAACCCGCTAAGGCTGAACCTGCCTGCCGCGGCGCGCGACTGGGCCGCCGAGCTGTTGCCGCAGCACGACGCACCGACCATCGCGGTGCTGCCCGGCGGCAGCGCCGAACGGTGGCGCTACCCGTCGCTGGCGTCGTGGCAGCGGATCCTCGGCGCCATCACCGACCGCTGGCCGCAGGCGCGGATCTGCTTCACCGGCAAACTCGCCGACGACGGCCGCACCAGCACCGGGTTCGCGCGCGCGGAGTTCGACGCGCTGGCCGCGACCGTCCCGAACACGGCGTGGGCGCTGGACGTGCCGCTGGACCGGCAGCTGGCCGCGATGCAGCGCTGCGACATGCTGCTCTCGCCGCACACCGGGTTCGCGTTCGCCGCGCTGGCCGTGGGCACCCCGTGGCTGGCGCTGGCCGGGAACGACTGGGCGGAGTACTACTTCAACCCGGGCGTGCCGTTCTACTCGGTGCTGCCGGACCTGGAACGCTTCCCCTGCTACGTCATGCTGGGCAACACGCCCGAGCCCGTCGACGACGATGGCCCGCGTTCGCCCAGCATGTCCGCGGCCCGCATCGACGCCGACCTCTCCGAGCTCGTCGACGGCGTGGCCCGCCTCTACGACGGCGCCGCGGACTTCGATACCGCGATGCGCGATCACGCCACCCGCCTGCACGAGCTCTTCGGCGGCCGCACGGAACTGATGTACTCGGTGGACGACCTGCTGACCGCCTACCTGTGACGAGCGCCAAGGCCGGTCCGAGAGCCGCGCAGTACCCCCTGCAGCCGAATGCGCGACCTCGGACACGGCCCCGGAGGCACCTCCGGCCGGAAAGCGCCTCCGATGGTTGGACCGCGCCGGGCCGCGAAACTCATCGCGACCGCTAAGATCTGGTGCCAGGCCTGCTCCAGTGGCCGTTCACGCCGCGCTCGCCCCGGCGTTCCCGCCGCATCCGGCGACGACAATCACCGCACTTCCGTTCGCAACCGTTGCACGGGTTCGATGGTGGAGGTCGGCATGTTGTCGCCAGCAGATTTCGTCGTGATCACCGGTGGCCCCGGGGCGGGCAAGACGACGCTCGTCGAGCGCCTGGCCGCCGCCGGATGCGCCTGCTCGCCGGAGGCGGGCCGCGGCGTCATCGCAGATCAGCTGGCCACCGGAGGCCGCGGCCTGCCCTGGGCGGACCGGGCGTTGTTCGCCGAGCTGATGCTGCAGCGAGACCTGCGTTCCCACCGGCAGGCCCGTCTCCGGCGCGGACCGGTGATCTTCGACCGAGGGCTGCCCGACATCGTCGGCTACCTGCGGCTGAGCGGCCTGCCGGTGCCCCCGCACGTGGATGCCGCCGCGCGGCGGTTCCGGTACCGCAACCGTGTGCTGATCGCCCCGTTCTGGCCGGAGATCTACCGCCAGGACGGCGAACGCAAGCAAACCCCGGATGAGGCCGAACGCACCTACGAGCACATGGTCGCCGCCTACACCGACTACGGCTACGAACTCGTTCACCTACCGCGAACAACGGTCGACCAGCGCATGCGATTCGTCCTCGACGAACTCGCCGGCGACGAGCGCCGCCGGTAGGCAGCCTGCGGGGCGGGCCCCCTCAACCGGAAACGCCCACCACGCGGCACGACCCCGCTGATCGCCTGTGCTACCGCAGCCGGTAGGTCTGGCCTTCTGCGCCCCATTCGCCGAACGGCGGTGACTGGCCGCGGTCGATCGCGCGGATCGATGGGCGGCCGATGTGGGCGAAGACGAGCCTGGCGACACCCACGCGGGCGGCGCGTTCGGCGGTGTCCAGAGCGGCGGCGTGCCCTCCGACGCCGCCGGCGAAGCGGAGCGGCCGGTCCCAGCCTGCGGCGTCGGCGAACATCAGCTCCGCGTCGGCGGCCCAGCCGGGGAAGACCCAGAACTCCGGCGCCCACACCGCGCGGTGCCCGTGGTCGTCGATGAGGTAGCCGAAGGTGGGATGCGACGTGTGCTCGACCGGCAGAGGTAGCAGCCGGACCCCGCCTGACCGGTATTCAACGGCCCCGGCCGGTACGCCGAGAGCGGCGCTGCGGCGCCGGATCGAAGGCATGAGCTCGGCGTGCTCGTCGCAGACCAGCCAGGCGTCGACGCGGTCCCCTTCACGCGCGGTCCCGCCGCCGTCGATGACCACCCGGTGCCCGGCCCAGCGCACCGCTAGCCCAGCGGGGCGATAGCGGGGCGAGTTCATGGCGCCCACACCCAGCAGCGTCAGCTCCACCATCGACCGATCGTCCCGCCACGACCGCCTAGCAGCACATCGCGCTTCTCGCTTCTTCCTACGACCGGTAGAGGTCGGTGAGCAGGGCGACGGCGGCTTGCGCGGCCGGGTGCGGATCGTCGCGCCACCAGATCAGACGGACCGCGATGGGCGCGGCGTCGCGCAGTGGGCGGAAGACCACACCGGGGCGCGGGTATTGGTCGACGGTGCTCTCCGCGGTGATGCCGACGCTGCGACCGGTGGCGATGGTGGTGAGCCAGTCGTCGAGTTCGTGGGTGTACTCGACGGCAGGCCGGTTCTCCGGCGGCCACAGTTCGGTGGTCGTGGTGCCGGTTCGGCGGTCGATGAGGAGCGTGCGTTCGCTGATCTCGGCCAGCCGGATGGAACGGCGGCGGGCCCACGGATCGTCGGACGCCACCGCGCAGAACCGGCGTTCCAGGCCGACGATGACGCCATCGAAGCGCCGCTGGTCGGGTTCGGTGCGCACCACGGCGACGTCGCAGGCGCCTTCGGCGAGGCCGCCGGTGGCGGAGTTGGTGCGCACCAGGCTCAGTTCGACGTCCGGGCGCAGCGCGGGCCACCTGCGCTGGAAGTCCACCGTGTGGCGGCCCATGGCCGACCAGGCGTAGCCGATGCGCAGCCGGGTGTGCCCGGAGGTGGCGTCGCGCACCAGATCGTCGGCCTCGGCCAGCAGCCGCCGGGCGCGGGCTATGACCTGCGTGCCGACGGCGGTGGGCACGACCTCGCGGCTGGTGCGGCGCAGCAGGCGGACGCCGAGGGCGGATTCCAGCGAGGCCAGCGTGCGGGAGACGGCCGCCTGCGAGACGCCTAGTTCGATGGCGGCGTCGGTGAAGGTGCCCTCGTCGGCGATCGCGACCAGGCAGCGCAGCTGCCGCAGCTCCACATCCATAACCCAAGCGTATAGCTGGCGCGTCGGATGCATTTTGCGGAAGCACCGCGGAGGCGCAGGCTCTGTGCCATGCAAACGACAGCGCATGTGCGGCGGCCCGTGGCGATCCCGGCGCCCACCGCGGAGAACGGCGGCCGCTACGCGGGAATCGCGATGATGGTCGGCAGCGGGCTGTCCAATCAGGTCGGTGCGGCGATCGGGTCGCTGGCGTTCCCGGTGATCGGACCGGCCGGTGTCGTGGTGGTCCGGCAGTGGATCGCCGCCGTCGCGCTGCTGGCGGTGGGGCGCCCTCGGCTGCGGGCGTTCACCTGGCGCCAGTGGCAGCCGGTGCTGCTGCTGGCGGCGGTGTTCGCGACGATGAACCTGTCGCTGTACAGCGCGATCGACCGCATCGGCCTCGGTCTTGCGGTGACGCTGGAGTTCCTCGGGCCGCTGGCGGTCGCGCTGGCCGCGTCGCGACGCGTGGTGGATCTGGGGTGCGCGGTGGTCGCCGCCGCGGGCGTGGTGGCGCTGACCCGCCCGCAGCCGACCACGGACTACGTCGGCATCGGCCTGGCACTGCTGGCCGCAGTGTGCTGGGCGTCCTACATCCTGCTCAACCGCTCGGTGGGCCGCCGGTTGCCCGGTGCCGAGGGCACCGCCGCCTCGGCCGGGCTGTCGGGTCTGCTGTTCGTGCCGATCGGCATCGCGGTGCTCATCCAGCATCCGCCGACCCCGGCGGCGCTGGGCTGCGCGGCCGCGGCGGGCATCCTCTCCTCCGCCGTGCCGTTCCTGATCGACATGCTGGCGCTGCGGCGGGTTCCCGCGCAGTTCTTCGGCATCTTCATGAGCATCAACCCGGTTCTGGCGGCCGGCGTGGGACTGGTGTTCCTCGGTCAGAACCTGCAGGTGCTGGAGTGGCTGAGCATCGCGGCGATCGTCGCCGCGAACGTCGTCAGCGTCGTCACCGCGCGCCAGTAGCGGCGCGCTCGTCTGCGAAAGTCCGCCGCATTGCGGTTCCACACGGTCGTTTCGTAGCCGGCCGTGGTGAACGCGGTGGCGATCGGCGCGCCCACGCGTCCGAGGCCGAGGACCGCCACGCGCGGTTTGGTCTGCTCAGGCATTCCGCTCGCCCTTCGTAATCGTTTCGATGACGCTCGCGCCGTGACCGCCGACCGCGGCCCGCTCAGAGCCTTGAACAGATCAGGCACGTCGGTGCCGATGCCCTGCGTCCTGCCGGACTGTTCGTGGTCGTGGTTCTCCGACATCTGGTTCTCCTGTCGTTCGGTGTGTTCTCGCCTTGCCGACCAGGGCTGTCGGGATCCTGTCGAGTCGCTGTCGGTCCCGGATGGCCGCTGTCGGCCGGTTACTGTGCCGCCATGTACTTCTCCGTGCTCGGCCCGCTGGCTGCCTGGCCGTCGGCCGGGCAGCCGGTCGACGGCCCCGAGGCGAAGGTGCGCGTCCTGCTGGCCGCCTTGCTCGTCGATGCGGGGCGCACGATCACGGCGGACCGTCTGGTGGACGACCTGTGGGGCGATCGGCTGCCCGGAAACCCGGCCGGTGCCCTGCAGACGAAGATCTCGCGATTGCCTCGCGCCCTGGCGAAGGCCGAGCCGGGGGCAGAGTTGCTGGTGGAGTCGCGGCCCTCGGGGTATCTGCAGCGCATCGGCCCTGGGGACCCGGCGGTTCACCGACATGACCGACGCCGCGCACGGCACCGATGACCCGCGCACCAGGGCGAATCTGCTGGCGGAAGCCCTGGCCCTGTGGCAGGGAGACGCCTTCGCCGGCCTGGGCGACCTGGATCGCATAACCGCCAGGGTTCTCGCGGTGCTCGGCAGCGAGAAGTTCGCTGCCGAGTTCGCTTCTGACGCCGACGATGCCGACGCAGGGTTGCCATGACGCGCTCTCGGTGACATCCGCACCCGGCTTCCGATCCATCTCATATTTGAGTTAATCTCCCGAATATGAGAAATGGCTCTGAGATGGATACCCGGCTTGCGGGTCGGCTCGCGGAGCTGCGAGTGGAGCGCGGCTGGCCACTGGAGGAGTTGGCGCAGCGCACCGAGATCAGCCGCTCGACGCTGTCGAGGCTGGAGCGGGCCGAGATCAGCCCGACCGCGGCGCTGCTGAACAAGTTGTGCGCGGCCTACGGGCGGACCATGTCGCAGCTGCTGGCCGAGGTGGAGTCGGAGCCGCCGCAGTTGGTGCGCGTCGACCGGCAGGAGGTGTGGCGGGACGAGGCATCGGGCTTCACCCGGCGCTCGGTGTCCCCGCCGCATCCGGGACTGCGCGGCGAGGTCGTCGAAGGCGTGCTGGAACCGGGCGCGGACATCTCCTACGACGGCCCGGCCGTGCCGGGCCTGGAGCAGCACATCTGGGTGCTGGCGGGAGCCCTGGAGGTCACCGCGGGCGACCACGTGCACGAGGTGCGGGCCGGCGACTGCCTGCGGTTCCGGCTGTGGGGCCGGTCGCGCTTCCGCTGCCCAGGCCCCGAACCGGTCCGCTACGCCCTGCTGATCGTCCTGCCCTGATCACCCGGAGGAAAACCGCCTTGTCGACCATCACCCGGCTGTCCGCCGCCGATTTCCGCGACAACGTGAAGGAACTGGCCGACCTCCTCGTCGATGTCGTCGACGGCGGCTTCTCGCTCGGGTTCCTCGAACCCTTCGACCAGGACGCGGCTGTGGCCTGGTGGGAGACCCGGGAACCCGCGATCGCCGACGGCAGCCTGATCGTCTGGGCCGCCCACGGTCCCGACGGCATCGCCGGCACCGTCAGTCTCGCGCTGGAATCCAAGCCCAACGGCCGGCACCGCGCCGAGATCGTCAAGCTCATGGTGCACCGCGACGCCCGCGGCCAGGGGCTTGGCCGCGAACTGCTTGCCACCGCCGAACGGGCCGCCGCCAGCGCGGGCGCCATCCTGCTGCTCCTGGACACCGCCACCGGCAGTCCTGCCGAGGGGCTCTACCTCGCCGCCGGTTGGACGCGGTTCGGCATCGTGCCCGGCTACGCGGCCGACCCGGCCGGTCGCCTCGAAGACGGCAGCTTCTTCTACAAGCAACTCGCCTGAAGAAATAATGGAGTCGACTCCAATATTGGAGTCGAGTTAAGCTTGTGGCATGACCGAGGGGCTGCGGGAGCGCAAGAAGCGCCAGACACGGCAGCGGATCACCGAGGTGGCCATGGGCCTGTTCGTCGAGCGCGGCTTCGAGCACGTCACGATCACGGAGGTCGCCGCGGCCGCCGAGGTGTCGGCGAACACCGTCTACAACTACTTCCCGGCCAAGGAAGACCTCGTCCTGCCGCCGGACGAAGCGTCCCCGCAACGACTCGCCGACATGGTGCGGCAACGCCGCGTCGGCGAGTCCGCGGCGGACGCGATCCTGCGCGAGTTGCGCGAGGAGGTGCACCGCCGCGACCGCAAGGTCGGGTTGACCGGGGGTTTCGGCCGCGTCTTCGACATGATGCGGGCCGCGCCCACGCTCCTCGCCCGGCTCGAGTCCCTCGGCCAGCAGATGACCGACGCGCTCGCCGCCGTCCTCGCCGAGGAGACCGGCGCCGCACCGGACGACCAGCTGCCCCGGGTGATCGCCCACCAACTGGGCTGCTTCCACTCCCTGGTGTTCGCCGAGATCGGCAAGCGCCTCACGGCCGGCGAGAGCCCCGACGCGATCGCCGAGGCCACGCTGGATCTGCTGACCACCATCGAGGACGTGCTCGGCGACCGCGTTCTCGCCTACGCCATGCGAAAGGACCAACCGTGTTCCGAGTGACGATCCGAGGCAAGTTCGACGGGCTCAGCGAGGCCGGGCGCGCCGCTGTCCTGGCGACCACCGACACCGCTTTCACCGAGGCGGGCACGTTCACCCACGACGGCACCGTTTCGGCGTTCACCTTCCGCTGCCAGGTTCCGGCGGAACGCGACGACGACGGCGAGCGGGAGGCGACCCAGCGCGCGCTGGCGGCGCTGGACGCCCACGGCCACCCGTACCAGGTCCTGCGGACGGCGGTGACCGACATGCGCCAGATCAAGATCCGCCGGAAGGGCCGCAAGCCCTGACCCGGCGCTGCCGGATCACTCGTCGATGTCGAGGGCTCCGGCGATGGCCCGGGGCACCGGGTAGACCCGCTCCGGAGGAAGCAGCCGCTTCGCCTTCACGGACTGCCCGACCCATTCCTCAGCGAACCTGCCGCTCAGATCCCGGCCGATGCCGACCTGGATGCTGTAGTGGTTGAGCGCCGCGCATTGAGCGTTCGGGGTCCCACTGGACGTGGACCGCGGCACACGCGACCGCCTCCGGATCAGCGGTCGGCGGCACGGCCCGGGACAGGGCTTCTTCCCACCCCTGCCGGGTGATCCGCACCGCGAGGATGCGTTGCTGCCCGGCCTTCTGCGCCCAGCCGCTGCGGCGCATGAGCCACAGGAACGATGGCTTGATCCATGTCATCCGGTTGAACGAGAACGGTGGGACGAACCGGTTGGCGCGCAGGGCCGGGTCGGCGACGGCCGGCGAGTACGCTTGGTAGACGACGATCGTGCGAGCGTCATAATCGCAGCGAATCTGGCGCTGGCGCAACATGCGTCGCACTCTGTCAACCGGATGTTCCTTCCAGTCACCGAATATTCGGTGGATGCGCGCGTGGCCGGCTGGGAAGATCGGCCGCATGTCGGCGAGTTCGTTCGAGGAGTTGGTGGCCGAGGCGTCGGCCGCACCGGTCGATGGGTGGGACTTCTCCTGGTTGGACGGTCGCGCGACCGAGCAGCGCCCGTCATGGGGTTACCAGCGGCTGCTGGGCGACCGGCTGGGTGCCGCGTCGGCCGCGCTGGACGTGCAGACCGGCGGCGGCGAGGTGCTGGCCGGCGCCGGGAACTTCCCCGCCGCGATGGCCGCGACGGAGTCCTGGCCGCCGAACATCGCCAAGGCCACCGAGCTGCTGCACCCGTTGGGCGCGGTGGTCGTGGCAGCCCGGGACGAGCCGCCACTGCCGTTCGCCGACGCGGCGTTCGACCTTGTCACCAGCCGTCATCCGGCGACCGTGTGGTGGGCGGAGATCGCCCGGGTCCTGCGGCCCGGGGGAACCTACTTCGCCCAGCACGTCGGCCCGGAGACCGTGTTCGAGCTCGTGGAGTTCTTCCTCGGGCCGCTGTCCGAAGACATCCGCCGCAAGCGCCATCCCGACGTCGAGAGGGCCGAAGCCGAGGCAGCCGGACTGGACGTCGTCGACAGGCGCCTGGAGCGGTTGCGGATGGAGTTCTTCGACGTCGGCGCCGTCATCTACTTCCTGCGCAAGGTGATCTGGACGGTGCCGGACTTCACCGTCGACCGCTACCGGGACCGGCTGCGCGAGTTGCACGAGCGGATCCAGCGCGAAGGCCCGTTCATCGCCCACTCGACCCGGGTTCTCATCGAGGCTCGCAAACCGGCCTGATTTTCGTCACCGTGACTCAAGATTCCCGCCTCGCTCCACTGGGGAATCGTGGCCCTTCGGGCGAACCCAAGCGATTCGGCGATGACTTCCACCGGCAGCGGAAGTCCACCTCCACGAGGAGGTTCACATGCGCAAGCTCGTAGTCACTGAGAACAGTACCGTCGACGGCGTGATCGACATGGCGGGCGGCTGGTTCGATCCCCTGGACAACGAGGTCGACCGGTCCGACATCACCGCGGCGCTCACCGAACAACGCGAAGCGGCCGACGCCCTGCTGGTCGGCCGCAACACCTTCGTGGCTTTCCGGGAGTTCTGGCCGAAGCAGACCGACGACACCACCGGCGTCTCCGACTACCTGAACGCGGTGGACAAGTACGTCGTGTCGAGCACGTTGACCGAACCCGGCTGGCAGAACTCCACGGTGCTGCGCGGACCGCTCGTCGACGAGGTCGCGGCGCTGAAAGCGGCACCGGGCGGGGACATCGTCGCAACCGGCAGCATCCAGCTCGTCCACGCGTTGATCGCGGCGAACCTGGTCGACGAGTACCGGTTGTTCGTCTTCCCGGTGGCCGTCGGTCACGGAGCCCACCTGTTCGACTCGGCCCGTGTGGATCTCGAGCTGCTGGAGACGCGCCCATTCACCTCTGGCGTCGTACTCCTGCGCTACGCGCCGAAACGCTAGCCGGATCGGCAAGACCGACCAGAACGATCCCGTTGATCATTTCCGTCACCGTGACGGAAATGATCAACGGGATCACTCGGGCGAATTCGGGGTCGTTTCGCGGGTTTCACTGGTCGCTCCCGCGACGAGGTGGGCCGGGTCGCGGGTCAGCGACACCGCGACGTGGTCGTAGAGCTGGGTGACCGCCGCCGAGGAGTGCCCGAGCGCGTCGCGCCGGTCTTCCAGCGCCGCTCCCCTTTCCCGGGCGATGGTGTTGAAGGTGTGCCGCATCGAGTGCGGCGTGATCCGTTGCGGCATCGGCACGCCGGCTTCGGCGGCCATCGTCTGCACCAGCCGGAAGACCTGGTGGCGGTTGATGCGCTCGCAGTGCCGGGTCACCACCAGGGCGCCGGTGTCGGCGTCCGGCCGCTGCGCCAGATAGGCGTCCAGGACCGGGACCAGCGGCGCCGGGATGGGCCGGGTGCGGACCTTGCCGCCCTTCATGCGCACGGTCAGCACCCGGAGGCCGTCGCGCTGCCCGAGGTCGGCCAGATCGGCGTGGCACAGCTCCGAGACGCGAATGCCCAGATCGATCAGCAGCATCATCACGAGTGCGACCGCCTCGGGCGCGAGGCTGCGATGCCGGTAGTCCCGGCTGGCGGTCAGCATCTGCGCGGCCTGGCGCTCGGAGACGCTGGCGGTCGGCGAGTGCTGCCTGTCGTAACGGGGCCGCGCGGCGTCGCGAGCCGGGTTGGCGTCGATCGCCCCGGCGCGCACGAGGAAGGTGTACCAACTGGAGACGGCGGCGATTTTCCGCGCCCGGGTGCTGGCCGCGAACGCGCGCCCGGTGCGCGGGTTGGTCGCCGCGGCGAGCTCGGCGCCGTACATCTGCACCTCCGGGAGGCGCACGTCGAGCGGATCGAGTTCCCGGCGCGTGCACCACTCCACGTACTCACGGAGATCTCGCGCATAGGCGGCGCGGGTGGCTCCGGAGTCCGCGAACGAGCCCAGCCACGCCGCGATCAACGCGCCCACGGTGTGGCCTGTGCGCGTGGGCGTGGCCAGGAGTTCCGTTTGCGCCTCTCGGCCGACGACTGACGCCCGCGCTTCCCCGGTGATGCTCACCGAACCAGTTTACCGCACATAAGCGCGATTATGCGCGGTGCATTGGGAGGCGTTTCTCGAATCAAAATTCTGTTTCGTTTGGTTAGTAACGTTATTTTCAATAGTGTTACGTAATCTGCGCGGAGGCGCTGCCGGAGCCGCGGCCGGACCGGGTTCGGGACGCCGTGGCCGCCGGTTAAGGTCCGGTGTTGGTTGCGGGAACCGGAGGTGGGAGTTGGCGGGGAACCGGCCGAGCGCGGAGGAGTTGGCCGCGGCGGAGGGGGCGAGGATTCCGGACGTCCTCTCCCCCGGTTTGCGGGTGCTGTTCTGCGGGATCAATCCGGGTCTGTGGTCGGGAGCCACCGGCCACCACTTCGCGCGGCCGGGCAACCGGTTCTGGCCCGCGTTGCACGCCTCGGGCTTCACGCCGCGCCTGCTGCAGCCGCACGAGCAGGGTGAGCTGCCCGCGTTGGGGCTGGGCATCACCAACTTCGTCGCGCGGGCCAGTGCTCGCGCGGCCGAGCTCAACGACGACGAGTTGAGAGCCGGCGGGCAGGTGCTGGTGGAGAAAGTGCGCCGGTTCCAGCCCGCGTGGGTGGCGGTGGTGGGGATCACCGCGTATCGGACGGCGTTCGGCGAACGGCGGGCGACGGTCGGGCCACAGGACCGGCGGATCGAGGGCGCGCGGGTGTGGGTGCTGCCGAATCCCAGCGGCCTCAACGCGCACTGGACCGCGGGCACGCTGGCCGCGGAGTTCCGCCAGTTGCGGCAGGTCTCGCTGCCCGGCGAGCCGCCGCAACCGGATTCCGGCGCACCGCAGGGCTGACCGGCACCCGAAAACCGCCCCGGATGGCGCCTAACGAGGGCAGGACCGATGGGTTTCGCCGTCGCTTGGCGGATCTTGATTACGCCGGATGGCCGCTTCGGGACTCGCTGTGATCACGCAGCGAGACATACGGAACACGGGGGTGTGCTTTATCTGTCCGTTACCGGTAGGGTCTGACCCGCCGGTGAGGGAAGCCCCTGATCCGGTGACATTGGCCCCTTGCTCCCCCGCAGAGTCGATACGGATGACTATTCAAGACGACCTTGCTCGACCGTGGTTCCAGCCCGTGCTCCAGTCGGAAGCGCAGCAGCCGCGACTGGACTCGGGACCTCCGACTACCCGCATCGTGGGCCAGCTGCCCCTGGACGAGGTGGTCGTTCCGGCCCGCCCGGCGGCTTCGCCGCCGCCGATGGCCGACGCCCCATCCAGGGTGGAGGTCACCCAGCCCTACATTCCCGCGATCCGCGACGAGCAGCCGGAGTTCGCCAAGCTGCTCAACCCCGACCCGCCGGCGCCGGCCGCGGGGATGACGGGTCCGCAACCGCAGGCGTCGGTGACGGCCCCGACCGAGCGGGTCAAGCCGGTGACATCGGCTCCGCCCGCCCCGGTGAAGAAGCGCAGCCTGGTTCGCCGGGTAGTGCGCCGTATCATCGGCCCTGATCTGCTGCGCAAGGATCCGCCGAAGAAGAAGCGGTAAGAGCAGCGCGAGGCGGTGGCCTTGGCACTGGCGCAGACCTGCATCCTGCGCCGGTGCCAGGGCCACTGTTGTTTTCCCGCCGAAACGCCGACAACCCGGCACGGCCCGGAACTCCCGAAGCTGACCCGAGCCGCAAAGTCAGGGCCTGCTGCTGTTCAGGCGTGGCGCGGCCCTACGGTTACGGCTTGTGCGCCGTGAGTGCTCGTCGGACGAGCTGGCCGGGTCGTGGACACTGGTTGGCGAGGACTGGAAGCTGGTGGGCAACAAGTCGGGGTAACGGCTGGGTTTCGCCGTGCTGCTGAAAACGTGTCCTAGGGCGGTATCCCCGCCTTTTCCTGATGTACGTCCAGGCGCTGACAAGCGGCGCACAACGCGCTGTCATGCGCCTTGGGACCTGCACGAACTGCGCCACTCCGCGCCGACCCACCTCGGCGAGGCCGGCGCCTCCCTATTGCTGTTGATGGCAAAGTCCCGGCACAAGAAGCCGGAGAACGTCGGCCGCTACTTCGAACCATCGGCCGAGGTCATGGGGGTTGAGGAACATCGGAACGAAAACTAGCGCTAAGCCTTGAAATTGCTGGTCAGCGAGCTGTGAGCGCGTCACCTCGAAGATTATTTGTGATCCGCAGCACAAGGGCGGTCGCCGAATATCCGGGCGGATTCGGTTGATCAGCGATGATCTGGCCCGCGGCTGGCTATTCGGTTTCCAAGGACTGGAGTACTTGGTTTTGGAGGCGCTGGCGTAGGTCGGCTTCTTCGGGCGTCTGCGGATCATCGGGGCGCCGGATGCGGACGCGTTTGGGGCTGATCGGCAGGTCGTCGTCGGCTGCGGCTTCCTCGGCTTCGGCGAGTGCCCGGTACAGCGAGGCGACCGAGGGGATTGGTCCGCTTTCTTGCCGGTTTTGATGGTGAGTTTCTTCGCGATCTCGCCGACGGGGACGCCCTTGGCCTTCAGGGCGAGTGCGAAGGTGAGCGAGTCGTCGTCGATGACCTTCGGTCGGCCGCCGTGGTTGCCTTTCGCGGCGGCGGCCTGCTGGCCTTCGAGGGTCTTCTTTCGGATGTAGTTGCGGTCGAGCTCAGTGCCGACCGCGAGCACCGCGAAGAGTATCGAGCCAGCGCCGCGTGGGTCGTAGCTGCCGGTCAGCGGCCCGGTGAGCATCTCCAGCCCGATCCCGCCGGCCTGCAGCGTCGCCGACAGGGTCATCAGCTCGGCGGCGTTGCGGGCGAGGCGTTTCATCTCGTGCACGGTGAGCACGACCTGCTGGCGCTGGGCGGCTTGCTTGATCTCGTGGGCGAGGGCGAGGGCTTTTTCGAACTCGGGCCGGGTCTTGATCCGGGTGCTGATCTTCTCCGAGAACACCCGCGTGCACTGGGCCCGGGCGAGCGCGTCGAGCTGGCTCACTGCGCGACGAGCTCGCCGTCGCGGTGCCCGCTGACCGCGGCCCCGGCAAACCCTGGAAACCCGGACATCTGGCCCCGTGGCCGAACCGGACGAGGTCAGCACCGACGGACATCCGGATCGGTTACGCCCGTTGCAGCTCTGCCACACAGGAGCTGCAACGGCGAATGACCGTCCTGCTGCGCAGCGCGGCGGCGGGCCGCGGAGTCAGCTGACGCGGCGATAGCGGATGTGAGTGGTCAGCGGTGAGTGAAGCACCTCGGCGGGCTCGAAGCCGAAGGATTCAACCCCGTCGAAGATGCGCTCGCCCGATCCGAGCAGGACGGGTGCAATGTCGAGGGTGAGCTCGTCGATCACCCCGGCGGCCAGTGCCTGCCGGACGGTCGAGGCACCGCCAGCGATGTCCACCCCGTTGTCCCCGGCGGCCTCACACGCTGCGGAGTAGGCCGCGTCGAAGCCCTCGGTGACGAAGTGGAACGTCGTCCCGCCGTCCATCTGGATCGGATCACGGCGGTGATGGGTCAGCACGAAAACCGGCGCGTGATACGGCGGTTCGGAGCCCCACCAGCCCGACCAGTCCTCATCCCAGTCCCCGCGGATCGGCCCGAACATGTTCCGCCCCATCACATACGCACCCCGAGGGCGCATGAGCCATTCGTTCGCGATCTTGTCAGCGTCGTTGGCCCGCGGGTCGCCGATGTGCCAGCCGTGCAGCTCCTGCCCCCGTTTCCCGAGAGGGTCCTCCCGGCTCTGCTCCGGCCCGGCGACAAAGCCGTCCAGTGAGATCGACATGTGGCAAGTGGTGTCCGGCACCGCGAACCTCCTGAGTGATTGCGACTTGCAAGCGGTCCTGCGGAAGATAGCAGGTGATGAACCGCAAGTGCTATATACGGCATGGTGAGGAGGAGATCAGACCAACCGCGCTCGGCTGCGCGATCAACGCCGCGGTGGAGGTGATCGGCGACCGCTGGTCGCTGCTGGTCCTGCGCGATGTCATGTTCGGCAACCGGCGGCACTTCCGCGTCCTGCAGGAACGCTCCGAAGAGGCAATCGCCTCGAACATCCTCGCCGACCGCCTCCGGCGGCTGGTCCCGGCGGCCTGCTCACCCGGGCGCAGGCCGGCCGCGGCCGATGCGCCGAATACGGTCTCACCGAGGCCGCGATCCAGCTCGTCCCCGTCATGGCCGCACTCGGCCAATGGGGCGCACGCCACCGCGCCACAACGCCATCGCTACGAGTACGGGCCGAGCTGCTGTGGAATTGCTCCAGCACGCGGAAGGTGTACGCGCGCCAGTCCACGCAGCCCGGCTCCACCTCCGGCGCGTTGAGCACGAGTCGCCGCCATGAGCCGATCAGCAGCTGATCGTCGATCTCGCTGCGGGCGACCTTGTTGCGGCCGCCGTCCCACAGCTTGGGTAGGTCCCCCAGCGCGGCGAGCACCCTGGTGCCGTCGGGGCGGCGTCGAAGCGGATCACCTCGCACAACCGCGGCAGGAACGGCCGCACTGTGGCGAACCGCTTGACCAGCTCGGACCGCCACGCCTCATCGGCATCCGAGTCCGGCGGTCCGGCCAGCTCCACCACCGCGACCAGGGCCGCCGCCAGCTCCGAGCGGGGCACCACGGCCTCGATCTCGGCCCACACCTGCCCCAGGCTCACCGGCTCGACCACATCACCGGCATCGGCGGCCTGCTCGGCCAAGTCGTCGTGAGCGCCGGTGACCTCCCACAGCACCCCGAACGCCGCCGCCAGCTTCGCCGATGCCTTCCCGAGTTTGGGCAGGGTGCGCAGCTTCTCCTTGGCCGACTCCCGCTCGGCGCGGGCAAGCAGCTTCGAGGAGATCAGCACATCCAGCAGGTCCAGGGCGTCGTCGACCGCTCGGGTTTGCAGGTAGACCACGGTGGCCAGCAGTGTCGGCAGCCGCCGCGAGTCCCCGTGACGACGCAGCAAGCTGGCCTTGCCCTGCACGCCGTAGCGAGACAACTCGGCCAACCGCCGCGGCGGCACCACCACCTCGGTGTCGACCTCGGCGAACCCCAGCCCCAGGATCTCCGCGGCCCGCTGGAGCGCGTCGACCATCGCCGGACCGGACACACGTGTTGGCGGGCGCCGTAGCTTGTCCAGCTGCGAATTCCGGTGCTCCTCCGGAACTTCCAACAACCCGTCCAGGGCTCCGCGCTGCTCGTCATCGAGCAGCTGGTGCAGCGTCGCCCACAACCGTTGCGTCGCCACCTCCCGCCGCGAAGCGACCAGCCGCACCAGCGTTGTCATGCCCGGCAGTAGCTCCCGCCGTTCCCGCAGCCACGCCACCGCCGCATCGAACAGCGCCTTCGGGCCGTCGCCGGTAGTCCAGGACCGGGCCTCGATCCACTCGCCGAGCTCGTCCTCCACAGCGGAGAACTCCCGCCAGCCGCCGACCTGGCGTAGCTCCCAGACGTGCTCGAACCGCGTCTTTTCCCGTTCGCCGTAGGACTTCACGCACGACGCGTCTGCGATGCCGAGCTGCTCGGCGAGGTAGGCGACCAGCTCGACCGGCACGTCCAACGGGTCGTCGAGGAACGCACCGACGTTGCGAACGGTCGCGCACCCATGCGTTGGTTCAGAGAAGCCTGCAACATCGCCGGGACCAATCTCATCGAGGGCCACGAGCTGGTCTTCGCGCAACTTCAGGCCGATCACCCCGGCGAGAAGATCGACTACATCCACTGCGAACGGCGCGAGAACTTCTTCGACGTCTTCAGCCGCATCACCTTCACCGATTTCGGCCACCGCGAGCACGGCTTGCTGACCAACGACGTGATCGACCATCTCGGCGCCGACGGCATGTACCGCCGGTTTGAAGGCGAGGTCGAGCACCCGCAGAAGGAATCACGCTAAGACCCGGACGGTCCCTGGCGAGTGCCCGGATGCTGAAAACTCGCTGAGCAGTGACCGAAGCAAGCCCATCGGCGCCGGGATCAGTGATCCTTTCGCACAGAGGTCGTGTCGGCGTCGGCGGGGTTGCCGCTGGAGCCGACCGGCCGGAGCTCCGGAAGCGGGAGACCGAGTTCGTCGACGAGGACGGAGTGGTTCTCGTCGGGGGCGAAGGCGTGGCGTTCTCCCCACTGGCGCAGAGCCACGATGACGGTGAACAGGTCGCGCCCGGCAGGGGTGAGCGTGTAGAGCTGCCGCCTGCCCGATGGTGCGGTCTTCCGGTCGAGGATGCCTCGCTCGACCAGCCGGCGGAGCCGGTCGGTGAGGATGTTGCGGGCGATCCCGGTGCGCTGCTGGAAGTCGGTGAACGCTCGCGCGCCGTCCATGGCGTCGCGGACGATGAGCAGGCTCCAACGATCACCGATCAGGTCAAGCGTTCGCGCCACTGGGCAGGGCGGGTCCGTCCAGGCCACATCCTCGGCACTGCTCGCGGTCTGAATCACCATGCCCTCCCCGAAGAGTTGCTGTTTGAAACCATTCTGCCGTATCTTCGAATCAGTTGCAATTTGCTACTAATCGAAGGAGGACGGATGGGCCTGACCATTGGCCTTGGCCGAAGGACGTTGTTCGCCGCGGTCTGCGCGGTCGCCGTCGCGAGCATCTACGTCGCCCAGCCGGTTCTCGCCCAGATCGGAACCGACCTGGGCGTACCGGATGCCCACCTGGGATGGATCGTCGCCGCCGGGCAGCTCGGCTATCTGGCAGGGCTGGCCGCTCTCGTCCCGTTGGGCGACATGATCGATCGGCGCAAGCTCATAATGGGGCACCTTCTGCTGACCGCGGCAGGTGCGGCGCTGGCCGCGACAGCCACTCGGGCCTGGGTGCTGCTTGCCGGGCTGCTGGCCGCCGGCCTGTTCGCGGTCGTCGTCCAGACGACGGTCGCCTACGCCGCAGCACTGTCCATGCCCGAGGAACGCGGCCGCAACCTCGGCGCGGTGACCTCCGGTGTCGTCATCGGCATTCTCGGGGCACGTGTCGCGGCCGGCGCCCTAGCCGCGGTATGGGGCTGGCGCAGCGTGTACGTCGCGCTCGCCGTGCTCCTGGTGACGCTGGCGTGCCTTGTCCTGAAGACCCTGCCGCCGGACACGCGCGCCGACCGCACCACGTATCGACAGGTGCTGGCGTCGCTGGGCGGACTGTTCCGCGAGCGCCTGTTCATCTCGCGCGGGCTGATCGCGTTCTTCCTGTTCGCGTCCTTCGGCACGCTGTGGAGCGGCCTGGCGCTACCGCTCGCAGCCGCCCCGTGGCATCTGAGCACGGCGCCGATCGGCCTGTTCGGCCTTGCCGGCCTGGTCGGCGCGCTTGGCGCCGCCCGGGCGGGACGCTGGGCCGACGCCGGATTCACGAGCGCCGTCACCGGCGGAGCACTCGTCCTCCTCGCCGCCTCATGGCTGGCCATCGGACAAGCGGCGTGGTCACTGTGGCTCGTCGTCATCGGCGTGGTCGTGCTCGATTTCGCCGTCCAAGCCGTGCACGTGAGCAACCAGCACCTGCTCACCATGACCCACCCGGACCGCACCAGCAGCGTCGTCGGCGGCTACATGATCTTCTACTCCCTCGGGTCCGCGCTCGGCGCCACCACGACGACCACCGTGTTCGCCGACGCCGGATGGGCCGGCTCCAGCATCCTCGGCGCAGCCTTCGCTGCCTGCGCGCTCGTGGTCTGGGCATTTAGCCGTCGTGTGGCGACCGACCCGCGCCTGCCTCTGAACGACCCGCAGAAAGCGAGCCGGGCATGACGCTTTGGCCGGACCCGGCGACTACGAACACTCCGCAATTTGCATAACGGACGTTGCGTGAAATCTTGGGGCTCGGTACGGTGCCTCCATCGGCCGGCGCGCACGCCGGGATTCCTGACCAGCACGAACGGCGCTGCGGTGCTTGGCGGCCGGATTCCGGGGGCGTCGATCCCGGGTTGAACCACATCAGCCGAGAGCACGCGGGAGGAACTCGAGTTGGTCGCCACGGGGTACACGGAAATGAAGTACGGGGAGGTCACCGTGCTCATCGGAGCGGAGCGGGGCGCCTACCCGTTCGGCAACTCGCTGGTGGTGCGCGGCAGCGACGCCGCGTTGGTCGTCGATCCCTCGTTGTCGTTGGTCGAAGCGGCGCCACCCGCGGACGTGGTCCTCGTGAGTCACGCGCATGAGGACCACGTCGCCGGTCTCGGGAGCTACGACGTGCCGGTCCACATCCACGAGGCGGACATCGACGGCCTGCGATCTCGCGAGGTGATGGTCGCCGGGTTCGGTCTTCCTCCCGAGGCCATCGACGATGCCGACCGGAAGCTGCGGGATCTTTTCCACGTGAACGGTCGTCCGGATGCGCTGGAGTTCACAGACGGAGCCGTGTTCGACCTCGGTGGGCGCACCGTGACCGTGGTGCACCTTCCCGGTCATACGGCGGGTCACTGCGGTTTCCTGGTCGAGCCGGACGGATTCCTGTTCGTGGCGGATGTCGACCTGACGTCGTTCGGTCCCTACTACGGCGACGTCGGCAGCAGTCTCGTGGACTTCGAGGAGTCCATGCGCCGGTGCCGGGAGATCGACGCCCGCTGGTACGGCACGTCGCATCAGAAGGGTGTGATCGAGGGTGCCGATGAGTTTTGCAGGCGACTCGATGCCTTTGCCGGTGTGGTGGAGAAGCGGGACGCGGTGCTGCTGGGGCTGCTCGGTGAACCGCGGACTGTCGCGGAGATCGTCGAGCACCGGCTGGTCTACCGGCCGCATGTGGAAGGCGCGCACGTGAATCCGGTCGAGCGGAGGACGGCGATGCGGCACCTGGACCGTTTGATCGGCAAGGGGCTGGCCGAGGAAGTCGAGCAAGGCCGGTTCCTCGCGACGTAGCGCTCGACTGCATGGGGCACCCACGGACGTTGACCAACGTTCTGCGACTACGACATGCTCCGAGGTCGTGGCCGTTCGACGTTGGCACACCGCGGTTCCAGTCTCAGTTGGGGATGACCGGAACGTACAGGTGTGAGGCGTAGTCACCGCCGAGGTGGATGGTGGCACCGTGTCCGCTCTTGCGGTCGTCCAGGTCGTTGTGGGCGAGCAGCCCCATGTTGTCGTCGTCGGCCTGGACGCGCAGTTGGAGGCGTTGCCCGGGTCCGAGCGTGATGGAGGTAGGCCAGATCTCCACTGCGAGCAGGGTCGGCACGCCAGGTTCGAGGGGCTGGATCTCGTCGTGGCTGTGCCACGGGCGGTGCGGAAGGGTGCGTTCGGGGTCGAGTTTGCGGTGGGAGGCGCGCAGCCAGCCGATGCCCATCGGCACCGGCGTGGCTGCCCCGCCGGGACCGATCGCGGGGATGCGCTGACCGTCGGCGTCGTACTGTTCGAGTTGGACGAAGACGTCCAGGTCGTCAGCGATGTACGAGACCCACAGCCGAAGGGCGAGCGGGCCGGTGAGTTCCAGCCGTTCGGTGGCGGTGAAGTCGAAGGTGGCCGGGTACGGCGCCCGGTCCTCGGCCGGCTGGTGCCAGCCGAGTTCCTTCTGCCCCAGGTAGAGTTGGCGCCATTGGGTTCGGGGAAGCGGCCAGTTCTTTTCGTCGCGCCATTCGACGTCGTGGCCGCGGCGGATCGCGAGCCGGACGGGTGGGATGCCGTCCATCGCGGTCTGGTCACCACCGAGGAAGCGTTGCAGGAACCGCAGCTGGAGGTCCTTGGCCCAGTCCGCGTAGTAGGGGTCGATGTGGGAGCCGACGTGGACCACGAGCCATTTGTGCTCGGAGGCGGCGTCGAGCCACCCTTCGATGTTGCCGCGTAGGTGCAGGTGGATTGAGCCCCAGTTCCCCGCCGACAGCACGGGTACCCGCACTTTGGCGAGGTCGACGGTTCGCTCGCGGTACCAGTCGTCGAGCAGCTCGTGCGATCTCAGGTCGTCGGGCATGCTGGCGTGGCCGGCGCCGTTGAGCTGCGGGATGATCTGCCGCTGCCACCAACTTTCGGTGGCGTTGGTGTAGATGCCGCCCTGACGGCCCCATTCCCGGTAGAAGTCGGTGCAACCCTCCCACGCGACGACCGCGGCCAAGTGCGGCGGCTGGAGCGCGGCGACGTGCCAGCCCATCATCGCGTACCAGGAGATGCCGCTGCTGGCGACCTTGCCGGTCGACCACGGCTGCACGCCGCACCATTCGATGACGTCGTAGAAGTCTTCGGCGTCCTTGCGGCTGAAGACGTCGAGGCGACCGGCGGACTTGCCGGTGCCGCGCGCGTCGGCTCGGACGACGGCATACCCGCGTTCGGTCCACCACTCCGGGTTCGGTGTCTCCCACACCATGTGGTCGCCCTGGTCGACCAGCTCGTACATGGGGTAGCGCTCCGGCCAGTGCACGTCCTTGCCATAGGGGCCCATCGAAGCGATCACGGGCACCGGTTGCTCGCCGTCGGGCCGGAACACGTCGATGACGATCGGTGTGCCGTCTCTGGTCGGGACGGTCACGTCGCGGTCGATTCGCATGGGTATCCCCCTCTTGTTGTGCGCCTCCGCCGGGCGACGGTGCCACCCGTGAAACGCGAACGCAAATTATCATTCGCATCACGGCCACCCCGACCACCCATCCCTCAGCGGGCAGTACCGTCAGACCGGTGAGCCAGCAGCACGCCGCCCCCTCCTTCCGCCCTCCGCAGCAAGCCCGCAGTCGAATGTCCCTGCAGAAGGTGCTGGCCGCCGCCGAGCACGTGCTGGCCACCGGCGGCATCGAGGAGTTCACGGTCGCAGCGGTCGCCGAGCAGGCCGGCGTGTCCGTTGGCGCGATCTACCGGCGGTTCACCGGCAAGGAGCAACTGCTCCACGCGGTCAAGGACCAGCTGCTCGGCCAGCTGGAAACCGGTGTCGCGGAGGCACTCCGTTCAGCGGAGTCCGGACTGGACGGCGTGGTCGCCGCGTTCACCCACGCGCTGGCGGGCACGTTCTCCCACCACGACCGGATCTTCCCCGGCCTGCTCAGCGGCCAACGCGCGGAAGGGGTCGAGCGCGGCCTGCAGGCGCTCGCGGCCATCCAGGACGCCCTCGCCGAGGCTGCCGAGCCGTATGGGGAGGACATCCGCAGGGCGGACCGCAGCCTGGCCCTGCGGGTGGCCGCCCGCACCATCACCAGTTCGTGCGTGCACCGGGCCGCCACCTGCCAGTCCTGGCCGGATGGGTTGACCTGGACCAGCTGGGCCGACGAGACCAC
Organism: Saccharopolyspora elongata; assembly: GCF_004348985.1. Lineage (GTDB taxonomy): Bacteria > Actinomycetota > Actinomycetes > Mycobacteriales > Pseudonocardiaceae > Saccharopolyspora > Saccharopolyspora elongata. The sequence continues at coordinate 362 of NZ_SMKW01000043.1, read as the reverse complement.
CGAGATGGCCGTGGCCTACCTGACCTCCCCACAACGCACTGCACACCAGTGATCGTGTCCACATCGCCTACAAGACCCGAACGCCGATTAACCCCACATCACCCATGAGGCGACGCAGTCCTCACGTTCTGATCACGCCCCCGTTCGCGGGAGTCGCGTTATCGCGCCACCGCCGCGTGGGCGAGGAGTTCGCGGATCATGAGGCGGGTGTGCCCGGGGCGGGGGTGATCAAGGCGAGGGCGGCGTCGGTGAGGGCCTGGAGTCGTTTCGGGGTGAACCTCTGGGGTTCGAAGGGGTACATCATCATCCAGCCGTCGCCCATGGCGGCGAGTTGGTCGGCGAGCAGGTCGGCGGGGATGTCG
>NZ_SMKW01000042.1 GCF_004348985.1 Saccharopolyspora elongata | reverse complement strand
CCGTGCAGCGAACTCCACCAGCCGCGGACGCATCCGATCGATCTCATCCGGAGTCACCACCGAAGTCAACCACAATCCACAGTAGATGATCACAACGACACGCCAAAACCTAACAAAGCACTACTAGGACACCGATAGACAATCCAGCGAGGACGATGAGGATGCAGGCGATCGAAATTGCGGCGACGAGTCCTGTGGCAATGGCCCACGAGAGCAGGAAGTCATGACCGAAGGCGTGCACGAGCGAGCCGGGAGTGTGCTGACTGGGGTCGCCGGTGGCGAAGAGGGCGTACACGTGCGTTCCTCCTTCCTCGCCTAGCCGTCGAGGACGATGTCCTGGTGCATCTCGGCGACGGTCAAGTCATGGCCGGTGGGCGGCTCATCGTGGGCCATGGCGGCCAGTTCGGCCGGGTTTGTGGTGATCAGCTGGTGTTCAGCGTCGGAGGCGATGGCGTGGAAAGCGACGCGTTGCGGCCCGGCCGAGAGCAAACCCTGACCGGTGCCGGCCGAGAGCAGGAACTGCCTTTCCCCTTCCGACAGTGCGAACGTGCGCACTATGTCGTCGATGGATTGCGGCGCTTGGCGAAGAAGCACCTGGGTGGCAGCGTTAGCGATCACGGCTTTGCCGAGGTCGGAGCCGAGGACGTCGCCGACATCCTGGGTGGCGACGGTGAGACCTGCCCAGTGTTTCCGGGCGGATTTCGCCATGCGCCACAGGAACTCGGCTCCAGCCTGCTGCTGCATCAGCAGCCACGCCTCGTCGACGACGCACAATCTGGGACGGCGTGCGGCGGGGGTGGAGATGCGCCGCCAGACCGTATCCAGCGTCAGCAGGGTGCCCGCGGGCTTGAGCTCGTCCGGGAGATTCCGCAGGGAGAACACCAGCAGGTGGGACTCGGTCGTCTGTGTTGTAGGCCCGTTGAACAGCTCTGAGAATGCTCCCTCGGTGAAGGGGCGAAGGCGAGCAGCGAGATCGTGGGCGGTCCCGTCGTGGCTTGCTGCGAGGGCAGCTTGCAGGTCCAGCAGTAGCGGTGCTTGGCGTGTCCAGGTGCGGGCGTCCTCGGTGATCCCCGCAGCCCGGTAGGTCGCAGTGACCGCCAGGTCGAGTACGGCTCGCTCGCCGGCAGTCAATAGTTGTCCGAAAAGGACGGAGACCAGTGTGTGGCAGAACAGGCTGCGCCGGGTGAGTGCGTCAGCGGGGGCAGAGCGGCGCCCGTCGGGGCGCGTGTGGATCGGCAAGTCGAGGGGGTTGAGCCGGACTCCTTCGGTACCGAGTGGGATGCAGGTACCGCCGACGGCACCGGCGAGGCGGGCATATTCGTCCTCGGGATCGATGATGGCCACTTCCACACCGCGGTAGAGGCTACGGAGTGCTTCGAGTTTCACTAGGTAGGACTTGCCAGCTCCGGAGCGGCCGAGGATGACGGAGTTGTAGTTCTCGCAGGCGAAGCGGTCCCAGTGCACCAAGCCCTGGCTGCCGAGGTTGTAGCCGTAGAGCACGCCACCGGCGGCCGAGGATGAGGTCACGTCCGGTGGGGGTAGGTCGGGGCTGGTGAACGGAAACGCAGCCGAGAGGGCGGCGGTGTCGAAGGTGCGAGTCATCCGGATCTGGTCCAGGCCCATCGGCAGGGCGGTCACCCAGCCCTGCAGAGACCGGTAGGTGGTGGGCTTGGCATCCAGCAACAGACTGGCCGCCAGAGCACGCACCGCACTGGCCTCTTCAACGAGTTCGTCCTCGGAACCGGCGTGCACGGTGAGGTACAGGCCGAATCGGAACAGGCGGCCTTCGCCCCGGGCCAAGCGATCCGAGAGGTCGTAGGCGTCCTCAGTCGCAGCCTCGACCTGGGGATCGGCCAGGCGCCCGTGTGCGGCATCGGCATGGCGACCGGACTCCAGCTTGCCCAGTTGCTTGCGCAGCCGGTCAGCTGCGATGCGCGGATCGATCGGTTCGATGTGCAGGGACACATCCAGTCGCCCCGGATAGGTCAGCAGGGGTTGCAACCAACCGGGGTGGACTTCGCGGGGGTAGCCGGTGATGGCGAAGCTGGTGACCCAGTCCTCGCCGATCTGCAGATGGCGGGCGCCGACCTCGATGGCGTCCGGGGTGAACGCGCTGCCAGTTGCCCGTGTCGTGCGGCGGTGGTTCCGGGTGCGCATCAGGGTGTGTCCTCCTCGTCGCTGAGGTCCCAGTCCGGGTTGGTGGTGATGACCTCGTGGGCACCGGCCATCTCCGGCGAGGGCGGCACTGGACTGTCCGGGTTGGTTGCGGCGGCCAGCACCGCCGTGGCCTGCCCCGCGTCCAGTGGGGTGGCCTCGATTCCGGCGGGTGCCAGGAGTTCGATGGCTTCATGCATCCGCCGCACCAGTCGGGCGGCCGCAGCACGGCGCGCCCCGGCCGAGGGCTCTCGGCCCGCGGTGTTCTCTCGGCGCCGACGTCGGGTCCGGTTCAGTGCATTCGTGGAGGCGTTTCCGGCAGGTTCGCGGACCACGAGCAGGATCTGCCGGCGCAGGAGTTCGGCCTGCTCGTTGAGGTGTTGCAGGTAGTCGGCATGATCGAGCGCGGCGTCCTCCAGTGCCGGATGGGGCAGGCTCGCCGCAACACGGTGTCGGAGATCGTCAATGTGGCTGGTGAGGTCCAAGCGTTGGGTGCGCACGAGAATCTGGACACCGGCGGTCAAGCTGTGCAGGTAGCGGCCGAATCCCGCCGCGAGTGCTTCCTGCTCGGCTGGGGTGCGCAACGCGAAGTTGACCGTCGAGCACGCGGCCACCAGCGCGAGACCATCCCGCCCGAGGTCGATCACTCCGGCCTCGCTCACCGCTCGCGCGGGAAGCTCGAGCCCCCCGAGGGGGACGTCGTCGGCTTGGTCGGCGAACTCGGACAGCCACTCGGGCACCGCCGCCGGAGTCTCGGGGGCCGCGACGCGGCGCCGTGGGGACAGACGTTGGCGCAGCGCCGCCAGCAGCAGGCGATCCAGCGTGATCCCGTCGCGGGTGACCACCACCAGCAATACGACCGCAGCTGCGATCGGCGCGGCCATGACCAGATACGCCAGCACCGGGAGCACTGCACGGGTCACGAGCCATCCGCAGTAGAGGACGAGGCCGGTCACGGCCATGGCAGCGACTTGGCGCGCGGTGAACCCGGCGAGAATGCGGTCCTCACGGTCGACATCGGCCGGAATGCGGACGCTGCGCGTCATCGTGTGTCACCTCCTCGGCGGCGGGTACTCGGGCGTGGCGGATGGACCTTCGGCAACTTCAGCGGCAGCGAGGGCTGCTTGCCTTGCGTTGATCTCGGCCGCGAAGCCGGTGATTCCGGTGGCGGAGTCGGTGGGGCTGCCGCGGGGCGGCGGGCTCGCTGGACCTGCAGCGGCAACTGGTACTGCCCGTCGGGACCGAGGCGGGGCTTGTTCTCCGGCCACTCGCCGTCGGCGGGCAGCTTGAGTTGGGCCGCGGAACGCGGCGACGAAGTCGGCAGCGGCCTCGGTGGCGCGGGCGCGGCTTCTGGCCGCCGGACGCGCTGGACGTCGAGCGGCAGGCGGTACTGCCCATCCCGGCCGAGCACGGGTCGGGTCTCCGGCCACTGACCATCGATTGGGAAACGCAACTGCTGAGTTCTCGACCGCTGGGATGGTGGATTCGGCGGCGGTGGCGCTGGGCGTTGACGTGCCGGTTGGCGTTGCACGTTCAGCGGGAGGCGGTATTGCCCATCCCGGCCAAGCCGGGGTTTGGTCTCCGGCCATTCCCCATCGAGCGGCAACTTCAGCTGTTGACCCGCTTCGGTTCGGCGCGGCCGTGTCACCTTCGGTTTCGGGAAGTTCGGCTGTCGCACCGAGGGGTCACGCCGTTGACGTCTCACGTTCAACGGCAACATGTATTGGCCGCTAGCAGTCGCCTTCGGCGACTCGTACGGGTCCGCTGAGGTTTTCGGGTGGCCTTTTGCCGGTGGCGCGCCTCGTCGTCCCCGGATAAGCCCGAAGGTCTTGTAGGCGATGAAGGCCCGGACGAGCCTCCCGATGAAGGATCTGCCGCCGCCTCCGCGGGCAGCCCCTATGACCCAGAACGGGATTTTGACGAGGATGTAGCACAAGGCAAGTGCAGTCAGAAAAGGAATCATGGACCATCCCCAGGGTGCGAGACGGGCGATGTGTGCGGGTCAGAAGATGGTGATTCCGCCGGGTAGATAGAAGATTTTCAAGGCAGAGATGAAAGCGAGAGATTGTGCGACCTGGACGACGAGGACCGCACCGAAGACACGCCACCACCAAAACGCAATGGATTCGGTCTGCGGCAAGGCGTGGCACATCAACACCAGCGGAGCCGCGGCGAGCAAGAGTATGGTCAGCGCGATCCGGACCACATAGGTCAGCAGTACGGCGATAATCATGACCACGAGCGCCAGGACGGTGAAGACGACATACAGATCGCCGTAGGGAGAGAAGTCCTCACCTTCCTCCGGTACCTTACCGAGCAGCGTGTCCACGAACACGCGGGACGCTTCTTCCGCTCCGGTCTGATCTCCCAGGAACGCCCGGGACAGCGCGTTGGCGAATTCGATCGCCTTTCCGCCCAGAAACAGCGACAGGTTCGCGGCCACGAACCCGATCAGCAGCCGCGGCAGAATCTCCTTGATGGAACTACGCGTTTGCAACGTCTGATAGGACAGGACCACGACCCCAGCGATCGTGGTCACCAACGCATACGCGGCGATCATGATGTTGCGGGAGCTGTTCCAGAGCTGGCCCATGACGGGAAGCTGGTCGAACTGCGGGGTCGAGAGCAGGGAATCCGCCAGCATGCCCAGCACCCCCTCGAGAGCGGAACGCGCGACATCGGCGAAGAAGTCGCGAATCCACCCCGTGAGGAACTCCCCGATCCACGAGCTCTCCGATTCCTCGGACGCAGGCTCAGGTTCTGGCGTCGGAGTCGGCGATGCCGGTGGCGCAGGCGCGGTGGGGCTGCTCGGCACCACCGTCGGCAGAAGACACGCCGGGGCCTGTGGCTGGTCGGGGCCGCACCCCGGTTCAGCCGGCACCGGAAGTGGCAGAGGGAGCAGTTCGCCAGACGGAGGTGCGGGCGCCGACGTGGATTCGGCCCGGACTGTGCCGGTGAAACCGAACCCTGTGACGCCCAGCAACACCACGAGCCCGGCGAGGACAATGCACCGCACTCCAGCACGCCAGCCCCAGGACCATGCGGTGGTCATTTTGGCTGGGCCAGGATCTCTTTGAGGATCTCGACCACCACCGGCGCTAGCACGGTCAACCCGTAGCCGATCCCGGCGCTCTTGAACGCCTGCTTGGCCTTCTCCACCTCGCCCGCGTTCCCGCCGGCCATCAGATAGCGGACCCCGCCCACCGTGAGGAACAGGGTGGCGAGCAGCGCGAGGATGCCCATGATCCAGTTCCGGGCGTTGTTGAGGACGTCGGTGATCGACGGCGGGGGCGGCGCGGGAGCCTGAGCCAGGACCAGGGCATCCGCCGTCGCCGAAGCGACGGCCAGCAGCCCGAGGACGACAGCAAGCTCGATGGCCAGCAGCAGTCGAATCGAGCACCGGCCGCGGCTGGGCGTGGGCATCGGGAGAGTTGTCGGACCAGGGCGGCGAGAACGATGCAAGAGCACCATGAGCGCAGACCTCCAGAGGCGAGCAGCAGGCGAAGACGTACGAGAAGCAGGCCGCGATCACCTGCAGTTCTGAAGTCCGGATTTCGGCATCGGATTCGCCTCGCGGCCGTCTACTTTCTTCGCCACCGTGCGTGACCGCTGAGACGACCCGTTCGAGAACTGAGGGATCATCCGAGACACGGCCGTATCACTAGTCGGGTCGCCCCCATCGGAGGCCGCACCGGATTCGGCCAACCAGACGGCAAGCCGGAGCTCGGCCTGGCGCCGGCTCTTGTGCAGTGCGTTGTAGGTCTGACCGGGCGACCGGGGCCAGCCCGTCAGCGGAACGCCTTCCAGTCGGGTGACGCCGATCAGCTCGGCCTCCGTTCGAGCAAGGACTCCTGCCTCCACGGCTCGGGCCAAGACCAAGTCAGGGTGGCCCGTCGGTGGTCTCGGTTCGGACGACCGGAATCCCGGCGCCATGGGAGTCGGCCCGTCGAGCGCGACGGTCAGCGCCCGGTGTCCGGCGCGATAGGCCGCCCACCGCAGCCGGATCGCGATCCGGCCTCCAGCAAGATCCACCGTCTGCAACGCGTCGAGGAACCCGCGCAGAACCTCGGCGTGGATGTCAGACGGGTCATCGGCGTACCGGTCGGTCAACCGGGTCGCGATCAGCGTCAGCATTGGCAACGCCAGCCCGACCGCCACGATCGTCCACGTTGCCCCCTCGCTTCGGGCCCGAACGATCACGTGGGTCCATACCTGGTCCCACACCCGCCGTGGGCAGCCACGTGCCAGCAGCAGATCACGGAGTTCATCAACGGGGATGCCGCGGTTCGGCAAGTGGTCGAACAGACAGCCGTCCACGGCCACCGGATGCCCTCCCGTGGTCAGCCACGCGAATGCCTCTCGGGCCGCGTCCAACGGGTTCTTCGGCCATTCTTCGCGGTCAGGTGTCGATACGTGAGCCATTGCGGGGCTCCTCTCGAGTGGCGAATCATGACGCCACCGAGAAGGCCGGTCATGGAACAGTGCAGCGCACGGCGTCGTACTAAGAAGCGCTTAAAGTGATCTTCTTTTGCGGCACAACAAGATCCAATGTGCGCCAGTGGTCGGGTGCACGAAGGGGCACCGTTGACTCTTCTGGCCTGCATAGTTAGTCGAAGCTTGTTCCGCTGCTGTCGCTCGGCATCGAGCTGTCGGGGAGCAAGGGAAAAAATCTTGAGGGATTTTGGTGTGATCTTGAATGGGAGTATTGGTGGTCAGCAGCCTGGTTCTGTGACGGATTGCGAATGGGTGTTCAGCGGCTTGTGAAAACCGCGAAGTTGGAAGGTGTCGAGGTCGGGGCAGGCTGCCGAGGTGGGGTGCAATCTGTGGCTGCGATGCCATGCGAGTCTTTTTCTTTGGTTGATGGCGGCGAATACGGGCTCTTTTTGCGGACTTCTGGGGCGTACTTCGAACGCGCGACGATCAACGGAGCACTCGATGGCAATGCACCTGATCTCGGCGACGCCCACTCCACTTCACCCCAGATGCCCAACGTTGTCCGCGCCGCCCAAAGCCACGCAGGGCATCGCCCGCGACGACCGCAGCCGCGTCTTTGTGCCTGTCTCGACCTCTGTTCGGATCTGTCGTGTCGACCCAGCTGCCGACGTCGACGAGATCGTGACCGCGGTCGTCCGCACGATCACCACCGTCTACGCCGAGCCAGGCGATCGGGTCTTGATCGCCGACGTTATAGACCCGCACCAGAACCCCATCCAGGTCGCTCAGGAGCTACGGGACCGACTCGTACAGACCGTGCTGCGGCTCGGCCGCGGTGCGACTGCCGCGCCCTGTCGTCAGTCCCATCGTGATCACGACGGCGGGGTTCCTGTGGGCGGTCCTACAGTCGAGGCCCGGTCCCAGTCCGGGCTTGGGCCCGGTCCCAGAGGCCCCGTCGCCGTAGCCGTGAACAGGACGGGCCAGCACGGCCCGGGTCCGGTCCCGCAACCGAGCGCGGACTGGTTCACGCTGATCATCACAGGGTGCACGAGTTGCACAGCCGACCCGAACGCGCTGTCCGACTGGGTGCCGATGCTCGCCCATGATGGGCTCCTGATCGTCATCACGCCCGGTATTGATCTGCGTCAGAAGGTGCACACCCGTTCAGGCGACCTCTGTCATGCTGCTGAGGAAGCCGGACTTGCACTGACCGGCCGCCTGATCCTGACTTACCGACCCTCGGCCCCCGCTCTCTCGTTCATTGATCAGAACCGTTCTGCCACATTCGAAGACAGCCGCTGTGTCGGCACCACGGCCTGGGCCTTCCACAGGAGCAGCTCTCCGGAGGCAGCCGAAGCCGGCACCGCTGCGGAGCCCAGTGGTGATGAGGTAGCAGCAGGAAGGCGGTGCGCGGCGTGAACTCGCTCTACTACCGCGATCCGGCCACTCAGCTCCACATCGGGGACGCATGCAGCATTTTGGCAGCTATGCCGGCCGATTCTGCCGATTGTGTCGTCACTTCACCGCCGCAATGGGGATTGCGCGACTACGGCACGGCGACCTGGACTGGTGGAAACGCACACTGTCGTCACACCTTGGGCACCACGCCTCACCAGCGCCGCACGGCCACGCTCGACCGCTGCGGGCAGGGCTCGACAAAGCCCCTGAAGCGGTGCCGGAAATGCGGTGCGGAGTGCAGGGATCTTCAGTACGGGCTTGAACCCGCCATCGAGGACTACGTCGAGCGACTGCGCCTGGTTGGTATCGAGATTGCGCGCGTGCTGCGTCCACGAGGAACGTTTTGGCTCAATCTCCGCGACAGCTACAGCTACCACGCCAACGGTACTGGCCGCGCCAACAGAAACCCAGCTGATGAATCGAGTCGCGCGAACTGGGCCGTGCGGCACAAAAGTCTGTTCGGTCTGCCATGGCGAGTCGTGTTCGCGCTGCAAGCCGAGGGGTGGGTCGTCCGCAATGCGATCGTATGGCACAAGCCCAACGGCATTCCGGACCCGGCGCGAGATCGTCTATCGCAGCGCTACGAAATGCTGTTCCTACTGGTCAAGCAGCCCGACTACCATTTCGAGGTCGAACCGGTTCTCGAGCCCTACTCCCACGATCGACCTGCTCACCGGAAAACCCACTACGGCGGCACGAAGCCCAACAGCGTCAAAACGCCATGGCGTGTACCGACGGGCCAGGGCAGGAATCCTGGAGACGTGTGGTCGATCCCGACACGCCCGCTGCGTGAGGCGCATTGCGCAGCGTTCCCCGTCGACATTCCTCTGCGCTGCATCGCTGCGGGGTGTCCACCGAACGGAACGGTGCTGGATCCGTTCTCGGGAGCTGGGACGACGGGCCTCGCCGCTCATCAACTCAAACGTGACTATGCGGGCATCGACCTACGAGCCCAGTACCACGAAATCTTCCTGCGGCGCCGTCGCTCCGTTTCTGCGAAGGCGGGGTGATGGCGCGTGGAAAGGAACCTGGAGAAACTCGCGTCGGAGGGGCGATCGGTTCGGACCGCCGGCGTTATGGTTGCCGCGGCCCCGCGGCCTTACCTGTTCCACACGGCCAGGGGTCGTTCGTGAGCGCCTGTGGTCGACGTCGTCGTGCAGGCCAGGACCGAGAACTGACGGTCGTCCTGCCGGATGAGCCGCCGGATCTCACTCCTGCCGCCGCACGAGCCTTGCTGCGTCTGCTGCAGGACTTCGCTCACGATGGCGACAGTGGCGATCGGCCTTCGGATGAGGACGGACGAGGATGAGTACTTGGTTCGCTTTCTACGGGCGAGTCTCCACAGAGGACCAGCAGGATCCCGAGGCATCTCGACAGTGGCAGCGGACGCGAGCCCGAGCACTCACCGACAGCCACGGGGAGATCGTGGCCGACTTCTTCGACATCGGTCGCTCGCGTTCACTGCCGTGGAAGCGTCGTCCCGAAGCCACGAGGCTTTTGGAAGCGCTCAAGGATCCGCAGCGCGGGTTCGATGCGGTGGTCATAGGGGAGCCGCAGCGCGCGTTCTACGGCAACCAGTACGGTCTGACCTTCCCGGTCTTCGAACACTATGGCGTCGAACTCTGGGTGCCAGAGGTCGGTGGTCCCATCGACCCGAACTCCGAGGCGCACGATCTCATCATGAGCGTCTTCGGCGGCATGTCGAAGGGGGAGCGCAACCGCATCAAGATCCGTGTCAGAAGCGCCATGGGATCACAAGCTCAGATCGAAGGCCGCTACCTCGGCGGTCGCCCGCCCTACGGCTACCGCCTCGCGGACGCCGGGCCGCATCCCAATCCCGGCAAGGCCGCCGACGGTAAACGCCTCCACACACTCGAGCCCGATCCTGAGACCGCTCCGGTGGTCCAGCGAATCTTTGCCGAGTACCTCGCCGGGGCGGGTATCTATGCCATCGCCGAGGGACTCACTCGCGACGGGATCCTTTGCCCCAGCGCCTACGACCCGGCTCGCAATCCTCACCGCTCTGGCATCGCCTGGTCCAAGAGTGCGATCCGGACCATTCTCGGCAACCCTCGCTACACCGGGTTCCAGGTCTGGAACAAGCAGCACAAGCACGAGGCCCTCATCGACGTCGAGGACGTCGCGCTCGGCCATGAGACCCGGATGCGCTGGAATGACCCCAACGAATGGATCTGGTCGGATGATCTTGCTCACTCGCCGCTGATCGACCGCGAGGACTTCAACCAGGCAGCAGCCCGGCAGGTCTCGGCTGAGGCAACGGTCAAGCTGCGCAAGCCGCATCGCTCAAAGAACGCATACGCGTTGAAGGGCTTGGTCTACTGCGCCTCCTGCGAGCGCCGTATGCAGGGTCAGTACAACCACGGCCGTGCTTACTACCGGTGTCGGTACACGATGGAGTACGCGGTTGCCAACAAGCTGGACCATCCTCGCAACGTGTACTTCCGGGAGGTCGACATCCTCCCGGATCTGGACGGCTGGCTGGCTTCGTTGTTCACCGACGACCGAATCCACGACACCGTCACCCGTCTGGCGGCAGCTGCGGATGATGACACGGGCCGGGGCACCGAACACCTCCGTGCCGCTCAGGCCACTATCCGGGACTGCCAGCGCAAGCTCACGCGGTACCGGCAAGCGCTCGACGAGGGGAGTGATCCAGGGGTTATCGGTAGGTGGATCGCGGACGTCGAAGCCCAGCAGGTGCAGGCCGAGGCTGTCCTCCGCCGTACCACTCCGCGCCGGGCGAAGATCACACCCGACTACGTCGAACAACTGTTCATCGCGTGTCGAAGTGCTGCGCGCTCGCTTCACCGAGCGGCCCCTGAGCGAAAGGCGCCGGTCTACCGCGCACTCGGTCTCAAGGTCACCTACCAAAAAGAAACCCACACTGCGGAAGTTCAGGTTGATCCTGATCCAAGCAGTGTGGGGATTTTGTCGTGTCCGAGGGGGGACTTGAACCCCCACGCCCATTAGTAGGGCACTAGCACCTCAAGCTAGCGCGTCTGCCATTCCGCCACTCGGACATCTTCGGCTCGGCCCTCTTTCTTTCGGGCCTCCCCGCTGTGTTGTGTACATAGATTAGCCCATGGTCAAACACGCTCCAACGGCACCCCCCTCTTCTGTGGCCGGGTGATAGAAATGCCTGGTGAGCGCACATAACGAGGGTATCTCCGGCACTGATCACGACGCTGGGTTGCTGCGGGCCGAGGACGAGGTCGTCGGCCTGGCGAGCGACCTGATCCGCATCGACACCACCAACACGGGCGACCCCGAGACTCTCGTCGGCGAGCGTGCCGCCGCCGAGTTCGTGGCGGCCAAGCTCAGCGAGGTCGGTTACGACGTCACCTACGTCGAGTCCGGGGACCATCCCGGGCGCGGCAACGTCATCGCCCGCTTGCCCGGCGCCGACTCCACGCGGGGCGGGCTGCTCGTGCACGGGCACCTGGACGTCGTTCCTGCCGATCCCGCCGAGTGGTCCGTCCACCCGTTCTCCGGGGCCGTGCAGGACGGCTACGTGTGGGGGCGCGGCGCCGTCGACATGAAGGACATGCTGGCCATGAGCCTCGCCGTCGCGCGGCGGCTCAAGCGCGACGGCATCACTCCGCCGCGGGATGTCGTCTTCGCGTTCCTGGCCGACGAGGAGGCGGGGAGCTTCCACGGGGCTCAGTGGCTGGTCGACCACCGGCCCGAGCTCTTCGAGGGCTGCACCGAGGCGATCAGCGAGGTCGGTGGCTTCTCGGTCACGCTCAAGGACGGCGTTCGCGCCTACCTCGTGCAGTCCGCCGAGAAGGGCATCCGCTGGCTGAAGCTGCGGGTGCGGGCACGTGCCGGGCACGGCTCGATGGTGCACGACGACAACGCCGTCACCAAGCTCTCCGAGGCCGTGGCGAAGCTCGGCAACCACCGGTTCCCGCTGGTGCTGACCGACTCGGTTCGCGAGTTCCTCGCCGGCGTCACCGAGATCACCGGCTGGGACTTCCCGGAGAACGACATCGAGGGCGCCGTCGCCAAGCTCGGGAACCTGTCGCGGATCGTCGGCGCCACGCTGCGCGACACCGCGAACCCGACGATGCTCACCGCCGGGTACAAGCACAACGTGATCCCGTCGGTGGCCGAGGCCGCCGTGGACTGCCGGATCCTGCCCGGTCGCGAGGAGGCCTTCGACCGCGAGCTGGCCGAGCTCCTCGGGCCCGACGTGGAGCGGGAGTGGGTCGGGTTGCCGCCGGTGGAGACCAAGTTCGAGGGGCGCATCGTCGACGTGATGACCGCGTCGCTGCTCGCCGAGGACCCGGGGGCGAAGGCGCTGCCCTACATGATGTCCGGCGGCACCGACGCGAAGTCGTTCAGCCGGCTGGGCATGAACTGCTTCGGCTTCGCGCCGTTGAAGCTGCCCGCGGACCTCGACTTCGCCGCCCTGTTCCACGGCGTCGACGAGCGGGTCCCGGTGGACTCGCTGAAGTTCGGCACCCGCGTGCTCGACCGGTTCATCCGCAACAGCTGATTGTCGGTGCCGTCTGGTTTCATCTACCCGAGTTGATCACCGGGGAGGTGCGGCGTGGACGTGGCGCGGTTGATCGAGATCTACCTGGAGCACCTGCAGGCCAGGAAGCTCGCGGCCAATTCGCTGCGCGCCTACCGCCGCGACCTGGAGTCGGTGGCCGGTGAGCTGGTCGAGCTCACCGGCACCGGCGCCGACCGGCTGGCCGTGGACCTGGTCACCGCCTCGGTGCTGCGGTCGGCGTTCGCGCGGTTCGCCGCGTCGCGGTCCGCCTCGTCGGTGATCCGGGCCTGGTCGACCTGGAACGGGTTCTTCGGATTCCTGGTGATCGAGGGCGCGGTGTCCGGCAATCCGATGCAGGTGGTGCCGAAGCCGCGTAACGCCCCCTCCACGCCGAAGCCGCTGCAGGGCGAGGACACCCCCGAGCGGCTGCTGCGCACGGTGGCCGCCGGGGCCCGGCAGGCGCGGAATCCGTGGCCGGAGCGCGATCTCGCCGTGCTCGCCACGCTGCTGTGCACCGGGGTGCGCTCGGCCGAGCTGCTGGAGCTGACCGTCGGCTCGCTGGCCGGCCGGGCGGGGGATCGCCGGCTGCACGTGCACGGCAAGGGCGGCAAGAACCGGTCCATCCCCATCGAGGACACCCTGGACTCGCTGATCCAGAGCTACCTGGAGTCGCGGCGGGTGCGGTTCGGCGACCGGCTGCCCGGCGGCGAGCCGCTGTTCGTCGATCATCACGGCGAGGCGCTGCGCCGGGGCGGCCTGCAGTACCTGGTGCGGCAGTCCCTGCGGGCGGCGGGCGTCTCCGACCGGGTGCAGCCGGGCGCGATGGTGCACGCGCTGCGGCACACCTTCGCGACTCGGCTCGCCGAGGACGGGGCGAGCGCCGCCGAGATCGCCAAGCTGCTCGGGCACTCGTCGATCAACTCCAGCCAGACCTACATCGACGTGACCGCGCGCGAGCAGCGGTTGTCCGTGCGCGCCAACCGGACGTTGCAGGTGCTCGGCGAGCTCTCCGGCGGCTAGCCGCCGTCAGCCCCACTTGTCGGCCGCGGCCAGGCCGATCGTCGCTCCGGCCGGGTCGGACACCACCGCGGTCGCGCCCAGCAGTGGGTGATCGGCGCGGTCGACGGTTTCACCGCCCAGCTCCACCACCCGGGCGCTGATCGCCTCGACGTCCTCCACCGCGAAGTAGCACAGCCAGCCCCAGCCGGCCGGCCGCCGCATCGTGCGGGACGCCAGCGGCCGGCCGTGGGCGAGGTACTGGTCCGCGTGCACGGACCAGCTCAGGATTTCCGCCCAGAAGGCGTCGGCGCGGTCCGGGACCGCCGTGCACAGCTCGATCCAGCAGGGCTCGCCCGGCCGCGGGCTCGGCGCCCACGGCCCGTGCTGGGCCCGCCCCTTTGCGATGAGCGCGACCGCGTCGTCGGGCCCGGTCAGCGAGCCGTCCTGGGTGGTGCCGGCGAACATGGGGCGCCAGCCGGGCAGTTCGCGGCCGCGCGGGGAGCGCATCGCGGCGCAGCGGCGGTTGCCCACCCAGCAGTCGAAGCCGACGCCGGTCGGCGCCGGGGTCCAGTCGAGCAGGCCCCGGTAGAAGACCGCCGAAGCTATCGGGTCCTGGCTGATCAGGTCGGCGCGGCGCAAGCCGCGGACTACGGGACGTGCGGGCACCGTCGATTCCTCGCCACCGCTGGGGACCAACTCATCCTGGCCACCCCGGCCGGTCCGCACAATGCTCCGTTCGTCTCACCGCAGCCGCTCGAGCTCCCCGGCCACGGCCACCACCTGGGTCGCGAGCTTGCGCAGTTCGGCGTGGTCGGCGGCGTCCTCGATGGCCGTGACCACGTCTTCGGCCGCGCAACGCAGCTGGAACAGCCGGTCCTGCAGATCCGCGAGCTCGGCGGCGGAGAGCACCACCGCGTCTTCCGGGAGGCCGCCGCGTTGCACCGCGGTGCGGCGCTCGTAGGCGCGTTGGCGGCAGGACTGCGCGCAGTACAGGCGGGGACGTCCTTGCCTGCCCGACTCCGGGACGCGCCGTCCGCACCACGCGCAGTGCCTGGCTTGGCGTGGGCGGCGGGACGGCAGGTCGGAGGTTTCCACGATCGATCACGTTAGCCAAGGGCCCCGCCTGCGCGGTGCAGGCACGCCGATCGGGCAGAGTTGCGGGCGTGACGCATCCTTTCCTGTCCGGTCCCCGGCCCCGCGCGTTCGCCCACCGCGGGTGGCACCTCGGGGAACTGCACGATCTGGAGAACTCGCTGGCCGCGTTCCGCCGCGCCGCCGACAAGGGTTACCGCTACATCGAGACCGACGTCCACGCGACGGCGGACGGCGTCGTGGTGGTGAACCACGACGCGACGCTGGACCGCACCACGGACGGCCGCGGCCCCATCGAGCGGCTGCCCTGGTCGGCCGTCGGCTCGGCACTCATCGGCGGCCGGGAACCGGTGTGCCGGCTGGACGCCGCGCTGGAGGAGCTGCCGGAGATGTTCTTCAACATCGACGTCAAGGCGGACTCGGCGGTGGGGCCGGTGCTGCGGACGCTGCGCAGGCACAACGCCTGGGACCGGGTGTGCCTGGCGTCGTTCGCCGAGCACCGGCTGGCCGCGATGCGGCGGGCCGTCGGGCCGCGGCTGCTCACCTCGACCGGGCGTCGATCGGCCGGGTTGCTGTGGTTGAGCTCGCGGTGGGGCGGCTGGCCGTTGCGGTCGGCGGTGGTCGGCGGCGCGACGCAGGTGCCGACGGGGTTCGGGCGGCTGCGTTTGATCGACTCCCGCTTCGTGCGCCAGGCTCATCGCTGGGGCATGGAGGTCCACGTGTGGACCGTCGACGATGCCGTGGAGATGCGGGAGCTGCTGGATCTCGGCGTGGACGGGCTGGTCACCGACCGGCCGGACGTGTTGCAGGAGGTGTTGCGGGAGCGGTTCGGCGAGCCGCAGCCGGAGGTCGGCGGATGAGCAGAACTACGCATTGTCTCCGCACGGACCTCCACCGCGTTCGTTGAGCCAGTAAGGTCCGGTTACCCCCAATCGAGTGATCTTGGCCGGAGGACCGAACGGATGAGCGTGATGGACAGCGACCTGGCACCGGACGCCGCGCGGCGGCGGCGCCGGGAACAGCGGGGTTGGTGCTGGTACGACTGGGCCAACTCGGTGTTCCCGACTTCGGTGACCACGGTCTTCCTCTCGCTCTACCTGACCTCGGTGGCGACCGAGGCCGCGAAGGCGGACGTCGCGCGCAACGGCCTGAACGCCTGCCCGCAGAACAACGCGCTGGTGCAGTGCGACATCTCGGCGTTCGGGCTGGTGTTCCCGGCCGGGTCGCTGTGGGGCTACCTGCTGTCGGTGGCCACCGTCGTGCAGGTGGTCGTGCTGCCGATCACCGGCGCGATCGCGGACCGGACGCAGAGCAAGCGCCTGATGCTGGGGCTCTTCGCGTTCGGCGGCGCGGCGATGACGGCGCTGCTGGCGCTGGTCGGCGGGCAGAACTGGCAGCTCGGCGTGGTGCTGTTCATCATCGCCAACATCTGCTTCGGCGCCTCGGTGGTGGTCTACTACTCGTTCCTGCCGGAGATCGCCTCCGTCGACGAGCGGGACGACGTCTCCACCCGTGGCTGGGCCGTCGGTTACCTGGGCAGCGGTGCGGCGCTGGCCATGCACCTGGTGATCTACCTCGGCCACGACGCGATCGGCATGAGCACGGAGGCCGCGGTCCGGCTGATCTTCCTGTCCTCGGGCGTCTGGTGGGCCGTGTTCACGCTGCTGCCGCTGGCGGCGCTGCGGGAACACCGCGCCCCGGAGGGGGCCGTGCGCGGCCCGTCCGCGGTCACCGCGGGCTTCAAGCAGTTGATGACCACGTTCCGGGAGGCGAAGCACTTCCCGCTGACGCTGGCGTTCCTCGGGGCGTACTGGATCTACACCGACGGCATCTCGACGGTCACCCAGGTCTCGGCGCAGTACGGCAACCTGGAGCTCAAGCTCCCGCAGGACTCGCTGATCATCACGCTGCTGATCGTGCAGTTCATCGCCTTCGTCGGCGGGGTGTTGCACGGGGTGGTGGCGCGGCGCATCGGCGCGAAGAAGACGATCCTGATCAGCCTCGCCACCTGGCTGGTGGTGCTGGTCGCCGCGTACTTCGTGCAGGCAGGCCAGCAGATGCAGTTCTACGGCCTGGCGGTGGGCATCGGGCTGGTGCTCGGCGGCACCAACGCGCTGTCCCGGTCGCTGTTCAGCCAGATGGTGCCGCCCGGCCGGGAGGCCGAGTACTTCTCGCTGTACGAAGTGGGGGAGCGCTCCACGTCGTGGCTGGGCCCGCTGGTGTTCGCCGGGGTCGGGCAGGCGACCGGGTCGTTCCGGCTGGCCATCGTGTCGCTGGTGGTGTTCTTCGCGGTTGGGTTGGTGCTGGTCGCGCTGGTGCCGGTGCGGCGGGCGATCGAGGCTGTCGGCAACCCGGCGCCGAAGGTTCTCTGAACCCGTTCGGTGAACACGCTGCGTGCGCGGCGGGTGACGATGCGCGCCCGCCTCGCCAAGGCGGCGGCGTTGCTCCATGCTGGTGACAGGCGTGGCCGGGATTTTTGGCACGATCGGAATATGCCGGTACGCAGCGTTGTGACAACAGGGAACCAAGTATAGCTACATTCAGTTACCAATTTTCGCGTCTTGTCCGCCGTCCGTGTCGTGATCTCCGTCCCACTATGGTCACTTTCCCGAGATCCAGCTTGGCCATAGTGACTCATCATCTGGCACTATCACCCGTTCGAACGCACCTATAGATTGCGAGTGGGATAACGCGTCACGAACGCCGACCGATTGCATCTCTAGGGAGAAAGCCGTCGTTGATGGGTGAACAACGTCACCGACGGCAACCAGAAGCACTACACCGGGAACATGCGGCGGGTCTCCCGTCGTTGCACACGGTGAGCACAACCGCTCGGGCCAGGTCCCGGGCCGAAGTGAAAGGAACCGTCATGGCCGACCGCGTTCTGCGTGGCAGCCGGCTCGGAGCGGTGAGCTACGAGACCGACCGTAACCACGACCTCGCACCGCGCCGGACGGTGCGCTACGCCTGCCCCAAGAGCCACGAGTTCGAGGTGCCGTTCTCCGACGATGCCGAGGTGCCGCCGACTTGGGAGTGTCGCCTGCACGGCACCGAGTCGAAGATCATCGACGGCAGCGAGCCGGAGCAGAAGAAGGCCAAGCCGCCGCGCACCCACTGGGACATGCTGCTGGAGCGGCGCACCATCCCGGAACTCGAGGAGCTGCTCAACGAGCGCCTCGACCTGCTGCGGACACGCCGCGGGCACTGAGCGACCAGGATCCGACGAAGCGCCTGGGACATCCCGTCCCGGGCGCTTCGACGTGCTCGGATCGCGCGGTCGTCAGCGGCGGATCGAGCGCAGGACGCTCACGGCCTGGTTGCCGCGGCGGCGCAGGCCCCACTTCGTCACCCGGACGAGGGCTTCGCGTACCACTTCGGCGTCCATCTTCGAGCTGCCGAGCTCGCGTTCCACGAACGTGATCGGCACCTCGACGACCACGAAGCCGGCCTCCACCGCGCGCCACGCCAGGTCCACCTGGAAGCAGTAGCCCTGCGAGGCGACGTTGTGCAGCCGCAGCGTCTCCAGGACCTCCCGCCGGTACACGCGGTAGCCGGAGGTGATGTCGTTGATCGACACGCCGAGCGCCAGCTTGGAGTACACGTTGGCGCCGCGGGACAGCAGCGCCCGGTACCAGGGCCAGTTCACCGTCCGTCCGCCGGGCACGTAGCGCGAGCCCAGCACCACGTCCGCGCCGGTGCCGTCCGGGCCGAGCATGCCGATCAGCCGGGGCAGGTCCTCGGGCGAGTGGGAGCCGTCGGCGTCCATCTCGATGATCGCGCCGTAGTCCCGCGCCAGCGCCCACTCGAAGCCCGCCACGTACGCCGCGCCGAGCCCGGCCTTCTCGCTGCGGTGCAGCACGTGCACCCGCTCGTCGTCGGCGGCGAGCCCGTCGGCCACCTCGCCGGTCCCGTCCGGGCTGCCGTCGTCGACGACCAGCACGTGTGCCGAGGGCAGCGCGGCGAACAGCCGCCGCACGATCGGCTCCAGGTTGTCCCGCTCGTTGTAGGTGGGGATCACCACCAGGGCCGAGTCGTCACCGGCTCCGGGGGCTTGCCGGTTCGCCATCCATGTCCTCCTAGCCGGCCCGCTCGGCCGGCCGTGCACTCGTGTTGGTCGGGTTCAGGCGTCCGCGGTCCGCCGGGGCCGCCACCAGGACAGCGCCACCGCGCCGACGCCCAGCACGACCAGTGTCCACATCGGAACGCTGCCCAGCCGGGTGGCGAGCGTCTGCGTCGAGCGCAGCGGCACCTCGGCGATGAGATTCTGCGCGGTGAACAGCTCGGTCTGCTGGGTCACGGCGCCGTCCGGCTGAACCACGGCGCTGACGCCGCTGGTCGCCGCCACCAGGACCGCCCGCCCGTGCTCCACCGCGCGCAGCCGGGCCATCGCCAGCTGCTGGTAGCTCATCTCGGAGTGGCCGTACCAGGCGTTGTTGGTCGGCACCGCGAGCAGCGTCGCGCCTTCCTGGGCCGCGCCGGTGAACACGTCGTCGTAGGCGACGTCGTAGCAGATCCCCACGCCCAGCCGGACGCCTCCGACGTCGAGCACGCCCGGCTTGTCGTCGGGCACCATGTCCGAGCGGAAGCGGTCCACGAACGGGCTCACCAGTCGCGCCACCGGCCGCATCGGGATCGTCTCGGCGAAGGGCACCAGGTGCTGCTTGACGTAGCGGTCGCCCGCGCCCGTCGCCGGATCCCACCGGACGACCTGGTTGCGCAGGGAGCCGTCGGGGTCCTTGCCGAGGCCGCCGACCACGAGCGGGACACCGAACTGCGCGGCGACGCCGGAGAGGTCCGGGTCGGTCTGGCTCGGCCCCCAGCTGCCGACCTGCTCGGGCAGCACGACGAAGTCGAGCGGGCCCTTCGCCTGGTCGGCGGCGAGCTGCTGCGCGGCCGCGATGTGGTTGGCGTGCAGGACGTCGTCCTCGTACAGCAGGCCCAGCCCCAGGTTGGGCGCGTTGCCCTGCACGATCGCGACCCGGGCGGTTCCGGCGTTGGGGTCGGTGCCGATGAAGGGCAGCATGGCCAGGCCGGCCATGACCGGCACGAGCACGGCGGCCAGCGGCGCGGCCCAGTGGCGCGGGGTGCGCGCGCGGCGGGCGAGCTCGGCCAGGCCGCCGCCGACCACCGCGACGGCGAAGGACACCACGGCGGTGCCGCCGAGCGCGGCCAGCGGCAAGAACAGGCCGGTGTCCTGGGTGAATGCCAGCTTGCCCCACGGGAAGCCACCGAAGGGCACGGCCGAGCGCAGCGCCTCGGCGGTGACGAACACCGCGGCCATCCACACCGGCGCTCCCGGCAGGCGGCTGACGCGCGCCATCCCGGCGCCGCCGAGCGCGACGAACAGCGCCTGCACGCCCGCCACGCCCAGCCACGGCCACGGGCCGAAGTCGGCGCCCAGGAAGTCCTGCAGCCAGCCCAGCAGCGGCAGCAGGAACGCGAAGCCGAACAGCAGGCCGTAGCCGAATCCGGCGCGGGCCTTGCGGCCGCGGAGCACCGCCGCGAACACCGCGAACGCGATCGGCGCCAGCCACCACAGCGCGCGCGGGGGAGAGCCCGCGTAGAGCGCGAAGCCGGCGGCGACGACCGCGAGCATGCGCAGCCAGACCGCGCCGACCGATCGACCTGCGACCTTGCTGCGGCCCGGCCGCTCAGCGCGCTGCGGACGAGCCGTTGGGACAACCACCCGATCAACCTTCTCGGTGCCGCGGTCCCGGCCAGGCCAGGACGGAAACGTTCTGTCGGTTCGTGCGCGGGCAGGCCGACGCGCACCAAACAAATGTACGCCGGATGGTGGACCCGGAGCCGCAGTGGGCAACGGGGACAGAACGCTCAACGGGGCCGCGGGCAGCGCTGACCCGCGGAGATCACCAGGTGCGGCTGTCGTGGGTGGCCGCCTCCTCGTCGCGGAGCTCGGCGCGCAGGACGGCCTTGGCGACGCGTTCCGAGGCCGTCATCGGCAGCCGGTCGCGGAAGGTCCAGTAGCGCGGGACCTTGAAGTAGGCGAGCTGGGTGGCGCAGAAGTCCGCCAGCTCGCGCGGATCGCATGGCTCGCCGCGGAGGACGACCACCGCGTGCACTTCCTCGCCGCGCAACTCGTCCGGCTCCGGCAGGACCGCGGCCACCTCGACCGCCGGGTGCAGCTGCAGCACGCGCTCGACCTCGGCGGCGGCGATGTTCTCGCCGCTGCGGCGGATCATGTCCTTGGTGCGGCCCGCGTAGTAGACGCGGCCCTCGTCGTCCATCCGGGCCAGATCGCCGGTGTGGAACCAGCCCGCCCGGAAGGCTCGTTCGGTGGCGTCCGGATCGCGGAAGTAGCCGTGCATCAGGCCAGTGCCGCGGATGGCCAGCTCGCCGACCTCGCCGCGCGGCACCGGGGCGCCGTCGCCGTCGACGATCATGACCTCGCGGCCCGGCGCCGCCCGGCCGAGGCAGCCCGTGCCCACCGCGGCGTCGTGGTCCTGCGGGGTCATCCGGATGTCGCTGCCGGTTTCGGTCATGCCGAAGGCCTCGAACCACGGGACGCCCCACCGCCGTTCGAGCGCGGCGTGCAGGTTCGGCGGGATCGCCGAGGCGCTGATCGCGCGCACCCGGTGTGCCCGGTCGGCAGGTGACGGGGCCTGGTCGAGCAGCAGCTTCGGCATCAGGCCCAGGCAGTAGAACCACGTGACCCCGTGCTCGCGGACCTTCGCCCAGAACGTGGTGGGGTGGAACCGGTCCAGCACCACCAGCCGCGCCCCGGCGGCGAGGCCGAGCGCGACGTTCCACTGCGGATCGATGTAGTGGAACGGCTGGGCGGTGAGGATCGTGTCGCGGTCGTCGATGCCGGGGAAGCCGTCGACCAGGCCGGACGCGAGCGTGGTCCAGTAGCGGTGGGGGAGCGCGCAGCCCTTGGGGGCGCCGGTGGTGCCGGAGGTGTACTGGATGTTCGCCAGCGCCTCCGGTGTCGGCGGCGCGCACCGGGGCACTTCGGCCGCCGGGAGGTCGATCGCGTCGACGTCGAGGACCTGCCGCACCGAGGTGGCCTTCTGGACGCGGGCGAGCAGGTCCGCGTGCTCGGCCGTGGTCAGCACGACCCGGGCCTGCGAGTGCGCGAGCACGTGGGTGGCGTCGTACTCCTGGTAGCGGTTGTTGACCGGGACCATCGCCGCGCCCAGCTTGGCCGCGGCGAGCCAGCCGAGCGGGAATTCCGGGCGGTTGTCCATCATCACCGCGACGCGGTCGCCCGCCGCCACGCCCGATTCGGCCAGCAGCGCGGCCAGCGCGTCGCTGCGGCGGTCGATGTCGGCGAAGGAGAGTTCGCGGCCGGTTTGGTCGAAGGTCCACGCGGTGCGATCCGGCCAGCGCCGGGCCGCGTCGCGGACGAGGTCGACGAGGGTTTCGGCGTTCATCGGGCGTCTCCCGTCCGGTCGGCCGCGAGCTCCTCGGTGCGGATCGCGTGCCGGATCTCCAGTCGCAGCGCCGATTCGAGGGCGTGGTCGATGCCCGCGTCCAGGGCTTCCTTGGCCATGGCCAGGGTGGCGCGCGGCCGCTCGGCCAGCCGTGCCGCCCACCGGTGCGCGGTCTCCAGCAGCGCGTCGCCCGGGACCACCGTGTTGACCAGCCCGAGCCGGCTCGCCTCGGCGGCGTCGATGGTATCGCCGAACAGCAGGATCTCCTTGGCCTTGAGCGGGCCGACGAGCAGCGGCAGCAGCTTGGAGATGCCGCCGGTGACGCTGAGCCCGAGCCCGACCTCGGGGAATCGGAACCGGGCGTCCTCCGCGGCGATCACCAGGTCGCAGCAGAGGGCGAATTCCGCGCCCGCGCCGACGGCGTGCCCCTGCACCGCCGCGATGACCGGCGCCGGGCAGTCGCGGATCAGCCGCGTGACGTCCTGGATCCGGTCCAGCCGCGCCTGCACGGTCGCCGGATCCTCCGGCGGCGCCTTGAGGTCGTGGCCGGCGCAGAACGCGCGGCCGCGCCCGGTCAGCAGCACCGCGCCGACGCCCGCCGCGGTGACCGCGCCGAGCGCGGTGACGAGTTGTTCCACCAGGGCGGTGTTGACGGCGTTGAGGCACTCCGGCCGGTTGAGCCGGATGACGCCGACGTCGCCGGAGATCTCGGTCTCCACCACCGCACCGCCGGACTGGACTTCGGACAACGGCTTCCTCCTCAACTCTCGGATGAACGCGGGCCGTGCAGCTGGGTCGCGTGCCAGGAGCGCAGCCGCTGCGACCACGGCTGCGGCCGTCCGTCGGCGCCCACCTTCACGATGGTCCGGGTGCCGGTGGCGTTCGGTTCCCGTCCGCAGTGGAACGTCCAGGTCGCGCTGGTCCGGCCCAGCTCGGTGAGCTGCAGCCGGACGAGCAGGTCGCCCGCGCCGGTCACCGGCGCGTGGAACTCGATCTGGAAGGCGCGGACCACGTAGTGCAGGTCGGGGTGCCGACCGGCGATCGTCCCGGTGTCGTAGCCCGCGGCCGCGAACGCCGCCGTGGTCGCCCGCTCGACGTGCAGCGCGAACCGGGTGTTGTGCAGGTGCCCGTTGGGATCCAGCTCGTCGAAGTGCACCCGCGAGCGGTAGCGGATCGCCGGTGGGGTCCCGGTGCTGCCTGCCACGCCGCCTCCTCGCGCTCTGTCGATCGATCGATCGGTCGACAGCGTAGGATCGTCGCGGCGAGACCGCAAGACCGCCCGGAACGGGCGTGGCCCGGGTGGCGATGCCGCCACCCGGGCCACGCGTGGTGCCGCTCTGGTCAGTCGCGAGGCGCGCGGGCTCGCATCGACGGCAGGCGGATCTGCCAGATCTCCTCGATGAGGCCGTGGATCTCGGCGGCATCCGGCAGCGGTGTCGCGGCGGCGCGCTTCGCCGAGACGCCCAGCAGCTGCAGGGCCAGCTGCGCGTGCGCCGCGCCGATCGAGTCCAGATCCATCTCGCCGGACGGCGAGTACCACTTCGCCACGCCCGAGCACATCTCCAGCACCGCCATCCGCGCGAACCGCTCGTCGGGGACCGAGAAGACGCCGCGCCGGCAGCCGTCGGCGATCGCGTCGCGCCAGAAGTCCTCGTAGCGGTCGCGGATCTGCACCATGGTGTCGCGGCGCTCGGGGCCGAGGACGCCGATCTCGTTGTCCACCACGGTGGTCTCGTCGCGGTGCAGGGCGTGCGTGAGCACGTGGACGTGCACGAGCCGGGCGATGACCGCCTGCGGTTGCGCGGCTTCGGCCGATACCCGCTCGGCCGCGGTGATCAGCCGGTCCAGGGACGCCTTCATGATCGAGAAGAGCAGGTCTTCCTTGGTGCCCATGTAGTGGTAGAGGGTCGCCGAGGACAGCCTGGCGGCCTCGGCGAGTTCCCGGATGCCGGTGCCGTGGAAGCCCTGCGCGGCGAACAGCCGGACGGCGGCCTCCCAGACCTGGCGCTGGGTGTCGTCGCCCGCGCGGACCTGTGCGCTCATCTCGTCGTGCTCCGGATTCCTCGGTCGATTGATCGATCAGCCCGACCTGCACGGTACCGCCGGCGGAGCGGTGCGCCCGCGTCGCGCTCCTCTTGACCCCGCATCGGGGGAGAACTACGGTGCGACGCACCTCTCGATCGATCGATCGAACGAGCTTTGGAGGCGGGATGACCGATGACGCGACTTCCCTCCGGCGGGCCCGGCCGCTAGCCGACGGGGACCCCGGATCCTCGCCGGGCCTGCGGGCCGCTCTCGGCGACCGGCAGATGAGCATGATCGCGATCGGCGGCGTGATCGGCGCCGGGCTGTTCGTCGGCACCGGCAGCGTCGTGAACAAGGCCGGGCCCGCCTCGCTGGTGGCCTACGTGCTCTCGGGCCTGCTGGTCATCCTGGTCATGCGGATGCTCGCCGAACTGTCCGTGGCGGCACCACGAACCGGCTCGTTCGCCAGCTACGCCACGCGTGAGTTCGGCAGTTGGAGCGGCCTGGCCATCGGCTGGCTCTACGCGTACGCGTGGTGCGTCACCGTCGGCGTCGAGGCGGTGATCGGCGGCGGGCTGCTCCACGGCCTGGTGCCCGCGATCCCGGCCTGGGCCGCGGCCGTGGCATTCATGGTCGTGCTGACCGCCTCGAACCTGGTCGCGGTGCGCGCCTACGGCGAGGTCGAGTTCTGGTTCGCCCTGGTCAAGGTCATCGCGATCGTCGGGTTCCTGGTGCTCGGCGTGCTGGCGATCGCCGGACTGCTGCCCGGCGTCGAGGCGCCCGGCGGCCAGAACCTGTTCGAGCGGGGCGGATTCGCGCCGAACGGCTGGTACGCGGTGCTGCCCGCGCTGCTCGTGGTGACCTTCGCCTTCAACGGGGCCGAGGTCGTCACGATCGCCGCCGGCGAGGCGAAGCGCCCGGCGGAGGCCGTGCGCAAGGCCATCCGCTCCACGGTGGTCCGCATCCTCGTCTTCTACATCGGCTCGGTCGCCGTGATCGTCACCCTGCTGCCGCACGCCGAAGCCGGCATCACCGACAGCCCGTACTCCGCGGTCCTCGACCGGATGGGCATCCCGCACGCCGGGCTGATCATGGACATCGTCGTGCTCGTGGCGGTGCTGTCCTGCCTGAACTCCGGGATCTACACGGCGTCGCGCATGATGTTCGCGCTCGCCGGCAACGGCGACGCACCGCGCCTGCTCGCGCGCTCGAACTCCGCGGGCGTGCCGGTTCCGGCGGTGCTGCTGGTGGCGCTGGCCGGGCTGATCACCGCCGGGGCGAACTACTTCGTCAGCACGGCGGCGGTTTTCGACTTCCTGGTGGACTCCAGCGGCTCGGTGATCATCCTGCTCTACCTGTGCATCGCGGCGACGCAGCTGCGCAGCCGCGCCAGGGCGGCGCGCGAGGGCCGCGGCCTCCAGGTGCGCATGTGGGGCTACCCGTACCTGTCGTGGGGCGTGATCGCGGCGCTGGTGGCGCTGTTCGCCCTGCTGGCCTTCGACCCATCGACCCGGCGATCGTTGCTGCTCACCATGGCGGTGGCGGCAGTCGCGGTGACCGTCGGAGTGCTGCGGCAACGCCGGAAATCCCACCCCGCCAGCTGAATCCGCCGACGGCGCGCCGGGCCGCCCGAGGTTGACCGGTGCGCCATGCTGGTGTCCGGAACTTCTCCGTTGGAGGTGGGAATGCCTGCTGGGCGTGAGGAAGTCGGCGTCGGGGAGCACCCGGTCATCGCGCTGCACGGTTGGTTCGGTTCGGGCCGTGCTTGGCGGCCGTTGCAGCCGCACTTGGACGGCACCCGTTTCCGGTACGTCTTCCCGGACTACCGCGGGTACGGCGGCCGGGTCGGCGAACCCGGTGCGCACACGCTCGAAGAGGCCGCCGGGGACGTGCTCGCGCTCGCCGACGAGCTCGGCTTCGACCGGTTCTCGTTGGTCGGCCATTCGATGGGCGGCGCCGTCATGCAGCGCGTCCTGGCCGACGCACCCGATCGGGTTCGCGCCATGGTGGGCGTTTCGCCGGTGCCCGCCGGCGGTGTGCCGTTCGACGAACAGGGCTGGGCGCTGTTCTCGGGCGCCGCCGCCGACGCCGGGAACCGGCGGGCCATCATCGACTTCACCACCGGCAACCGGCTGACCGGGGTGTGGCTGGACGCGATGGTGCGCCACTCGCTGGACTCCTCTGATCCGCGGGCCTTCGGCGACTACCTGTCGGCGTGGGCCAAGGCCGACTTCCAGGCCGAGATCGACGGCCGCGAGCTGCCGGTCAAGGTCATCGTCGGCGAGCACGACCCGGCGCTCGGCGAGTCGACGATGCGCGAGACGTTCCAGCGGTCGTACCCCGGCTGCGAGCTGGACGTCCTGCGCAACGCCGGCCACTACGCGATCGACGAGACCCCGGTCGCCCTCGCCACCAGCATCGAGACCTTCCTCGCGAAGGCCGAATAGTCGCGGTGCGCCCGTGCATCCGGGCCGATATCCTCCGGTCGACCCGTTTATCCACTGTGGATGGAGAGCCCGGATGATCAAGTCGCCTGTTCGCCTGACCGCCGCAGTGCTGGCCGCCGGGCTCATCGGAGTGGGTGGCCCGGTGGCCTACGGCGCCCTCGGCGACGGGGCGCCGTCCGAGCGGGCCGGCGCGGCGTACCTGGAGACCAGCCTGTTCTTCGGCACCGCCATGCCCGGCGGCGGCGAGCCGGTGTCGGACGAGCAGTTCCACGCGTTCGTCGACGAGGTCGTCACGCCGCAGTTCCCGACGGGGCTGACGGTGCAGGACGGGTACGGGCAGTACCGCGACGCGCATGGCGTGATCGAGCGGGAGAAGTCGTTCGAGCTGGTCCTGCTGTACCCGGTCGCCGAGTACGACGCGAACGACCCGAAGATCGAGGGCATCCGGGAGGAGTACAAGAAGCGGTTCGCGCAGGAATCGGTGGCGCGCGTCGACGACCGCACCGCCGTCGACTTCTGACGGCCGCCGCGGGAAGTCCGTGACATGCCGGATGTCGGCCATCACGAAGCGTTACCCTGGCCCGGGTGATCTCGGCGGGAGGGGAGCGGACGATGGCCGACGGCGGCAATCGGTTCGACGGCACGGCGGATGCCGTCGTGCAGGCGCGCGATATCTACGGTGACGTCTACCAGTACGCGCCGAGCAGCCCCAAGGCGCCGCCACGCCAGGTTCCGCCGCCGAGCCGGTTCTACACGAACAACGAACGGCAGCTGGCGGAGATCACCAAGTTCCTCCGGCCCTGCGAGGCCCGGGATCACCAGCGGCCGGGCCTCGTCGTGCTCCGCGGCGATCCCGGCGGCGGTAAGAGCGCGACGGCCTACCAGTGGATTCACGAGTATGGCAAGCACTACCAGGACGGCTTGTTCTACGCCTCCTTGACTGCCGGAACACGCGAAACAGGCCTGGAGAGCGAGGCGTTGCACAACTGGCTCCTCGGCGTGGGTTACGCGCGGGACCAGATCCCGGCGACATTGGACGGTCGTGCCGCCCTCTATCGGTCGTGGAGCACCGACAAGCGCGTGGCGGTCGTGATCGACGATGCGATCAGCGCGGCTCAGGTCCGTGCTTTGCTGCCGGGGATGGGCAATTCGGCTGTGCTGGTGACCGAGGCGCGTTCGCTGGGCGCGTTGCGGGCGCGCGATGGAGCCGAGTTCGTTCCGCTCGACCCGTTGTCGGCGGAGTCCGCGCGGCTGCTCGTGTTCCGGATCGTCGGCGAGACCCGGGATCTGGCACGGGAATCTGAGCAGGTCGACGAGTTGATCGGCCTGTGCGAAGGCCAGACCACCGCGCTGTGCGTTGCCGCTTCGCTGCTGGTGGAGTTCCCGGACCGGCCGGTGGCCCGGTGGGTGCGGGAACTCTCGCGGGAAGGCAGGCGCCTGGCTGCGCTGTCCCGCGACGAGAACCTGTCGGTGCTGGCAGTTTTCAACACCGCTGTGGGGCGTCTCGACGAGCGTGCCCAGCAGGTGTACGCGGCGTTCGGGCAGCATCCTGGAACGGGTGATGTGAGCCTGGCGGCGTTGTCGGTCGCCGTCGCCTTCGACGAGGAGGACGTTCAGGATGCGCTGGACCGGTTGTGCGCCGCGCACCTCGTCCGGGAAGTCGGAGAGGACCGCTACTTCGCCTACAGCCTGATCCGCGAGCACGCCCGCGCCCGTTTCCCCGATGCCGCCGCGATGCGAGTCCGGTTCGAAGAGTTCTACCTGCGTAAAGCCATCGCCGCCGGCCACGCGGTGCAGCCCAAGCGCGGTTGGCTGGAGAAGTTGTGGCCGGAACTGCTCGCCGAGCTGGCCGACAGCAGCGGCGATGGATGGGGTTGGCTGGACGCCGAGCGGGCAAATGTACTCGCCGTCGCCCGCGGGCTTCACAGCAGCGGCAGCGAGCAGCTTTGCCAGCTGGCCGTGGCGTTGTGGCCGTTTCAGGAGCAGGCCAAGTACGTCGAGGACATGGACGTCCTCAACAAGAACGCCGCCGAGGTGGCCGTCGAGCGCGACTTGACCTTCGCTAAGGGACTCGCCGTTGTCCAGCGCGGATTCGCCTTCCGGACCCGGGGCGAATACGACAAGGCGGCGACGCTGTTCGCCGAAGGCGAGGAGCTGGCTCGCCAGAGTGAGCGTGTCGACCTGGCCGCCACCGCTGTGGAATCGCTCGGCATCAGCCTGCGGGACCAGGGTGACCGCGGCGAAGCGCGGACCGCCTTGCGGCGGAACCTGGAGATGGCTGAGGTGCTGGACGATCCGCGGCGCACGGCGCTGGCGCGGATGCACCTGGGCTCTGTCGATGAGCCCGAGGCCGGTGTGCGGTTGCTCGACCAGGCGCTCGGCGCGTTCGAGGAACTCGGCGAGGGTTACAACGCGGCGAAAACCAGGATGTGGCGCGGGAAGCGGCACACCGAGCTCCGCCGGTACGCCGACTCGGAAGCCGACCTGATCTCGGCCCTGGCGTACATGACCGCTCACCACAAGCACTTCGACCGGGCGCAGATCCTGCTCTTCTTCGGCGAGAACGCGCACGCGGCCGGTGATGCGGCGGCTGCGCGGCAGCACTTCATGGATGCCCTGGCGCTGTGCCGGATGCGGGGTTTTGCCGAACTCGCGCAGCGGGTGCAGGGCCGGCTCGACGAGGATCAGTCCTGAGCGCGCACTTCGAGCCGGATCGGCTCGATCCGGCGGCCGAGCCGGATTCGGGTCAGCTCAGGTAGATCCCGCAACGACCTGTCGGCGCACAGCCAGGCGTGCACGAGGGCGGCGCAGACCGGCCCGAGGTCGTCGGCACCGCGCCAGCGCACCACCGGCAGGTCGGTGCCGGTGACGATCCACGCACCGGCGCGGTCCCGGGTCGCGCCCAGCAGACAGCCGGGGAGCCTGGCCAGTGACGGACGGATCCACGCCAGGGGATCGTCGTGCCGGTCGTCGTCGACGAGCACCTCGGCGAGCTCCAGCCAGCGGCGGTCCGGCTCGGCCGAGTCCGTCACCAGGATGCCGTCGCGAATCGAGTCCAACGCGGCGGCGGGGAAGCGGACGGCCGACGCGCCGTGCTCGTCCAGCCGCAGCCGCACCAGTTGGCTGCCGACCGTCGGGACGTCCACTGCGGGCAGTGGGACGGCCGCGGAATCCGCTGGAGCGGCGGGTTCTTCCAGTTCCAGGCGGGTGTAGACCTCGGCGCGCAGTAAAGCGGCCGACTCTCCCGGAGCTGACGTGGCCAGCTCGGTGATGTCCGCGTATCGCGCGGCCGAATGGTCGCCGATCGCGTCCTCCAGCTGCTCCAGCAGCGCGGCGTGTTCGTCGAACCGCGGTGCCGTGCGCAGCAGGGCGGCGATCGGGGAAGCCGCATCGACCGTTTCTTCCGGCCAGGCCGCCAGCAGGACCGGTGTGCCGAGCGCGGCGGAGTAGAACGTCACCGAACCGTGGTCGCCGATGGTGACATCCGCGGCGACCAGCGCCGCGCGCCAGCCTTCCTCCGGCGGCAGCACCACCACTCCGGCGCGGGCGCATTCGGCGAGCCACATGCGGACCTGCCACGGCGAATGCCCGTGCCAGATGTTCGGGTGCAGCGCGACGACGATGCGGTACTCGTCCAGCGGCAGCTCCCGGGCGAGGCGGAGCACCAGCGACGGGTGCTGCCCGAACAAGGAAGCGCCGCCCCAGGTCGACGAGACGACAACGCAGCGCTGTTCCGGCCTGATCCCGAAGCGGTGCCGGTAGGCGTCGCGCAGCGGGCGGCCCGCCAGCATCCGGTCGAAGCAGGGATCGCCCGCCACCAGCGCCGCTTCGAGGGCGGCCGGGCAGTACCGCGCCAGCCGGTCGCGCTGCTCGTGGTGCGACAGCACCGCTACCGACGGGACGAGCTCACCGTCGTGCAGCAACCACGCATCGGAAAGACCGAAAACCGGATTCTTGGATTCTTGGATTCTTGGATTCTTGGATTCTTGGATTCTTGGATTCTTGGATTCTTGGATTCCAAGAATTTATTGTAGCCCATTCCGTGGGGCAGAACGATCAATGGTGCGCGGATTTCGTGCTGCGGTCCGCCGTAGCTGGCCGACACGGCGAGGTCGAAGGAGTCCGAGGTGGCCGTCTCCCAGTCGACCGGCGTGATCTCGCGACCGGCGAGGAATTCCGCGGTGCCGGTGGTGAAAGCGCTGGATCCGATGCAGGTGAACACCGTCTGGATGCGTGGGTCGCCGGCCCAGAGCGGGACCACGTCGAGCAGTCGCGTGGCGCGGTGACGTTGTGCACGACCACCAGCACTCGCCGGGCCGTCGAGACGGTTCGCCACTGCCTGCCCGGCTCCCCGATCAGCAGGTCATCCCACTTCAGCGCAGACACCACGCCATCCTATCCGCCGCTTCGCCCGAGCAACCGTCAGTCTGCCATCGCCGACGGTGGTCCATAGTGGACGTTCAGCGGCCGTGGTAGGTGAATGCCGCCCAGCGCATCGGTGGCGTCGGGTCGATTTCCGCGAAGTGCTCGGTCAGTTCCGCCGGTGCCCCCGGGATCGGTCGGCGGTCGGGGTCGAGCATCCACAGCTGGGCGGCGCGCAGGGCCCCCGCCGGGTCGGGGTGGCTCGTGTTCAGGTGGTGGTGGAACACGATCATGAACATCGCCGTGGCCAGGTCGTCGATCTCCCACTTGGTGCCGACCACGCCGCTGGCTCCCGCGGCGAGGAACGCCGTGGCCAGGGTCAGGACCTCGTCGTGCGCGCGGATGGTCAGGTCGCTGGCGCAGGCGGCGAGCACGACCAGCGCGGCGTGCGGTCCGCTCTCGTGGTGCTGGCGCAGGATGTCGCGCACCGGCAGGGCCCGGCCCGCGCCGAGCCGCAGCGCGGATTCGACCGGGATCTCGGCCTGATCGGCGTGGCAGCTCAGGTGCAGCAGCGACGCGCCCGGCAGCGCGGCCAGGACGTCCTCCGGCGTCGGCACCGAGCGGCGGCGCGGGCCCGGGCGGCCGAGGTAGCTGCCGTCCGGGTAGTGGGAGTCGTGGATGTGCCCGAGTTCGTGCCGGGTCCAGTGCAGTTCGGGCGTGCGCACCAGGACCGGTTTGTGCGGCCAGGGCCGCGGGTGCCGGCGGGCCGCCTCCACGAACTGGCGCGCCGAGGCGGCGTATGCGATGACGACGTCCTGGCAGGCGTAGCGGATGTCGCCGGCCGGTGCCCGGCGGCGGGCCGCGTGCCACGGCACGACGGTGAACTTCCCGGTCGGCACCAGCACGATCCGGGGCGTGCCGGGGTCGTCGAGCCACTCCAGGAGGGGTTCGAGAGCGGCCTCCCACGCCCAGTCGCACACAGCCTCCAGCGCGGCCTGCCACGGCTGCTGCGCCGCTGCGCCGACGCTGGCGAGTTCTTGCTGCAGCAGGTCGAAGTGCCGGGCCGCCTCGTGGTGCTCGGACAGCTGCGGGCAGGGGAGCCGGTGGATGCTCCCGTGATCGGTGACCAGCACCGCCTCCCTTTCGATCAGGTACACCAACGCCCGGGTCTGCCGTGCCCGCAGCGCCGCGCCGATGTCGGCCAGCGCCGTGGCCGAGACCAGTTTCTCTTCCGCGTCAGTGCCTTCGAGCGCTTGGAGCACCTTGCGGCGTAGGTCGCTGGGCAGCGGGCTCTTGGTCAGGTCCGTCCGCTCGGCATGGGTGTCCCACGGCTGCTGGTGGTCGACCTCGGCCTCCCAGCGATCCGCCAGCTCGGGACTTCCGTTGCCGCGCAACAACTCCGGCATGCTCGCCGCGGTGGTGGCGGCGTGCAGCACCATTCCGCGCCCCAGCTCCAGCGCCCGGATCGCGGACTCCGGTCGTTCCGCGTCGAGGCACCTGCGCGCGGTGCGCACGGCCCTGCCGGCCGCATCCGCCGCGGCGTGCATCGCGCGGCCGGGGCTGGACTGCAGCAGAACGCCGCGGGCGCGCACCCGAAGCGCTTCCAGGCTCGTCTCGATCGCCCGCTGCCGGTCGCCGCGCTCCAGATCGTCGCGGTGCCGGTAGTTCATCGCGAGCAGATCCAGGTCGCTGGCCAGGAAGTCGCTGGATCCCGAGCGGAAATCGGCGACCAGCCGCTCCAGCCCTTCGATGGCGGGTCCGAGGGCGTCCGGCGACATGCCGCGCGCGAAGCGGGCCTGCCGCCCGAACGTCAGCAACCGCATTGCCAGGTGCCGGTCGTGCGCCGGGCGCACCGGAGCCTCGACGACCTCCGCGAGCACCTCCAACCCGTAGTCCGCCAGCTCCAGATCTCCCGAGACCAGGCCGAAGCTCATGCAGAGGCTGGCGGCGCCGATGTTCTCGGTGGCGTAATCGGCCCGGGCCCGCGGCAGCCGCCGGGCCGCGTCCAGGGCCTCGCGGGCGCCGTCGAGGTCGATCTTCCCGGTGAAGCGACCGGCGGTTCGCCGCCTCAGCTCGCGGACGAGGGCGATGCCGTCGGACACCCGAGCTTGCACCTCGGGTTCGAGGCCGGCCGTCACCTCATCGACGCCGTCGGCGAGGGAGTCCAGCTGCTCCGCCGTCGGCAGGAGCTCGCGGTAGAGGGGGACCATGCCGAGCAGCCGCACCGAGGCGGTGATCCTGGCTATCCACCGGATGCGGTCCTCCGGGACGAACCCCTCCAGGGCCGGGCGCAGGTCGCGGAGCACGACGTCCGGTTCGCCGATGGAGCTCTCCGCGACCCGGGCGGACACGTCGTTGATCAGGTTGGCGAGCGAGCTGCCGTCCGGCGCGTAGTATCCGGCGGCTTCGACGTCCTCGCGGTTGCCCGTCAGCGCGAAGCGCACCAGGAGCATGCTGCCCAGGGTGGGCCCGAAGTCCATCCGCATCTCGTGCTCGGCGGGCAGGAGTTCGGTCGCGCGCTGGATGTGGCCGAGCGTCTCCTCCACGGACTCCAGGTCCACCTCCGCCTTCTCGTCGAAGGCGAGCAGGGTGTGGCTGAACCCGGCGGCGATGTTGTCCGACGGGTACTCGCGCACCACCTCCTCGGCGAGCGCCCTGATCCGGGCCAGCGCGTCGGCGGGAACCTCGCCGTCGCGGCGGGCCTGCGTCAGCAGCGCCCCGGCCAGCCCGGCGAGCGCCTCGGCGCGCTCCGGATCGTCGTTCGGCATCGCGTTGACCTGCTGCTCCTGCCAGCCGACCAGCTCCGCCATCTCCTCGGTGCTCAACCCGGGCACCCCCTCGGCGGACAGCCGCTGCATGGTGACCAGCAGGCGGACCGGGGATTCGAACGGGAGGCCCGCCGTGGCGGCACTGATCAACCGGTCGGCGTCGTCGCCCGCCAGTGCCGACTTGACGGCGCGGATGGCTTCCAGTTCCGCCGCGGTCAGCGCACCGTCCCCGTCGTCCTCGGAGACAGTGGCCAGGTCGTCGAGCGCGGCGGCGAGATCCTGCTTCTCGTCGGTGTTCCTCGCCCAGACGAGCAGTCGCAGCGCTGCGAGTTCGGGGCTCGACGCGTCCGCCGACACCGCGGCCAGGTGCCGCCGGGCCGTGGGGAGTTCGGCTTCGTCCAGGTAGCCGACGATCTCGTCGAGCTGGTCCACGCCGAGCCGCTGCTGGCGGTGTTCGGTGGGCAGGTTCTTCGACAGCGCGAGGAACGCGATCCCCGTGTGGCAGGTGTCGCGCAGGCGGGTGCTGATATCGGTGCGCTGCAACGCTTCTTCGAACGTCGCGATGGCGTTCTGGCGGTCGTCCTCGCCCCCTCCCAGCATGGTGAACCGGGCGAGCTGCATCGTCGCGCGGGCCATCGCCGCGCGGCGGCGGAGTTCGCCTTCGGCGAGCCCGGGAAGCGCGGTGTCCAGGTCGGCGATCGCCTCGTCGACGTGGTCCGGCTCGTCTGAATCGGCCACCAGCTTGGCGATGATCATGCCGCTGCGCGCGAAGATCTCCGCGCTGCCCGGGGCACCGGCGGTCAGCAGCGGGCGCAGCTCGCGCAGGAGATCCACAGCGAGGCGCAGGTCGCCGCGCAACGAGTGGGCCAGGGCGAGTTGGTAGAGCGGGAGAATCGTCTCGTGATCGTGGAGCGCCGCCATGCTCGTGGCGATCTCGATCGTCCTGGTGGGGTCGCCGTCGGTCAGGGCGGCGCGTTCCAGCAGAAGGGCGGAGATCGCGAGCAGGTCGCCGGTGACAGATTCCGCGTCAAGAGCCGAGATCACCTTCCGGCGCAGCGCGCCGATGGCTTCGTCGAGCTCGGCGAGCCGGGGGACCGGCACGGCCGGAGGCGGGTCCGACGAAAACGCGGCCCGGAGCACGACCGACCGGTACCTGCCGGGATCGCCGTCCGGGGCGTGCTCGATCAGCGTCCCCAGGTCCGCGGCCAGGACGTCCCAGTCCTGCGGTGTGGTTTCGGGTCCCTGCGCGAGCACGACGCCGACCCGCGCGGCGGCGACGTCCGGCGTCGCGATCAATTCGGCGGAGAGCGCGTCGAGATGCCCTCGCACGGCGCGGAGTTCGGACTTCGGCAGGCCGTTGACCAGC
This sequence comes from Saccharopolyspora elongata, assembly GCF_004348985.1. GTDB lineage: Bacteria > Actinomycetota > Actinomycetes > Mycobacteriales > Pseudonocardiaceae > Saccharopolyspora > Saccharopolyspora elongata. The sequence continues at coordinate 40,844 of NZ_SMKW01000042.1, read as the reverse complement.
TGCCCGAACTGTTCGTCGGTGAGCTCCGCCCGGCGCGAGGCGGGCGGCAGGTCCTTGAGCAGGATGAGCAGGGCGAGCTCGCGGTGGCAGACGTCGCGGAACTGGACTTCGGGCCACACCAGGGATTCGGTGAACGCCGCGACCGCACGCCGGTGATCGTCGTCATCGCCGCCCAGCGTGCGGAACCTCGCAGCCCACAGCTGGGCGCGGGTCAGCACGGCACCGCGCCGCAGGTCGCCGTCCGGGAGCTCGTCGATGGCGATGTCCAGATCCGCGATCGCCGCGGCGAAATCGGCCGGGTCCGCCAGCCGGACCACCGCATCGGCGATGATCAGCGCGCTGCGGGCGCAGATCTCGGCGCGCCCCGGGTGTTCTGCGGTGAGCAGCGCCCGCAGCTGCCGCCAATATCCCGCGGCGGCGCGCAGATCGTCCTCGCCGTGGTGGGCCGCGCGCAGCAGGTGCGCCAGGCAGAGGTCGTAGAGCGGCGGGATGCGCGCGGGGGAGTGCTCGTCGAACGCCCCGGCCAGCCAGTCGGCGATGGCGATCGCCTCGGTCGGCTCCGCGCCGTCCAGTTCGTCGCGCTGCAGCAGCAGTTCCACCAGCTGGATGCTGGCGTAGTAGCGCTGCTCGTCGCTGAGGTCGCCCTGCAGCTCTTCGCGCAGCGCGGCAATCGCTTCGGTGAGTTCCGCCGGAACCTCGCTCATCCTTGCTCCCTGCTACAGCACCCTCGGACCAAGCTAGCGCCTCTCGATCAATCTCCGACCCGGATTCGACCACGCGACACCGCATTCCCGGTCTCCGATAGGATCGGGCATATGTCCGAATCGTTGCGCGTCGTGCTTCCCGCCGGCCACGAGTGGCATCCCGTCCTGGGCGGGGAGTCGGGTGCCGGCACCTTCCGCTCCGCGGACGGCTCGCGCTACGCCAAGTGCGTCGCGGCTGACCAGGCCGGAGAACTCGAACAGGAACGGGACAAGGCCGAATGGCTTTGCACCAACGGGATTCCCGGCCCCCGCGTCCTCGACTGGAGCGCCGGCGACGAGGGCGCGTGCCTGGTGACGAGCGCGGTGGCGGGCGTGCCCGCGGATGCGGTTCCGGCCGAAACCCTCGCCCGCGCCTGGGAATCCATCTCCGATGCCGTGCGACGCCTGCACGAGCTGCCCGCCGGCTCCTGCCCGTTCAGCCGCGACCTGTCGAAGATGTTCGCGATCGCGCAGGACGTCGTCGCCCGCGGCGCGGTCAATCCCGAGTTCCTCCCGGTGGAACAGCAGCAGGAGGAGCCCGTCGTGCTGCTCGCGGACCTGGCCCCGCAGCTGCCGCAGCGGCTCGAACAGGAAGCCGCGGAGACCGTGGTCTGCCACGGAGACCTGTGCCTGCCCAACATCATCCTCGACCCGGACGCGCTGGAGGTGGCGGGTTTCATCGACCTCGGCAGGCTCGGCACGGCCGACCCCTACGCCGACATCGCGCTGCTGCTGGCCAATTCCCGCGAAACGTGGCCCGACGAGAGCAGCGCGTCCGTCGCGGACGAGACCTTCGCCCGCCGGTACGGCATCGAGCTCGACGCCGACCGGCAGCGGTTCTACCTGCACCTGGACCCGCTCACCTGGGGCTGAGCGCAGAAGCTGTTTCCAGGCTCGTTTTGCGTGGCGGTGCGGGTGGCGGCCCCCTGCGGGAATTACGGTCGCCTTCTCGCTGCGGGATCCCCGACTCATGAATGACCAATTCACCACGTCGGGGCTGTCCTCGCGAGAAGACACCTGAGAACCCGCGGCGGTGCAAGCTGCGAGGGTGGGTTATTAGGGCTTTGTTAGTTCGTCACGGTGGTTGTTGGTAGCAGGTGGGGCATCGGCCTGTCCAGGTGGCCAGGAGTACCTGGAGTGTTTGGAGGATTGTGTAGAGGGTCAGGCCGCCCCAGGTGCTTTTGGGCTTGTCAGGCGGAGTTCGGTGAGGAACAGGTGCGCGGCGGAGGTGAGGGTGACGTGGCGGTGCCAGCCGGTGAAGGAGCGGCCTTCGAAGTGGGTGAGCCCGAGCCCGGTTTTGAGTTCGCGGTAGTCGTGTTCGATGCGCCAGCGGAGTTTGGCCAGTCGCACCAGGGTTTTGATCGGTGTGGTGGCGGGCAGGTTGGAGATCCAGTACTCGGTGGGTTCGGGTTCGCGGGGTGGCCATTGGGCCAGCAGCCAGGTTTCGGGAAGGCTGCCGTCGTCTGCTCGGGGGATGTCGCGGTTGGCGGGCCGGATGCGCAGTGCCAGGAACCGGGAGCGCATCGATGCGGTGGGGTTACCCCGGGTCTTTTTGGTGCCCTGACGCCAGGTGACCTGCCGCAGACTGCCGCGTCCGGCGGCCAGAGCCAGCTCGCGCAGCGAGGCCGGCGCGCCGGGGTAGCGAGGGGCCGCCCGTATGCCCCGCCCGGCATAGGGCACAGCCACGGGCACGGCCGTGGCCGGATGGGCACTGATCGTGTCCCGGGCCGACATCACATAGGACAGGCCCCGTTCGGCCAGCTCGCACCGCAACACCGTGTTGTCTCCGTAGGCGGCGTCGGCCAGCAGGACCGGCGGGCGCAGGCCCCAGGCGAGGAGTTCGTCGATCATCTCCAGCGCCAGGCGCCATTTCGGGCGGTGCCCTTCCTTGCCCGGTATCGCGCACCGATGGCGCCGGATGGCGATGCGTTCGGCCTCCACACCGGTGGCGAGGTCGTCGTCCCAGCTTTCCGGAAGGAACAACCGCCAGTTCAGCGCCGCCGAGCACCGGCTGGTGACGGCGTGCACGCTCACCGCGATCTGACAGTTCGTGACCTTGCCCGCGGTGCCGGTGTACTGGCGGGCCACTCCCGGCGAGGCATTCCCGTCCTTTTCGTGCCCGGTGTCATCCAGCGCCCACGCCTCCGGCGTGACCACCTCCACCGCCCGGGCCGCCAACCGCCGGCGCACCGCCGCGTAATCCCACGTCGAGGAAGTGATGAACTGCTGCAACCGCTGATGATCCACACCGAGCCGCTCGGCCATCGGCTGCATCGACTTCCGCCGCCCGTCCAGCATCAGTCCCCGCAGGTACAAGCCACCATTAAGCCGCTGCTCACGACGCGCGAACGACACGAACATCTCACCAGCGAAATCCTCCAAACGACCCCGAACGACATCCAACTCAGCAGCATCCACACCAAGATCATCCCGCACGAGATCAACAACTAACAAAGCCCTACTAAGCGGCTGCGCCGCTTCAAAGACAACGACCCCGCGCTACCACACCTCACACCACGACATCCAAAACAGCCTCTTTAGCACCCCAAAACGCTCACGGGTGCGGAACTGCCGTTCAGACCGGGAGCAGGCGGGCGACCAGTTCGCTGAGGCGGCGGGCGTTGCGGCACTGGTGCATCTCGACGACCCCGGCGTAGGCGTGGGCCGCCGAATCGCCGGTCGACCAGCGGGCCGTCGGCTCGGGGTTGAGCCAGAACACGCGGCGCGCCCGGTCGACGACCTGCCCCAGCGCGGCCAGGTTCGGGTCCCAGCCGTTGGTGCGGGCATCGCCGAGGACCAGCACGGAGGTGCGCGGGCCGACCGCGTCCAGGTGGCGTTCGGCGAACTCGCCCAGGGCGGCCCCGTAGTCGCTGCTGTCGTGCCATCCGGTCACCGCCGCCTCGGTGAGGATGCGGCGGCCGAGCTCCACCGGGTCGGCCGAGCCGCCGGTGATCAGGCCGGTCACCTCGTCGGTGCGGTTGACGAAGGCGAACACCCGGACCTTGCTGAACTGGTCGTGCAGCGCTTGGACCAGCAGCATCGTGAAGTTCGCGAAGCCCGCCACGGACCCGGAAACGTCGCACAGCAGCACGATTTCCGGCCGCCCGGGCCGGCGCCGCTGGTAGGCCGGACGCAGCGGCACGCCTCCGGTGGACAGCGAACGGCGCAGTGTCCGGCGCAGGTCGATCCGGCCGCGAGCGGCCTGCCGGCGGCGCGCCGCGAGCCGGGTGGCGAGCTTGCGGGCCAACGGCTGCACTGCGCGGCGCAGGTCGGCGAGCTGCTCTCGCCCGGCGTTGAGGAAGTCGATCTGGTCGGCGCTCGGCGCGATGGCGTGCTTCGCGATCTGCTCCGTGCCGCGCAGTTCGGCCGAGCGGCGCCGGGCATCGGTGCGCACCCGGTTGCGGAAGTCCTCGATGCGCCGGCGGATCTCGTCCCGGTCGAGCCGGTCGGTGAAGTCGGCGGCCTCGCCGGCCCGCATCGCGGCGAGCACGCGCGCCAGCAGTGTCTGCGGCTGCAGCCGGTCGAGCGTCTGGTGCGCGGACCAGCCCTGCGGCCCGTCGCCCGACCCGAAACGGCCGAGCGCGTCCACCGCTTCACCGGCGAGCTGGGTCATCGCCGACCGGTCGTTGGCGGCGAGCGCCTCGATCAGCCGCTGCTCCAGATCCTGCTCGTCCCCGGTTCCTTCGGGGCGGCCGACGCCGAGCGGGAAGTAGAGGTCGAAGGTCGCGTCGAACACCGCGCGCTGCCGGTCGGTGCGCAGCAGCGCGGCGGCGAGGCCCTCGCGGATGCGCTCCCGGTCGGCCAGTCCGAGCACGTCCAGCGCGGCGGCGGCATCGACGGTTTCGCCCGGCCCGATGCGGATGCCGTGGGACCGCAGCGCCTGGGCGAACCCGGTCAGCCGCTCGGGGAGGCCGTTGATCGGCTCGGTCATCCCACGGTCAGCTTCTCGGCGGCCTTGTGGACGTCGTCCTGGTGCTTGAGGATCACGCCGAGGCTGTCGCGGACGATCGCCTCGTCCAGGCTGTCCGCGCCGAGGGCGAGCAGCGTGCGGGCCCAGTCGATGGTTTCGGCCACCGACGGCGCCTTCCGCAGCTCCATCCCGCGCAGCGCGCCGACCACCTCGACCAGCGAATCGGCCAGCGCGTCGTCGAGCCCGGGCACCTTCAGCCGGACGATCCGCTGCTCCAGCTCGGCGTCGGGGAAGTCGATGTGCAGGAACAGGCAGCGGCGGCGCAGCGCCTCGGAGAGCTCGCGGGTCGCGTTGGAGGTGAGCACCACGAACGGGCGGCGCGCCGCGGTGATCGTGCCCAGTTCGGGCACCGTCACCTGGAAGTCGCTGAGCACCTCCAGCAGCAGCCCCTCCACCTCGACGTCGGCCTTGTCGGTCTCGTCGATCAGCAGCACCGTCGGCTCCTCGCCGCGGATGGCGGTCAGCAGCGGCCGGGCGAGCAGGAACTCCTCGCTGAAGATGTCGGTGCGCGCCTCGTCCCAGGTCTCGTCGCGCCCGGCGGTGATCCGCAGCAGCTGCTTGGCGTGGTTCCACTCGTAGAGCGCGCGGGCCTCGTCGACGCCCTCGTAGCACTGCAGCCGGACCAGGCGAGCGCCGCCGACCTGCGCGACGGCCTTGGCCAGCTCGGTCTTGCCGACCCCGGCCGGGCCCTCCACCAGCAGCGGCTTGCCGAGCCGGTCGGCCAGGAACACGGTGGTGGCTACGGCGGTCGAAGCGAGGTAGCCGGCCTCGGCCAGCTTCGCGGACACGTCGTCCACGGACGAGAAGAACCCGGTCCCGGCCGCTGGTGCGCCGCCATCGGTCATGCCGCAAACTCCCGTCCACCCGGCCCGGCGTGCCCGGGCCCCACCGAACTGAACAGTTGCTCAGATGGCGTCACTTTGTCAACGAGACTGTGCGTCACCCAACGCGGTGCAGAGGGGCCGCCGTTTTCGCGCGAAAACGGCGTCACGCCTCACGGGGGTTGCCGTTTTCGCGCGAAACCGGCGGTTCTCGGCGCTAGCCGCGGGAACGGCGGGCGATGGCGACTCCGACGAGGCAGATCGCTCCGCCGATCAGGCCGTATGCCGTCGGGATCTCCGCCAGCAGCAGCCAGGACAGCAGGATCGACACCACCGGTACGGCGTAGCTCGCGGCGCTGAGCCTGCCCGCCGGCATCCGGTGGAGGGCGTAGGCCCACGTCGTGAAGCCGATCGCGGTCGGGAACAGTCCCAAGTAGACGGAGGCGAGGATCGCGCCGGCGGGCGCCGCCTGGAGTTCGGCGATCAGTTGCGGGGTCCACGGCAGGAGCACCGCGGTGGCGACTAGGCAACCGAGCCAGATCGCGATCGTGCCGTCCACCCCGCGAAGCGCGGCCTTCTGGACGAGCACCCCTGCCGCGTACAGGACGGCGGCCAGCACGCAGAGCGCCGCGCCGAGCCAGTCCCGGTCGCCGGAGGAGCCCAGCGCGATGATCGACAGGCCGCCCAGCGCCACCACGGAGCCGGCGACCAGCGCCTTGGGGTAGCCCTCACCGAGGAACAGCCCCGCGCCGAACGCGATCAGCAGGGGCGCGATGTTCACCAGCAGCGCGGCGGTTCCCGCGTCGATGTGCCGCTCGGCGGCGTTGAGGACCACCGTGTACCCGGCGAGCCACAGCACCGCGTACACCGCGATCAGCGTCAGCGTGCGGCGGCTGCGGGGGACCGGTGCGGAGCCGCGGTGCCGGACCAGCACCAGGATCGTCAGCGCGGCGGCGGCGACCGCGATCCGGATCAGCGCCATCGGCGCGGGGGAGAGGGTTTCGCCGATGCCGCGGATGGCGACGAACGCCGACGCCCACAGCAGCACGGTCACGATGACGGCCGCGGCGGCCTTGCCGCGTTGTGCCCCGGCCGGGGCGGTTTCGGAGATCTGGAGCTGTCCGGTCACGCCAGCTATCGTCGCCAGCCCGATTGGCAAGGACAAGCGATTAGTTCTGCACAATGATTAAGCTCACCTGTACAGTCGGGGGATGCTCGACGTACCTCGGCTCCGCGTGCTGCGGGCGGTTGTCGCAACGGGATCGATCCGCGCGAGCGCGGAGGCGCTCGGCTACACGCCATCGGCGGTCAGCCAGCAGCTCGCCTCGCTGCAGCGCGAGACCGGGCTCCGGCTGTTCGAGAGGGTCGGCCGGGGCATCGAACCGACGCAGGCCGGTCGCACGCTCGCGACCGAGTCGGAACCGCTGTTCCAGGCCCTGAGCCGGGTCGAAGGCGTCGTCGGCGATCTGCGCGCCGGCCGGGTCGGCAGCCTCTCGATCGGCTACTTCGGTTCCGCCGGCGCGACCTGGCTGCCCGCGCTCGTGGCCGCGCTGCGCACCGAGTTCCCCGAACTGCGGCTCGACCTGCGGATGACCGACATCGTCGACGCCGAACCCGACATCGACATCTTCGTCGAGTACCCGGACACCGAGCACTCCCCGCTGGTCGACGTGCACTGGCTCATCGACGACCCGTACCTCGCGGTCGTCCGCGACGACGACCCGCTCGCGCAGCGCGCCGAGGTGCCGCTGGCGGAGCTGGCGGAGCGGAGCTGGGTCGACAACGACATCGTCGAGGGCGCCTGCCGCCAGGTGCTCCTCGCGGCCTGCGCGGAGGCCGGGTTCGCCCCGCGGTTCGTCGTGGAGACGCACGACTACCAGACCGCGATCCCCTTCGTGGCAACGGGAATCGGCATCACGGTGATCCCCGGGCTGGGCATCGGGTACCTGCCTGCCGGGCTGCGCTCGGTGCCCGTGGTGTCACCGACCCCGAGGCGGCGGATCAGCGTGGCAGTCAAGAAGTCGATCGCGGAGCACCCGGCGGCCGAGCGCACCGTCGAACTGCTCCACGCGCTCACCCTGGAACAGCCGTACCGAGCCTCTCCATCCCGGGCCCGGTGAGTTCGGCGGCCACCAGCTCGCCGGGCACGCCGGGCGCGGCCGGACGCATCAGCCCCTGGTGCACGAGGCGGTGCGCCGTCTGCTGATCGCAGAAGGCCACGCCGTCGATGAACAGATCGGGCTCGCAGCTGCAGGTGATCTCCACCCGCCCCGCGGCCACCGCCTGGAGCGCGGCGCGCTCCCGGTGGTTGAGTTCGAAACGCACGTCGGACATCGCCCCCAGCTCCCTCCCGACGTCGTCGGCGTTCGGGAGCAGAGTCTCCCAACCGCCGCGGCCGGGCGGGAAGAGCAGGAAGGCCTATCCCGCGATGGTCATGAGCACCGGCCGGTGATCGGAGGCCTGCGTGTCCGGCACCTCGGCGCGGGTCGCGCGCAGCCGCCCGGCGAAGGTCACGTAGTCGATGCGCTTCTCGGGAGTCGGGGCGGGGAACGTCAGCCCGCCGCCCGGCCCGTTCGCGGCGGCCCAGCCGTCCCGCATGCGCGCCAGCAGCGGCGCCAGCTCCGGCGCATCGGGCCCGGCGTTGAAGTCGCCGAGCAGGAGTTGCCGGGCGTGCGGCGGATCCTGGTCCATGATGTGGATCGTCTCGGCGACCTGCGTCCGCCGGACGGCCGGATCGGGCCGGTAGTCGAGGTGCGTCACGTAGACGTGGGTCGGCCCGCCGGGAGTCGCGAGAACGGCTTCGGCGAAGCCGGGCATCGGCTTCGGCGCCGGCTCGGGATCGACCGTGGAGAGCCGGGTGATCTCGTGGTTCTCGGCCCGGATGATGGGGAACCGGCTCAGCAGCGCGACGCCGTACCGGCGGCGCTCGGTGCGCCCGGGCTCCGGATCGAGGTCGTAGATGGGCGCGAAGTAGGAGTGCATGCCGGTCATCCGGGCCAGCTGCGCGACCTGGTCGGCGTACCCGCTGCGCGCCGCCCAGTGCACGTCGACCTCCTGCAGGCCGACGACGTCCGCGCCGGCGATGACCTCGGCGGTGCGGGCCAGGTCGAGCCGCCCGTCGGCGCCGATCCCGGTGTGGATGTTGAAGTCCAGGACGTCGATGCCGCGGTGGGGCGCGGCCTGCGCGGTGTGCGGCAGCAGCGAGATCAGCGCCGCGGCGAGGGCGATGACGACGTTGCTCCGGCGAGAGGCGGTCACGAGCCGGCAGCATACGAGCCCCCGGTGACGCCGGTGTGGATTCCGCCTTGCGAGAGCGAGAAGCTCGTGAGTGGTTGTGGTCGCTATAACGACCATTGCCACTCACGACCGCGAGGCGGGCTCAGTCCGCAGCCGCCAGGAAGTCGACCATCCGGTCGTTGACCAGTTCGGGGTGTGTCATCACGAAGTTGTGGCCCACGCCGGGGAAGATTTCCGTGTCCGCTGCAGGCAGTAGCGCGCGCAGCCTGGCCACGACCGCTCTCGAGTCGTGCACTGGGCTGTGCTCGGGGAGCAGCACCAGGGTGGGCATCGTGAGGCTCCGCAGCTGATCGTCATCGAGGACGCCGGCCTTCGGCAGTCTGATCTTGAAGTCCCGGATGACCGCCCTGGTCAGGCGCAGGATGTCGGTGCCGGTCGGAAGGGTGCCGGTGGAAAGGCGCGACGCCAGCACGCGGGGAGCAGCGAGCGCGAGCAGGTCTCGCAACACGGATATGGGAAAGCGGATGCTGATCGTTCCGAGGCCGAGCGGGTCGAGCAGCGTCAGGCCGGCCAACCTGCTCGGGTACCGGACGGCGTAGTTGGCGGCGTTCCACCCGCCGTGGGAGTGGCCGATCAGATGTGCCCGGTCGAGGCCCAGCTCGGCGAAGACCTCTTCGATCCATTCCGCCGAGTCCGCCCAGTCGCGGATCGGCTTCTCGTGCACGCTGCAGCCCTGCTCGCCGAGGAGGTCCACGGCGTAGACCTGGCGGTGTTCCGCCAAAGCGCCGACGTTCGGGTGCCACATGGCAGACGTGACGGCCAGGCCGTGCAGCAGAACCGCCGGTGTGCCCGGCCCGTCGCCTGATCGGTGGACGTGCACGCGGCCGAAGCTGGTGCGAACAGTGAGTTCCTCGCGAGGCACCGGCCATTTGCGGAATGCCGATTCGTAGTGCCGCAGGAACCGCTGTCTTGCCTCGTCGTTGCGGAAGGCACTGACGAGTTCGGTCGATGGCATCGGAACCTCCCCAGTGGTTTATGATGCGATCGCACCATAACACGGCGTGAGGACGGCGGGACGGAGATGCCGAAGCGGGTCGACCACGACGAACGGCGGCGGCAGATCGCAGAGGCGGTGTGGCGCATAGCGGCAGGGCGGGGGCTCGCGGCGGCGAGCCTGCGCGAAATCGCGGCCGAAGCCGGCATCTCCATGCGTCTGGTGCAGTACTACTTCGAAACCAAGGAACGGATGCTGCTGTTCGCGCAGGAACTCGCGGGTGAGCGCTTCGCCGAGCAGATAGTGCAGCGCATCCGGGCGGCGGGCGGGCGGGACCAACCGCGCGCCGTGGTGCGCGGCCACTTGCTCGGGATGCTGCCGCTCGACGCCGAAAGTCGTGCCATGGCCATGGTCTCCCATGCCTTCTTCAACGCGGCCCTGGTCGATGAGCAGCTCGCCGCCGCCTCCAACTGGTACCCGCCGATCTTCGAAAACGCCGTCGCAGAACAGATTCGCCTAGTCCGGCCCGAGACCGACGCGGCGCACGATGCGGCCGTTCTGACGCTGGTGGTCCGGGGGCTCATCGGCAGCGTGCTCATCGGTGAGCGGACTCCGGAGCAGGCCGTGGCCCTGGTCGATCGTCAACTCGATCTCGTCTTCGCGGCGCCTCCATCTGTTCCGGAGGAGGCGGATCCTGGCGAACAAGAAGGCTGAACAGCGCGGCGCCCGAGCCGGTCACGGGCGGGGCTTCCGGCTTGTGAGGTCGTGGATGGTGCCCCAGGACGTCAGGCAGAGGACCGCCAGGGCCGGCCACAGGAGGATCCGGGCCGCGTCGGCCATCCACACCATGCCCGTCGCCGTGGCCGTGCCGAAGCTCGCCGCGCACGTCATGCCGAGAGGGAAGACCGTTGCCCAGCGGCGGAAGTCGTAGCGCAGGCGCGGCGCCAGCAGTTCGGCCACCGCCAGCACCACGTACCAGCACATGGTGATCGCCCAGAGCGCGATGCCGATCGCGCGCACCGCGGTGGCGAGCTCGGTCGGCGCGGCCAGCTCCCGCACCGCGGCGTGCAGCTTGGCGACGGCCACCGTGCTGATCGCGAGCGCCCCGCCGGCGACCCAGTGGTCACCCGCTCCGCGGGCCACCTGCCGGAAGTCGAACCGGACGAGCACCAGGACGTAGAGCGCCAGGCCGATCGCCGCCGAGATCGCGCAAACCGCGAGCAGGAACGGAGATCGCGCGTCGGCGGCCAGCTGACCGGCCAGCACCGCCAGCGACTGCGTGCCGACGCAGACCAGGAAGCTCACCCCGACCGTCGGGGTGGCCAGGCCGCGCAGCACCCGGGGCATCAGCCCCGACCACAGCACGGCCGTCAGCACGAGGAAGATCCAGCCGGTGGGCCAGCCTTGCAGGACCAGGGCGAGGCCGAGGACACCGGTCCCGGCGACGCACGTCAGGGCGCCGGGCCGGCTGGCCTCCGACCTCCATCGCTCGTTGTCGAAGACCAGCCGAGCCAGGAACGCCGAGCCCAGCAGTGCCCACAGCACCGCGGCCACCGCGAGCAGCACCGCCGACAGCACGGGGAAACCCGCCAGGTGCCCGGCGACCGACATCACCCCGAGGCCCATCACCGCCGCGCCGGATTCGGGCGGCAAGCGCTGCCAGATCATCCGCGCTACAGCCGCTGCCAGCCGCGCGGCGCCTGCCTGGTGCCCACGCGGTCACCGCTGCGGCTGCGGTAGACCACGTAGGGGCGGAACAGGTAGTGCACCGGCGCGCTGAAGGCGTGCACGAGCCGGCCGAACGGCCACAGCGCGAACAGGGCGAGGCCGAGCAGCGCGTGCAGCCGGTAGTCCAGCGGTGCGTGCGCCATCAGCTCAGGGTGCGGCTGCAGCAGGAAGATCCCGCGGAACCACGGCCCGATCGTCTCGCGGTAGTCGTACGGGCCGCGGACGCCGTTGTCGATGACCGTCGTCCACAGGCCGAGGCAGATCGTGGCCGTCAAAGCGGTGTAGGTGAACAGGTCGCTGCGGCTGGTCGCGGCGCGCACCGCGTGGTTGCGCAGCCGCCGCCACAGCAGGACCAGCAGCCCGGCCAGCGCCGCGCAGCCCGCGAACGTGCCCATGCCCAGCGACACCAGGTGGTAGTTCGACTCCGTCACGCCGAACAGCTCGGTGAGCCACTTCGGCACCACCAGGCCGAGCACGTGCCCGCCGACGACGAACAGCAGTCCGTAGTGGAACAACGGGCTGCCGATCCGCAGCAGGCGGGATTCGTGCAGCTGGCTGGACCGGGTGGTCCAGCCGAACTTGTCGTACCGGTACCGCCACACCGCGCCGCCGACGAACACGGCGAGCACGACGCACGGCAGCACGGCCCACAGCACCACATCGATCGAGCTGGTCATCGGCGGCCTTCCTGGAGGGTGAGCGAAAAGGGCTGCAGGCCGACCTGCTCGGTCGGGGGTTGCGCGGGAACGACATCGCGTTCGCGCTGCTGGGGCACGACGTCGAGCACGGCCTGCACGCCCGCGGCGTAGGGTGTGCCGAGCTCGGCCAGCTTGCGGTGCAGCACCTCGATCGCCGGCCGGAACCGGCCGAGCAGGCGCTCGCCTTCGCGCCGCTCGGCGGCCGAGAACTCCAGCAGCGCGGGCAGGTAGTCCGGCAGCTCACCGCCGCCGACGCGGTAGCCGTGCGAGCGGTAGAGGCCCGCCAGCTCGGCCAGCGCGCCACCGCGCAACCGGGTGTCGCCGTGCACGTACCAGGTCAGGTACAGGCCGCGGCGGGGACTGACGTCGAACACCTCGACGTAGTGCTGCTCGGCCTCCTGCGCCGGTGTTCCCGCGAGGTGATCCAGGATGCGGCGCAGGTGCTGCGCCGGGTCGGTCCCGGCGATCTCGCCGAGGGATTCCCGCAGCAGGCCCATCCGCCCAGCCAGCTCGGCGTCGGGGTAGTGCAGGCACCACGCGGCGATCTGGCGCACCAGCGCGCGCGACCGGGCGTCCAGTCGGCGGCGCCTCACGACTTCTCCCCGCGCAGCGTCGGGAACATGCCCTCCGGACGCCCGCCCTCGTCCCACACGACCAGGTCGGTGCTGCCCGAGCGCAGGCCGCCCATGCCGGGGCCGCCGTCGGTGTCCAGGCTGCACGTCGTCGCCAGCGCCTCCAGCTCGTGCGCGTCGCCGATGCCCGCGGTCGGGATGACGTAGCGGTCGTCGTACTTCGCGATGGCCAGCAGCCGGTACATCGACCGCAGCTCCGCGGTGTCCAGCCCGGCCGCCCGGACCGGACCCTCGTCCGGCGGCTCGTCCAGGTTCACCGACCGCATGTAGGAGCGCATCGCCGCGAGCTTCCGCAGGGAGTCGCGCACCGGGCCGATGTCGCCCGCGGTGAACAGCTCGGCCAGGTACTCGATCGGGATGCGCAGCGCGTCGATGGCGCCGAAGAGGTTCCCGGCGTCCTCGCCGTCGAACCCGGTCTCGGCGACGGCGTCCACCACCGGCGACAGCGGCGGGATGTACCAGACCATCGGCATGGTGCGGTATTCCGGGTGCAGCGGCAGCGCGACGCGGTAGCGGCAGATCAGGTCGTAGACCGGGGAGCGCCGGGCCGCCTCGACCCAGTCGTGCGGGATGCCCGCCCGCTCGGCCGCCGCCGCCACCTCCGGGTCGTCCGGGTCGAGGAAGAGATCGCGCTGCGCCGGGTAGAGCCGGTGCTCGTGGGTCACCGCCGCCGCCTCGCCGACCCGGTCGGCGTCGTAGAGCAGCACGCCGATGTAGCGCAGCCGCCCGACGCAGGTCTCCGAGCAGATCGTCGGCTGGCCGACCTCGATCCTCGGGTAGCAGAAGGTGCACTTCTCGGCCTTGCCGGTCTTGTGGTTGAAGTAGACCTTCTTGTACGGGCAGCCGGAAACGCACATCCGCCAGCCGCGGCAGCGGTCCTGGTCGACGAGCACGATGCCGTCCTCGGCGCGCTTGTACATCGCGCCGGACGGGCAGGATGCGACGCAGGACGGGTTGAGGCAGTGCTCGCAGATCCGCGGCAGGTAGAACAGGAACGACTGCTCGAACTCGAACCGGATGCGGGTGCCCAGCTCGGTGCGCAGCTTCGCCACCACCGGATCCGCCTCGCCGTGCTCGGGCGTGCCGCCCAGCGAGTCCTCCCAGTTCGGTCCCCATTGGACGTTCGTCGGACGCCCGGTGATCGCCGAGTTGGGGCGCGCCACCGGGGTGTCGTCGCCCAGCGGCGCCTCGAGCAGCATCCGGTAGTCGTAGGTCCAGGGCTGGTAGTAGTCGTCGAGCTCCGGCAGGTCCGGGTTGGCGAACAGCGTCGCGAGCTTGCGCAGCCGCCCGCCGCCGCGCAGCTTCAGCCGGCCGCGGCGGTCGAGCTCCCAGCCGCCGCGCCACTGCCGCTGGTCTTCGTAGCGGCGCGGATATCCTTGCCCGGGGCGGGTTTCCACGTTGTTGAACCACACGTACTCGACGCCGCCCCGGTTGGTCCAGGTCTGCTTGCAGGTGACCGAGCAGGTGTGGCACCCGATGCACTTGTCCAGGTTCATCACCATGGCCAGTTGTGCCATGACGCGCATCAGTACTCCTTTTCGACGCTCCGCGTCAGTACTCCACCGCCTGGTTGCGGCGGCGGATGACGGTGATCTCGTCGCGCTGGTTCCCGGTGGGACCGTTGGTAGTTCAGCGCGAAGGACTGCTGCGCGTAGCCGCCGATGAGGTGCGTCGGCTTGATCTGCACGCGGGTCAGCGAGTTGTGGATGCCGCCGCGCCGGCCGGTGGTCTCGCTCTTCGGCACGTTCACCGTCCGGTCCTGCGCGTGGTACATGAACACGGTGCCGGTGGGCATCCGGTGCGACACGACCGCGCGGGCGACCACGACGCCGTTGCGGTTGACGGCCTCCACCCAGTCGTTGTCGGCGACTCCGATGGCGGCGGCGTCCGCCGGGCTCATCCAGAACGTCGGCCCACCCCGGGACAACGTCAGCATGATCGGGTTGTCCTGGTACTCGCTGTGGATCGACCACTTCGAGTGCGGCGTCAGGTACCGCACCACCACCTCGGCGGTCCCGCCCGGGCCGAGCCGGGGTTCGCCGGCCAGGCGGTGCAGGTCCAGCGGCGGCCGGTACAGCGGCAGCTGCTCGCCGAGCTCGGCCATCCAGTCGTGGTCCAGGAAGAAGTGCTGGCGGCCGGTGAGGGTGTGCCAGGGCTTGAGCTGTTCGACGTTGATGGTGAACGGCGAGTAGCGCCGCCCGCCGGACTCGTCGCCGGACCACTCCGGGCTGGTGACCACCGGAACCGGTCGGGACCTGGTGTCGGCGAAGGTCACCCGGTGTCCGGTGTGGTGGGTCGAGATGTGCGTCAGGTCGCGGCCGACCCGCTCTTCCAGCACCCGGAAGCCCTCGTTGGCCAGCCGGCCGTTGGTGGTGCCGGACAGCGCGAGGATGGCGTCGGCGGCCCGGCGGTCGGTGTCCAGCCGCGGGCGGCCGGCGGCGGGTCCGCCTGCCGCGACCCCGTTTGCCTCGGCCAGCCACGCCAGCTCCGGGCCGACCTCGACGGTGTAGCCCTTGGTCGTGGTGCCGAGCTTGTCCAGCAGCGGGCCGACCGCGCCGAGTTTCGCGGCCACCGCAGGATAATCGCGCTCGACGACGGTGAGCGTCGGCATGGTGCGGCCGGGAATCGGGTCGACGTCGCCGCTGCGCCAGTCGCGCAGCACGCCGCCGGGTTGCGCCGCCTCGCCCGGGGTGTCGTGGCCAAGCGCGGTCGCCACCACGTCCCGCCGGACGCCGAGGTGCCGTTCGGCGAGCCCGCTGAACTTCGCGGCGATGGCGTGGAACGCGTCGAAGTCGGTGCGGCACTGCCACGGCGGGTCGACGGCGGCGTTGAACGAGTGCACGTACGGGTGCATGTCCGTCGAGGACAGGTCGTGCTTCTCGTACCAGGTGGCGGCGGGCAGCACGACGTCGGAGAACAGCGTGGTGCTGGTCATCCGGAAGTCCAGCGACAGCAGCGGGTCCAGCTTGCCCTCGGCCGCCTCGGCGCGGTGCACCTCGGCGGGCGGCTGTTCGGGCTCGGTCGAGCGCGCCGCCGCGTCGGTGCCCAGCAGGTGCTTGAGGAAGAACTCGTTGCCCTTGGCCGACGAGCCCAGCAGGTTGGAGCGCCACACCGTCAGCACCCGCGGCCAGTTCGCCGGCGCGTCCGGGTCCTCGCCCGCGAAACCGAGCCGGCCCTCCCGCAGCTCCCGCACGACGTGCTCGACGGGTTCGAGCCCGGCGGCCTCGGCCTCGTCGGCGAGGTCCAGCGGATTGCGGTCGAAGGTGGGGTAGTGGACTGTTCGGTGGGATGTGTCGAAGCGTGGGGATGAATTCTGGCAGGTCGCCGGGTTGTCGGTGCCCGTCGGTACTGTTTGCGGTGATGAGCACGGTGTTGCAGGCGTACCGGTTCGCACTCGCCCCCAATCCTGGGCAGGAGTCCGCGTTGCGGTCGCACTGTGGTGCGCAACGGTTCGCCTACAACTGGGGTCTAGGACTCATCAAAGCCAACCTTGATCAGCGGAAAGCCGAAGCATCGTACGACCTGGACGACGACGAGTTGACGCCGTCTGTGAGCTGGTCGGCCTACAGCCTGCGCAAGGACTGGAACCAAGCCAAGCACACGGTCGCACCGTGGTGGAACGAGAACTCCAAAGAGGCGTACTCGTCCGGGCTGGCGAACCTCGCCACAGCGTTGAAGAACTGGTCGGATTCGAAGAAAGGCATGCGCCAGGGCCGCAAGCTGGGGTTTCCGAGGTTTAAAGGCAGGCGTGAGGGGTTGTCGTGTCGGTTCACCACCGGCAGTTTCGGGCTGATCGAGACAGATCGTCGGCATGTGAAGCTGCCCCGCATCGGTGTGGTCCGGACCCATGAGTCCACTCGTAAACTCGCCCGTCACGTGGAACGCGGCACTGGGCGTATCAGCTCGGCGACAGTGTCTTACCGGTCGGGGCGGTGGTTCGTGTCGTTCTCTGTGGAGATCGAGCGTGCCGATCCCGTCCCTGTCCGGCCGGAGGCGGTGGTGGGTGTGGATCTCGGGATCAAGTCTCTCGCCGTGCTGTCGACTGGTGAGGTGATCGCTAATCCGAGACATCCCGAAGTCGCCCAGCGTGAGCTGCGACGGTTGCAGCGGCAAGCCGCCCGCCGTACCAGCCCGGACCGCCGCGCCGGGCGGGAGCCGTCGAACCGGTGGCGTAAAACCCAAGCCCGCATCGCGAAGCTGCACGCTCGCGTGGCCAGCGCACGCCGCGACGGACTGCACAAGCTGTCCACCCGGCTGGTGCGCAGCTGTGGTGTGATCGTGCTGGAAGACCTCAACGTCTCTGGCATGATCAAAAATCGCAGGTTGGCGCGGCATGTCGCGGATGTCGGCATGGCCGAGCTCCGCCGCCAGATCGAGTACAAAGCCTCCTGGTCCGGCGTGTGCGTACACATCGCGGACCGGTGGTATCCCAGCTCTAAAACGTGTTCGGACTGTGGCGTGGTGAAAGCCAAGCTGCGCCTGTCCGAACGTGTCTTCACCTGCTCCTCCTGCGGGATGAGCATGGATCGCGACCTCAACGCAGCCCGCAACCTCGCGAAACTCGTTGAGGCCACGACGTCTTCCCCGAGTTGCGGGGTGACGGTAAACGAGCCCGATGGAAACCCGCACAAGACCTGCACCATGCGGGCAGCGGGTATCGCCACGGGAAGACCCACGCGGTCAACGCCGCGCCGCAAGGCGACGGCTCGGGACACACTTTCACACGTATCCTGAACGGTAGGACGGCATCCAGCCATCCATCCCCATCGGCCACCGCCAGCGCCACGTCAGTGCCCGGGTGCGGCGCGAGCCATTCGTCGGCGAACTTGGCTTTGCCGGCGTAGTCGGGCGAGACGACAACGACCTTCTGGCCCTGGTAGCGCGCCTCGGTCATACGCTGGAGCTCTACATCATGAGGTACGCGGCATCCCACCAGTACCACGAGAACGAGGCGCCGCGCGGGCAGCCGCGCGGTTCGTACTCGGGCCGGTCCGGGCCGACGCTCGGGTAGTCGGTGTCCTGCGCCTCCCAGGTGATGATGCCGTCCTTGACGTACACGTTCCACCGGCAGGAGCCGGTGCAGTTCACGCCGTGCGTGGAGGGCACCACCTTGTCGTGGCTCCACCGGTCGCGGTAGAAGGCGTCGCCCTCGCGGCCGCCCCTGCGGTACACCGCGCGCAGGTCCGCGGAGGTGTCCGCTTTGGACACCAGGCGGCCCAGTCTCAGCAGTGCGTCACCGGCGGTGCCTTCCGTCCGGTCTTCGGGGAATCGTCCGGGTGCTCCTTCGGCATCCCGGATCGGTGCTGCGCACATGGTCACTTCTCCCGGTCTCGCGGAGAAACGTCGCGGCGAATGCCGCGTTGGTCCGCGATCACAACCTAGGGTCGCGCTATCCGCCGCGCATCGTCATTAAGTATGGGAAACTTCACATCGGGTTAATTGCGAAAACCATCCGTGACCGATTTGCGCGACTGTGGTTACCGAACTTCTTTTGTCCAATTTGTCGGCGAATTGGTATTCCATTTAAAGCCATGTGAGCAGCTATTTCATGCTAACGATTGACCTGTCGCTGGTATATACCAGAAATCTTTTACTTTGTTTTGGAAATCCTTGAAGGATTCCCTATCGGCCCGATGTCGACGGCATGTCCTTTTGATCTACAGGTCTCCCTCTATTCGGACCAAGTGAACCGCCATTAGTCGTCAATCAATCGGAGGAGTCGGCCGGAGCGGACCTGATCGCGGGTCGCGCCGGTGTCCGGGCGCGCTTCTGTGACGCCGCTCGGTCGGCGCAGTGGGGTTGATCTGTTCGGCAAGCCGGGGCCTGCCCGGAGCCGTCCGATGTGGATGGACAGGCCCGCGGGTGCGCGAGCGTCGGCAGGGGCTGCCGTGGCGGGTGGTGCCCGGCGCGGTGTGGGCCCGGTGGCGGCGGCCTAGACTCGGGCCAGGACCGTCGATGCGGCCCTCGTTTCGTCGAGGGGGTGGTGGCGGTGGTCGTTCCCACGACCGAGTCGTGGCAGGACGAGCTCCGCGTCCAGCTGGCGGATCGGTACGGCTCCGCCGAAGGGCGCCGGTTGTTCGCCCGGTACGCGGAGGCGTTTCCCGCCGGCTACCAGGACGTGTTCTCCGCGGGCCAAGCGGCCCTGGACGTCGGCGCGCTGGAGGAGTTCCGGCCCGATGCCGGGCCCCGGCTGACGATGCTGCCGCTGCTGGGTTCCGGCGCGAACGCCCGGTTCGCGCTGCTGTGGTCGAGCCCGCGTCCGGCGCTGCTCGCCGACGTGTTCCCGGTGCTGGAGAACATGGGCCTGCGCATCGCCGACCACCGGCCGTTCGACGTGCGCCCGGCGGGCCGCGGTGCCGTCCGGGTCGAGGAGTTCGAACTGCTGCCGAGGGATTCCGCGCTGCTGGCCGACCCGGTGGCCCGGGACCTGGTGGCGGCCGCGTTCATCGCGGTGTGGTGCGGGGACGCGGAGGACGACGGCTTCAACCAGCTCGTGCTGAAGGCCGGGATCGGCTGGCGGGACGTGGTGCTGCTGCGCGCGATCCACGCGTACCTGCGGCAGGGCGGCGTCACGTTCAGCCAGTCGTACGTGGAGCGCTCGCTGCTCACGCACCGCGAGGTGACCAGGCTGCTGGTGGCGCTGTTCCGGACCCGCTTCGACCCGGCGGTCGCCGACCCCGGACGGCAGGCCGCGCTGGACTCCCGCGTCGAGGCGGCACTCAACGCGGTGGTGCACCTCAACGAGGACCGGGTGCTGCGCGCCGTGCGGACCGTGGTGCTCGCGGCGGTGCGGACCAACTTCTTCCAGCGCGGGCGCGACGGCCGTGCCAAGCCGCACCTGACGCTCAAGCTCGACCCGGGCAAGCTGCCCTTCCTGCCCGAACCCCGGCCCGCCGTGGAAACGTTCGTCTACTCGCCGCGCGTGGTGGGCGTGCACCTGCGCGCGGCGAAGGTGGCCCGCGGCGGCATCCGCTGGTCGGACCGCCCGGAGGACTTCCGCGCGGAGGTGCTGGGCCTGCTGAAGGCGCAGATGGTCAAGAACGCGGTCATCGTGCCGCAGGGCGCCAAGGGCGCGTTCGTCGTCAAACGACCGCCGCCGAGCACCGACCCGGAGGCCGTGGCCGCGGAAGTGCGCGACTGCTACACGATGTTCGTCCGCGGGCTGCTCGACGTCACCGACAACCGCCGCGGCGATGTGGTGCTCCGGCCGGCGGACACGGTCTGCCACGACTCCGACGACCCGTACCTGGTGGTGGCCGCGGACAAGGGCACCGCGGCGTTCTCCGACCTGGCGAACTCCATCGCCGCGGAGTACGGGTTCTGGCTGGGCGACGCGTTCGCGTCGGGCGGTTCGCGCGGCTACGACCACAAGGCGATGGCCATCACGGCGCGCGGCGCTTGGGAATCGGTGCGCCGCCACTTCGGCGAGCTGGGCGTGGACCCGGAGCGCGACGAGTTCACCGCGGCCGGGATCGGCGACATGTCCGGCGACGTGTTCGGCAACGCGATGCTGTTGTCGCGCACCGTGAAACTGGTCGCCGCCTTCGACCACCGGCACATCTTCCTCGACCCCGCGCCGGACCCGCTGGCGTCCTGGACCGAGCGCCGCCGGCTGTCCGGCCTGCCGCGCTCCTCGTGGGCGGACTACGACCCGACGCTGATCTCGCCCGGCGGCGGGGTGTTCGCTCGCAGCGCGAAGTCGGTCCCGCTGACCGCGCAGGTCCGCCGCGTCCTCGACGTCGACGTGGCATCGCTGCCCGCCGACGAGCTCATCCAGGCGATCCTGCGGGCGCCGGTCGACCTGCTGTTCAACGGCGGCATCGGCACCTACGTCAAGGCCGCCGCGGAGTCGAACGCACAGGTCGGCGACAGGGCGAACGAGGGTGCCCGGGTCGATGCGGAGCAGGTGCGGGCGCGGGTGGTCGCCGAGGGTGGCAACCTCGGGTTCACCCAACCCGCCCGGATCGTGTTCGCCCTGCGCGGCGGCCGCATCAACACCGACTTCATCGACAACTCGGCAGGCGTCGACATCTCCGACCGCGAGGTGAACCTCAAGATCCTGCTGGACTCGGCCGGTGGGATCCCGTCGCAGCGCCGCGACCGGCTGCTCGCCGAAATCGACGCCGAGGTCGCCGAGCAGGTGTTGGCCGACAACTACCGGCAGGCGCAGTCCATCAGCGTCAGCGAAGCGCTCGGCCAGACCACCCTGGACCGGAACCTGCAGCTGATGCGATTCCTGGAGGGCGAGGGCTTCCTCGACCGGGCGCTGGAGTCGCTGCCGGACGACGACGTCATCGCCCAACGGCGGGCCCTGGGGCTGGGACTGACCCGGCCGGAGCTGGCCATGCTGCTCGCACACAGCAAGAACCAGTTCCACCGGATGGTGCTCGATTCGGCGGTGCCGGACGATCCGCACGTGATGGCCGGGACCGTCGAGTACCTGCCCGCGGCGCTGCGCACTGAGTTCGCCGACGAGATCCAGGCCCACCCGCTGCGCCGGGAGATCGCCACGACCGTGCTGGCCAACGAGATGATCAACCGGCTGGGATCGGGAGTGCTGCGCCGCCTGATGCAGCTCACCGGGGACCTCAGCGCGCCGTTCCGAGTCTACGTCGCGACCCGTGACCTGCTGGACCTGCCCGCGATTTGGGCGGAGATCGACGCCCTGGAGTTGCCCCGGCACGCTCATGCCCAGTTGCGGCTGCTGGCTGCGGTCCGTGAGGTCGTCGAGCAGGTGGCACTGTGGTTGCTGCGCAACCGCCGGGAGATCGACACGGCGGTCGAGGTACGGCGGTTCCGGCCGGCGATGCTGCGGTTGGCCCACACCCTGCGCGGCCGACTCACCGGACGGGAGCGGCGGCGGGTGGAGCGGGCGATCGCCGCGCTAGCCGGGGCCGGCGTCCCGGAGCGGCTGTGCGAGCGGGTATTCGTGCTCGACCCGCTGTGCTCGGGCATGGACATCGCGGAGATCTCGTGGGCATCCGGCCGCGACCTGGAGTGGACGGCCGGGCTGTACTTCGAGCTGGGCGAGCGGCTCGACCTCGACTGGCTGAAGGAACAGGCGGTGGAGCAGGCGAGCGACTCGCACTGGACCATGCTGGCCAAGGCATCGTTGCGCGACGACCTGCTCACCCAGCGCCGCAGGCTCACCGCCGCCGCGCTGCACGGCGCGGACGAATCGACGCCACCGGACCGGCTCGTCGACGCCTGGCTCGACGGCAACCCCGACCGCGTCCGGATGTACCGGGAAACCTTCGTGCTGCTGAAGGAAGCCGCGGAGCCGGACGTGTCGATGCTGTCGGTCGCCCTCCAGGAACTGCGCAACCTGGCCCAGAGCGGCGGCGGCAATGCGGCCGAACTCGACGGCCTCGCGGGCTGACGGTCTCTTGTGGACGCTCAGCTCTTCCGGGATTTCGCCCGTGCGGAGCGGGAAACGAGCTCCAGCTCCGCGCGGAGCATGCGGCGCACCTCGGCGACCGGAAGTGCGCGCGGATACGTCGCCGCCTGCAGCGTCATGCCGTCCACGAAGACGTGCAGGCGCCTGGCTGTGGAGCAAGTACCGCCTGATGTGGCCGCTGCTGGTCGTCCACGGCGCGACCAACGCCGCCCCGATCCTTCTCGGCATGCTCTGACGGCGTGCTCCTAGCATGGGCGGATGGATGTTTCGCGGCTTCCCGCAGCGGCCCGCCGGCGGCGCAGCACCGAGATGCGGGAGTTCCTGCGTTCGCGACGGGCTCGGCTGACGCCCGAGGACGTGGGAATGCCGGCCGGCCGCGGGCGGCGCACGCCGGGGTTGCGCCGCGAGGAGGTCGCCGTGCTCGCCGGGGTCGGCGCGTCCTGGTACACCTGGCTGGAGCAGGGCCGGGAGATCAACGTGTCCGCCGAGGTGCTGGACGCCATCGCGCGTGTGCTGCGGCTCGACACCGCCGAGCGCGGACACCTCTACCTGCTGGCGGGACTCAACCCACCGCAGGCGCCACCGGTGGACCGGGAAGTCGCGCCCGAGCTGCGGCGGGTGATCGACGGCTGGCTGCCGCGCCCGCCTACGTCATCGACCGGCACTGGAACCTCGTCGCCGTCAACCGCGCGGCCGAGGAGGTGTTCGGTTACGGCCAGATCGATCACAACTGCCTGGTCAGCTTCTTCACCAACGCCCGCTACCGGGCCGCGATCTGCCACTGGGAGGACGCGGCGCGGCAGATCGTCGGCCAGTTCCGGGCGGATGCCGCGCGCTACCCGGATGACCCGGAGTTCGGCCGGTTGGCCGAGGACATGTGCGCGGTGAGCGCCGCGTTCGCCGACATCTGGGCGGAGCACGGGATCGGCAGCGCGACCCAAGGGATCAAGGTCGTCGACCACCCGGCGGTCGGGGAGCTGGTCTTCGAGTACAGCTCGCTGCCGCTGGCCGATCAGCCGGGACACCGGCTGCTGCTGCACGTGCCGAAGCCGGGCACCGGCACCGAGCCGCGGCTGGCGGAGCTGCTGGCCGAACCGGCGGCGAGCTGAGACTGGTGGTGCCAGACCCAGGCTCGGCCGACACTCCCGGAGGCGCTCGCGCCGCCTGAGGATCGTTGGCATGCAGCGATTCACGAACAAGACCGTCCTGATCACCGGCGGTGCCAGCGGTATGGGGCTCGCCACCGCGCGCCGGCTCCTCGACGAAGGCGCGTACGTCGTCATCAGCGGCCGCGACCAGGCGCGCCTGGACGCCGCCGCCGCAGGGCTCGACGCGGATCGGCTCCTCTCCGTCCGCGCCGACGTGACCTCGCAGGACGACCTGGACCGCCTCATGCGGCGGATCGAGACCCGGCGCGGCGGGCTGGACGCGGTGTTCGCCAACGCCGGCGTCGGGATCTTCAAGCCGACCACCGAGCTCACCGAGGCGGACTTCGACCGCACCGTCGACGTCAACTTCAAGGGTGTCTTCTTCACCATCACCAAGGCGCTGCCGCTGATGCGCGACGGCGGTGCGATCGTCATCAACGCCTCCTGGACGTTGCAGCGCGGCCTGCCCATCGCCTCGATCTACTCCGCGACCAAGGCCGCGGTGCACAACCTCGCTCGCACGCTGGGCGCCGACCTCGCACCGCGCGGCATCCGGGTCAACTCGGTCAGCCCCGGCTACATCGACACGGAGATGTACCGGGCCGCGAACCAGGATCCCGAAGCCGAGGCGCGCAACGCCGCCGAGGTACCGCTGGGTTCTCTCGGTCACCCGGACGACGTGGCTGCGGCGGTGGCTTTCCTGGCCTCCGACGACGCCGCCTACATCACCGGCCAGGACCTCCTCGTCGACGGCGGCCTCGTGGGCTCGTTCCCCGTCGCGCCGGCGTCGTGAGCTTCTGATCAGCCCAAGACTTCGCGAATCTGAAGGAACTGCAAGGAAGATGAGTGCCCTCGTGGGTGTCCGGGCGAGGTCCGGGATCGCGCTGGTCGCGATCCTGCTGACCCTGTTGATCCTGCCGACCTCGGTGACCGGGTCGGGCGTGGCGCTGCCGCACATCGGCGCCGAGACGCGTGCGTCGCTGGACGCGTTGCAGTGGGCGGTGCACGCCTACAACCTGACCTTCGCCAGCTTCATGCTCGCCTGTGGCTCGCTGGTCGACCTGCTCGGACGCCGTCGCGTCTTCAGCTGGGGCGCGGCGCTGTTCGCCGCCGCATCGATGGTGAGCGCGGTGGCGACCGACATCTACCTGCTCGACGTCGCCCGCGGGATCGCCGGTGTCGGCGCTGCCGCGTTGCTGACCAGCGGTAGCTCGATCCTGGCGACGACTTTCGGGGGAGCGGCCCGCACCAGGGTGTTCGCCGCCGTCGGCATCACCACCGGCGCCGGGCTCGCCCTGGGAGCGATGGCGGCCGGGCTGCTGTCCGACAACCTCGGCTGGCGGTCGTTCTTCGGTTCGCACGCGCTGCTGATGCTGCTGGTGCTGCTCGCCGTCCCGTTCCTGCGGGAGTCCCGCGGCGCGTCCGAGTCCAAAGTGGATTGGGCGGGCACCTCGACGTTCGTCGCCGGCCTGTTCCTGCTGATGCTCGGCGTGGTCGAAGGCCCGCAGTGGGGCTGGGGAAGTCCCGGCGTGCTGGGGCTGCTCGCCGGATCGGTGCTGCTGATGGTGCTGTTCGTGCTCGTCGAGCGGCGGCAGCGGCATCCGATGTTCGACCTGGCGCTGCTGCGCAGCACGAGGTTCGTGGCGCTGTGCCTGATCCCCGTGGTGGTCACGTTCGCGTTCGTGATCTTGTTGCCCCTGCTGCCGAACTACCTGCTGGTCGCCAACCGGGCGAGCAGCCAGGCGGCGGGCGCGACGATGCTGCTGATGACGCTGCCCATCCTGGTGACGCCGGTCCTGGCGAACCGGCTGATCAGGATCGGGCTCTCCGCCAGGACCGTGTTCGCCCTGAGCCTCGCGTGCCTGACGATCGGTGTCGGCTGGCTGGCCGCCGTCCTCCAGCCCGGCGTCGGCGTCGCCGTGCCGGCCGGGCCGCTGATCCTGCTCGGCGTCGGCCTCGGGTTGAACTTCGGGCTGGTCGACGGGGCGGTGCTGACCGTGGTGCCGGCCGAATCCACCGGTGCCGCGGCGGGTTTCCTCAACACCCTCCGGCTCGGCAGCGAGGCCGTGGTCATCGCGGCGGCCGGTTCGGCCCTGGTCGACCTGCTGGGGAACCGGCTCGGCGACGGGTGGTCGCCCTTCTACCCGGGCACGCCGGAGGCCTTGGCCAACAGCGTGAACTCCGGCGACCTCGGCGGGCCGATGTCGATGCTCCCGGCCGGGATCCGGCCCCAGTTCTTCGATTTCGTCACGCAGAGCTTCACCGGGGCCTGGCAGGTCGTGCTGTGGTCCAGCGCGGCCATCTGCGCGGCGCTGTCCGTGGCGATCTACGCCATGCTCGCCGAGCCCGAGCGCGAACCCGCGCCTGCCGCCGAGGTCGCGGCGCGCCAGTCGTAGCCGTCATGCGGTGCAGGTGAATCGCACGGCGTGCCAACCGGTTGCGCCGTCCGGGATGACGGAGCGGCGTTCCGGTGTCTGCGGCTTGCCGCTCCGGTCGGTCGCCCGGCATTCCACGACGTGATCGCCGGGCGGGAGGTCCAGGGTGGCGCGCCACATCCGCCAGGTGTCGCGGCTGACGTCGGCGGCGAGCTCGGCGGGCTGCCACTCGCCGCCGTCGGCGCGGACCTCCACCCGGTCTATGCCGGTGTGCTGCGCCCAGGCGATTCCGGCCAGCACCACCGGACCGGCGGGCACCGTTCTCCCCGGCCGAGGGCGGTCGATGCGGGACTCGGTCTTGATCGGCGCCTGCCGGGCCCAGCCCCGCCGCTCCCAGTAGTGCTGCCGGTCGAAGGTGGTGACCTCGGCGTCCACCAGCCACTTGGTCGCCGACACGTAGCCGTACAGCCCGGGAACGACCATGCGGACCGGGAAGCCGTGCTCGGTGGGCAGCGGCTCGCCGTTCATGCCGACGGCCAGCAGCGCGCCCCGGTCCGGTTCGAGCAGCACGTCCAGCGGCGTGCCCGCGGTGTAGCCGTCGACGCTGGTGGTGAACAACTGCTGGGCGCCGGGCCGCACCCCTGCCTCCAGCAGGAGGTCGCGCACCGGCACGCCGACGAACGTCGCCGTGGAGATCAGCGGGCCGCCGACCTCGTTGGACACGCAGGTGAGCGTGATCTGGCGGGCCTCCACCCGACGCTGCAGCAGGTCGTCGTAGGTCAGCTCCAGCTCGCTCCGCACCATGCCGTGCAGCCGCAGCCGCCAGTCCTCGGCGCGGAGCTGCGGCACCGCCAGCGCCGTGTCGATCCGGTAGAAGTCCCGGTTCGGCGTCAGGAACGCCGGGGTGCCGGAGGCGACGAAGTCCGCGCCGGGCGGGACGGGCGGCTCCGGGACCTTCGGGATGCGCGCGGCGGCCGCGAGCCGCGAGGAGACCACGCCCGCACCGCGCTGCAGGATGCCGCCGACGATGCCTGCGGCGCTCGCGCCGAGGACCACCAGCGACGACGTGATCAGGAACTTCCGCCGGCTCGCGTCCACCTCGGCCGGGGCCTCGGCACCGGGCCGGGTGACTCCGTGCAGCCACCAGAACCCGGCGACGCCGACCACCACGGACGTCAGGGAAGCGAGCACGCCGCCCTCCGGCCGGGACATCGCCGCGGCCACCCCGGCCATCCCGAACAGGCCGATCACGACCGCGCCCGGCCACCAGCGCAGCCGGGACAGCAGCCCTGCCACGACCGCGAGCGCCGCGATCACGAGCGCCATCCCGGTCTGCAGCGCCAGCTTGTCGGCGGTGCCGAACAGCGCGATGGCCAGTTCCTTCACCGGCTCCGGCGTCAGGTCGACCAGCGCGCCGCCCACCGCGACGAACGGCGACGGGACGGCGGCCAGGCCTGCGACGAGATGTCCCGCGCCAAGCGCGGCGGCGGTGGCGAGCAGGCCGATCACGGCGGCGCGCGGCCGTGGGATCGGTAACGAGGTCATGCCTCCATTCGACGCCGCTCGAGCCGCTTTTGCCACCGGCAGTTCGGCCTTGCGGAACGCTGCCGAGATCTGCGACCGGGGTGCCGACGGTTTCGTGCGAAACCGGCACTTCGCATGAGGGGAGGGGGTTCGCGCGAAATCGCCCCTGCCCGCTGCCGAGCTCCGTCGGGACGCCTCCTCGGTTCCACTGTCTGATGTGGACCAATCCGGAGGGGCGTCGCTGGGCGTGCGGGTGGGGTGATGTGTCCGGACCAACGTTGACGTCGCCCGGCCGGATGTCGATGATCTCCCGGTACGGGATCGGACAGTTGTCCTTTGTGTATAAGGGAATTAGACGGTTATGCAGTTGAATGTCGGAATCGCGCCAAGTTGGCCGAATGATTCCATTGGTGCGAATATTCCTTGTTCGGTGAAAAGTTCTGCTCCGATCGGGCAGTTTTTCCTATGCCTGCGTCGAATTCTCCCGATGATCCGATTCAGCGATCGAGGTCATACAGTATACTGAATGCAAATTGTCGGGACTGGAATCACGTCCGGTCCCGGCGCGCGTTGGCGCACGGAGGTGACGTGCCGATGAACTTCCCGATGTGGGTGTGGATCGCGACCCTGGCGGCGCTGGCCGTTCTCATCGTGGGCGACCTGGTGTTCGTCGGCCGTCGCCCGCACGCGGTCGGGGTCCGGGAGGCGAGCCTGTGGGTCGCCGGCTACGTCGCCCTCGCGGCCGTCTTCGGCGCGATCCTGCTGGTCTTCGCCGGGCCCACCAGCGGCGCGGAGTTCTTCGCCGGTTACGTGACCGAGTACAGCCTCTCGGTCGACAACCTCTTCGTGTTCGTCATCATCATGTCGCGGTTCGCCGTGCCGAAGGAGCACCAGCATCGCGTGCTGTTCATCGGCATCGTGCTCTCGCTGGTGCTGCGCGGCGTGTGCATCGCCGCCGGCGTCGCCGCCCTCAGCGCCTTCAACTGGGTCTTCTACATCTTCGGCGCGTTCCTCATCTACACTGCGATCAAGGTCGCCAGGGACGGCGCCGGCGATGAGCCAGAGGAGCCGGACAACGCGATCACCCGCGCGCTGCAACGGGTGCTGCCGACGTCCGACTCCTACGACGGCGGCAAGCTGACCACCCGTGTCGACGGGCGGCGGATGTTCACCCCGATGATCGTGGTCGTCACCGCGCTCGGGCTGGCCAACGTCATCTTCGCGCTCGACTCGATGCCCGCGATCTTCGGTCTCACCAAGGACGGGTTCATCATCTTCACCGCGAACGCCTTCGCGCTGATGGGGCTGCGGCAGCTCTACTTCGTCATCGGCGGGCTGCTGGACCGCCTGGTCTACCTCAGCTACGGCCTCGCGGTGGTCCTCGGCTTCATCGGGCTGAAGCTGATCATCGAGGCGTTGCACGGCTCGCACATCGACGAGATCCGCTTCGCCGTCCCGGACATCGGCATCGCCGCCTCGCTGGGCTTCATCGTGCTCACCCTGGCGGTGACGACCGCGGCGAGCCTGCTCCGCTCCCGCTCCGCGGCGAAAGCCCCGGCGGAGAGCGCCGATGCCCTGGAACCGGCGCATAGCGGCGACCGCAACGCCTGAACCGGCGGAATAGGCGGCCGGGCGGCGGCGTTCACCTCGTTATGAACAAGCGGGCGTCGCAGGACGCGCCGTCCCCGCCTGGGCCGCGGACGGCGTCGGAAAGGCTGGCCGAGGAGCGTGCCGGCGCGCTGGCGCGCGTCGAGTCCCTGGAACGCCACCTGGAGTCCATCGGCGAGGTCTCGACGTGGACCGGCACCGACGACGAGCACGATCCGGAGGGCGCGACGCTCGCGTACGAGCGCGCCCAGGTGCAGGGGCTGCTCGCGGATGCCCGCCACGAGCTCGATGAGCTGGACCGGGCCGCAGCGCGCCTGGACAAGGGCACCTACGGGGTGTGCGCGCGATGCGGGAAGCCCATCGCACCGGAGCGCCTGGAGGCGCTGCCGGCCGTGACGACCTGCATCGCCTGCGCCACCCGCCGTTGAGCGCTCACCCCACCTCGGCGGGCCGGGAGAAGGTCCGGCGGTAGTCGCGCGGCGTGACGCCGACGATGCGGCGGAAGTGGTGGCGCAGCAGCGCGGCCGTGCTGAACCCGCACTCGCGCGCGATCTGGTCGATGCCGAGCTGCGTGTCCTCCAGCAGCCGCCGGGCGTGCAGCACCCGCTGGGTGGCCAGCCACTGGTTCGGGGTCGTCCCGGTTTCGGCGACGAAGCGACGCGCGAACGTGCGCTGCGACATCTGCGCCCGTCCCGCGAGGCTGGCGATGGTGTGCTCGTCGTCCAGGCTTTCCTGCAGCCAGCTCAGCAGCGGTTGCAGGCTGTCGCCGGAGCATTCGGGCACCGGCAGGTCGATGAACTGGCGCTGCCCGCCGTCGCGCTGCGGCGGGACGACCATCCGGCGGGCGATCTTCATCGCCGCAGCCGAACCGAGCTCGCGGCGCACCAGGTGCAGGCACGCGTCGATCCCGGCGGCGGTGCCCGCGCTGGTCACGACGTTCCCGTCGTCGACGTAGAGCACGTCCGGGTCTAGCCGGGCGGTCGGGAACCTGCGGCGGAACTCGGTCGCGTAGTACCAGTGCGTCGTGCAGGGTCGGCCGTCGAGGAGCCCGGCCGCGCCGAGCATGAACGCGCCGGAGCACACCGAGAGCACAGTGGCGCCACGGGCGACGGCGTCTCGCAGGCCCGCAAGCGCTTTCGCCGGGTAGATGTCCCGGATCTGGCCGGCCGGGACCGCGACGACATCGGCCCCGTCCAGTCCCTCCAGCCCGTGCTCGGGGACGATGTTCATCCCCACCGACGTGCTCAGCGGCTCTCCCGGGCGCTGCCCGCACACCCGGAACTCGATCGGTGGAACCCCGTCGGCGGTGCGGTCGAGGCCGAAAACCTCGCACAGCACGCCGAGTTCGAACGGAGCGGCGCCGTCCAGGACGACCGCTGCCACGGAACGCAGCATGCCTGAACGATAGCTGGCAGGATTTTGCGGCACAACGGCATCGCTGCCACTGTTGGCAGGAATTGGTCCATCGGAAACTGAGTGCCATCGATCGGACCTCTTCTCGGGGATGAACACGATGCGCACGCCACTTCGTAACAAGCAGCAGAACCGGCTCGCCGGGATCAGGCAGTACCTCGCGACCCAGAACCGGCTGTGGGCCCGCCACCTCGACGCGCTCCAGCCGTGGGAGCAGGAGACCGAACTCCGGTGGGTCCGGAACCCGATCACCCGCCGCTGGGAACTGCGCGGGGGAGTGCTCCCGGGGTGATGCTGCTCGTGAGCGTTTTGGATGGCTATAGCGATCCAAAACGCTCACGAGCCGAACGGGGCGCGGCGAGTCCCTAGTGGACAGTCGCGACGGCGTCCCTGGCGGGACGTACCGACCGGATGGTATGTTGGGCGCGCCCTCGGATGCGGAACCTGACTCGGAGCGACGGCTGATGACGCAGGATGTTTCGGGCCACCACGAACGGATCGACGTCGGACCGCTGACCTTCGACGTCGCCATCGCGGGCGGCGCGCAGGGACGCCCGGTGCTGTTGCTGCACGGCTTCCCGGAGACGGCGCGGAGCTGGGACCTCGTCTCGGCGCGGCTGGTCGCGGCCGGGTTGCGCACGATCGCGCCGAACCAGCGCGGCTACTCGCCCGGTGCCCGGCCCGACGGCGCCGACCAGTACGGGATCGCCCACCTGGTCGCCGACGCGGTGGGCATCATCGACGCGCTGGGTCTGTCCGAAGTGGACGTCGTCGGCCACGACTGGGGCTCGGTGGTGGCCTGGCACCTCGCGGGCTGGCACCCGGACCGGGTCCGCACGCTGACCGCGGTGTCCGTGCCGCACCCGGCCGCCTTCGGCTGGGCGTTGCGCAACGACGCCGACCAGCAGCGCCGCTCCGAGTACATCAAGCTCTTCCGGCAGGAGGGCAAGGCCGAGCATGTGCTGCTGGCCGACGGGGCGAAGCGGCTGCGCGCCGTGTTCAGCGACGACGTCCCCGCGGAGCTGGTGGAGGAGCACATCCGGGTGCTCAGCGAGCCGGGCGCGCTGACGGCCGCCTTGAACTGGTACCGGGCGATGGGTCGCATGGACGAACTCGCGTCCGTGACCGTCCCGACGACCTACGTGTGGAGCACCGAGGACGGCGCCCTGGGCCGGGCGGGGGCGCTGCGGTGCGGCGACCACGTGGCGGCGCCGTACCGATTCGTGCAGCTCGAAGGCATCAGCCACTGGATTCCGGAGGAGGCCCCGGACGCGCTCGCCGAGGCCGTCCTCCAGCCGCCGCAGTGATCACTCGTAGGCGTTGAACTCGACTTCGCCCGGCTTGGCCTTCTCCAGGTTCTGCTCGAAGGCGCCGTCCTTGATCGCCAGGCTGGCCGAGCCGAAGTCGGCTCCGGTCAGCTTGTCCCGGATGCCGGGCGGGAAGTTGTTCCAGCTGACCAGGTCCGGGTACTGCCAGGTCCCGTAGTGGTTCTCCGGCTGCTCGTCGCGGCCCGCCAGGCGGAAGCAGTGCGTGCTGGCGCCGTCCTTGTGGTAGACGATCTTGGGGTGGTTCCCCTCCCAGGAGACCTCGGAAGCGGGCCGCGTGGAATAGTTGCCGTGCGCCGACGTCGACACGTACTTCGCCTCGTCGTCGCGCACCCACACCACGACGTGCTCTATGTCGTGCCGGTGGCCGAAGATGTCGTCCACGCCGCCGAGGGCCTGGTCCTTCTCGAAGTACAGGTCGTAGAGGTACGCGCACCAGCCGTTGTCGACGCACTTGGCGCGGGAGTACGAGTTGGTGTTGTCGAGGTCGGACTGGTCGTGGCAGTTCCCGTCGAGCGCGCCGGAGGGCTTCAGGCCCTCGGCGATCAAACCGTCGGGGCCGATCGCCGGGGTGGGGTAGCAGCCGTCGCCGTCGTAGTCGAAGGCCGGCTGCCACTTGCCGTCGACCTCGTCGAAGCTCGCGGGCAGCGCCGCGGGCGGTTCTGCGTAGGCGGTCCCCGGTAGCCCGACGACCAGCAGCGCGGCTCCGGCGATGGCGGTCAACGACCGCCTGCCCGGCCGCGATCGGCTTCGGCGCCCGGCCGGTGCGCCGTTCGGGCGTGCGGCTTGCTTCGTTCGCGGTCTTTCCCCCGCGGCGTTCTCCAGCACGGCGAAACCTCCTGATCGACGCGTCGGCGCGTGATCGTAATGCGGAATCTGCCGTGCGGGCAGGGGTTTTGCGGTCCGGTGTCCCGTCGGGAAGTGAAAGGTGCCCTAGCTGTGCCGGAAACTCGTTCAGATGAGCGGGCGGAGGAACAGCTCCGCAGTCGGTTTCGGGTCGAACCAGGTCGACTTCGGCGGCATCGGCAGGCCCTCGTCCGAGGTGGTCAGCACCTGGTCGATCGTCGGCGGGTGCGGGATCAGGCGGAACGCGTTCCGGCCGCCGCACCAGCAGGCCTCCACCGCGTGCTGCCTGTCGGCCGCGGCCTCGCCCGCGGTGAGGTCGTGCAGCTTCGGCAGGATCTCCTGCTCGATGGCGAAGGCGTCGAGAACGCCCGAGGCGCGCAGCCGCAGGCGGTACCACCGGTCGCCGAGGCCGACCGCCACCACGCCGGGTTCCGTGTCCGCCGCAGGGGATTCCTCGATCCGCTCGGTCAGCGGATGCTCGGCGAGGCGGTCCAGCACGTCCCGCGCGGTGTTGTCCGGCGCCAGGGCGAAGCAGCGGTGGTAGCCGAGGATGCGCATCTCGTCGCTGGGGAACAGCGCCGCGAGCGTGAAGGCGCTCGGGTGGTCGGAGCCGAGGCCGCGCCGGGCGGCGTAGCGATCGGCGGCCAGCATCCGGTGGTGGCCGTCGGCGATGTAGAGGTTGCCGATGCGGCCGATCTCGTCGCACAACGCCCGCGCGCCCGCTTCGTCGCGCCGGACCCACACCGTGTGCGTGGCGCTCCCGTCGTGCAGCCGCGCCGTTGGAGCGGCCGAAGTGATGTCGGCGATCGACAGGTGTCCTCTGTGGACGAGCATGACCGGCATCCGCTCGACCCCGGTTGCCTCGGCTTGCTCTTCGAGCTCGCGCACCCGGGCCGGTTGGGTGGCTTCGTGGCGGCGGATCCGGCCGCCGCGGTAGTCGTCGACCGACACTTCGACCACGACACCGGTCTGCCGGTGCCCGCCGGATTCCAACCGGTAGACCACCACTGCCGGTCCGAGGTCTCCGCTCCCGCGCAACAGCGCGCGCGGCGGCCGGGCGGTGATCCCGGCGCCGTCCTGCCGGGTGGCGTTCACGAGCGTTCGCCGGAATGCGTTGCGGGTTGCGGGTTCACGCAGTGCAGCACCGTGCCCGACTCGAACGCATCCACCATCCGCACCACCTCGGCGGCGACCGCCTGCTGCGCCTGCTCGGTGGACGCCCCGATGTGGTGGGTGCCGTAGACGTTCGGATGCCGGGCCAGCCGGGACTCGATGCGCCCGGTGCTCGTCGCCGGCTCGTCCGCGTAGACGTCGACGCCGACGCGGATGTCCTTGTCCGCCATGGCCTCGATGAGCGCCTCCTCGTCGACGAGTTCCCCGCGCGAGGTGTTGAGGATGATCGTGCCAGGCTGCACGTGCGCCAGCAGGTCGGCGTCGATCAGGTGCCGCGTGGCGTCGGTCGCGGGCGCGTGCAGGGAGAGCACGTCGCAGGTGCGGGCGAGGGTGGTCAGGTCGTCGACAAAGCGAACGCCGATCGCGTTCGCGTGCTCCAGCGTCTCCGGCGCGCGTCCGGGCTTGGCCACGGCGTGCACCGCCATCCCGAACGCCGCAGCGCGTTCGGCGAAGGCCAGGCCGATCTGGCCGAGGCCGATGACGCCGACCCGGCGGCCGAAGATGCCGCGTGCGCGCGAGTAGCGCTTCTTGTCCCAATGCCCGGCCCGCAGGTCGGCGACGTTGTCGCAGATGTTGCGATCCAGCGCCAGCAGCAGCGCGAACGCGAGCTCGGCCACCGCGGCGGCGTTGCGCCCGGGCACGTTGCAGACGCGGATCCCGAGCCGGGACGCCGCTTCGCAGTCGATCGTGTTGGTGCCGGCTCCCGCCCGGATGACCAGCCGCAGGCCGTCGGCGCGTTCGAGCGCGGCGGCTGCAACCCGGGTGCTGCGGACCACCAGTGCGTCGAACCCGTCGAGCCGGTCGGGGAGCTGATCGGCGGTGGTGTCCGGCCGGTAGGCGCAGTCATGGCCGTGGTCGGCCAGCTCCGCGAGGTGCGCGGCCGGGAACGCGTCGGCGAGCAGGATCCTCATCGGCAACTCCCACCTGGACCGGAAGCGGCGTCGGGATTGTTCCTCAATGCGCATCGAGCTGCGCATGGCGCAATGGTGACCGCCGGGGAGAAGCGGCGTCAACACCCGATCCGCGGTGCTGCGTACGCCGGCTACGTCGTGCGCGGTAGTCCGGGTGTCGCTCGGTGGCCGACGACAGCGCCGCCCGCCGGGCCGAGACTCGATCCGACCAACGGGAGCGGTTTCGGAGGTGGCAGTGATGTTGACCGAGTTCTTGGTGCAGTGGGGCCCGAATCCCGGCTGGCACGGGCCGCAGGGCGGCCCGGGATGGCTGATCGGCCTGTTCTTCCTGGTGCTGGTCGCCGCGCTGATCGCGACGGTGGTCTGGCTGGCGGTTCGCCGGCCGCGGCGGCGCTCCGCCGTCGAGCGGGCGAAGGAGATCCTGGCCGAGCGGTTCGCCAAGGGGGAGATCGGCACCGACGAGTACCGCGAGCGGCTGACCGAGCTGGGCTGATCTCCGGTGGCCGCCGGGACCGGGGTTCCGGCGGCCACCCCGACGGAAGGCGGAACGATGACGGCGAAATCGGGAGTGCGGAGATCGGTGCGGCGCGGCTGGCTGCTGCTGACCACCGCGGTCGTCGGCGGCACCGCGCTGGTCGTGCCGTACGTGCTCCTCGACGTGGACGCGAGCCGGATCCAGGTGCGCGGCGAGGCGCACTGGATCCTGCTGCTCGTGCACATCTTCACAGCGGCGGTCGCGCTCGTGCTCGGGCCGCTGCAGTTCATCCCCGCGCTGCGGGCTCGCCGCCGGCTGCACCGGGTGGTCGGCCGGGCCTATCTGCTGGCCGGGGTGCTGCCGGCGGGCCTGACCGGCATCCCGGTGGCGCTGCTGGCCGAGCACGCCCTCACCAGGGTCGGCCTGCTCATCCCGGCGGTCGGCTGGCTGGTGACGGGCGCGCTGGCGGTCCGGGCCGCGCGGCGGCGCGACTTCGCGGCCCACCGGGCGTGGATGATGCGCAACTACGCGCTGACGTTCCTGGCCGTGACGTCGCGCATCGTGGTGCCGCTGCTGCTGCTCGCCCAGTTCCCGTTCATCGGCGCGATGTACGGCGGCTCGGTCCCGGCGGCGGTGGACATGACGATCCCGATCGGCCAGTGGCTGGGCTGGATCATCAACCTGACCATCGTGGAATTCGTCCTCCGCCGCGAGAGAACCCGCCCGATCCCCAGCTCGCAGGGCCGCCCCGAGGCAGCACGTGCGTGAGTGCCTGGGTCGCGATGCTGGCCCCGCAGCTGCGAGGTTCGCGTTGCGGCTGGTCACGGGGCCGTGAGTCTTTGGGCTGCTATGGCGACCCAAAAGACTCACGGCCGGAGTGCCTGCGGCAACGTTGCTCCTCACCTGGTCAAGTATTCGGTGAAGGTGGTGACCGAGGTGGTCGGGGGCAGCGCCAGGGCTTGGGACAGGCGGAGGATCTGGGGAGATTCCAGGGCCGCGTTCCGCACCGCTTCTTCGTCGGCGAAGGCTTGGTCCGGTGGGGCGTCCGACAGGACTCGGCCGGCCGACATCGAGATCACCCGGTCGAAGTTCTCCGCGCAGAAGTCCATGTCGTGGGTGATCGCCACGACCGTTTTGCCTTGGCCGTGAAAGGTTTCGATGAGCTTCGCGATGTTCTGGACCGCATTGTGGTCCTGGCCCGTGGTCGGCTCGTCGAGGACGACGATCGGGGTGTCCATCGCGAGGACCGCGGCCAGGGCGGCGCGTTTGCGGTCCGACAGGGACAGTTCGTACGGGTGCGTATCGGCGCGGTCGATGAGGCCGGTGGCTTCGAGGGCCCAGGTCACCAGTTCCGCCCGGCGAGACTGCGGGTGGCCCAGGTTCCGGGGCCCGAACTCGACGTCCTGGCGGACCGTTCGGGCGAACAGCTGCTGATCCGGGTTCTGGAACAGGTAGCCGACCTTGGTCGCCAGCTGGGCGATGGTGTGGTCCGCGGTGTCCCAGCCGTCGACCACCACCCGGCCCGCCGTGGGCTTGATCACGCCGTTGAGGTGACGCACCAAGGTCGTCTTGCCCGCGCCGTTCTGGCCCACCACGGCCACTTTCTCGCCCGCGCGGATACTCAGCGAAACGCCGTCCAGCGCCGTCACGCCGCTCGGGAAGCGGTAGACCAGCGATTCGATCTCGATGCTCATCGGGTTTCTCCCAGCGCCTCGGTGAAGCCGGCGACGGCGGTCGGCAGGGTGACCGGCAGGTCCCGGCCCGCGGGCCAGCGCCCGAGTTCGGCCGCCCTGCGGGCCGCGTCGGTGAACCGCGTCGTGCCGACGCCCCACTCGGGCAGGCGAGGATCGGCCAGGACGCGCTCCGGTTCGCCGTCGAGCCGGACCGAACCTTCGGCGAGGACCAGAACGCGGTCGGCGTACTCCGCCAGCTGTTCGAGCTTTTGCTCGATCAGCAGCACCGTGATGCCCGTGCCGCGCAACTCCTCCAGGGCCGCGAACACCAGGCGGCTGCCCGCCGGATCGAGCTGCGACGTCGGCTCGTCGAGCACCAGCACCCGCGGCTTCATCACCAGCACCGCCGCCAACGCGACGAGCTGCTGCTGGCCGCCGGAGAGCTCGTACGGCGAGCGCTCCGCGAGGTGGGCGATCTGCAGCCGCTCCAGCATCCCGTCGATGCGGTCGACCATCTCCGTGCGCGCCACGCCGAGGTTCTCCAGCCCGAAGGCCAGTTCCGCGCGCACCGAGTACTTCGCGCCCGAGATCTGGTTGAACGGGTTCTGCAGCACCAGCCCGACCTCGGTGACCACCTCGGCCAGCGGTGTGTCCGCCACGACCCGGCCCGCGGTGGTGACGCGGCCGGTGAAGTCGCCGCCCAGCGCGTGCGGGATCAGCCCCGCCGCGGCATAGCCCAGCGTCGACTTGCCCGCGCCGCCGGCGCCGACCAGCCCGCACACTTGGCCCTCCGGGATCGCCACCTCGATGTCGCGCAGCACCGGAGCGGTGCTCGTCGGATAGGCGTAGCTGAACCGGCTGAACTCGATCACGAGAACACTCCAAGCGCGTTGGCGGCCAGGGCGGCGGCCGCGCAGATCCACAACGCCCAGCGCGCCACCCGCTGCCCGACCGAATCCGGGATTACCTCGAAGTTGGTGCGCCTCGTCGGGGCGCCGAAGGCACGCGCTTCCATGGCGATCGCCCGCTCTTCGACGTCGGTGAAGGCGCCCAGCACCAGCGGCCCGACCAGCGGCAGCAGCGTCCGGGCGCGGCGCACCGGGCCGCCGTCGAGCGCGAGGCCGCGAGCCTGCTGGGCCTGTCGGATCAGCTGCGCGCGGGCCCGGAAGGTGGGGATGATCTGCAGCGTCGCGGACACCACGTAGCTGATGTTGGGCGGCAATCCGCGTTGCACCAGCGCGGTCATCAGGCTGCTGGGGTGCGTGGTCAGCAGCAGGAACAGGAATGCGTCGACCAGCACCAGCAGTCTGAGCCCCGTCTGGGTGGCGAACAGCAGCCCGTCCTGCTGCACCTGCAGCGGGCCGAACTCGGCGAGCACCGGTCCTTCGCCGGGGTAGAACAGGCCCTGCGCGAGGAAGATCAGCAGCAGGAACGGGGCGAAGAACTTCAGCGTCACCGAGCCGAACCGGCCCAGCACTCCCGCCGTCGCGGCCGTCGCGGCCAGCAGCAGCCACAGCAGCGCGGGGAACCAGACCGCGTTGATGGCGAAGGCGGCGATGATCACGACGATCGCGAAAACCAGCTTGGTGATCGGGTTGAGCGCGTGCACCCTGGAGTCGCCGAACTGGTAGAAGGTCATCGCGTCAGCCCTTCCAGCACCGCGGTGCGCCGTCCGAACACCGCGTGCCTGCGGACGAACGGCGAGCGTTCCCGGAACCTCGCCGGTAGCGCGGCGAGGATCAGGAAAGCGATCGCGAAGGTGACCACCTTGTCCAGCGGATCGGTGGCGAGCCCGGTCAGCGTCGCGGCGTCCAGCAGGCTGTTGCCGAAGGCCTGGAAGGCGGCCTGCAACGCGGTGCGGCCCGGCGAGCCGCCGCCGCCGAAGACGAACGCCGCGATCGGCGCGGAGAGCATCCCGGCGACGACACCGGCGAGCAGGCCCGCGGGCAGCGCGGTCCACAGGCTGCGGAACGCGCCGATGCGGGCGACCAGCCCCGCCAGGACGCCGATCGCCGCGGCGGCGACCGAGAACGGTAACAGCGGCGGCGAGATCGTCAGGCCCCAGATGATGTTGGACAGCGCCCCGGTCGCTGCGCCCGCGGCGGGCCCGGCGAGCGCGCCGACGATCACGGTGCCGATCGAGTCCAGGTACACCGGCAGGCCCAGCATGTTGACCAGTTGCCCGATCACCACGTTGATCGCGATCGCCACCGGCAGCATCGCCACCGTGGAGGTCGGCAACCGGGCGCTGGCGCCGGCGATGACCAGCAGCGAGCCGATCAGGTAGCCGCCGAGCGCGATCAGCGCGGCGGAGCTGCCGTGCCCGCTCTCGTGCAGGCTCGACGGTCGCTCGATCAGGAGGTAGAGGTAGGTCGCCAGGATGACGGCGGTGCCTGCGGCGACATAACCCCACGGCGGCAGCCGGTGACCAGAGTGGACGGTGCTCATGGGCATTCCTCCCGCGCCGGCACGACCGGAGCGCCGAGCGGCCCTGGACGGGCGATAACCAGCGACGACGGGCGGCAGCCAGCCACTGCAAGCGTTTGCAGCAGCTTCCCACACAGTTCCCCGCCGGTAAACCCCGAGCTTGCCCGGCGTTCCCGCGAAGTTCGGCCGGCACGCGGTTTCGGGTGCTGCTGAAGGGAGTTCCGGCGGTTTTGCGCGCGACGGGCTTCCAGCGCGATGTTTCTGCAGTGATCAGCGGAAACCCGCTGTGGAAGTGGTTTACAGGCCCAGCAGTTGCGGGCGGGTGGCCAGCTCGCGCCAGTAGCGGGCCGGGTCGGCGACCAGGCGGCGCCGGGTCAGGTCCAGGAGGCCTGAGACGCTTTCGACCTCCGCGACCAGGGTGCCGTCCGGGGCGCGGAGTTCCTGCACGACGCGGGACGTCTTGCCGTCGCCCCACTGGAAGGCGCACGTCACCTCGACCTGGTCCAGCGGTCGCAGTTCGCGGTGGAAGCGGACGGTGGTCTCCAGGTTGACCGGGCCCACGTCGTGCTGGGCGCGCAGTCGCTCGGGGTCGACACCGGCGGCGGCGAGGCACGCCCACCGGGCGTGGTCGCCGTAGGCGAGGTACGCGGGCCCGCGCACGTGGCCGTTGACGTCGAGGTCGTCGCTGCGGACCGCGATGGTGATGCGGAAGGCTTCAGCGGTTTCGGAACGGGTTGTCACGGGGCCCGATCCTGGCCGTCCCGGGCCGTGCCGTCTGGAACTTTTCGG
Organism: Saccharopolyspora elongata; assembly: GCF_004348985.1. Lineage (GTDB taxonomy): Bacteria > Actinomycetota > Actinomycetes > Mycobacteriales > Pseudonocardiaceae > Saccharopolyspora > Saccharopolyspora elongata. Next base: position 937 of record NZ_SMKW01000042.1, on the reverse strand, counting down.
CCAACGCGTCCTGCCGGGTCCAGCTGCGCACCAGCGCAGCGGGCGATGAGCCGGACAGCAGGCGGCATTCGCGTCCCAGGTGTGACTGGTCGGCGTAGCCGAGCTCGGCGGCGACGACCGCCAGCGACGTGCGTCCGCGCGCCAGCGCGGGCAGGCGGCGGTGGAACCGCTGGAAGCGGAGGATGCGTTGCAGTTGCTTGGGCCCGCACCCGGTTTCGCGTCGCAGGAGCCGTCGGAGTCCTCGTTCGCTGATGCCGAGCTCGTCGGCGACGTCCGCGGGTTTCGCCCCTGGCGTAGCAAGACCGTGCGCCGCAGCGATGGCCCGTGGGTCCGGCTGGACATCTCGCAGCCGCTCGGCGACCAGCGCTTCCAGCACGTTTCGCCGCGCCTCGAAGGACTTCGACGCTGCCAGCAGCTCTTCGGCCCGCCCCGCTCGCCGTCCCCACAGGTCGGCAAGCCTCGTCGTCCCGGCCGGTAGCTCGGAAAGCCCGTGGCCCAGCAGCGAGCCAGCGCCGCCGCGGCGCAGCCGCAGGCCCAGCGTCCGGGCGGTTCCAGGCAGCCAGCGGCGTTCCGGGGCTCCGGCGGTGATTACCACGTCGAGGCTGCGCCCGTCCCACACCAGGTCGGCGCAGCCGTCCGGGAGGATCCGCAACTCCCGGTCCCAGCCGGCGAATCCCTGCCAGCAGAGCGAGACCGTGCTCGAAACCTCTTTCGCAGGGCCGAATTCGCGGTAGTGCGACCACCGCGTGCCGGTTCCGGCGGGCGAGGCGGCCCAGGGGCGCAGCGGGATTCCCATGCGCCCAGCATGCCTCGTTATGCGCTCGGCGGCGCGGTCGATTCGCCGCTGGGCGGTGGTTGCGAGCTGCTCGGCGGCGGCACCGAGCTCGTCGGTGGCGGCTCGGACGACGGCGGTGGCGGCTCCGACGACGTCGGCGGT
>NZ_SMKW01000041.1 GCF_004348985.1 Saccharopolyspora elongata | reverse complement strand
GGCCTGTAACGCCTCCGCCAGCATCCGGCGGGCACCCTCTCGGACGATCTCATCGATCAAAGACGCTGAACCCGTGACAGGGCCATCGTCACGGGAATCAGGGTCAGGGACTACGCTGAGCATCGGGACGTACCTTCCCAGCCAGCGTTGCAGCGCTGGCCATGCTTGGAACCTTGCATCCGATCACTGGGAAGGTACGCCCCTTCCCAGCCGATCCACAGGTCTCAAGCATTCCTCCCGGAGGTGTCGCCCCAGAGCCAGCAGTTGCGGACGATCGGCGAAGCCATCGGCCGTCGGCTGCGCTGGGAGGAGATCTCCCGGGGTGCCGCCCGGCGCCAACTGCTGGACAACGGCTGGCCGGCCTCGTTCGCCGACGGGGCCCTCGATTACTGGGAGCGGATCTCCCGCGACCCGGAGCCGGTGTCCCCGCACGTGGAGCAGGTGACCGGCCGCCCGGCGCGGACCTTCCGGGAATGGGTCGACGACCACATCGCCGACTTCCGCTGAGGTCCCGCAAGTTCCATTGAAATCGAACCTTCAATTTCAATGGAACTTGCGGATCATCGGCGTGCCGCACCCCGACACGCCGATGCCTGTGGACAACTCACCGCAATTTCAATGGAAATCGGACCTCTGATTTCCATTGAAATTGCGGTCGGAGCGCCGGTCTGAGCCGACGCAGGAGGCCGGACGGCGCCGATCCAGGGGCGCCGATCCAGGGGCGCCGGGACCGGAGAGCGTCGAGTCCGGGAGACGCCGGGACCAGGGACCTCGGGACGGGGGACGTGGGAGGGCGCCGGGTCAGGGGCCGGTGCAGATCGACGGGACCGCTCGGACGAGGCCGAGGCGGTGCAGGCCGGTCAGCCGCAGGTCGGTGCTGGCGTGGTGGAAGGCGCTGGTCAGGTAGCCGTCGCAGGACGGCGTGTCGCGCAGTTGCCGGGTGTCGCGCAGTTCCAGCAGGATCTCGTCGTTCAGCCGGTCGATGATCGGCCTGATCTCGCCCAGATCCGGACGTTCCACCGGCCGCTCGCCGGGGATCGCGGCCCACCTCTCGTGCAGGGCCCGCTGGACGAGCTTGCTGGCCTCGATCTGATCCCGGAAGACCCGCTTCGACTCCTCCGGGTCGATGCCGAGCTCCACCGACTTGCGGGCGACCGCGTCGAGCACCTGCTGTTCCCGCGCCGGATCGTCGATCGGCTGACCCGTGCCCCACTTGGCCGCGGCGACCTTGTCCGATGTGGTGACGCGCGCGGCGGCCGACCGCAGCAGCGGGTCGAGCGATTCCCGTTCGCAGGAGTGGGCCGGGGACGCGAGCGCGGCGATGATCGCGCCGGCGAGGAGCATTGAACGCACCGGTGCCTCCTGATCGACGATGCAGCCGCGCCCGAGTACTGCGCACCCACCGCCGAAACGCCGGCGAAGACAGCGACTTTCAGCCATCTCACCGAACGCGGCCACACCGTCGCGCAACCCGGATCACCACCCGTAGCGGCCCCGGGTGCCGGGATTCTGCCGAAAGTAAGGGCGGCCGCTGCCGAAAGACCACTGCCCGGGCTACTCCCCGATCCATACCTTCGACCGCGTTGCGAGCAGATGCGGAGGATCGATGAGTTCGTCGTTGGCCACCAACGAGATCGAGGACGTGCCGGACATCAGCATCGACTGGTACCGCGCGGTCACGGGCCTCGCCCACGACGCGCCGGGCTGGGTGCAGGCGTTGGCGGACGTGGCGACGGAGGCGGTGATCCTGGTGTTCGGCGCCCTGGTGCTGGCGAACCTCTGGCGAACCCGCCGGGCCGACCGCCGGCTGCGCGTCCTCGCGTTCGCGGCCCCGGCGGTCACGGTGCTCGCCTACGCGATCAGCGAGGTGACGAAGACGTTCGTCGAGCAGGAAAGGCCGTGCCGCGAGGTCCGCAACATCGTCGCGACGATCGCGGAGTGCCCGGAACCGGGCGACTGGTCGTTCCCGAGCAACCACAGCACCATCGCCGCGGCGGCCGCGGTCGGCCTGGCTGTCGCGTGGCGCCGACTCGCGATCATCGTCGCGCTCCTAGCGGTGCTGGAGGCATTCCTGCGGGTCTTCGTCGGCGTCCACTACCCCCACGATGTGATCGCCGGTCTCCTGCTGGGTTCGATCGTCGCCGCGGCGGGCATGGCCCTGACGACCGCGCTGACCAAGACGATCCGCCGGCCAGCCGCACAACGCCGCTGAACAGGAGCCGGTGGATCACGGACCCCCTCGAAATCCTGTGAAGCGCCCCGCCGCGCGCGGCCAGACGTCCGATGTGGATCGTCTGGCCCGCCGCGTCCGGTCGGTTGGTACCAAAGAACGAATTCCCCCGATGACGTCCATCCGTTCGGCCGGACGTGGTGGCCGAACGGCTGACCACGGGGCGGATGCCGCGCTGCGATAACCGTGGGATGGAACGCCACGACCCCGCGGGCGCTCGGCGGCAGGTGCTGGAATGTCCCGTCGCCTCCCGCAGCGCGCACGACGAACCCCGCTCACTGCTGCGCTGGGCGTTGCAACGGCCGTACCTGGCTTGGGGTTTCGTGCTGCTGGTGTGCGGCTGCGGACTGGCGGTCGCGGTGCGGGCCTGGTGGGCGGACCCGGTCGACCTGGAGGTCTACCACGCGGCCGGACGGGCAGTGTTCGACGGAATCCCGCTGTACGACCGGCAACTGGTCGACGGCCCGCACTTCGTCTACACGCCGCTGGCGGCCCTGCTGTTCACGCCGCTGGCGCCGCTGTCGATGGGCGCCGCGAAAGTTGTGTTCATCCTGGTCAACTGCCTGTTACTCGGCTGCTGCGCGTGGTGGTCGTGGCGATCGGTCGGCCTGCGGGACCGGCGTACCGCGCTGGTGCTGACACTCCTGGTGGCCTGCGGGTCGCTCGGGTTCGAACCCGCCCACCACACCCTCTACGTCGGCCAGGTCAACGTGATGGTGCTGGCCATCGTCTTGTGGGACGCGCTGCGCGACGACCGGTGCCGGACCAAGGGACTCGGGATCGGCCTGGCCGCGGGCATCAAGCTGACCCCGTTGCTGTTCTTGCCGTACCTGGTCGTGACCCGCCGGTTCCGGGCGGCGAGCATGGCTGTGGTGTCTTTCCTCGGCACCGTCGCGCTCGGCTTCGCCGCACTGCCCGCCGATTCGGCGAAGTTCTGGCCGACCGGTCTGTTCGCCGATTCGAGCAGGATCTGGCCGGACCCCGGAGCCGCCCAGAACGTTTCCCTGAACGGCCTGCTGATCCGGCTCTTCGGCCACACCGGCGACACCAACGTGCTGTGGGTCGGTGTGGCCGGATTGCTCGTGGCCCGCGCGATCGCCCTCGCGGCGCGAGCCGACCGCCAGGGCGAGCGGCTGCTCGCGGTCACCCTCTTCGGGCTGTGCGCGGCGGCGGTTTCGCCCTGGTCCTGGGGCCACCACTGGGTTTGGGTCGTGCCGCTGGTGGTGTTCGCGGGCGACCAGGTGCTGCGCTCGACCGATCGAGCCTGGCCGCTGATCTGGGCCCCGCCCGCGCTGCTCGTGGCCCTGACGGTCGTGCCCGCGTTCCGCGTTCCACCTCCCGGCCAGACCGGCCACGACGTGTCCGGACCCGCGGGCTGGGTGATGGGCAACATTTACGTGCTGCTCTTCGCCGCCACGCTGATCTCCACATCGCTGCATCTGTGGCGGTCCCGCATCGTCGCCGAACCGCCGAAAGGACCAATCGGCCATCCCGAACTGTCCTAGAGGACGAAGTCCGCAATGGAAGCGGGGACTACCGTGCGGGCAGTGAGACCCAGCTTTCCCGCCCGCCCCGAGCGCCGGCGCGTCACCAAGTGGACTGTCGCGACGTTCTGCGTTGCGGGCGTTCTGCTGCTCGCGGACGCTTACCTCGGTCAAGGCGGATCGCTGCACAGCCTCCGGCTCGCCACCGACCTCGCCGTGCTCGGCCTCACCTGGAACGTCGCGATCGAGTGCCGACTGGGGCGGGTGCTGCGCCCCTTCGGACTCGCGTGCCTGGTAGCTGCCGGTTCCTTCGCGCTCGTTGCGTTCCCGACCTCAGAGTCGGATCCGCCGTACTCCGACGTTCCAGGCGTGCTCGAAGGCGCTTCCCTGTTGGTCCTATGGGCTTTGGCCTGCCGCCACCTGCCCTACTGGCAGTTGCCGCTGTTCGGGGTTCTCGACCTGGCTGCGCTGATGGCACTGTTCACCCGGGATTCTGTGCTCTCGAAGCAGACTGGGCCCGGCGGCGGCGTTGTCTTGTTGCTGCCCTGGTTGCTCTTGCTCATCGGGGTGTTCGCGGTGTACCAGCGGTTCCAGGCGGGCCGTCGCGTCCTCGCCGCCGAGCAGGCGCGCCAGTCGGAAAGGCTTGAGCTGGCGCGTGATCTGCACGACCACGTCACGCATTACGTGACCGCCATCGTCGTGCAGGCCCAGGCCGGGCAGGAGACGGGCGATTCGGACACCGGGCGCAAGCTCTTCGCCAACATCGAGCGGACCGGCCAGGACGGCCTGGTCGCGATGAACCGCATGGTCAGGTTGCTGCGCGACCGGGAAGCAGCGCCCGAAATGCACGCGACGCGCGGGATCGGGGTGGTGCGGCAGCGGGTGGACGAGTTCGTGCTGACCGGCTGCTCGGTCCACGTCGAGTTGCCCGACGAGCTCGAAGCCGCTTCCTGGCCGCAGGAACTGATCAAGTCGGTCGAGCGGCTGGTGCAGGAGGGGCTGACGAACGTGCGCAAGCACGCCCGCGCGGCGACGCGGGTGGAAGTGCTCGTCGCAGCGGTCGGTGACCGCGTCACGGTGCGGGTGCGGGACAACGGCGCGCGCGGCGGCCTGGGGCGCTTCCGCCCGAGCGGGTTCGGCATGATCGGGTTGTCCGAACGGGTCACCGAGCTCGGCGGAGAGCTGACCAGCGGGGCGCGCCCGGAAGGCGGCTGGGAGCTGGCCGCCTCGATACCAAGACGGCAGGGGTTGGCTTGAGCATTTCGGTAGTGATCGCCGACGACCAGGAGATGGTGCGCACCGGGTTCCAGCTCATCCTCGAAGGGCAGGGCGACATCTCGGTGCTCGGGCAGGCGGCCGACGGGGTGGAAGCCGTCGAGCTGGTGCAGCGGCTGAAGCCCGACGTGTGCCTGATGGACATCCGGATGCCGAACATCGACGGTCTGCAGGCCACCAGGCAGATCCGGTCCCGACCGGAGCTCTCCGGCACCCGGATCGTCGTCGTCACCACTTACGACCTCGACGAGTACGTCTATGGCGCGTTGCGCGCCGGGGCCAACGGCTTCGTGCTCAAGAACTCCGGGGCGAGGCTGCTCGCGGAGGCGATCCGCACCGCGGTCGACGGCGAGTCGCTGGTCTCCCCGTCGATCACGGTGCGCCTGCTGGAGCAGCTCAACCACTGGAACGTGCCCGGCGGCGGTGTCGCGGCGGACGAGCTGAGCATGCAGGAGCGCAAGATCGTCGTCCGGGTGGCGCGCGGCTGGACCAACAGCGAGATCGCGGCCGACATGTTCCTGTCCGTGAGCACCATCAAGAGCCATCTCGCCCGCATCCAGGACAAGCTCATGATGCGCAACCGCGTCGAGATAGCGGCGTGGGCCTGGGAACACGGCATCGTGCGGTGACGCGGGATCAGGCGATGATCCGGCGGTAGGAGGCTCGGCGCGCCCGCTCCGGAACCAGGCGGTACCCGCAGCGCACGAGCACGTTCCGCAGGAACTGGGCGCGATTCGTGAACCGGTGACGCCGGAACTCGCGTTGCAGCTGAAGTTCGCGGCGCAGCAAGGCGAAACCACCTCGTCTCGCATAGGCGCCTGTGTCCACCCGGTAGTAGACGAGCGGCTCGGCGAGGTTCGTGCTGCGGGCGCCGTTGGCGATCATCCGCGCGAACAGCCGGTAGTCCTCCATGAGCGGGAAATCGCCGTAGCCGCCGGCGTCGAGGACCGCACTGCGGCGGTAGACGACGGTCGGGTGGTTGAACGGGTCGTGGAACCGGGCGCGCCGGGCGATCCGGTCCTCGTCGACCAGCGCCGTGCGCAGGCCGACGACCCTGGTGGGGTCGCCCTCGAACTCCAGCATGGCCGATCCGACGAGATCGGCACCCGCCTCGACGAGAGGAACCTGCCGCGCGAACCGGTGCGGCACGGCCACGTCGTCAGCGTCCATGCGCGCGACGATGTCGTGGTCGCTGGCCGCCAGGCCCGCGTCGAGCGCGACGCCGAGCCCGCGATGGCGGGTCAGGTCGACGCGGGCGACGGGAACCGCGCTGGTAGCGGCGAGTTCGTCGACGCACCGGCGCAGCGCCTCGGGAATCGGACCGTCCCGGACCAGGACGACCTGGGCCGGCGGTCTCGTCTGCGCGGACACCGTGCTGTGGAACGACTCCCGCAGGAGCGCGGCGTCGTCGCGGCCGTAAACCGGCAGCAGCAGCGAGAACTGCTCGCGCGGGCTCACGGTCGGTCCTCGGAGCCGGATCGGTGCGGCGGTGCCCATCGGCCGCGCGTCGGGTCCTGGTACGCGATCTCCACTGCCAGGCCGCGCAGCAGGAGAGCCGTCCCGAGGACCACGACTCCCGCGGCCACGGACAGGGCCGTTCCTCCGCGTCGCATGACTTTCCTCCCTCTGGCGGTGCCTGCCGGGCGCCGACTTCGTCGGTGCCCTCGGAGGAAAAGCTATGCGGCGGTCGGCCCGGATCCTGCGGTCTTTGGGCCGGGTTCGGGGAACTTCCGGCTACCCGCGTTGGTCCTTTCGGCCACCCACTCCCGGCCCCCTGGCCGAGCCCCGGCGATTCCGCGCGAAAGCGCCAGCGTCCTCGACTACCCGTTCAACGTTGCTCGACACGGCGCTAGGACCGCTCCACCAGGCCCGCTTCGTAGGCCAGGATCGCGGCCTGCACCCGGTTCTTCACGCCCAACCGGCCCAGGACGGCGCTCACGTACGCCTTCACCGTGCCCTCCACGACGTGCAGCCGCCGGGCGATCTCGGCGTTCGACAACCCGGCCCCGACCAGCGCGAGCACTTCACGCTCCCGGTCGCTGAGCGCGTCCACGTGCTCTCGCGCGGCGATCTCCTGCTGCAGCCGAGGCCCGCCCAGCTGCCGGATCACCCGGTGCGCCACCGGCGGCGAGAGGTACGCGCCGCCTTCGGCCGCCGCCCGCACGCCCAGCAGTAGTTCCCGCGGATCACCGGTCTTGAGCAGGAATCCGCTGGCGCCGCCGTGCAACGCCCGCGTGACGTAGGCGTCCTCGTCGAACGTGGTCATGATGAGCACCGCGGTTTCCGGTGCCACGCGGCGGATTTCGTCCGCCGCGCCGAGGCCGTCGAGCTCCGGCATCCGGATGTCCAGCAGCGCCACCGCCGGCCGGTGCCGCCGCACCAGTTCCACCGCGTCCCGCCCGTTGGCGGCTTCCCCGACGACCTCGATGTCCGGGTCCGCGGCCAGGATCGCCCGCACCCCGGCGCGAACCATGGCCTCGTCGTCGGCCAGCACCAGTCGCACGTCTCCTCCTACCTCCGCAGATAGTCCTTGCCCACCAGCACGTCCTGCCGGAAGCACAGCCGGTACAGGTCGCCGCTCCGCTCGTCGAACGGATCGTGGTGCGTGCTGTAGTAGGCGCAGCTCGCACCGGGCGGCCGGGGCGGGTCGGCGTCGGGTGGGTCGTCGATCCGAGTCCGCGCCGGCAGCAGGTGCTCGATCGACGACCGAGACTGCCCGACCTGCATCCGGTCGTACGCCGCCGGGGGCAGCACGGAAGTGATGGTGTCGAACGCCGTGATGCCCGCGGTCAGCAACCCCAGCACGACGGCGCTCGCCGCTGCCGCCGCGACCGCGATGTTGCGGCTGCTGCGCACCTGACCTTCGGCCCGGGCCAGGCGCGCCGCGGATTCCGAGGCCTCGATGGCCTGCGCGACCTGCGGAATCCGCGCGGACAGCAGGAACCGCCCGCGCTCCGGGCCCGCCTGGAAGGTCCCGCCCGCCAGCCGCACCCGCTCGGCGAGGGCAACGAGGCCGTAGCCGCCGCTGGAAACCGGCTCGCGATCACCGGTCAGCGGGTTCGCCACCGACACTTCGCTCTCGTCGGCGGTGTGCCGCACCTCGACGGTCACGGCCGCTCCCGGCGCGTGCTTCGCCGCGTTGGTCAGCGCCTCCTGCACGATCCGGCACACCGCGCGGGCGCGCATCGACTGCACCACCTCGCCGGTCTCCGCCAACGCCACCGCCATCCCGGCGGCCCGCGCCTGCTCGACCAGCTCGGCGACGCTTTCGCCGGTGACGGGCCCGGAGTCGTCACGCAGGACCTCGACGACCTCCCGCAACCGCTCGGCCGCATCCGTCACCGACGCCCGCGCCTGCCCGGCCGCCTCCCGATGTCCGGCGTCCAGCGAGGGCGCCACCTCCAGCGCGCCGATCCGCAGCGCGACCAGGCTGAGCTGGTGGCCGAGCAGGTCGTGCATGTCGCTGGCGATCCGGGTGCGTTCCTGCAGCCGCGCCTGCTCGCCCACGATCTGCTGCTGCCGCTCCAGCTGCTCCGCCCGCTCCCAACCGGCCCGCACCAGCGCCCGGTACTTCTGGTGGTGCCGCCCCAGCAGCCACGGGATCAGCGCGAACAGCAGCGCGCCGATCAGCGTCACCAGCCAGGCCCCGACGTCGTGCGCCAGCACGAGCACGAGCAGCGACACCACGCCGGTGGCCAGCGCGAGCCGGACCAGCGCGTCGCGGTGCCTGCGCACCCGGAACCCGGCGTTGTAGCTGGTGGCGATCAGCATCGGGGTGAAGGCCAACGCCGCGATGACGCCCGAGTCCGGCCGGGGGATCAGCGCGCCGGCCCAGGCGGCCAGCGCGACGACCGTGGCGACGAGCGGCCAGGTCCTGCGCAGCGCCACGGTGATACCGGCCACGCCGACGCCGAGCGCGATCTCCCAGCCGTTGAGCGGATCGGTCGCGGCGACCACGTTGACCAGCAGCACGGGAGCGGACAGGGCGAGCCACCACGGCACGTCCCGGATCGACACCTTCACCGCGTCGACGCTACCGGCTGGTCGGTAATGTCGGATTGATGCTGGAACCGAGCGCGGAGTGGTACCGGGAGATCGCGGAGTGGGGGGCGGCGTCGCCGGGCTGGGTGCACGGCCTCGCGCTGTTCGGCACCCAGGCGCTGCTGGCGGTGTTCGCGGCGCTGACGCTGCTCGCGTGGTGGCGGGCGGACCGGCGGCCGCCGGTGCTGCTGGCGCCGCTGCTGGCGGCCGGGGCGGCCTGGCTGTTCAGCGACCTGATCAAGGACGTCGTGCGGCAGGACCGGCCGTGCCTGGCGATCCCGATGCCGGGAGGCACGATCAAGGACTGCGCGGAGGTCGGCGTCTGGTCGCTGCCCAGCAGCCACTCGGCGGCGGCCGCGGCGTTCGCGGTGGCGCTGTCGATGCTGTGGCGGCGCATTACGGCGATCGCGGTGCTCCTCGCGCTGCTCGAAGGCTTCTCCCGGATCTTCATCGGGGTCCACTACCCGCACGACGTCCTCGCGGGCTTCCTCCTCGGCGCGGCCCTGGGAGCCGTCAGCGTCCTTGCGTGCAACAACGTGCGACTTCGACTCCAGACATCGTGAGCCGCTTTGGGTGATTTCGCGCGAAATCGCCACTCGCCAGGCATGGAGAACGGCGATTTCGCGCGAAATCGCCGCCCGGCCGTCTAGCCGAGCTCCGCGCGGATGAAGTCGCGGAAGGAACGCGGCGGGCGCCCCGTGACGTCCTGGACGGTCGAGGTCGTGCGGTCCTCGCCGCCCGACCGGATGTGCTCGTCCATGGCCGCCAACTCCGCCGCGAAGTCCGCGGGCAGCCCCGCCGAAAGCCGCACGGCCAGCTCGTCCGCGGTGATGTGCCGGTGCCGGACAGGCCGCCCGGTGACCTCCGAGATGATCGTCGCGGCCTCGCCGTAGCTCAACGTCTCCGGGCCGGTCAGCAGGTACTCGTCGGCCACCTCGTCCGAGGTCAGCGCGTGCGCGGCGACGGCGGCGATGTCGGCGGCGTCGATCCAGCCGAGCCGTCCCGAACCGGTGGCGGTCACGATCTCGCCGCGTTCCCGGATGCCGTCGGCCACCGGATGCCGGCCGGTGAAGTTCTGCATGAACCCTGAGGGCCGCAGCACGGCGCAGCCCGGCGTCGACGCGATCTGCGAGCGGTACTCCTCCAGCCCCGGCGCGTTCGGCAACATCGGGAACGACCCGAGCGCGACGATCCGGCGCCCGGCGGCGGCCGCCAGGAACGGCCCGACCTGCGGCATCGGGTCGATGACCCCGACCGGCGGCACCAGGTAGACGCGGTCGACGCCGTCCAGAGCGCGCCGCTGCGAGTCCGGGTCGGCCCAGTCGAAGCGCACGTGGTCCGGGTCGTCGGCCGGGTTCCTGCTCGCGATCCGCACGGCGACCCCGCGCTCCCGCAGAACTGTCGCAAGTGGACGGCCGGTGTTCCCGGTGCCGCCGGTGATCAGCACGGTCATGAGCGCACCTCGCCGCCCAGCGCGGTCACGAGGTCGGCGAGCTCCCCGGACGCCTTGGCGCCCATGACGGGGCTCCAGTAGTCGCGGTACGAGGCGATCGCGCCGTCGCGCACGACGATTACCGCGACGTAGCGCATCTCGTAGTCCGCGCCGGTCGCCACGGTCCGGCCGCGCGCGGTGAACTCGGCGACGATGGTGGCCGGATCGGTGGTCCGGTGGACGACCACGGACGGGAAGCCCGCGATGTCCAGCTTCTGCGGGTAGTCCGCCAGGTATTCGCGCAGCGCTTCCCGCCCGTTCAGGCGCTCGGGGGTGCCCTCCGCGAACGGGAACTCGAAGGTGCAGTCGGGCGCGAACAGGTCGACGAACCCGTCCATGTCCTTGGCCAGCAGCAGGTCGAGGGCCTGCTCGAAGAGTTGGTTCGCTTCCACGCCGTCCAGGTTCGCCGCCCGGGAGCGGGCCGAGCAGGTCCGCGCTTGCCCCGGATCGGCGGTCCGTGGCTGGGCGGTCCGACCCGGTGGCAAGGTGGTGGGGTGAACAAGCGCGAGCTGGCCGATTTCCTGCGCCGTCGCCGGGAGGAGCGACGTCCCGGCGATGTCGGGTTGCCCGACGGGTCCGGCCACCGCCGCACGCCCGGCCTGCGCCGCGAGGAGGTCGCCTGGCTGGCGGGGGTGTCGACGAACTACTACGAGCGCCTCGAACAGGCACGCGCGCCGCGCCCGTCGACGCAGGTCCTCGCGGCCCTGGGCACGGCCCTGAGGTTGTCGGAGGCGGAAAGCGAGCACCTGGCGCGGCTGGCAGGGCAGGCCCCGCCGGCCCCGGAGGCCGCGGAACCGGTGCCGGAAGGCGTGCTGCGACTGCTCGACCGCCTCGGCCCGGTCCCGGCGTACGTGGTGGACGAGCGGCTCGACATCGTGGCGTGGAACGCCCTCGCCGCAGGCCTGATCACCGATTTCTCGAAGCTGCCGCGCGAGGAGCGCAACACCCTGCGCCTGTCCATGCGCGGGACGTGCTCGGCGCCGAACGGCGAGAACCACTTCGCCCGGCAGGCGGCGGCGGAGCTTCGCCTGGCCGCCGCCCGGCACCCGGACGACCGGGCACTAGCGGCCCTGACCAGGGAATACGCCGAGTTCAGCCGCGATTTCGCGAAAAGCTGGCGAGACCACGAGGTCCGGCCCCGCCCCACGCTGCGCAAGCGGATCGACCACCCGGACTTAGGCCCGCTGGACCTGGACTGCCAAACCCTGCACGTCCCGGGCCAGAAGCACCGCCTGATCCTCCTCTCGGCGGAACCGGGAACAACGACCCACAAGGCCCTCGAAGGCCTAATAACCGCGGCCGAGTAGCGCGTGCCGCCCGTAGGCCTCGGTCTCCATCTCGCGTTGTCGCTCCATCGCGACCCGCGCGCAGAGCTGCCAAACGCCGAGCGCGCTTTCGCCGAAGCCCGCGTGCTGCCCGGTCGACCGCCCGATCCAGCAGAAGCCGACGACGACGAAAACCGAGGCAACGAGCAGAAACCCAAGCACAGCAATCACTTTCTCGTCCTTTCCAAGAGGGCCCGGCAGAGGCGGGTTTCGGGGGAGGGGCATCCCGCCCCTGCCGGGGAGGCCTCGCCGCACCGGGCCGGGGGAATGCTGGGCGGCGAGGCGGTCATAGGCGGTGCTGAAGTTCAGGCTCGTGAGCTGGATCAACCGGCATGGTGGGAGCTGCACAGCGGCTTGCCGTCCCAGCTACGCGCCCTAATCGACGCCGAACAACGGGCTGCGCGGATCACCTACGTATCGACCAGCTATCTGCCCGGACTGCTGCAAACCCGCAGTTACTCACGAGCGATCTTCGAGGTGGGCGAACAGACCGAGCGAGAGGTGGAAGAGGCCGTCGCGGTTCGGCAAAGCCGTCAAGGCGTGTTGGACAAGGCGAACCCTGCCGAGTTGCTCGCGTTCCTGGATGAAACCGTGCTCATGCGGCCGGTCGGCGGTCCAGCCGTTGCCGCTGATCAGCTTCGCTTCGTGCTCAAATCCATGACGCAGCCGAACATCGAGGTTCGAGTCCTACCGCTGGAGCTGGGCGCTCACATGGGGCTGGACGGTGTGTTCTCGATTCTGGAGTTTCCGCATGCCAACTCGCATGTCTATGTGGAGGCGCCCAACGCTGGTGCCATGGTGTCGGAGCCCGAAGATGTAGACCCGTTCCATCGCGCGGTGGATAGGCTGGCGCAGGTTGCTTTGGACGAGGCCGAATCTGCGCAGGTGATCGACGAGCACGCAGAGCGGATGGAAGGCGAAGCGGGATGACGACAACCCAGTTCACGCAGTGGCGGAAGAGCAGTCGGAGCGGGAACCAGAGCGCTTGCGTCGAGGTCGGCTCGGCGCCGGATCTGGTCGGTATCCGGGACACGAAAGACCGTGACAGCGGGACGTTAGCCGTTCCTCGGGACGCCTGGGCTCGGTTCGTCGCTGCTGTGAAGGCCGATCATTTCTGCGACTGAGTGCTGTTCTGGCTGGTCAGGGCTCGTGCGTACTTTGGTCTGCTATAGCGATCCAAAGTACGCACGAGCCTGCGGTCAGCGCTGGGGCAGGCGGTAGGCCCAGTTCCAGGCCGCTTCCAGCGGGCCGCGTTCGAAGCGCCGCAGCCACCACGTCGACAGCGTCATGAACGTCGCGCAGATCGCCGCCCAGATCACCAGCACCCACCACGGGCGGGCCCAGTCGAAGCGCGCCGCCAGCCCGAATCCCCAGCCGTAGCACAGGATCGCAGCCACGAGGTTCTGGAAGACATAGCAGGACAGCGCCATCCGGCCGACCGCGGTCAGCCCGCGTCGCAGGATGCCCGGCGTGCCGCGCAAGGCGCCCACCACGGTCGGGATCAGCCCGAGCAGGCCCAGCGCGATGACCGGCGGCAGGATGTAGCGGTCGACCATGAACCAGCCCGGCCCCGCGAAGGCGGTGAGCAGGTTCAGTGGCACCCCGATGCCGAAGCCGAACAGCATCAGGCGGTTCCGCAGCCGCTGCCCCTCGGCGGCGAACACCCCCGCGCGGTACAGCCGGGCGCCGAGCAGGAACAGCGCCACGGACATCGGGATGATGAAGATCGCTTCGATCCGGTAGACGCCCCAGTGGGTGATCCGGGTGGACACCTGCTCCAGCCAGCTGCCGGTGGTGAACAGCTGCGACGGCGCGCCGCTGCCGCCCAACGACGCGTGCCCGGTCAGCAGGCCGAGCGTGACCACGCCGATGAACGCGACGTGCAGCGAGCCCATCGCGATGATCCAGCCCTTCACCGCCCGGTCGCTGCGCCCGATCAGGTAAGCGACCAGCATCGACGTCACCGCGTAGCTCATCAGCACGTCGAATTCGAAGATCAGGATGTAGTGCAGCAGGCCCTCGGTGAACAGCAGCGCCGCCCGCCACAGGTACCAGCCGGGCCAGCGCCCGCCCCGGCGCCGCGCCGACCGGTACTGCAGCTCCAGGCCGATGCCGAACAGCAGCGTGAGCAGGGACAGGAACTTGCCGTTGGCGAGGAACCGGATGGTCGCCTCGATGTTCGCGGTGAGGGTGCCGGTCGCCACCATGGTCAGCATCCCGGCCGGCCCCTCCGGGTCGGTGAAGATCCAGATGTTGGTCCCCAGCGTGCCTAGGATGGCGACGCCGCGGACCACGTCTATCGCGGTGATCCTGCTGGAGGTGGGTGCTTGCCGTAGTACCTCGGTCATGGAATCCCCAGTCGTTCGAAACTCGCCCCCGCAACCACGGAGGGTTACGATGCAGTTGCATGGTAAACGGGTGGCGCGTCCGTTCGCAATGCGATCGCATTGGAAAGGTGCGTGACGGTGCCCAAGCAGGTGGACCACGAGGCCCGGCGGATCCAGATCGCCGAGGCGCTGATGCGGCTGGCGAGCCGAGGCGGCCTGGAAGCGGTGAGCCTCCGCGACGTCGCGGCCGAAGCGGGCGTCTCGATGGGCGCGGTGCAGCACTACTTCAAGTCGAAGGACGAGATGCTGGGCTTCGCCATGGGGCACGTGAACGACCGCGCCTCGAAGCGGATCGTGCAGCGGCTGAGCCAGGAGGGCGAGCGGCCGAAGGTGCGCGTGGTGCTGCGGACGCTGATGCTCGAAATGCTGGCGCTGTCCGACGACAGCCGCATGGAGTTCCTGACGCACATCGCGTTCTTCCTGCGTGCGCTCGGTGCGCCGGACCTGGCCGCGACCTACCGCGAGTGGTGGCCGCAGCTGGAGGCGTGGGTGGCCGCCGAGCTCTGCGCCGCGCAGGAGTCCGGCGAGCTACCCGCCGACCGGGACCCGGAGCGCGAGGCTGAAGCCCTGCTGCTCATCCCGGACGGCCTGTCGGTCGGCCTGCTGCTGGGCCACCGGACCGGCGAAGGCGCGGTAGCGGCCGTCGACTACCACCTCGACCGGCTCTTCGGTGAGTCCACAGAGGACTGATCATCTGTGGCGCGTCTTGTCTGATCGTTGAGCCGGCACTCGCTGGCCGAGCCCACCCCCGGCCAGTTGCCCGACGAAACCGGCCGGATCCTCGGTGAAGCTACCGATTCCGGCGCAGATGAACGCCTTCTCGGCCGAAAGAGTCCCGGACACCAACCCGCCGATGGTCTCGCCGTACTGCTGCGCGGGAGCTTTGTCGGCCGTCAGCAGCAACGTCTTCACGAGGTTCTTCGCGGCGTCCTCGACCCGGTCCTTCGCGGAGTCGATCGAGGCTTGCGCCTGGCCGCGGCACGGCTCGGTGGTCTCGGCATCCGCGCGCGCCCGTTCGGCCTGCCGCTGCGCCCAGGCCAGCACGTCGCGGTACCGCTGCATGGCCCGGGCGGACTCGGTGAAGCCATCGGTCGCACGGAGCGACTCGGGAGTGATCCCGTGCAGCGCCACTGCGTGCTCTTGCAGCGGATCCAGCAGCACGTTCGTGCCCTGCGGCAGTCCGGGCAGATACCCGTCCAGCAGCCGAGAGCCGGTGAGCACCAGGTACTCGGCCCGGTCGCCCTCGCCGCGCCGCCGCCGATACTCGGCGAAGTACCGCAGGTCCGAGAACACCGGCAGCCACGGAGTCTCGGCCACGTGCACGACGGGCACGGCCGGCGGATCGGACGCGCACTCCAGGTACACCCCGCTGCGGCGGAAGGTGGCCACCAGATCGGCCGGCCGCTGCACGGTCCGCCGAAACCGGAGAGCCTCCCGAACCAGCGGTGGCGCATCTGGAACGCACGTAGCCGAACCCATGTCTCCTCCGTAGTCGCGGGAGCACAGAGAGTGGCCAGGCTACTGGATCAAGAACAACAAAAACCGAACGAAATACGTGGTATGAACCATAGCGGGAGCTAGCCCGAACGGCGGTAAGTGATCAGATGTCCACCCCGACGCAACCCAACCCACCGGAGACCACGAGGTAGGAACGCCCGTCCATCCCTCGGACGGGTTCACTCCGAGGCTCCGGCCCGCCTGCTGCGGTCGTGGCCGCCCGCGTTTCAGCCAGGCCGGGTCTCGTCGATGTCTGTCACTTGTCCTGTTCGTCTGCCTCCGACTGGGGGGTCGGGCGGTGCGTCTTGGTGGGGAGTGGAACCTCGCTGTGGCGTTGGGCCAGCGACTCGGCCACGATCTCGCCGCGGGCGCGCTTGTCAGCCAACTCGGCGTCCATATCGGCAATATGCGCTTGGGTCTCAGGGGTCAGCTCGGAGTCTGGGGTGTGGAATCTTCTGATCAGTTCTTCTCGGTCCACAGTGCGCCTCCAACTATTTGGGGTCGGTGAGATAGATCTTCCAAGTATCGGTGTCGGGTTCGTATCGGCGGGCGGTCACAAGGAACTCCGTGCCTCGCGAAAACAGCACCTCGGCTTCGCTGCTGTCGAAGAACCGCAAGTCTCGCCCCTGCGCTGAATCGATGATGAGCTGGACATTGCCGTGGAAGGGCGCTCGTGCTGAAGTGCTGGTGTAGGCGTCTTCGCGGACTGTTTGGCCGGGTTCATACTTGGCGAGCACCTCCTCTAGGCGGATCTCACCAATCGGGAAGCCACGGTAGACCCGCCCTTCGTGTGGTGCCATTTTCTCCAGCGCGCTGTCGAGCTCCTGCATCTTCGGTTCTAGTCGTGCCAGCGATTCGGCGTCCTGGTTGCGAAGTGCTTCGTTCATCTCGTCGTATCCACTGCCGCGGTAGTCGGTCAAGGCCAAGACCTGACGGTCGGTGAGCTCGGCGAGCTCAGGGTGCGGGTGCCCGTGGTGGTCAAGCCGGGCCGTTTCCGCGTCTGCCTGTTCTTGGGGCGAGAGCCCGTTGTCCGGTTCACGGTCCTCGTCGTGCAGCCCATCGTGAGGATTGGGATGCCTGTCAGTTTCCGGCGCGGGCTCAGGGGTGTTGCTTGGGTCGTGCGGGGTGCCCCCGGGTCCATGGTCGACGTCGGGCGGCTCGAGCCGCTGGTGATGGCGAGGTTCGGCGGGTGCGTCGTCCCATGGATCTCCCCAGTCGGGATCATCGTCGAACGCCCGCGAGGCGCCGCGCCCCCAGGACAGGCGTGGCCGCGATTCGTCGCCTGCTGGTGTCGATGGCGCGTCGTGAACGGGTTCGCGCGATCCGCTGGCTTCGCTCTGCGGGGCAGAAGCGTGCCTCGGCGCGTGGTGTTCTGCCGTGGTGGGTGTCCGGGGCTCCGGCTGCGGCGTTGGGCTGGGAGCGTGCCCGGTGGCTGTCGGCGTCGCCGGCGTTCCTGGGCTCGGGGAGTGGTGGGCCGCCGGTGGCGGGTCGGCGCGGGCCGGCGCGGGGTGCGCGGCGGATGGTGTGTGAGGCGCCGGATTTGGTGGTGGTGTGCCCTGGCCGTGGTCTGGTGTGGGTTGGTGTTGTGGTGGTAGACCGTGCCCCGGTGCCTGGCCGGGTTCGGGGGCGTGTCCGATCTTGGGCAGTGCTTCGCTCACGCGTTGGCCGATTTTGGTGTCGGCAAGCGCGTCTAGGGCCTGGCGGCCCAGGGATCCTGCCATGCTGCTGCCGCTGGTGGCCAGGCCGGCTGCTACCTCCGGGGCGAGGCGTCCGAGGAATCCGGCCGGGTCCTTGGTGAAGCTGTCGATGCCGGCGCCGATCATCGCTTTGCCGGTGCCGATCGGGTCGCTGATGAACGCCTTGCCCGCCGCTACCGTGCTGGCCGCCAGCTGGCTGATGTTCTCGCCGTACTGCTGCGGGTGCATCACGTTGTACGGGTCGAACGGGTTCAGCGTTCGCACCTGCTGGAGCATGTCCAGTGCGCCGTCGAAGCTGCCCTTCCAGAAGTCGCCGTAGGACTCCGCGACGTTCTGGAAGATGTCTCCGGCGCCCGAGGCGAGCATGGTGAGCGGCCCAGGCTGCGGGGGTGCTTTCTCGGACGCCTTGATCAGCGCTGACGCTGCCTTCTTCGCCGCCTCTTCGACCTGCTCCTTCGCGGCGTCGAGGGAGGCCTGTGCCTGGTTGCGGGCGGCGGCGCCCGGGTCCTGGAACGGCTCGGTGGCGTTGCCCTGGTCGGCCGCCTGCTCGTACTTGGCCTCGGCCTGCGCGGTCTGCCGGTCCGCTCGCTCGATGTCGGCGCATGCCTGCTCGGCCTGTCGTTGCGCCCAGGCCAGCACCTCGCGGTACTGGCGCAGGGCGTCGGCGGACTCGGTGAAGGCGTCCGCCGCCCGGAACCACTTGGGCGGTTCCTGCTGGTAGTAGTCCCGGAACGCGTCGGCGGTCGGGCCTTCCCAACCGGCGGTGTCGATCTTCTGGAAGCCCTGGGCGGCGTTCTCGAACGCGGTGCCCAGCTTGGTCATGGTGGCCAGGGTTTCGTCGACGGCGGGCAGCTCGCCCGGGACCTCTTCCCGGGGGTCTGGCGCCATCAGCCGTCCACCTTGGTGTTGTAGCCCGCCTGGTTGAGCACGTGCGAGGCGGCTTGCTGCTGAATGCCTTCCGGCGCGATGTCGACCCCGAACTGCGCGAACGACTTCTGCGGGGCGGCGTTCAGATCGGCGGTGGGGTTGTCGAGCCCGGCGCCCAGGACCTTCTTGAACGCGTCGATCGCGGCCTGCTCCATCTTCTCGTACTCGGAGCGGGTGTCGGTCAGCGCCGAAGCCGCGGCGGCACCTTCCTCGACCAGGAACTTCACCCCGTATTCCCATCGGCCGCAGAACCTCTTCAGCGCCTCGGTGACCAGCGCCGACCCGGACTGCTCCGCGTCGAGGTTCATCATGGTGACGCCGTGGCCGTCGTTGCCCATCTTCTTCACCGGCCACGGAAGTTCGTTCTCCAACGCGGCGATGGCGTCGTTGACGCCTTGCGACGCTTGCTGCAGCGCCGCCAGATCGACGCGGAATCCATCGTTACCCACTTACAGCGTCCCTCCCCAAGCACGCTTGACGGGTTTCTCGTACGGAGACTGCGCGGACACCGGGCGATCCGGCCGGTTGCGATCCGCTGCGATCGATTCGGCCAGGATTCCGCGCAGTGCGGGCAGCGTCACGGAGTGCTCCTGCAGCGGATCCAGCAGCACGCTCGTGCCCTGCGGCATGCCCGGCAGGTATCCGTCCAGCAGCCGGGCGCCGGTGAGCACCAGGTACTCGGCGGCCAGGTCGCCTTCGCCGCGCTGCCGCCGGTATTCCGCAAGTACCGCAGATCGGAGAACACCGGGAGCCACGGGATCCCGTCCACGTGCACGACCGGCACGGTCGACGGGTCGGACACGCATTCCAGGCAGACGTCGGCGCTGCGGAAAGTGGCCACCAGATCTTCCGGACGCTGCATGCTCCGCCGGAACCGGAGCGCTTCGCGCACCAGTGGTGGCGCGTCCAGAATGGACGCTGCTGAGATCATGATCCCCCCGTAACCGCTCGTGCACGGCGAGCAACGACGCTAGCCGATCGGTAACGGGAAATCCGGCCAAAATTCGTGGCCTGCACCATAGAAAGTATTAGGCCGAATGGCGGTAAGGCGTCAGATGTCGACCTCGGCGTAGCCGAGGTCGCCGAGTTCTGCTTCGGCGGCGCCGCCGGTGGTCTCCGCCAGCCAGGTCCGGAATTCGTCCACTTCGGACTCCGGGACGTTGATGCGGAAGCGGACCTCTTCCTGGTAGTCCGTGCCGGCCACCTGGTGGCCGGCCGAACGCAGATCGTTGTCGAGCTTCCCGGCCAGCAGGTAGTCCACTGTGGTCTCGACGACGCGGACCGGGCGGCGTTCGACCAGGCCGACGTGGTCCAGGGCCGCCGACACCGCGCCGCCGTAGGCGCGCACCAGGCCGCCCGCGCCGAGCAGCACCCCGCCGAAGTAGCGGGTCACCACGGCGACCGAGTTGGTGATCTCGTTGCGGCGCAGCACTTCCAGCATCGGCACGCCCGCGGTGCCCGCCGGCTCTCCGTCGTCGCTGGATTTCTGGAACTCGCCGGCGTCACCGAGGACGAAGGCGGAGCAGTGGTGCCGCGCGTCGTGGTGCAGCTTGCGCCGCTGCTGGATGAACTCCCGGGCCTCGGCCTCGCTGGTGGCCCGCGCCAGCGCGCACAGGAAGCGGGACTTCTTGACCTCCAGCTCGTGCTCGCCCGGCCGCTTGATCGTCCGCATCCGTCCCCTTCGCCAGGTGATGCCGCTCACTGTCGCGCGGCGGTCCTCCCCGTCCATCCTCCCACTCCGGCAACAGTGCAGGTCAGCGCGATGATGGGAGCTCGGGGCGGAGGCGATTTCCGTTGCGGCCCGCGGGCACGTAACGTCCCCCCTCATGGAGCAGTCATCGAGCCCGTTTGAACCAGGCGTGCGGGTGCGCGCCACGTTCGGCCGGTTCCGTGATCAGGTCGGCACGGTGGTGGAGACCGCCACCGGTCTTCCGGAGGTCTTCGACGGTCCCGTCCTGTGGGTGCGGTTCGACGGAGGCGACGAGCCCGGCTTGGTCGCGGGGAGATTCCTGGAAGCGGCCTGACGGCATCCCGGCCGCTGGAGCAGCGTTGTCAACCCGTGGGCCGCCGGTCTGCTGGTGGGTCCCGATATGTCCCCTGGGGCATTCACCAGGTGTAGCGTATTCCTTGATCGATTCTCGCTAGCGCGTGGTGTGAGCAAGGACAATTCGGTACTTCCGGTCGAGTCGATAAAATCGTCGTTGATAACCGACGTCGGGACGACGGATGGAGACGATGCGGGTTCTCGTGATCGGGGCCGGAGTCGGGGGACTCGCCATCGCCAACGGGTTGCTCGGCAAGGGCCACGACGTGCAGGTCTTCGAGCACGCGGACGCCCTGCGCACCACGGGTGCGGGCATCACGGTGTGGAGCAACGGCACGGCGGCGCTGCGCGGCCTCGGCGTCGACATCGAACCGGCCGGTCACCCGCTGCACAGCCTCCGCTCGGTCACCGAATCCGGCCGGCTGCTCTGGGAGGCCGACCTCGACGAGGTCACCGAGCGCCTGGGGTCGCCCACGGTGCAGATCCCGCGCCGCGAGCTGATCGCGGAGATGGCCGCCGCGCTGCCGCCGGGCGTGCTGCACTTCGGCCGCCGTTGCGTCGGCGTCACCGAGCATCCGGACCACGTCGTTGTCCAGTTCGCCGATGGCAGCTCGGCCACCGGTGACCTGCTGATCGGCGCCGACGGGCAGCGCTCGGTGGTGCGCCGCGAGGTGCTGGGCGGCGAACCGGCGCGGCCCACCGGCTGGGCCAGCTGGCAGGGACTGACCCGCAGCGACCTCCCGGTCGCGCACGGCCACCAGACGCTCAACATCGCCGGCCGCTACGCGCACTGCGGCCTGATCCCGACCGGCGACGGGCTGCTGCACTGGTGGTTCGACATGCCCTGGAAGGACGGCGACCCGGTGCTCTCCGTCGCTGAGCTGCAGCGGGCCTTCCGCGGCTGGCCCGATCCCGTCGAGGCGCTGCTGGCCTCGGTCACCGACGACGACCTCGGGTTCTTCCCGCACATCCGGCACAAGGTGCCCCAGGTCTGGGGCGGCCCGCGCAGCACGCTGCTGGGCGACGCGGTGCACGCGATGCCGCCCGCCGTGGCGCAAGCGGCCAACCAGACGCTGGAAGACGCCTGGCTGCTCACCCAGTTCCTGTCCGTTGTGGACAGAGAACCGGCGGAGCTGCTGCGTGCCTACGAGCAGGAGCGCCGTCCCCGCGCGCTGAAGGTGTCGCGCACCGCGGCGCTGACATCGGCGCAGCGCAGCACGCCTCTGCAGCGCTTGGCGAAGTTCCCGAGGTGGCTGGCGACCCGCAGCCAGGTGGCGTCGCTGCGCTCCGGTAGCGACGTCCTCCGCCTGGCCCGCCCCAGCGTCCAGGCCGCCTGAGCAGTGCCCGTGAGTACTTCGTGTCGCCATGGCAACACAAAGTGCGCACAGGGCTGAAGAAGCCCTCCCCGCCGAGCGACGAGGAGGGCCTTGAAAGGTGCGGGTCAGCTGCCGAAGACGTCCGGGTCGGGTCCGACGCGCACGCCGGTCTTCAGCGCCGTGATGGCCGCGACGTCGTCGTCGGCGAGCTCGAAGTCGAAGACCTCGAGGTTCTCCTTGATCCGCGACGGCGTGACCGACTTCGGGATCGCGATGTTGCCGAGCTGGATCTGCCAGCGCAGCACGATCTGCGCCGGGCTCTTGCCGTACTTCTCGGCCAGCGAGGCCAGCGTGGCGTCGTCCAGCAGGCCCCTGCCCTGGCCCAGCGGGCTCCACGCCTCGGTGGCGATGTCGTGCTCGGCGTGGAACGCGCGCAGATCGGCCTGCGGCAGGTTCGGGTGCAGCTCGATCTGGTTGACCGCGGGCACCACGTCGGTCTCCTCGAACAGCCGGCGCAGGTGCGGGATCTGGAAGTTCGACACGCCGATCGCCTTGGCCCGGCCGTCGGCGTGCAGCTGCTGGAAGGCCTTCCAGGTCGCCACGTACTTGTCCTTGGGCGCCACCGGCCAGTGGATCAGGTACAGGTCGACGTGGTCGAGCCCGAGCTTGGTGAGGCTCTCGTCGAACGCCTTCAGCGTGCTGTCGTAGCCCTGCGAGTCGTTCCAGAGCTTCGTGGTCACGAACAGTTCCTCGCGCTTCAGGCCCGATTCGGCGATCGCCTTGCCCACGCCTTCCTCGTTGCCGTACGCCGCGGCCGTGTCGATGCTGCGGTACCCGGCCTGCAGCGCCGCCCGCACCGGCTCGACGACCTGGTCGGCCGGGACCTGGAAGACGCCGTAGCCCAGCTGCGGCATCTGTGCGCCGGTGTTCAGCGTGACGTTCGGAACCTGTGTCATGGGGGTGTTTTCCTCCGCCGATGTCGGATTGTTCGCCCCGCGAATCCGCGTTCGCGGGCTGGTGTCCGCCCTGCGGCCACCGTATTAGGTGCGGTCGGCCCCGGCTAGCCGATCTGTTCCGCGGGAAGCCTCAGCCGACCTCGACCGACTCGGTGGGCTGCGCGGCGCGGTGCGAGACGGTCGCCCCGGTCCGCTGCGGCCGCCGGTCCAGCCAGCCGGAGACCAGCGCGAAGCCCAGGCCGACCACCGCGAGCAGGGCGCCGACCCAGCTCGGCGCGGTCAGCCCGAGGCCGGCCGCGATCACCACGCCGCCGAGGTAGGCGCCCAGCGAGTTGGCGATGTTGAAGGTCGACTGGATGCTCGCCGAGCCCAGCGCCGGCGCCTCCTTGGCCTGGTCGAGGATCCGCGCCTGGATGCTGGGGATCGCCGCGAACCCGGTCGCGCCGATCAGGAACACCGTGACCGGCGCCAGCACCGCGCTGTGCGCGGTCACCACGAACAGCGCCAGGCAGGCCGCCAGCGCGCCGAGGAAGACGTACAGCGTCTTCATCGGGGCCTTGTCGGCGAGCCGCCCGCCGACCGCGGTGCCCACGGTCATGCCGACGCCGAACAGCGCGAGCAGCAGCGTGACCGCGGTCGGCGAGTAGCCGGTTACGTCGGTCAGCACCGGCTTGATGTAGCTGTAGAAGGAGAACGTCGCGGCGAAGCCGAAGACGACGACCGCGAACGCCAGCCAGACCTGCGGGCGGCGGAACGCGCGCAGCTCGCCGCGCACGCTGACGTCGGCGGGCTTGGGCTGGTCGGGCACCAGCGCCGCGACCGCGGCCAGCGCGACCACGCCGATGACCGCGACCAGGCCGAACGCCCAGCGCCAGCCGAGCGCCTGGCCGAGCAGCGTGCCGACCGGGACGCCGACGATGTTCGCCACGGTGAGGCCGATGAACATCATCGAGATGGCCTGCGCGCGCTTGTCGGTGGCGACCAGGCTCGCGGCGACCACGGCGCCGATGCCGAAGAACACGCCGTGCGGCAGGCCGGCGAGGAACCGGGCGCCGAGCAGCAGCTCGTGGGTCGGCGCGAACGCCGAGCACAGGTTCCCGACGGTGAACAGCACGAGCATGCTCAGCAGCATCGTCTTGCGCTTGAACCGCATGCCCAGCATGGTCAGCAGCGGTGCGCCGATCACCACGCCGAGTGCGTACAGCGAGATGTAGCCGCCGGCGTCGGGGATCGACACCTGCAGATCGGTGGCGACCTCGGGCAGCAGGCCCATCATCACGAACTCGGTCGTTCCAATCCCGAATGCGGCGATGGCCAGGGCCAACAGGGCAATGGGCAAGGAAGTCTCCCCTGAAACGAACGTGCCGGACTGGTTCTTTGCGTCCTCGCCGGTCGGGCGCACGGGGGTGCGCGTCGCGTTCCGGTCTTCGAGAACGATTCAGGAAGTCGACTGTCGGTGGCGCTCCCCAGGCGTGTTCAACAGTAGTCCGGCGCCCCGCTGTTCCCGAAGCGGTTATGAACCGCGCCACGTCGGAAACCGCTCGTTCAGCCGAGCAGGCAAGGAAAACCTTCCATCCACAGTGGACCCGAATCGGTGCGCGGTGCACATCCGGGGAGTGGTCGCGTTGTGCACTCTGGCAAAAAGCAGAACGTGGAAACTTTTCGCAACAGGCTGTCGGCCGCCCGCCGATCGGTGATAGCTCTCGGACCGATCCCCAGGCGTACGGAGGTCCGATGCGCTCGAAAGCCCTCGCGGTCATGACGGCGGCGCTGGCGCTGCTGGTGGCGGCCGCCACACCCGGCGTCGCCGCGCCGCCGGAACCGCACCGCTTCGTCACCAGGCCGGACCTGAACCCGCCGGTGGTGCGCATCGACACCCCGGCGAACGGCACCGAGCCCGGCTACATCTTCCTCGCGCCCCACGGCACCGCCGCCCAGAGCGGGCCGATGATCATCGACGACACCGGGCAGCCGGTGTGGTCCGAGCCGGTCGGCGACGGCGCCGGACTGTTCACAATGGACCTCAAGGCGCAGGCCTACCGGGGCGAGCCCGTGCTCACCTGGTGGCAGGGCGCGCCGCACCCCGGCTACGGCGAGGGCGAGTACGTCATCCGCGACCGCTCCTACCGGCAGATCGGCAAGGTCGACGCGGGTGGCGGGCTGCGCGCCGACCTGCACGAGATGGTCATCACGCCGCGCGACACCGCGCTGATCATCGCCTACCACACGGTGCAGCGGGACCGGCCCGTCGTGGAAGGCGTCGTGCAGGAGATCGACATCGCCACCGGCGAGGTGCTGTTCGACTGGCGCAGCCTCGACCACGTCGCGCCGGAGGAGTCGACGGTGCCGCTGCCGGAGGATCCCGCCGCGCCGTACGACTACATCCACCTCAACTCGATCACCGAGGACTCGGCGGGCAACCTGCTGATCTCCGCCCGGCACACCGACGCGCTGTACCTGCTGGACCGCGCCACCGGCGACGTGCGGTGGCGGCTCGGCGGCACCCGCAGCGACTTCGCGGTCGATCCGGACGCGGCATTCGCCAGGCAGCACGACGCGCGCTGGCTGCCCGACGGAACCATGAGCCTGTTCGACAACGCGGCCAGCGAGCCCGGCCCGGTGTCGCGGGCGATCGTGCTGGACGTCGACCAGCAGGCGCGCACCGCCCGGCTGGCGCGGGCCTTCCCGCACCCCGGCGGCGACACCAGCGTCAGCCAGGGCGACCACCAGGTGCTGCTGGGCGGCAACAGCTTCGTCGGCTGGGGCTCGCAGCCGCAGTTCACCGAGTTCGACCAGAGCGGGGCGGTGGCGCTGCACGGCTCGTTCGGCGACGGCATGCCCTCCTACCGGGCCTTCCGGCTGGCCTGGACCGGAGCGCCCACCGAGCCACCGGTGGCGGCGCTGCGCGAAGCGGACGGCGTCGCGACGGTGTACGCGAGCTGGAACGGAGCCACCGAAGTCCGAGCCTGGCGAATCCTGGCGGGCCCGGCCCCGGACCAGCTCCGGCCGATCACGGACGTGCCGAGGGCGGGCTTCGAAACCGCGGCTGCGCTACCGGCACCGGAGGCCTTCGCGGCGGTCGAAGCCCTCGACGCCAGCGGCCAGGTCCTAGCCCGCTCCGAACCGGCTCCGGCGGGGTGACCGCCGTGCGCCGGGTCGTGCCCGGCGCACGGCGGCGCGATCACCGCTGGGGACGCAGCTGGTCGAGCTCCTTCGTCAGCTGCACGGAGGTCTCCTTCAGCGATTCGTTGCTCCGGCGGAGTTCGGCGTTCTCCTGCTCCAGCTTCGCCAGCAGGGCGGCAGCCGGCTCGGCAGCACCATTCGTGCGGGACCGGCGCGACTCGCGTCGGCGCCGCGCGTTCTCCTTGGCCGTCTCGACCATCGTGTACAGCGTCGGCACCAGCACCAGGGTCAGCAGCGTGGAGCTGATCAACCCGCCGATGACCACGATTGCCAGCGGTTTGCCGATGAATCCGCCGTCGCCGCCGGTGATCCCGATGGCCATCGGGATCAGGGCGAAGATGGTCGCCGCCGCGGTCATCAGGATCGGGCGCAGCCGCCGCCGGCCGCCGTCGATCACCGCCTGCCGGATGCTCGCCCCGTCCGCCCGGTACTGGTTGATCAGGTCCACCAGCACGATCGCGTTGGTGACCACGATGCCGACCAGCATCAGCATGCCGATCAGCGCGGGCACGCCCAGCGGGGTGCCGGTGACCAGCAGCAACCCGATCGCGCCGGTCGCCGCGAAGGGCACCGACACCAGCAGGATCAGCGGCTGCACCAGGCTGCGGAAGGTGCCGACCATGATCAGGAAGACGATCGCGATGGCCGCCGCCAGCGCCAGCCCGAGCTGCCCGAACGCTTCCTGCTGGTCGGAGCTGACGCCGCCGAGCTCGTAGGACGCCCCGGCGGGCAGGTCGAGGTCGGCGAGCCGCTCCTGCAGATCCGCGGTGGTCGAGCCGAGGTCGGCCGCGGTCACGTTGCCGCTGATGGTGACGCTGCGGTCGCGATCGGTGCGGGTGAGCTCCTGTGGCCCATCGATCTGGCCGACGTCGGCGACCCGGTCGAGCCGCACCGTGCCGGTGGCCGTCGGCAGCGGGAGCGCCCGCAGCGCATCCAGCCCGGCAGGCGCATCGCTGCCCCGGAGCACCACGTCGTGCGGCGAGCCGTCGATCGTCAGCTCGGTCAGGGTGGCGCCCTGCATCGCCTGCGCGACGGCCTGCCCGATGGTCGCCTCGGTCAGCCCGTAGCGCGCGGCGTCGGCATCCCGGACGTTGACGTCGATGCGCGGCGCGCTGTCGCCGAGGTTGCCGGTGACGTCGGTGACGCCCGGCGTTTCGCTCATCGCGCGCTGCACCGAATCCGCCGCCGCGGCCAGTTCGGCCTGGTCGGAGCCCTGCACGATGACCTGCAGCTTGCTGCCGCCGACGCCGCCCTCCTGGTCGATGGTGATCTTGCCCGCGTCGGTCAGCCCGGCGAGCCGCTCCCGGATCTCGTCGGACAGCTCGGTCGAGTCGGCGTCATCGTCGAGGGTGAGCGAGAAGCTGGCCGTCGAGGCGCCGCTGCCCGCGCCCATGAGACCGGCGATCGCGCCGAACGGCCCGCCGGCGCCGCCGATGCTGACCTGGTAGGACTCGATCTCGCGGAAGTCGGCGAGCACGTTCTCGACCTGCTTCGCCGCGGCGTCGGTGGCCTCCAGACTGCTCCCGACGGGCAGCTGCTGGCTGATGCGCAGCGTGTTCTGGTCGGCCGGGCTGAGGAAGTTGGTCTGCAGCAGCGGCACCAGCCCGAGCGTGCCGACCAGGACCACCAAAGCGAGCGCGACGGTGGTCCAGCGGAAGCGGGTGGCGAAGGCGATCACCGGGACGTAGCAGCGTTGCAGCAGGCCGCGCTGCTCGCGCTCCTCGGCTTCGCGGCGAACGGCCTCGACGTCGACGTGCCGCGACGGCGTTTCCAGGAACCAGTACGCCAGCACCGGGATCACCGTGAGCGACACCAGCAGCGACGCGAGCAGGGCCACCGTGACGGTGATCGCGAACGAGCTGAACAGCTGGCCGACCATGCCGCCGACCAGGGCGATCGGCAGGAACACGGCGACCGTGGTCAGCGTCGAGGCGGTGACCGCGCCGGCCACCTCGCGGACCGCGCCGAGCACCGCGCGGCGCTTGTCCTCGCCGTAGGAGAGGTGCCGCTTGATGTTCTCCAACACCACGATCGAGTCGTCCACCACACGGCCGACCGCGATGGTCAGCGCGCCGAGGGTCAGCATGTTCAGCGACAGGTCACCGGTCCACAGCGCGATCAGCGCGATCAGCACCGACAGCGGGATCGACACGGCCGTGACCAGGGTCGATCGGATCGACAGCAGGAACACCAGGATCACGACGACCGCCATGGCCAGCCCGAGCAGGCCCTCGGTGGTGACGCTCTCGATCGACTTCTCGATCGCCGGCGCCTGGTCGAAGACCACGGTCAGGGCGGCGCCCGAGCCGAGCGCGGCGGTCAGCTCCGGCAGCCGGTCGCGCACCTCGTGCGAGATGGTGACCGCGTTGCCGTCCGGCTTCATGGTCACCGACACGCCGAGGCTGGGCTGGCCGTTGGTCCTGGTCAGAGACGTCGGGGCGGCCAGTTCGGCGGTCACCTCCGCGACGTCGCCCAGCCGCACGGGCTGCTGCCGGGCCCCGGCCTGGGCGGGGCTGAGGTAGAGGTTCCGCAGGTCGTCGACGGTGCTCGGTGCGCGTCCTGTTTGGACGGTCAACGTCTGCCCGTGCTCGGTCAACGTGCCGCCGGGCACCGGCGAGGCGGCCGATCGCAGGGCGGTGCCGATCGCGCTGGGGCTCAATCCGGCGGCGGCGAGCTCGGCGTTGTCCGGGACGATCGTGACGACCTGCTGCCGGGTGCCGGAGACGGCGGCGTCCCGGACACCGTCGATGCTCTCCAGCTCCGGCACCACTCGCTCGTCCAGCCGAGCGGCGAGTTGCTGCTGGTCACCGGGCGTACCGGCGGCCAGGGTCACCACCGGCAGGTCCGCGGTGCTGCCGGCGACGACCTGCGGCTCCACGCCTTCCGGCAGCTGCGCCTGGATCCGCGACACGGACCGCTGCAGCTGCCCCAGCGCCTCGTCGATGTCGGTGCCGTACTCGAACTCCACCCGCACCGAGGCCGACGACTCGCGAGAGGTCGATGTCGTGCCGGTGATGCCGGGAATGCCGCGCAGGCTGTCCTCCACTGGGACGGTGACCTGCTGCTCGACCACCTCGGGGGAGGCGCCCGGATAGGCGGCGATCACCGACGCCATCGGGAGCTCGATCGGCGGCAGCAGCTGCTGCTTGAGCGCGGGGACGGCGACCGCCCCGAACCCGGCGACGACGAGCGCGATGAGCGCCACGAGGCTCCGATTGGCGAGGCTCAGTCTGGCTAGTGCGGACATGTCGGGGTGGTTCCTTCAGATCGGCGGGCCGCGTGGACCGGGTTCGCATGCCGCCAAGCCGCTGGGCAGGCCCGAATCCGCGCAGGTTCGGTTCCGGGAGCGGAGTCGCCCGCTCGCCGGTGTGGGACTCACCTCGCACCGCGGCAGTGTCCGCCGACCCGAGCCGATCGGCATCGGTCCGCGGCATGCGCAGCACGGGTGACCAGGCGGCGGTGCCGGTCGCCCGGTGTCCACGATGGTCGGTGGGAACGGAATTCGCGTCCGCCCAACGCGGACACCTCGACGTACTGCGAACGCAGTACCGACGCCCCAAGCGCCTCCAGAGGCGCCCCGTCCCCCACCCATCGGGTGTCCCGCAAGTTCCATTGAAATCGAACCTTCGATTTCAATGGAACTTGCGGACCACCGGCGTGTCGGGCCATGACACTCCGACGGCTGTGGACAACTTCCGCAATTTCAATGGAAATCGGACCTCTGATTTCCATTGAAATTGCGGGGTTCCGATACCGGCACCGGTGTGGGTGGTGGGGCTGGAAGAAAGCTTCCGGATCAGGCGGCGCCAGGGCGGACCAGGCCGGTTTCGTAAGCGATCACCACCAGCTGGGCGCGGTCCCGCGCGCCGAGCTTCATCATCGACCGGTTCACGTGGGTCTTCGCGGTCAGCGGGCTGACGAACAGCCGCTCCGCGATCTCCTCGTTCGACAACCCGGCGGCGACCAGCACCAACACCTCGCGCTCCCGCGCGGTCAGCACCGCGAGCCGCTGCGGATCGGCGTCGACCGGCTGCTCCGGCTGCGCCAGGAACCGGGCGATCAGGCTGCGCACCGCCAGCGGCGAGAGGAGCGCCTCGCCGCCCGCGACGACGCGGACCGCGTCGATGAGCTCTTCGGGTTCCACACCCTTGCCGAGGAATCCGCTCGCGCCCGCCCGCAGCGCGGCGAACACGTACTCGTCGATCTCGAAGGTCGTCAGGACCAGCACCCGGACCCCGGCCAGGTCTTCGTCGGCGGTGATCTCGCGGGTCGCGGCCAGCCCGTCGAGGTCGGGCATCCGGATGTCCATCAGCACCACGTCGGCCCGGGTGCTGCGGGCCAGCGAGACCGCCTCCCGGCCGGTGGAAGCCTCGCCGACGACCGCCAGGTCGGGCGCGGAGTCGATGAGCACCCGGAATCCGGCCCGCACCAGGGACTGGTCGTCGGCGAGCAGCACGCGGATGGTCACGACCGGTCGTCCTTCGGCAGCGGAAGGCATGCCTGCACTTGAAATCCTCCTGCGGTTCGCGGGCCTGCGGCGAGCCGGCCGCCGAGCGCGGTCACCCGTTCCCGCATGCCGATGATGCCGTGCCCCTGCCCGGCGTCCACCGAGGGAGCGCCGCGACCGTCGTCGACGACGGACAGCCGGAGCTCGGTGCCGGTGTAGTCGAGGTGCACGGTGGCGGTCGCCGGCCCGGCGTGCTTGTGCACGTTGGTCAGCGATTCCTGGATCACCCGGTAGGCGGCCAGATCCACCGCGTCCGGCAAGGCCGCGGCGGTGCCTTCGACGGCGGTTTCGACCACCAGCCCGGCGCTGCGGAACGACGAGATCAGCTCATCGAGCTGCGCGAGCCCCGCCGTCGGAGCCGTCGGCGCGACGGACTCGCCGTCCTGCCGCAGCAACCCGACCGTCGTGCGCAGGCCTTCCAGCGCGGAGCGGCTCGCGGTCCGGATGTGCGCCAGCGCGGTCCGGCTCTGCTGCGGCTCGCTGTCGAGCATGTGCGCGGCCACGCCGGCCTGGACGTTGATCAACGCGATGTGGTGCGCGAGCACGTCGTGCAGTTCGCGCGCGATGCGCAGCCGCTCCTCCACGACGCGCCGCCGCGCCTCTTCGTCCCGGTTCCGCTCCGCGCGCCGGGCGCGCTCCTCGATCTCGGCCACATACGCCCGCCGGCTGCGCACGGCGTCTCCGGCGGCGATGGCCATGCCCGACCAGGCGAGCACGCCGAGCACGTCCGGCAGCAGCCACGGCCAGTGCGCCGACAGCAGTGACGACCCGGCCAGCGCCGCAGCGGTGATCGCGCCCGCCGTCCAGGCCGTCCGCCGCTCGGACAGCGTCGCCACGGTGAACAGCGCGACCAGAGCGGTGAGCAGGAGCGGGCGGGGCGGCGAGCCGAAAGCCAGGTAGACGACCGAGCCGAGGCCGGTGCACGCGAGGACCGGGATCGGCCAGCGGCGGCGGAAGACGAGCAGGCCGCACAGGACGGCGCCGAGCCCGGCGGTCCATGGCAGCTCGGCGGGCCGGTTCACCATCGACGTGCCGACGATGATCGCGAACACGATCACCGCGAGCAGGACGTCCAGCCACACCTGCCTGGGCCGCGCGTGCTGGTTCACGCATTCACGGTACGGACGAGCCCGCGACGACGCGTCTTCCCCGGGGCGTACCGGTCGATACCGCGCTGGTAGTACGTCAGCGGATGGTGCGGTAGCCGGGGTGGACGCCGGGTGTCAGGTCGTGGCTGTTCGCCAGGCGCTCCAGGAGGGACTTGAGCCGGGCCCGTTCGTCCTGGTCGAGGGCCTGGCAGAAGTCGGCCTCGTGCTCGGCCGCCACCGCGTGGACCTCGTCCAGCAGCTCGGTCCCCGCCTCGGTGAGGGTGAGCTCGTGGACCCGGCGGTCGCGGGTGCTGCGGGTGCGGGTGACCAGGCCGCGGCCCTCCAGCTCGTCGACGAACGTGACGACCTTGCTCGGCAGCATCCCGAGGTTCCCGGCCAGCGCCTGCTGGCTCAGGCCCGGCTGCGCGGAGATCATCCGCAGCATGCCCACCTGGGGCGGGGTCAGGCCGAGCTCGCCGACGCGGGCGGCGAACTTCGCCGTGGCGTGCGCGCCCAGCTGCGTGAGCAGGAACGAAACACCGGGCGCGGGGAGGTCTGCTGCCACGCGAACACTGTACAGAATCGTTCACTCGCCGAACGATTCTTGTTTCGCACCGGGCCGCAGGCTGGCGTGCGCCTCCCGACCCATGCGCTCGACCATGTGCGGGTAGTGCAGCTCGAACGCGGGCCGGACCGAGCGGATCCGCGGCAGCGCGGCGAAGTTGTGCCGCGGCGGCGGGCAGGACGTGGCCCACTCCAGCGAGTTCCCGTGCCCCCACGGGTCGTCCACGTCGACCACCGCGCCGAACCGGTAGCTGGTGAAGACGTTGTACAGGAACGGCAGGATCGAAGCGCCCAGCACGAACGCGCCGATGCTCGACACGATGTTCAGCGCGGTGAAGCCGTCGGAGGCCAGGTAGTCGGCGTAGCGCCGCGGCATCCCCTCGGCGCCCAGCCAGTGCTGCACCAGGAACGTGGTGTGGAACCCGACGAAGGTCAGCCAGAAGTGCAGCTTGCCCAGCCGCTCGTCCATCATCCGGCCGGTCATCTTGGGGAACCAGAAGTACACCCCGGCGAACACCGCGAACACGATCGTGCCGAACAGCACGTAGTGGAAGTGCGCGACCACGAAGTAGGTGTCGGTGATGTGGAAGTCCAGCGGCGGCGCCGCGAGCAGGATGCCGGTCAGCCCGCCCAGCAGGAACGTCACCAGGAAGCCGACCGAGAACAGCATCGGCGACTCGAAGGTCAGCTGGCCGCGCCACATGGTGCCGATCCAGTTGAAGAACTTGATGCCGGTCGGCACCGCGATCAGGAACGTCGCGAACGAGAAGAACGGCAGCAGCACCGCGCCGGTGGCGAACATGTGGTGCGCCCACACGATCATCGACAAGCCCATGATCATCAGCGTGGCGAACACCAGGCCGGTGTAGCCGAACAGCGGTTTCCGGCTGAACACCGGGAGGATCTCGGTGACGATGCCGAAGAACGGCAGCGCCACGATGTAGACCTCGGGGTGACCGAAGAACCAGAACAGGTGCTGGAACAGGATGGCGCCGCCGTTGGCCGGGTCGAACGCGTGCCCGCCGAGGTGCCGGTCGACCAGGAGCCCGAACAGCGCGGCGGCCAGGATCGGGAACGCCATCAGGATCAGCAGGCTGGTGGCCAGGATGTTCCAGCAGAAGATCGGCATCCGCCACATCGTCATGCCGGGGCAGCGCAGGCAGACCAGCGTGGTGATCATGTTGACGGCGCCCAGGATCGTGCCCAGCCCGCTGAGGATCAGCCCGGCCGCCCACACGTCGCCGCCCGGTCCCTGGCTGAACATCCCGCGCGATAGCGGCGCGTAGGCGGTCCAGCCGAAGTCGGCGGCGCCGCCCGGCAGCAGGAACCCGCTCAGCACGATCAGCCCGCCGAACAGGAACAGCCAGAACGACAGCGCGTTCAGCCGCGGGAACGCCACGTCCGGCGCCCCGATCTGCAGCGGCAGCACGACGTTGGCGAAGCCGAACACGATGGGCGTGGCGAACAGCAGCAGCATGATCGTGCCGTGCATGGTGAACAGCTGGTTGTACTGCTCCTGGGAGAGGAACTGCAGTCCGGGCCCGGCGAGTTCGCCGCGGATCAGCAGCGCCATCGCGCCGCCGGCGATGAAGAAGAAGAACGAGGCGATCAGGTAGAGGATCCCGATGTCCTTGGGATCGGTGGTGCGCAGCCACGGGACCAAGCGCCTGCCCTTGACCGGTCGCGGCGTGGTGCGCGACCGGGTCGGAACCTGGGTGGGTTCGATCCTGGCGGTGGCCATGCTCGTCTCCTGCGGACCCGGGACCAACCCAGTCTCAACCCGCCCGCGACCACCCGCAATCGGCCGGGCTAGGCATCGCCGCCGAGGTAGCGGCTCGGAGACGTCCCGACGGTGCGTTTGAACGCGGCGAGGAACGCGCTCGGCGTCGCGTACCCGACGGCGTGCGCGACCCGCGAGACCGGCCGGCCCTCGGCGAGGAGGGCCAGCGCGGCGCGGAGCCGCGCGTGGGTGCGCCAGCGGTCGAAGGACATGCCGGTGTCGTGGACGAACAGCCGCGTCAGGGTGCGGCGGCTCACCCCGACGGCCCGGGCGTGCGCTTCCATGCCCCGCTGGTCCGCGGGGTCGGCGAGCAGCGCATCCGCCACGGCGCGGACGCGTTCGTCGGCCGGGCGCGGCACGTCGATGGGCGTGGCGGGCAGGGGGCGCAGCAGGTCGAACACGACCGCCTCGCCGCGCAGCCGCGCGTCATCGGCGAGATCGTCGCGGCCCAGGTACGCGATCAGCTGCGCCAGCAGCCCGTCCACCCCGACCGGCGTGGGCTCGGCCCAGTCCAGGGCGCACCGGTCCGGCTCGAAGTAGAGGCTGCTCAGCACCGCATCGCGGGTCGCGCCGGTCCGGTGCACGACCCCACGGGGCAGCCACAGCGCCAGGGTGGGCGGCAGGACCCAGTGGACGTCCCCCACGGCCACGCCGAGCACGCCGCGCCGGGTCCAGGCCAGCTGGTGCTGCGGATGGCTGTGCTCCTCGAACCACTGCCCCGACGACAGCGGGAAGTTGCCGACGACGATCGCCCCGACCCCGGGCGGGACGGCGCCCGTGATTGCCTCGGCCATGTCGCCAGCCTATGTCCTCAGCGCGACATCATTCGGCCTGGTAGCGCATCGCGGACAGATTGGCCGGTGCATAGCGTCGTGGCATGCCGACTGATCATCGCCAAGAGCGCCGCGACAGGACGACGGAATGACGACGACATCCACCGTGGCCGCAGGCCGCCGCGGGCCGGCCCTGGTGGTCCTGTGCTTCGTGCAGTTCATGCTCGTCCTGGACGACACCGTGGTGAGCGTCGCGCTGTCCAGCCTCCGGGACGACCTCGGCTTCAGCGCCGCGGGCCTGACCTGGGTCGTCAACGCGTACTTCGTCGCCTTCGGCGGCCTGTTGCTGCTGTTCGGCCGCGCGGCCGACCTGTTCGGCCGCCGCCGCGTCTTCCTGAGCGGTGTGGCGCTGTTCGGCGCGGCGAGCCTCGTCTGCGGGATCGCGCAGGAGCCCTGGCAGCTCGTGGCCGGACGATTCGCCCAGGGCACGGGCGCGGCCATGGCGAGCCCGGCCGCGTTGGCGCTGATCACGCTGCTGTTCCCCGGTTCCGAGGAGCGAGCCAGGGCGCTCGGCATCTGGGGCGGCATCGCCGGGCTGGGCGGCACGGCGGGCCTGGTGATTTCCGGCGCGCTGACCGGTCTCGCGTCCTGGCGCTGGATCTTCCTGATCAACCTGCCGATCGCGGTCGCGGCCCTCGCGCTGCTCCCGCGTCTCGTCGCGGAGAGCCGGGCGGGTCGGCCGGGACGGGTGGACGTTCCGGGCGCGGTGCTGGGCACCGGCGCCCTCGTGTCCCTGGTCTACGGCCTGCTCCAGACCGCGGATTCGGGGTGGGGCGACATCGCCGCCGTCGGCCCCCTCGTCCTCGCTGGCGCCTTGGCAGCGTCGTTCGTGGCGGTCGAGGCGCGCGCTGCTGAACCGCTCGTGCCGTTGTCGTTCCTGGCCGTCCGCATCCGCGCGGTGGCCAACTGCGCGTCGTTGCTGTTCTCCGCCGCCTTCTTCGCGATGGCCTTCCTGCTGATGGTGCACCTGCAGACCGTGCTCGGTTACCCGCCGCTGAGGGCCGGCCTCGCCTACATGCCCTACGCCGCCGGCATGCTCACCGGCCTGTGGTTCTCGTCCCGCGCGGTGATCAGGTTCGGGATGCGCCGGACGCTCGTCGCGGCCTTCCTGATCGGCGCGGTCGGCCTGCTCCTGCTGGCCGGCGTGGCACCGGGCGACGACTACGCGACGGTCGTGCTGCCCGGCATGCTCGTCACGAGCCTCGGATGCGGTCTGGGCAATCCCGCCCTGGCGATCGGCGCGGTTGAGGGCACCACCGAGCAGGACGCCGGCCTCGGCTCGGCCATCTTGAGCTCCGTCCAGCAGGTCGGCGGCGCAGTGGGGGTGGCGGTGCTGGTCGCCCTGGCCGCAGGTCGCGCCCAGGACGCCGATCCGTCGGAGGGTTTCTCGCTGGCGCTCACCATCGCGGCTGCGCTCCTCGCCTTCGGTGCGCTGCTCGTCGCCGCACTGCTCGGAAAGGGCTCCCGCGCGTGACCCTGCTCAGGCCGCGTTCTCGATGGCGGCGAGGGCCATCCGGTGCAGCAGCCGGGACATCGCTTCGGCGTCCAGGTGGGCGCTGTAGGGCGTCGAGTTGATCAGGCCGAACACCGCGTGCGCGGCGGCGCGCGCGGTCGGGCGGTCCAGGTCCGGCCGGACCTGGCACAGCACGTCCACCCAGACCTCGACGTAGCTGCGCTGCAGCTCGCGGACCTTGTGCCGGTCGGTCTCGGCGAGGCTGTCCAGGTCGCGCATGTGCACGGTGATCAGCGCCGGGTTGGCCAGCGCGAACTCGACGTGCCAGCGCACCAGCCGGTCCAGCGCGTCGCGTGGGTCCGCGGCGGCGCCCACCCGGTCCTGGCCGCCGAGCAGCAGCCGGTCGCTGATGCCGGTGAGCAGCTCCGCGAGCATCGCGTCCTTGCTGCGGAAGTGCCGGTACAGGCCGGGCCCGGAGATGCCGACGGCGGCGCCGATGTCGTCGATGCCGACGCCGTGGAAGCCGGAGCGCGCGAACTTCTCCGCCGCGGCGGTGAGGATCTGCTCGCGGCGGGACGGCTTGGCTGCATCGGTGGACATCAGCGTCGATACTAGACGCAGGTGTTAGTCATCGTTAACATCGGTCGCGTTAACGATGACTAACTCCCGGTGGAAGGTGCCCCCGCATGGATGCGCCCGCCCTGCGCACGGCCGTGGACCCGGACTCGGCGGAGTTCGCCCGCAACACCGAGCAGCACGCGAAACTCGTCGACGACCTCAACACCCAGCTCGGCCGCGCCCGGCTGGGCGGGCCGGAGAAGGCCCGCATCCGGCACGTCGAACGGGGCAAGCTGCTGCCCCGCGACCGGGTCGACGCGCTGCTCGACCGCGGCTCGCCGTTCCTGGAGCTCTCGCCGATGGCCGCGCACGGCCTGTACGACGACGAAGCGCCGTCGGCGGGCATCATCACCGGCATCGGCCGGGTGTCCGGGCGGGAATGCGTGGTCGTGGCCAACGACGCCACCGTCAAGGGCGGCACCTACTACCCGGTCACGGTGAAGAAGCACCTGCGCGCGCAGGAAGTCGCGCTGCACAACAACCTGCCGTGCCTCTACCTGGTCGACTCCGGCGGCGCGTTCCTGCCCCGGCAGGACGAGGTGTTCCCGGACCGCGAGCACTTCGGCCGGATCTTCTACAACCAGGCCACGATGTCGGCCCGGGGCATCCCGCAGATCGCCGCCGTGCTGGGCTCGTGCACCGCGGGCGGCGCCTACGTCCCGGCGATGAGCGACGAGGCGGTGATCGTCCGCGAGCAGGGCACCATCTTCCTGGGCGGCCCGCCGCTGGTGAAGGCCGCGACCGGGGCCGAGGTGACCGCCGAGGAGCTCGGCGGCGGCGAGCTGCACTCGCGCACCTCCGGCGTCACCGACCACCTCGCCGTCGACGACGCGGACGCGCTGCGCATCGTCCGCTCCATCGTCAGCACGCTCGGCCCCCGCGAGTCCCGGCCCTGGGACGTCGCGCCGGTCGAAGCGCCGGCGGTCGACCCCGACGAGCTCTACGGCGCGGTGCCGACCGACAGCCGCACCCCGTACGACGTGCGCGAGGTGATCGCGCGGATCGTCGACGGCAGCCGGTTCGCCGAGTTCAAGCACGACTACGGGCAGACGCTGGTGACCGGCTTCGCCCGCATCCACGGGCACCCGGTCGGCATCATCGCCAACAACGGGATCCTGTTCAGCGAGTCGGCGCTCAAGGGCGCGCACTTCATCGAGCTGTGCGACAAGCGGTCCATCCCGCTGGTTTTCCTGCAGAACATCTCCGGGTTCATGGTCGGCAAGGAGTACGAGGCGGGCGGCATCGCCAAGCACGGCGCGAAGATGGTCACCGCGGTGGCCTGCGCCCGGGTCCCCAAGTTCACCGTCGTGATCGGCGGCTCCTTCGGGGCGGGCAACTACTCGATGTGCGGCCGGGCGTACTCGCCGCGGTTCCTGTGGATGTGGCCGAACGCCCGGATCTCGGTGATGGGCGGCGAGCAGGCGGCGTCGGTGCTGGCGACGGTGCGCCGCGACCAGCTGGACGCCCGCGGCGAGCAATGGCCGGTCGAGGACGAGGAAGTGTTCAAGCAGCCGATCCGCGACCAGTACGAGCACCAGGGCCACCCGTACTACGCGACGGCGAGGCTGTGGGACGACGGCGTGATCGACCCGAAGCAGACCCGGACGGTCCTGGGCCTGGCGATCTCGGCGGCCGCCAACGCCCCCTTGGAACCCGTCTCCTACGGCGTATTCCGGATGTGATTTTCCAATGAGCGGCTCACCTGGCGTGGCGGTGCGGGTAGCGGCCCCCCTGCGGGAATCACGGTCGCCTTCTCGCTGTGGGATCCCCGACATCATGAATGCCAATTCACCACGTCGGGGCTGCCCTCGCGAGAAGACGCCTGAGAACCCGCGACGGTGCGAGTTGCAAGGGCGGGCTAAGCGGCTGCGCCGCTTCAAGGACAAAAAGCTCGTGAGTGCTTTGGAGCGCTATAGCACTCCAAAACACGCACGGGCACTGACCAGGCAGAACGTTGCGATCCTGCCGTTCGGCAAGGCGAAGGGATGACGATGCGGCACTTCGACACGGTGCTGGTGGCGAACCGGGGCGAGATCGCGGTGCGCGTGATCCGGACGCTGCGGCGGCTGGGCATCCGCTCCGTCGCGGTGTTCAGCGACGCCGACCGCGGCGCGCGGCACGTCGCCGAGGCCGACACCGCCGTCCACATCGGACCGAGCCCGGCGACCGAGAGCTACCTCGACGTCAAGCGCATCCTGGACGCCGCCCGCGGCACCGGGGCCCAGGCGATCCACCCCGGCTACGGCTTCCTCGCCGAGAACGCGGGCTTCGCCGAGGCGTGCGCGCAGGCGGGCATCGAGTTCATCGGCCCGCCGGCCTCGGCGATCGATTCGATGGGCGACAAGATCCGCGCCAAGCAAACGGTTTCCGCCGCCGGCGTCCCGGTCGTGCCCGGGCGCAGCGAGCCGGACATGACCGACGCCGACCTGCACGCGGCGGCGATCGAGATCGGGTTCCCGGTGCTGCTGAAGCCCTCCGCGGGCGGCGGCGGCAAGGGCATGCGACTGATCCACGACGAGTCCACGTTGGACGATCAGATCGCCTCGGCGCGCCGGGAGGCGCGGTCGGCGTTCGGCGACGACACGCTGTTCGTCGAGCGCTTCGTGGCCCGCCCTCGGCACATCGAGGTCCAGGTGCTGGCGGACGAGCACGGCAACGTGGTGCACCTCGGCGAGCGCGAGTGCAGCCTGCAGCGGCGGCACCAGAAGATCATCGAGGAAGCCCCGTCGCCGCTGCTGGACGCCGGAACCAGGGCCCGCATCGGCGGCGCGGCCGTCGATGCCGCCCGCTCGGTGGGTTACGTCGGGGCGGGCACCGTCGAGTTCATCGTCTCCGCGGACCGGCCGGACGAGTTCTTCTTCATGGAGATGAACACCCGCCTGCAGGTCGAGCACCCGGTGACCGAGCTGGTCACCTCGGTCGGCGGGCAACGCGGCGTCGACCTCGTCGAACAGCAGGTCCGGGTCGCCGCGGGCGAGCCGCTGCCGTGGGCGCAGGAAGACCTGTCGATCGAGGGCCACGCGGTGGAGGCGCGGGTCTACGCCGAGGACCCGGCCCGCAACTTCCTCCCGACCGGTGGCGACGTCCTCGCCGTGCACGAGCCCTCCGGGCCCGGCGTGCGGGTCGATTCCGGGGTGCGCGCCGGCGGGCGCGTCGGCTCGGACTACGACCCGATGCTGGCCAAGGTCATCGCGTGGGCGCCGAGCCGGGCCGACGCGCTGCGGCGCCTGGACGCCGCGCTGGCCGACACGGCGGTCCTCGGCCTGCACACCAACGTCGCGTTCCTCCGCGCGCTGCTGCGGCACGAAGACGTGCTGGCGGGCCGCCTCGACACAGGGCTCGTCGAGCGCGACCTGACCGAACTCATCGCGGAGAGCAACACGACGCCGGAAGACGCCTACGTCGCCGCGGCCCTGGAGCGGCTGCTCGCGGGCGAACCGACCGACCCGGTCGTCGACCCGTGGGACGTGACCGACGGCTGGCGGCTCGGCGAGCCCGCCTGGAGCACCTGGCGCTTCGCCGGAACACCCGACGAGGTCGCCATCCGCCTGCGCGGCCGGTCCCGGGACGCCGAAGTTTCAGTCGAAACCGCGCCAGGACCGGCAGCTTTCGTTGAAACCGTCCACCGGGCCTCGGTCGAGGCCCACGGCGACGAGCTGATCGTCACCTACCGGGGCCGCACCCGCCGCTACCGGTACGCGCACGTCGACGGCACCACCTGGCTCGCCGCCGACGGCCGCACCTGGGCGCTCGCCGAGCACCGGATGCTCGCCGACCGGGGCGGCAGCGGCGGCCGGTCGGACGGCGTGGTGACCAGCCCGATGCCCGGCACGGTGCTGGTCGCCGACGTCAGCCCGGGCCAGGAAGTCCAAAGTGGACAGAGATTGTTCGTGGTGGAGGCGATGAAGATGGAACACACCGTCACCGCGCCGATCGACGGCGTAGTCGCCGAAGTGCACGCCAGGAAGGGGCAGTCGGTCGGACTCGACCAGCCGCTGGCTGTCCTCGCCGCTCAAGAGGAGGCCTGATCGATGGTGGACCACCGGCTCAGTGAAGAGCACGAAGCCCTGCGCGAGAGCGTGCAGACCTTCGCCCGCAAGGAAGTCGCGCCGGTCATCGGCGACTACTACGAACGCGAGGAATTCCCGTACCCGCTGGTGCAGACCATGGGCCGGATGGGCCTGTTCGGGCTGCCGGTACCCGAGGAGCACGGCGGCATGGGCGGCGACTACTTCGCGCTGTGCCTGGCCCTGGAGGAGCTCGCCCGGGTCGACTCGTCGGTCGCGATCACCCTGGAGGCCGGGGTTTCGCTGGGCGTCATGCCGATCTACCGGTTCGGCGACGATGAGCAGCGGCGCACCTGGCTGCCCCGGCTGGCGGCCGGGGAGATCCTCGGCGCGTTCGGCCTCACCGAGCCGGGCGGCGGCTCCGACGCGGGCAGCACCCGCACCACGGCGGTGCTCGACGGCGACCACTGGGTGATCAACGGCTCGAAGGCGTTCATCACCAACTCCGGCACCGATCTCACCGGCCTCGTCACGGTCACCGCGGTCACCGGGCAGAAGCCCAATGGCGGCAAGGAGATCTCCACGATCATCGTGCCCGCGGGCACGCCCGGCTTCACCGTCGCGAAGAAGTACTCGAAGGTCGGCTGGAACGCCTCCGACACCCACGCGCTGTCCTTCGACGACTGCCGGGTGCCCGCCACGAACCTGCTCGGCGAGCGCGGCCGCGGCTACGCCCAGTTCCTCGCCACGCTCACCGAGGGGCGGGTCGCGATCGCCGCGGTCGGCGTCGGCCTCGCCCAGGGCTGCGTCGACGAATGCCTGCGCTACCTGGGCGAACGGGAGGCCTTCGGCCGGAAGATCGGCGAGTACCAGGCGATGCAGTTCAAGGTCGCCGACATGGAGCTGCGCGCGCACACCGCGCGCCTGGCCTACTACGACGCGGCGTCGCGGATGCTGCGCGGCGAGCCGTACAAGAAGCAGGCCGCGATCGCGAAGCTCGCCTCGTCGAACGCGGCGATGGACAACGCCCGGGACGCCACGCAGATCTTCGGCGGCTACGGCTTCATGAACGAGACCCCGGTCGGCCGCTTCTACCGGGACGCCAAGATCCTGGAGATCGGCGAAGGCACGAGCGAGGTCCAGCGCATGCTGATCGCCCGGGAGCTGGGCCTCCCGGCCTAGAGCTCGTTCCAGGCCCGTCCCGCGCCGCGCCGCGGCGTGGGACGGGGCTCAGGGCTGCGCCGCTTCGAACGGGCGCGGAGCCGGGAACGAAGACGGCCGGCGGAG
This sequence comes from Saccharopolyspora elongata, assembly GCF_004348985.1. Lineage (GTDB taxonomy): Bacteria > Actinomycetota > Actinomycetes > Mycobacteriales > Pseudonocardiaceae > Saccharopolyspora > Saccharopolyspora elongata. The sequence continues at coordinate 36,502 of NZ_SMKW01000041.1, read as the reverse complement.
GCTTCGGGGGGTTGCCTCCGCCGGCCGGAACGTCATCGGTCGGGGTTGTTCGGTTCGGTCGAGGGGATCAGCGGAACCGCTTCTGCGGCACGGTGATCTCGTCGGTCTGCTCGATGCCGGGGTAACCGGCCTGGTCGCCGTACTCGGGCACGGGCCGGAAGTCCTGCTGGGTCTCCTCGCCGGGCCACACGGGCCCGTAGCCGTCCGGCGCCTGGCCCATCGGGGCCTGGCCGATCGGTTCCTGCTCGGCTTCGACCTCGGCGAGGTGCTGCATCACCCAGTCCCGGGCCAGCGCAGCGGGCGACGTGCCCTGCTTGACCGCGAGCTCCCGGAGGCGCTCGTTGGCCATCAGCGGCAGCCGCAGCTGGTAGACCTGGGAGCCGCCGAAGCGGCGTCCGGACCCGGTGGACTCGACGTTCTCCTCCGGGGCCAGCGCAGCCAGGTACGACTCGAACTCATGATCCGGTTCGGCCGGCTCGGCGGGCTTCTGCTGCCGCCTGCTGGTCTTGGTTCGTCCTAGAGCCACCGGCACACGATAACGGTTGTGTTGCGGCGCGCGAATCGCTGTGAGCCCTCTCACTGGCCCGGAAACGCGGAGGGCCCCCGCGCCAGGGGGAGAGCGCGGGGGCCGGAGGGGATCTCCACAGGTGCTGACCGGGGGTGTGTCAGCGACCCGATTGTGACACGCCGTAGGTCGCGGTGGGGAGCCTTCGACGCATGATTCGTGCGTCCGGCACCTTCGGACGAGGGCCGGACGGCGGTCCTGCGCAACGATCCGAGGTGGTACCGGCTCAGTTCGAGCTCGGCCAGTCCGTGATCGTGTAGCCGGCTTCGGTGATCGCCGCGGTCGCGGCTTCCAGGGTGAGCGGCTGGGCACTGGTGACGGACACCTGGCCGTTCTCCACCGAGACCTGCACGTCGCTGACGCCGGGCAGCTCCGAAAGCTCCTCGGTGACCGACCTGGCGCAGTGGCCGCACGTCATGCCGCCCACGGTGAACGTCTGATTGCTCATGCGAATTCCCTCCTGGCAGTTCCTGCCACGACCGGATGCGGATACCGCCGCAACTGTCCCGAACGTCCAGTGTGGACGGCACAGGCGGGGGTTGCCCCGGCGGGTGCGGCGAGGTCAACATCCGAAGTGGATCGAGGACCGCCGAATGATTACTCTCCGTCGAAGGTAAATCACTCTCTGGGGGGCTGCGGCTGTTGACAACCTGTGGATAACCTGCGCCCGGAACCCGAGGCCGGGGAGGCGTCATGTACGGGTCGCTGGACGTACGGAAGTTCTTGTGGCAGCAGGACGACGGGACCTCGCGGCAGCCGTCCGCGGTGCCCGTGCCGCGCGCCGGTGAGCCCTCGCGGATCTCGTCGGAGCAGGTGCACCGCGCCAGGATGGCGGTCGCCCGCGGTGCGGAGAACGCCGAGGACTGCAAGCTCCTGCTGGACATGCTGGGATTGGCACCGGACGATGACGGGCAGCCGCCGGTCGTCCGCTGACCGGGAGTCGGCCGCGCCGCCGCGTGGTGCTTCGGTGGATGCTCGTCGGGAGTTCTCCGGCGAGCCGGCACCACGCCGCGTCCGGCGGGCGGACCGGCCGGATTCGCGGTAACTTCCGGTGGCGTAGTTGATCATCCGTTCGTGGACCACGTCGCTCGGGCGGCGGATCCCGGACGCCCTCTTCGTGCCGGAGTCGCGCCATGCCCCAGCAGCATCGGGCCAAGCTCACCCGCCGCGCCATCTTGGCCGCTGCGGCGGAGGAGTTCGACCTGATCGGCTACGAAGCCGCCACGCTGAGTTCGGTGTTGCGGCGCTCCGGTATCACCAAGGGCGCCTTCTACTTCCACTTCACGGCCAAGGAGGCGGTCGCCGAGGCGCTGGCCCAGCAGTACCTGCTGAACCTGACGGCGATGCGGCAGCGGTGGTCCGGCCGCAGTCTGGACCCGCTGTCGACGCTGGTCGGCCTGACCTCGGAGGCCGCCCGCAGGCTGGAGCGCGACGTCGTCCTGCGGGCCGGCATGTTGCTGGCCTGCAATCGGATCGGGGCGGAGTCCGACGGCTGGTACGAGGCGATCTGCGAGCTGGTGCTGAAGGCGACCGAGGCGGGACAGCTGCGCCCGGGCGTCGATCCGGCGGAAGCGGCGCGGGTGCTCTACGCGGCGCTGGTGGGCGCGCACACGGTCGGCGACGAGCCCGAGGGGCTGGTCGATCGCTTCGAGGAGATCTGGCGCGTGGTGCTCGCCGGGGTCGCCCGGGACGGCTGGCGCGCGGACGCCGAACTGACCGGCCGACCCTGAGGCGTGGATCACAAGTTTGCGATTGATCCTCTTTGCCGGGTTTCGGGCTCCTGGGAGCCCCCTGGAGGCTGTCGAGTGCTCGTTGCCGCGGTCGAGCGGCGGTCCTCCATGATTGATGAAATCTGCAGGTAGAACGGCTATTGTGGGGCTTCGGGCCGTGTCGGATCGGCGGCGCTCGAGGGCTGTGCGCGACTTAAGGGACCCCCCGTTGCGGGGCCCGTGCAGGGGTGTCGTAAGCTTTCATCACTGCCAACGGGGCGCCCCGAAAGGGAAAGCCGGTTGGAGGCAAGGCCGGGTCGGTTCCGAATCGGCCAAGCCCCCATCGTCTAGCGGCCTAGGACGCCGCCCTTTCAAGGCGGTAGCGCGGGTTCGAATCCCGTTGGGGGTACGAACAACTGAAGATAGAGCATGGCCCAGTGGCGCAGTTGGTTAGCGCGCCGCCCTGTCACGGCGGAGGTCGCGGGTTCGAGTCCCGTCTGGGTCGCCAAGGCGAACGGCATTGAGCCGACGCTTCGGCCAGGTAGCTCAGTTGGTACGAGCGTCCGCCTGAAAAGCGGAAGGTCGGCGGTTCGACCCCGCCCCTGGCCACCGCGAAGAGCTGCCAAACAGCCCCCGTCGAGATCGACGGGGGCTGTTTTGTCTCACTTGCTGGTGTTTCGGTCCAACTCCCGGCTCTAATCGGACGCCCCCTCGCTGCGCTGGTGCAGCGAAGACATCTGAGCGTCGAGTCCGGCAGCGGCCTCGGCCGCCGCCTTGAGCTCGGCGGCGAAGCTCTCCGGCACCTCGCCACCGCTCTTGTAGAGCAGCTCGTGCTCGACCGCGGCCCAGAAGTCCATCGCGATGGTGCGCAGCTGGAGTTCGACGGCGACCAGCTCGGTGCGGTCGGACAGGTGCACCGGCACCTTGATGATCAGGTGCAGGCTGCGGTAGCCGTTCGGCTTCGGCGCGGCGATGTAGTCCTTGGTCTGCACGATCTCAATCTGGTGCTGGCGGATGAGATCGCGGAGGAGGTAGACGTCGGAGATGAACGGGCACACGACGCGCACACCGGCGATGTCGGTGAGGTGTTCGCGGGCCGACACCGGGTCGACCGGCAGCCCACGCCGGGCGAGCTTGGCCGCGATCGCCTCCGGGCGCTTGATCCGCGAGGTGATGTGCTCGATCGGGTCGTGCTCGTGGGCGTAGTCGAATTCCTCGCTCCAGATCCGCAGCTTGGTCATGAGCTCGTCGACGCCGAACTTGTGCACCATCAGCAGGTCGCCGGTCTGACGCACGAAGGCGAGGGCGTCGTCGCGGTCCATGCTCCCGAGCTGCTCGATGGCGCTGCGCTGCGGATAGGGCCACCCCCGCGAGCCGCCGCGCGGTGATCTGTCCCTGGGACCCATCCACGCTCCTCCCCCCGGCTGCTCGGCTCCAGCCTAGGCCGGGCCTGACGACCGAGCCCGCGTTCAGGCGCTGGGTGAGAGGGCGAAGACGCGGATCTCCCGATCTCCGGAGCAGCCTCGGTGACCAGCTCGCACGGGATCTGCTTGCCCCGCGCCTCGGCCCCGGGTGCGCAGCAGGTTCGCCGACCACGCGGGGTGGTGCTGGGACCGACCGTGGCCGGCCGACTTCGGCACTCGGCCGAGCGCCGACCTGAAAAGCGAAAGGTCGGCGGTTCGACCCCGCCCCTGGCCACCGCGAAGAGCTGCGAAGTGGGTCGCGCGTCGGTTGTTATTCTCGGCGGCCTGATGTCTGCAACCCTCGTCGCCACGAATCTCGCCGCCGGCCACGGCAACCGCTCCCTGTTCACCGGGCTCGACCTCGTCGTCGCGCCCGGCGACGTGATCGGGCTCGTCGGCGCCAACGGCGCCGGGAAGTCCACGCTGCTGCGGCTCCTCGCCGGGCTCGATGACCCGGAGCAGGGCGAGCTGCGGCTCTCCCCGCCCACCGCGACCGTCGGATACCTGCCGCAGGAGCCCGACCGCAAGCCCGGGGAGACGGTGGCCCAGTTCCTCGCCCGGCGCACCGGCGTCGCCGCTGCGCAGCGCGCGATGGATGCGGCGGCGGATGCCCTCGCGGAAGGCGCGCCCGGAGCCGACGATGCCTACGCCGCGAGCCTGGAGCGCTGGCTGAACCTCGGCGGCGCCGACCTGGACGAGCGCGCCGAAGGGGTCGCGGATTCGCTCGGCCTGATCATCGAACTCGACCAGGCCATGACCTCGCTGTCCGGCGGCCAGGCCGCCCGCGCGGGGCTCGCCTCGCTCCTGCTGTCCCGCTACGACGTGTTCCTCCTCGACGAGCCGACCAACGACCTCGACCTGGAGGGCCTGGAACTGCTGGAGGACTTCGTGCGCGGGCTGCGCGCCGGCACCGTCGTCGTCAGCCACGACCGCGAGTTCCTCACCCGCACCGTCAACAAGGTCCTCGAACTCGACCTGGCCCAGCAGCAGATCAACCTCTACGGCGGTGGCTACGACTCCTACCTGGAGGAGCGCGAGGTCGCGCGCAGGCATGCGCGGGACTCGTACGAGGAGTTCGCCGACAAGAAGTCCGCGCTGGAGGCGCGCGCCCGCATGCAGCGCGGGTGGATGGAGAAGGGCGTCAAGAACGCCCGCCGCAAGAACACCGACAACGACAAGGTCGGCCGCAAGTTCCGCTCCGAATCCACCGAGAAGCAGGCCGCCAAGGCGCGGCAGACCGAACGGCTCATCGAGCGGCTCGACGTCGTCGAGGAACCGCGCAAGGAGTGGGAGCTGCGGATGGAGATCGCCGCGGCGCCCCGCTCCGGCGCGGTCGTCGCGACCCTCCGCGATGCGGAGGTGCGGCGCGGCGACTTCGCGTTCGGGCCGGTGACGCTGCAGATCGACTGGGCGGACCGGGTCGCGATCACCGGGGCCAACGGCTCGGGCAAGTCGACGTTGCTCGGCGCGCTGCTCGGGCGGATCCAGCTGGACGCGGGGATCGCCGCGCTCGGCTCGGGCGTCATCGTCGGCGAGGTCGACCAGGCCCGCGCGCTGTTCCACGGTTCGGAGTCACTGCTCGACGCGTTCTGCGCGGCCGTGCCGGAAACCGAGACCGCCGAGGTGCGCACGTTGCTCGCCAAGTTCGGCCTCAAAGCCGACCACGTGCTGCGGTCGGCCGCCACGTTGTCGCCCGGCGAGCGCACGCGGGCCGCGCTGGCACTGCTGCAGGGGCGAGGCGTCAACCTCCTGGTGCTGGACGAGCCGACCAACCACCTCGACCTGCCCGCGATCGAGCAGCTGGAGTCGGCGCTGGACTCCTACGGCGGCACGCTCCTGCTGGTCACCCACGACCGCCGGATGCTCGACGCGGTGCGCACCAACCGCCGCCTGGAGATGGCGGACGGGAAGCTCACCGAGCTCGTGGGGTGAGCGTTCGCCTGTTCGCCCGGTGCTGGTCGTCCCGTTGTCGTACCCGGCCGATAGCTTGATCAACGGCGTCGGCATCGAGAAGGGACAGGGATGAGCGCGATCCGAGAGGCTTATCTGCAGGCAGCCGAATCGGCCGCGGCGGTGCTGGGCGATCCGGCGGTCGCGGCCGCGTGGGACCGGCCCAGCGCCCTGGCGGAGTTCAGCGTCCGCGGGCTGGCCGGGCACCTGGCGTCGCAGGTCCTCTTCGTTCCCCGGGTGCTTGCCGCCGCCGAACCGGAAGAAGGCCCCGTGTCGCTCCTCGGCTACTACGCGCAGAGCGAGTGGATCGGCGCCGACGTCAACGCGGAGGTCAACGTCCGGCTCCGGGAGATGGGCGAGGACTTGGCGACGGACGGGGCCGCGGCGCTGGTCGCCGAGGTCGACGCGGCCGTTCGAGACCTTCGTTCGGCCCTGCCCGCGACGCCGGCGGACCGGGCGGTGGCGTTCTCCTGGCGGGTGCTGCGCATCGACGACTTCCTGATCACCCGGATGATGGAGATCGCGGTGCACTCCGACGACCTGGCGTCGAGCGTGGGCATCGCCACGCCGGAGCTGCCGCCCGAGGTATGCGGCCACGTGCTCGCGCTGCTCTCACAGCTCGCGGTGCGGCGGCATGGGCAGACGGCCGTGCTGCGGGCGCTGAGCCGGGCGGAGCGCGCACCTGCCACGATCGCCGCGATCTGACCGAGGACCGACCGGACGCCGGGGCGTGGAAGGATCGCCGCATGCCGGACAACGAGGAGCCAGACCTGGCGGGCGGCCCCAACGCGCTGTGCTTCACCTGCGGCGGACTCCGCAAGCTCAGCGAGCCGCGGATCTACGTCGTGCAGGCCACCGAGGACATGCAGACCGGCATGACCATGGCGGAATGGCGGACCTGCCCGCAGTGCGGCGGCAAGGGCCACCTCTCCGGCCTCCACCCGCCAGCCTGACCGCAGCCGAGGAGCCTTAACGCAAGCGACGTCAGGCAAGCGGCGAAGCCGCTTCCTCTTTGCCCCACCCTTGCAACTTGCACCGCCGCGGGTTCTCAGACGTCGTCTGGCGAGGACAGCCCCAGCGCCGCGTATTGGTCATACGTAAGTCGGGGATCCCGGAGACCAGGCGGCGTCTGAGGTTCCGCTACCCGCACCGCTACGCAAGACGAGGCGGAAACCAAATAGGGACGCCCCCGCGCTCAACCGGCCTGGGGGTTACCGGGAGTGCAGGGGCGTCAAGGTCCACCCCTGGGGGTCAGGTGGACGGCGTCCATGCTACTTCGTGGTATCCGAGATGTCTCTAGGGGCAGAGATCTTTTTTCTCCCGGACCGCCGCGAACCGGAGGAAGAACTGGGTCAGCGGCCCGATGGCCAACGCGTAGAGCACGGTGCCGACGCCGACGGTGCCGCCCAGCAGCCATCCGGCGGCGAGGACGCTGAGCTCGATGGCGGTGCGGACGAGGCGCACCGACCAGCCGGTACGAGCGTGCAGGCCGGTCATCAGGCCGTCCCGCGGGCCCGGGCCGAGCCGCGCGCCGACGTACACCGCCGTCGCGATTCCGTTGAGCACGATGGCGGCGGCCATCAGCGAGATTTGCCCCGGTAGCGCGTCGACCGGTGGTGTCACGGCGAGTGTGATGTCCACCGCGAACGCGATGACCACCACGTTGGCGACCGTGCCGATGCCGGGCCGCTGCCGTAGCGGCAGCCAGGCGAGCAGCACCGCCACGCCGGTCAGCGCGGTGACCGCCCCGAAGCTCCAGCCGAGCCGCTCGGACAGGCCCTCGTGCAGGACGTCCCACGGGTCGAGGCCCAGCTGGGCCCGCACCATGAACCCCATACTGGCGCCGAAGAGCACCAGGCCGCCGAAGAGCTGTCCGAACCGGAGCAGCGGCCGGGTGCGGATCGGGAGCGGTGAGAGGTCCACTAGGGCTGATGTTGACGCCATGTGGACTTTCTAGCCTGTGATTGGACTTAAAGTCGATAGCCAATTGAACTATATTGGTCACATGTCGTTCACTCCGTCCGCGCACATCCACGGCCACAAGCTCGTCGAGTTGCTCGGTTCCTGGCACGGTACGGCGCGCCCGTCCTCCCAGGCGTTGGCCGCGGCGCTGCGGCAGCTGGCGCTGGACGGGCGACTGCCGCCGGGCACCAGACTGCCGGCGGAACGCGAGCTCGCCGACGCCCTCGGGGTAAGCCGGACGCTGGTCGCGCGCACGCTGGACCGGCTGCGCGAAGAAGGTTTCGCGGCGAGCCGGCGCGGGGCCGGGTCGTGGGTGAAGCTGCCGGACCGGGAGCGCGACAACGAATCCCACGGCGGGTGGTTCCCGGCCGCGGACAGCGAGGTGCTGAACCTCGCGCAGGCCACGCCGAGCGCGCCGCCGGAGCTGTGCGCCGCGGTGGATCGCGCGCGGCTGAGGTTCGCCGAGCAGCTGTCCAGCCACGGCTACCAGCCGCACGGGCTGCCGGAGCTGCGCGAACAAATCGCCGAGCGCTACGCGAAGCGGGGGCTGCCGACCAATCCGGACCAGATCCTCGTCACCAGCGGCGCGCAGCACGGCTTCGCCCTCCTGCTCCGGATGCTGGTGTCGCCGGGCGAGCGGGTGCTCGTCGAGCACCCGACGTACCCGAACGCGCTGGAGGCGATCCGCGGGCTCAACGCCGCCCCGGTGGCGGTGCCGATGGTCGCGGACGGCTGGGACCTGGAGCTGCTGGCCGCGAGCCTGCGGCAGACCTCGCCGCGCTTGGCGTACCTGATCCCGGATTTCCACAATCCGACCGGAATCCGGCTGGATGCGGCCGGCCGGGAGCGGCTCGCCCGGGAGCTGGCGCGCACCTGCACCACGGCGGTCATTGACGAGACGCTCGCCGAGATCGACCTGACCGGTGACGATGCGCCGCTGCCGATGGCCTCGTTCACCGATCGGGCGCTGCTGGTCGGGTCGGCGAGCAAGTCGTTCTGGGGCGGGCTCCGGCTCGGCTGGATCCGCGCGTCCGAAGACTTCGTGCAGCGCGCGGTGGTCGGTCGCGCCGCGGTGGACCTCGGCAGCCCGGTCCTCGAACAGCTGGTGCTGGCGGAGCTGCTGGTGGATGCAGACCGGCTGCTGGAGCGTCGGCGCGCCGAGTCCATCGAGCGACGCGACCACCTCATCGCGGTCCTGAGCGAACACCTGCCGCACTGGCGCTTCCGCGTCCCGGACGGTGGCCTTTCGCTGTGGTGCGACATCGGCGCACCGGTCAGCAGCAGGCTCTCGGTGGCTGCGGAGCAGCACGGGGTGCGGGTGGCGCCGGGGGTGCGCTTCTCGGTGCACGGTTCGCTGGAGCGCTGGATGCGCGTCCCGTACACGTTGCCGGTCGATCAGCTGGAAGAGGCGATCCGCCGTCTCGCGGCGGCGGCGTCGTCGATGCCGGACGGGCCCGGCCCGACCGCCTTGACGGCGCCGCTCGCCTGAACAGCCGACCGCCCGTCGGCACGGCCCCTCGTCGTGCCGACGGGCGGTTCGACCGCGGGCGCCGCCCCGGTGCCGCAGGGGCATTGCGGCACCGGGGCTCCGGGGGCCCAGTCCTCGGCTTTCCGGCAGGTCACCGACTTTGCCGGGGGATAGGCCGGGGCGCCCCGATTCCGATCCGGCCGGGCGCAGACGGCCGGCTCGGAGCTGGTGGGTGCGAACGCTTCCCCAGGATTGCCGCCGGAGCGGCTCGGTGCAGCGTCAGTCGGGCGACGTAGATGGTTCGAATGACGGGACGCCGGTCGCCGGCCGGTCTTCCGGGTTGGCGACGCCGGCGCTCGCCGATCCGGCCTGGTCGGGGCCGGTCGGCAGGATCGCCAGCTGACCTCGCAGCCCGCCGCCCCAGGAGGTCGTTCCTGCGGACAGCGACGTGGCCGGTGCCGGGGACGCCGGTGGTTCCGGCGCCGGGCTGGTCGGTGGCGTGATGTGGGACGGGGCGGCCGCGTCCGGGGCCCGGGGTTCCGGGAGGGTGCGGGCGGCCGTGGTGGGTACCGGCGACCGCTTCGGCAGCAGGGCCGCCCGGTCGTCGGTGGCCGGCGCGGCGGCGCGCTGGTGCGGTGGTGGCGCGAACGTCGCCGGAGCCGGCGGGACATCGTCGGTGTCGTCGGCGATGGCGGTGGGCTGGTCGGCTTCGCCGATCGGCGTGACCGGGCGGTCGATTCGCGGTGGTTCGATCGCGGGTGCTGCCGGTTCGGGCGGCTCGACCACGGGCGGTGCCACCGGATCGAGCTCGGTGTCGGGCTTCGCCGCCAGGTCGACGACGACGTGCTCCACCTCGATCCGGGGAGGATCGAGCTCGACGGCATCGGCGGCGCCGGTGATGCCGAGCCACCCGCCGATGCCCAGGCCGCCGATGAACACCGCCCGCGTCGCGAGCGCGCGGAGCCGCGACCAGGGACTGCGCTGCGCGCAGGCTCCCGTCACGGTCACCACCGCCTGTCGGTCGGGTCCGCGCGGCCGGGCGCGGCGCTGGCGTCGGGTGCGCCGGGGTGATCGGCGCGGTATGAGCATTCAACCACCTGAGGTGGCGGTTTCGGGGCACCGACCGCGACGGGTGCGGCGGTCGCACTCGCATTCTCCACGGAATCGGGCGACCAGGAAAGATCTCCGGCGTCGTCGTACGGGTGAGGTCGGCGGCGGGCGGCGGCGTGTCCGCAGTGGACAGATCGGGTGCCCGGCACAGTGTCCGCTGTGGATCAGGAGCGCGAAATCCGGCTGAGCATCGGTGAACTCCAGGAGTTCTGGGCTTCCCACGGGCACGATCTGCTGCTGCACGATCCCGGCGGCAGCGGCGAATGCCTGGTGCGGCGGGGCGAGCTCATCGCGCCGGCGAGCGACTTGGATCCGGTCCTCGACCGCTACCGCCGCTGGGTCGACGACGTGCAGCACGACGACGAGCTGCTGCTGGCCAGGGTTCGGCTGCGGGGCGCGGAGCGGGACCGGTGCGTCGATCTCGCCCGGGAGGCGGGTGTCGCCGCCAACCACGTGCACTTCGGCTGTTCGATCATGTACGGGATGCCGGTGATGTGGGGAACCGGGGCGGATGCGCAGGCGGGCCCGGCACTTCCGGAACCGCCGTCGCGGCAGTGGGATCCGCCGGTCGTGGTCGGAGTGCTGGACACCGGGTGCGACCCGCACCCGTGGTTCCAGGACCGGCCGTGGTTCGAGGCAGTGCCGGAGGTGCTGGACGCCGACGGTGACGCGGGCCAGGACCGCCAGGCGGGCCACGGCACGTTCGTCAGCGGCGTGGTGCTGCAACACGCGCCGGGCGCGGTGATCCGTGCGCGCCGGGTGCTTTCGTCGCTCGGGTTCACCGACGACTGCACCGTCGCGACCGGGCTTCGTTCGTTGCGACGATCGGCCGAGGCGCGCGGCGAACGCATCGGTGTCGTCGTGCTGACCGCCGGCTGCCACACCGCGGACGACGAATGCCCGCCGATCCTGCGCGAGGAGCTGCGCAACTGGCCGGACACCGTCGTTGTCGCCGCCGCTGGGAATCACGCGCAGACCAGGCCGTTCTGGCCTGCGGCGCTGCCCTCGGTGGTTGCGGTGGCGGCGACCGGGGCCGACGGCGCGGTCGCCGGGTTCTCCAACTCCGGGCCGTGGGTCGATGCAGCCGCGCCCGGGGTGGATGTGGCGAGCAGCTTCGTGCGGATGACTCCCGGCGGCGATCGCCGATTCGGCTACGCGCGCTGGAGCGGGACGTCGTTCGCCGCGCCGCAGGTGGCCGCCGCCGCTGCGAACGCCTTGCGGGACGGCCTGAATCCGAACGAGGCACGCGATCTTGCTCGTCGGCATTACCCGTTCGAGCGGTAATCGGCGCGAAGTGAATCTACGAGCACCTCTGCTTCCTCTTATTACGCGGGAGGAAAGAAGATCGCCGAACGGGGAGAGGTGCTTGGTCGTGCACGAGGTCGGGGAGGCCCGGACGTCGACGGTGCTGTTGCGCCGCGCGGCATCCGGTGATCAGCAGGCGTGGCAGGAACTGGTGGATCGCAACGCGCCGGTGGTCTGGGGCGTGTCGCGGGCGTTCACGACGAACAACGCGGACGCCGAGGACATCTACCAGGCCACCTGGTTGTTGCTGGCGGAGAACCTGGGGCGGCTGCGCGAACCGGAGTCGCTGTCCGGGTGGCTGGTGACCACCGCGCGGCGGGAGTCGATGCGGTTGCGCCGGGCGCGGCGGCGGGAATCGCCGGTCGGGCTGGATTCCGGCGATCTCGGGCCGCCGGACCACGCGGAGGACCCGGAGCACAAGGTGCTGCGGGCCATGACGAGTTCGCGGCTGGCGCAGTCGTTCGCCCAGCTGCCGCAGCGCTGCCAGCAGTTGCTGCGGGTGCTGGCGGTCGCGCCGGAGACGACCTATTCCCAGGTCAGCCAGGCCCTGGGGATGCCGAGGGGAACGATCGGGCCGAAGAAGAGCCGCTGCCTGGCGGAGCTGCGGCGGCTCATGCTGGCCGCCGACGTCCCGGAGGAGGTGGCGGGATGAGCCGGTGGATGCCGTCGGAGCTGTGGCGGTTGCGCGACATGTTCCAGTCCTGCGACCCGGTTCCGGAGCACGCCCTGGCGGGCGCGTACTCGGCCATGGCGCGGCGCTCGCCGCACCCGGACCAGCTGGCGCTGGAGCTCGTCGGCGACTCGGCGGAGTCGCCGACGAGGATCCGGTCCGGGCGGCCGGAGCCGCGGGTGCTGACCTTCGCGATGCCCGGCCGGGTCCTGGAGATCGACCTGGTCCCGACCGTGGCCGGCCAGTACCGGGCGTCCGGGATGGTGCTGAACCGGGCGGGCCACGCCCCGCCGGCGGGCGAGGTCGTGCTCCGCCATCCGGCCGGGGAATGCGCGGGCCCGCTGGACGAGCACGGCGCGTTCCGGGTGGCAGACGTGCCCCGCGGCCCGATCAGCGTGGTGTTCCGGCCGCTCCGGTCGGCGCCCGCCGTCGCCGATTGGCTGGTCTGTTGAGCGCCGGGACGGCGGTGGCACCGCCGGATGAGATCACTGCGGCGCTGTGGTGGCGGGACAACGCCGGCGCGGCACCGGAGCCGGCCATGCGCAAGGCGGAGGAACTGCTGTCGGGCACCGGCGACGCGGAGTTGAGGGTGCTCGCCCGGCACATCGCGGCGCTCGCCGCGGTCGAGCGCGGGAAGGTGCGGCAGGCACAGCGGCAAGCGCGCCTCGGGTTGGCCGCGGCCAACCGGACCGGGCAGCCGGAGCGGGCCGCGCAGCTGCGGCTCACGCTCGCGTGGATCGAGATGGAGCGCGGCGCGACGAGCGCGAGCTGGGCGCAGCTGGTGGCGGCGGAGCCGTCGCTGCCTGCTGCGGACCAGACCCGGGCCGCCTGCCTGCGCGGCCTCCTGCACTGCCAGAGCGACCAGCACCACGAGGCGATAGCCGAGCTGAGCCGGGCATTGCGGAGCCTGTCGGCGGGCGACGATCGGCGCTGGCGGGCGAACGCGCTGCTGGGGCGTGGCCTGGCGAACCTCTACACCAACAGGTTGGCCGCCGCGGAGGCGGATCTTGCCGCTGCGGAACGGGTTTTCGCCTCGGACGGCAGGACCGCGCGGGCGGCGGGCTGCCTGCACAACCGCGGTTGCGTCGCGTTCCGGGCCGGTGATCTGCCGCGTGCGCTGCGGCTGTTCGAGGAGGCGGTGGCCGCCGGGCTGGACGTCGAGTCGAACCCGGAGGCGCTGGTGGACCGGGCGGAGGCGTTGGCGGCGGCCGGGTTGCGCGGCGAGGCCAGAGCGGCGATGGAGCACGCGGCCGACCGGTTGGCCGCCTGCGGCCGGGCCGGTCGGCTCGCCGAAACCCGGCTGGCGCTGGCCGGCTGCGCGCTGCGGGACGGCGATGCGGCTGCCGCCGCAGAGGCCGCGGGCAGCGCACGGCAGTTGTTCCGCGCTCAGCGGCGCCCGGCGTGGGCGGCGTTGGCGACGGCCATCGCGTGGCAGGCGAAGCTGCGCGGCGGCCAGTGCTCCCGCTACGCGTTCGGTGCCGCGCGGCGAGCCGCCGCCGCGTGCGAGGAGGCCGGGTGGATCGGGCCTGCGGCCGAGCTGCGGCTCATCGCCGGCCGGAGTGCTGCCCGCGCTGGTATGCACGCGTTGTCCCGAAAGCTCTTCGCGCTGTGCGTCCCGCTGCGCGACGAGCTTTCCGGGCCTCCGCAACATCGGGCGCTGGGGTGGCTGGCCGAAGCGCTGCTGGCCGACCAGGACGGCGATGTGGACCGGGTGTTCGCGGCGTGCCGGGGCGGGTTGCAGGCAGTCGACGGCCAGGCGGCCGGGATGGCGGCCTTCGAGCTGCGGGTGCACGCGCTCGGTCTGGCGGGCGAGCTGGGCGACATCGCGGTCGGCGCCGCGCTCCGCACCGGCGATCCACGGCTGGTCCTGCGCTGGACCGAGCGGTCGCGGTGCAGCGCGCTGCACCGCCGGGTGCTGCGGCCGCCGACGGATTCGAGGCTGAACTCCGCGCTGGTGCGGCTGCGCGCAGCGGTGCTGGAGGCGCAGGGCAGCCGCGACCCGAAGCGAGCGCTGGCCAGCATCGCGGAGCTGGAGGAGCAGGTGCGCCACCGCGCGATGCTGGTGCGCGGCCGCACCAGCGGCCTCCGGGCGCCCGGAGGCATCGACGACGTCATCGCGGAGCTCGGCGATTCCGTGCTGCTCAGCCTCTTCTCCCACGACGATCGGCTGTTCGCGGTGTCCATTGTGGATGGGGATGTCCGACTGCACGTGCTCGGTCCGGAGGCGAACGCGGAAGGCCACGCGGGCCGGCTCCGGCACTTGCTCGCACGGCAGGCGGTGGGCACCGCGCCGAGCGCGGCGCCGGTCTTCGAGATGAGCGCGCGCCGCGAGGCGGAGGAGCTGCAGGCGCAGCTGCTCGCGCCGGTGCTGCCCGCGCTCGAACGAGGTCGGCCGCTCGTCGTGATCCCGACCGGGCGCCTGCACGTGCTGCCGTGGGCGGCGCTACCGGCGTGCCGCGGGCGCAGCGTGACCGTGAGCCCGTCGTTGCGGTGCTGGTTGCGCGGCGCATCGGACTCGCGGAGCGCGGATCGGGCCGGTGCGCAGGTGTGGATCGCGGGCCCCGGCCTGGAGCACGCGGAGCGGGAGGTCGAGGGTCTGCACGCGGTCGCGGGCGGGCGGCTGCTGGTGGGCACCGAGGCGATCTCGGAGCGGGTCCTATCCACTGTGGACGGGGCGGCGATCGTGCACATCGCCGCGCACGGCCGGTTCCGGGACGACCAACCGCTGCTGTCGTGCGTGGATCTCGCCGACGGGCCGCTGTACGCCTACGACCTGGACCGGCTGCACCGCGGCCCCACCACGGTGGTGCTGTCGGCCTGCGACGTGGGCCGGTCGGTGGTCAGCCGAGGCGACCAGCTCAGCGGCCTGGCGACCACGCTCCTCGGGCGCGGCACCGCGACGGTGATCGCCAGCGTCGTGCCGGTCCCGGACGAGCGCACGGCAGGAGTGATGACGTCGCTGCACCGCGCGCTCCGCGCGGGCCGCCCCGCCGCTGCGGCGCTGGCGGAAGCCCAAGCGGAGCACGGCGAAACCGGATTCGTCTGCCTCGGATACGGAGGTGGTCGATGACCGGTACGTGCCGCGTCAGCGGAGCTTGTGGAGCCGCCGGATCGCTTCGTCCAGGACCTCGTCGCGCTTGCAGAAGGCGAACCGCACCAGGTGCTTGGCGTCCTCCGGGTGGTCGCAGAAGACCTGCACCGGGATCGCGGCGAGCCCGATCCGCTCCGGCAGCGAGCGGCACAGCTCGGCGCCGTCCTCGAAGCCCAGCGGCCGGACGTCGGCGCAGATGAAGTAGGTGCCCTCGCTGGCGAGTACGTCGAAGCCCGCCTCGGTCAGCCCGCCGGCGAGCCGGTCCCGCTTGCGCTGGAGGTCGTCGCGCAACCGATCGACCCAGTCCAGCTCGTTGCGCAGGGCGTGCGCGACGGCGGGCTGGAACGGCGCGCCGCCGACGAAGGTCATGAACTGCTTGGCCGCCCGCACGGCGGCGACGAGCTCGGCCGGGCCGCAGATCCAGCCGATCTTCCAGCCGGTGGCGCTGAAGCTCTTGCCGACGCTGGAGATCGACAGCGTCCGCTCGGCCATGCCGGGCAGGGTGGCCAGCGGCCGGTGCTTGCGGCCGTCGAAGATCAGGTGCTCGTAGACCTCGTCGGTGATGGCGATCACATCGTTGTCGCGGCAGACCTCGGCGATCACGGCCAGCTCGGCGTCGGTGAACACGGTGCCGGTCGGGTTGTGCGGCGAGTTCAGCACCAAGGCGCGGGTCTGCGGCCCGACGGCGGCGCGCAGCGCCTCGACGTCGAGCTCGAAGCGGTGGTCGGGGCCCTGCCGCAGCGCGACGGTCCGGCGCACCCCGCCGGCCATCGCGATGGCGACCGGGTAGGAGTCGTAGTACGGCTCGACGAGCACCACCTCGTCGCCGGGCTCGACCAGGGCGAGCATCGCGGCCGTCAGCGCCTCGGTCGCACCGACTGTGACCAGCACCTCGTCCTCGGGGCGGTGCTCGATGCCGTAGCGCGCCTGGCGGTGCTCGGAGATCGCGGCCCGCAGGTCCGGCTCGCCGGCGCCCGGCGGGTACTGGTTGACGCCGTTGGCGATGGCCTCCTGCGCGACGCGCAGCATGCCCGCGGGGCCGTCGGTGTCCGGGAAGCCCTGCCCGAGGTTGACCGCGCCCGTCCGCCGGGCGAGCTCGGTGATCTCGGCGAAGATCGTGGACGTGAAGGGCCGCAACCGGCTGGTGAGGGCAGGAGTACGCACGTTTCCGCAGGGTAGTCGAAACTGCCGGTGCCACGCTCGGTCGTCTTGCGCTGTGGTCGGGGAGCCGTGGGTGCGGGGGGCCTGCAGCCGCTGCCGGATCGCCGTGACGCGTCGGTGCTCTTCAAGCGCTGCCACAATCGGTATGTGCAGCCGACAGCGGAAACCGACAGTGACAAGCGCCGTGGCCTGCGGCGGATGAAGGCGGTGGCCGGCGGGTTCCTCCTGCTCGCGACCCTGATCTACGTGATCGCCCGCTGGCAGGAGAACGCCGGCGCCGGTGCCTGGGTGGGGTACGTGCGGGCCGCGGCCGAGGCCGGCATGGTCGGTGCGCTGGCGGACTGGTTCGCGGTCACCGCGCTGTTCCGGCGGCCGCTGGGCCTGCCGATCCCGCACACCGCGATCATCCCGACCCGCAAGGACATGATCGGCCGCAACCTCGGCGACTTCGTCGGCTCGAACTTCCTGGCGGAGCATGTGGTGCGGGACAAGCTGCGCCGCGCGGAGATCAGCCGCCGCCTCGGCTGCTGGCTCGACGACGCCGACCACGCCGAGCGGGTCACCTCGGAGCTGGCCACGGCGGTGCGCGGGGCCGTGCAGGTGCTGCGGGACGAGGACGTGCAGGCCGTGCTGGAGCAGGCGGTCGTGCGCAAGGTGCTCGCCCAGCCCTGGGGGCCGCCGCTGGGCCGGATCCTCGGCCAGGTCTTCGCCGACGGCTCGCACCACAAGCTCGTCGACCTGATCTGCGACCGGGCCTACGACTGGGTGCGGGACAACCACGAGACCGTGCTGCGCGTGGTCAGCCAGCGCGCGCCGTCGTGGTCGCCGAAGTTCTTCGACACCATCGTGGCCGACAAGATCTACGCCGAGGTGCTGTCGTTCGCGTGGGCGGTCAAGACCGACCCGGAGCACCCGATGCGCAAGGCCGTCGACCGCTTCCTGGTGGAGTTCGCCGACGACCTGCAGAACGACCCGAAGACGATGGCCAAGGCCGAGCAGATCCAGCAGCAGGTGCTGGAGCACCCGGAGGTGCAGAACCTCGTCTCATCGGCGTGGGGCACCGCCAAGAAGATGCTGCTCGACGCGGCCGAGGACCCGTCGAGCGAGCTGCGGGTGCGGGTGCGCGAAGGGCTGCGTTCGCTCGGCCGCAGGCTGGTCGAGGAGCCGGAGCTGCAGTCCAAGGTGGACGGTTGGGTGGAGGGCGCCGTGGTGTACGTGGTGTCCAACTACCGCGACGAGCTGACCACGCTGATCACGGAGACGGTGGAGCGCTGGGACGCGCAGGAGACGTCCCGCAAGATCGAGCTCCAGGTCGGCCGGGACCTGCAGTTCATCCGCATCAACGGCACCGTGGTCGGCGCCCTCGCCGGCCTGCTGATCTACACCCTCTCCCAGCTGTTCCTCTGAGCGCCGCAGGTGGTTCGGATGCGGTGCGGGAGGGCGGGCCTTTGTCTTTGAAGCGGCGCAGCCGCTTAGCCCACCTGCGCAACCGGCACCGCCGCGGGCTCTCAGGGGTCTTCTCGCGAGGACAGCCCCGACGTGGTGAATTGATGTCGGGGATCCCACAGCGAGAAGACACCTGAGGTTCCGCTACCGCACCGCCACGCAAGACGAGCCTGGAAACAAGCTCTTCAGCTGGTGTGGCGTTCGCGCCAGGAGCGGGCCTTCTCGCGGTTGCCGCACACGCGCATCGAGCACCAGGTGCGGGAGCGGTTGCGGGAGCGGTCGTAAAACGCCCACAGGCAGTCGTCGGCCGGGCAGATCTTGATCCGGTCCCAGCGCCCGGTGTGCACCAGTCTGGCCGCGGCCACCAGCACGCTCCCGATCGCATCGCCGCCGGTCAGCGTCGGAACGCCGTTGTGCAACCGGACCTGGACCGGCCAGGCCGTTTCGAAACCCGCCTGCGGCCGGACACCGCAGGACACCGCGTTGCGCATGGAGTCCCGGATCTCCCGCGCCGCATCGACGCCCGGTGCCTTGCCGAGGCCCTGGTCGATGCACCACTGCTGCCACTGCCCGGGATCGTCCAGGATCTCGGTGCCCTTTTCGGCGTCGCAGGTGTTCAGGAAGGCCAGGACCAGCTCTATGTCGTGGTCGAAGTCGAGTTCGACGCCCTCCGGCGCCGACGGGCGATCCACCTCCGGAGCGACAGCTCTGCTGTTCACGAACACCATCGTAAGCCAATAGGGGGTTGTGCCGACCTCATGTAACCAACATAATCACTACACCGGTTAGTAACCGGTGAACGTGTTTGAGAGGTTGGAGTGTGGCGGTGAATCCGATCCAGATCGAGTCGTACGGGTACTCGGAGAGCAGTCGCGAGCTGACTGCGCGCGCCGCGCGCGGTGCCGAGATCGACCGGGCGCTGAAGGATGGGGGCCGGCTCCGTCCCGAGTTGCTCGACCGGTTCGCCAACTGGTGGGCCTCGGCGACGGCGGCGCTGCGGCCCGGCGCAGCGGTGGACCCCGGTCCGGCTCCGCGCGGCTGCCTCAACTGATGACGAGAGGGATGACGATGACGACGACCTTGCGCTTGGCCGCCTTCGCGATCGACTGCCCGGACCCGCGGGCGCTGGCCGAGTTCTACGGGCGGCTGCTGGGCTGGGAGGAGATCGACGACTCCGAGGCCGACGAGGGCTGGATCGAGCTCGTGGACCCGGCCGGCGGCGCGCGGCTGGCGTTCCAGCGCGACCCCGGCTACCGTCCGCCGACCTGGCCGAGCCGGGACGTGCCGCAGATGATGCACCTCGACATCCGGGTGCGCACGCTCGCGGAGGGCCACGAGCAGGCGATCGCGGCGGGCGCGACACTGCTGCCGCAACCGTCCGACCATCCGGATGCGAAGTGGCGCGTCTATGCCGACCCGGCCGGCCACCCGTTCTGCATGTGCGCCGGTGAGGACTGATCGCCGGAGCGGGCCTGCTCCCGGAAGCCGCCTTGGCCCCGCTGTCGCCGGCAAACGACGGCGGGGCTGCCCGATCGAGTGCAAGCAGGGTGCTTGCAGGAGTTAGCACTCATGCGTATCGTGGTTGGTGACCGGAAAGGTGCTAGCCCGATGGAACGCGTGGACAAAGCCGTCAACAAGGCCGTCAACCAGGCGGTCAGCGACCTCGGCAGCTACATCCGGACGCAACGCAACAACGCCCAGATCTCGTTGCGGCAGCTGGCGAAACTCGCCGGCGTGTCGAACCCCTACCTGAGCCAGGTGGAGCGCGGGCTGCGCAAGCCCAGCGCGGAGATCCTGCAGCAGATAGCCAAGGGGCTGCGGATCTCCGCCGAAGCGCTTTACGTGCAGGCCGGGATCTTGGAGCGCCGCGAGAGCGGGCCGGTGGTGGACGCGATCCTCGCCGACCCGGAGCTCAACGAGCGGCAGAAACAAGTGCTTCTGGACATCTACGCCTCGTTCCGGCGGGAGCACGACACCGCGGCGGACGGGGACACCGAGCAACCCGAGGAGTGACCGCCATGCCGGCTTTCCCGAAGACCGACGACGTGAACAAGGTGCGCGAGCAGGCCGCGCACGCCCTGGGCGAGGCCGTCGAGCAGGCCCGCACCCCGCTGCTCGCCGCGCTCGGCGCCGGTGACCTCGCCGCCCAGGCCCTCGTGGAGGCGGTCAACAAGGTCCGCACCCAGCTCAACGAGCGCGCCGAGGCCGCGCGCCAGGACCTGCCCGCCGACTTCGGCGAGCTGCGCGACAAGTTCGACCCGGCCGAGCTGCGCAAGCGCGTCGACGCCTACAGCCAGACCGCGAAGAACCTCTACGACTACCTGGCCGAGCGCGGCGAGGAGACGCTGCACCGGCTGCAGGACCAGCCGCAGGTCAAGAAGGTCTGGGACCAGGTGGGCACCGCGCAGGGCAAGGTCGAGGACACCGTCGACGAGGTACGCGACCTGGCCGACGACGTGCTCGGCAAGGTCAGCCGCCCGTTCGGCAAGACCGAGGAAGCGACCGCCGAGGAGCCGAAGGCCGCCGAGCCCGAGGCCGAGGCGCCCGCCGCCAAGCCCGCCGCGAAGACCACGGCCGCGCGGACCACCACGCGCAAGACCGCGACCAAGTCGACCGCCGCGAAGAAGTCCTCGACCAGCAAGTCCAGCGAGAGCTGACGGTCCGGCAGGGTGCCCACTGCGCCTGCGACCCCGTAGGGTGGGCATGTGGAGCTGGCTCTTTGGATCCTGACGATCATCTGGATTGCGGGCATCCCGGTCGGGGTTTTCGCTTTCGTGCACGCGGCGTCGCAGCGCGCGGACGCTTTCACCGCCGTGGACAAGCTGAACAAGCTGGCCTGGATGGGCATCACGGGCGTCGCGGCGCTCGTGCTGATCTTCAGCACGCTGGGACCGTTCACGATCATCTGGATCGCCGGGCTGATCGCCTCGCTGGTCTACATCGTCGACGTCCGGCCCAAGGTGAAGGAAGTCCAGGGGCGGTCCTGGTAGTGGGGGCTCGCTGGACGGCGCACGGCCGCGGAGCCCCGGTGACGCTGGTCGTGCACGGTTTGGGCGCGACCGAAGGCGAAGCCCGCATCCCGGCCTCCGGGCTGCCGGGCACCCGCGTCGTCCTGGCGCTTCCGGGCCACGGCAGCGCCGACGACGCGCCGCCGGACTATTGGAACTACGGCTCGATCGCGGCGGATGTCCTCGCGGTGGCGGACGAGGTCGAGGCGACCCGCGCCGTCGGCGTCTCGCTCGGCGCCGGCGCGTTGACGCGCATCGCCGCGGAGCACCCGGACCGGTTCGAGCGGCTGGCGCTGCTGTTGCCCGCAGCCCTGGATAGGCCGCGCGAGGTGGCCGCGACCTGGGCGTTCGAGCGGCTCGCGGCGGCGGTCGCGGCCGGCGGCGAGACGTTGCGCGAGACGGTAGCCGCAGACCTGCCTGAGGGCGTGGAGGTCGGCGACTACGTCGAACGCCGTGCCGAGGCGCTGCTGCGGCTGGAAGACGCGCTGCGCGAGCTGCCGGAGCAGGTTCCGGTGCCGGACGCCGCCGTGCTGGCCGGTGTCCGGTCGGAGGTGCTGGTCGTCGGCGCCACCGACGATCCGCTGCACCCGGCCGAGGTCGCGAAGGCGGTGGCCGCGGCCTTCGCCCGCGCGCGGCTGGAGATCCTGCCCTCCCCGGCGCCGATGCTCACGCACCGCCGGGAGCTGCGCCGCCTGCTGGTGGACTTCCTCGGCTGAACCCGCGTCCGGCCGCTCCGGCGGGATTCGTATTGTCTGGTCATGGGTGTTGATTGGTCTGCGGCGGCTGGAACGCTGGACGTCACGTCGGCGCTGGAGCGCCTCGAACTGCTCGCCGAGCCGGTCGTGGCCGCGGTTCGCGAGCTCGACGACGAGCGGATCGGGGCGACCGAGATCGACCCGGATCTGGCGGACACCGCCGCGTTCTGCGAGAAGTACGGCTCGCCGCTGGAGTTGTCGGCGAACTGCGTGGTGGTCGCGGGCAAGCGCGCCGGTGAGGTGCGCTACGCCGCGTGCGTGGTGCTGGCCACGACCCGCGCCGACGTCAACGGTGTGGTCAAGCGGCGGCTGGACGTGCGCAAGGCATCGTTCGCGCCGATGGACGACGCGGTGCGGCTCACCGGCATGGAGTACGGCGGGATCACGCCGTTCGGGCTGCCCGCCGACTGGCCGATCCTGGTGGACTCCGAGGTGGCCGGGGCCCCGGCCGTGGTCGTCGGCAGCGGCGTCCGGCGCAGCAAGATCATCACGCCGGGCGAGGTCTTGGCGCAGCTCCCGGGTGCAGAAGTCCTGGAGGGCCTCGGCCGCTGAACCGCGAGTGCGGAAGCCGGTTCTCGCCGGCCTTCGCGCTCGCGCCTGGAGTCACACGCCGGCGGCGACGCGGGCTTCGATGATCATGTCGTCCAGGATCGCGCGGGGCGCGACGAGGTCGTCGATCATCCCGTTGATCCGCTCCCGTCCCTGGCAGAGGTCGGCGACCACCTCGACGGTGGGTTTGGAGTGGCCACCGAAGACGCACGGGAAGATCTCCGCCATCTTCGCGCTCGACACGCCGGCCCCGATCAGCCGCTGCACCAGCGACACCTTGTCCACATCGGACTCCGCGTATTCGCGGTGGCCGCCATCGACGAACACGTTGCTGCGGCGCGGAAAGCCGTGGCAGCGGGTTTCGACGGGATCGAGCTGCACGGCGCGAACAGCTACCTGCTGCACCAGTTCCTCGCCGACAACACATCCGAACCGACCGGTACGGCGGCCGCGGCCGGATCCGGTTCGCCGTCGAGGTGGCCGAGGCGGTGGCGGACGCGATCGGTGCGCACCGCGTCGGAATCCGGCTGGCGCCGGGAAATCCGCTGACCGGGCTCGTCGAGGCGGACCCGGCCCCGGTGCGCCGGGCGCTCGTCGACGCGCTCGAGCCCCTCGGCCTGGCGTACCTGCACCTGACCGACAACAGCCGCTACCCGGCCCTGCGGGACCTCCGTCCACGGTGGACCGGAACGCTGATCGGCAACACCGAGTTCGGGCATCCCACCACGCCGGAGGCCGGGGCGGCGCTGGTCGAGGAGGGCCGCGCGGACCTGGTGTCCTTCGGACGGCTCTTCATCTCGAACCCGGACCTGCCGCACCGGATCGCCACCGGGGCGCCACTGGCCGAGATCGACGAAACCCGCCTCTGCACCAACGGTCCCGAGGGCTACACCGACTACCCGGCGGCCCCGCCTCGGTAGCTCAGAAGACGACGGTGCGGCGGCCGTGGACCAGGACCCGGTCTTCGAGGTGCGCGCGCAGGCCCCGGGCCAGCACGAGCTTCTCGGCGTCCCGGCCCTTGCGGACCATGTCGGTCACGTCGTCGGTGTGGTCCACGCGGATCACGTCCTGCTCGACGATCGGTCCCGCGTCGAGCTCCGCGGTCACGTAGTGGCACGTCGCGCCGATGAGCTTCACGCCGCGCTCGTACGCCTGGTGGTACGGGCGGGCGCCGGCGAACGACGGCAGGAAGCTGTGGTGGATGTTCAGCGCCCGGCCGGCCCACGCCTCGCACAGCTCGGGCGGCAGCACCTGCATGAAGCGGGCGAGCACGATCGCGTTCGGGTCGTGGTCGTCCACCAGCTTCCGGACCTCCCGGAACGCCGCCGCCTTCGCGTCCGGGTCCTTGCCGAACGGCACGTGGTGGAACGGGATGCCGTGCGCCTCGGTGATGGGGCCCAGGTCCCGGTGGTTGCCGATCACCGCGCGCAGGTCGACGTCGAGCTCCCCGGAACCGATGCGGCCGAGCAGGTCGTGCAGGCAGTGGCCTTCCTTCGACACCAGGATCACCACGCGCCGCCGCTCGCCGGTGTCCGCCACCCGCCAGTCGGTGCGGCTGCCGAGCTCGTCGGCGACGGCGGCGAACCGGCGGCGCAGCTCGTCGATGCCGAACGGCAGCGAGTCCGCGCGGACCTCCTGCCGGGTGAAGAACCAGCCGGTGTTGATGTCGGTGTGGTAGCCGGCCTCGACGATCCACCCGCCGTGCTCGGCGATGAAGGTCGCGATGCGGGCGACGATCCCGGTGCGGTCCGGGCACCCGAGGCTGATGACGAAACGACGTTCGGAAGGGCTCACGGCCGGTGATTATCGCAGGTAGCAATGGTTGTACCGGCAACAGGCCGAGCCGCGTGACGCCCACTAGGAGTCATCGTTTCGCCTGGTCGGGTGCTGCGCCCGGCTCGGGCGGAGCTGTTCGCCTCGCCCATCGACATGAACGGCGAACCTCGCGCGGTCAGCCGGCGAGGGTGGCGCGGTGCTCGCTGGGGCGAATGCCGAGGCTGCGCTTGAAGGCGACGCTGAGCGCGTAGGCGTTGGAGTACCCGACCCGGCGGGCGATGTCGTCGACCGTCGCATCGGTCCGCGCCAGGAGGTCGGCGGCCTGGCAGATGCGCCACTCGGCGAGGTAGGCCATGGGCGGTTGGCCGACCAGCCGGCGGAACCGGTCCGCGAACGCCGCCCGCGACATGCCCGCCTCGGCGGCCAGCTGGCATTCATGATGTCGGGGATCCCACAGCGAGAAGACACCTGAGGTTCCGCTACCCGCACCGCCACGCAAAACGAGCCTGGAAACAGGCTCTCTAGCAGCACAAAGTACGCACGGGCCGTAGTCAGCGCCCGGCGGCGAGGGCCGCGAGGGCGGCGTCGCCGGTGACCACGGCAGTGCTCGGGCGGCCCCAGACCCGCCGGAACACCGCGTCCGCGGTGCCCGCGACCGTCGCGTCGACCTCCAGCGCCGCGTCGGTCGGCGCCCCGGCCAGCGGCGGCCGGCCCGGCCGGTACTCGACCAGCCACGCGCGGCCCGCGTCCGGAGCGTGGAAGAGCACCTTGCCCTCGTTCTCCTGCTCTGCCCAGTCGCCCAGGGGCAGCAGCACGGTCAGGAACTCGTCGATGCCGTCGGCCGCCAGCTCCGGGTCGAAGATCAGGTCGTGCACGTGGTCCGGGCCGAGCCTGGCGAGCGCGTGCTCCGCGTCGAGCCGGTGGATCGCCGTCTCGTGCGCCATCCGCCGGGTCCAGGTCTTCGGGGTGCCGCCGGGGTAGAGCGACCGCACGGGCCGATCTTGATCCATTGTGGACAGTGTCTGGAGCAGGATCGCAAGCCGCTCGTCCCACCAGGCGACCACGTCGTCGAACTCGGCCGGCGGCCGCAGGTCCTCGGGGCGCTCGCTGCCCGGCTCCAGGTGCAGGGAGAGCTCCGCCCTCCCGTAGGCCTGCCCGAGGTGCTGGACCAGCTTGCGGACGTCCCAGCCGGGGCAGGTCGAGACCTCGGCGTTCGGTCCGGCCTGGAGCACGGCGCTGCGGAAGGCAGCGGCCTGGTCCCGGAATGCGCGGTGCAAGAAGTCGCTAGCCATGCCTCCACAATAGGAATCCGGACGTCGTCGTGGGCACCGGCGGCGGGCCCGCGAGATCAGCCGTCGCGGAAGTCCTGGTGGAGCCGGGCGCGTGCGCGGAATCCATTCTCGGCAGGACCCCGCTCGACCGGGTCGGCTCAGGGCGCCACCGCGGACCAGTCGACGGTGAGCTCGCCCAGCCGCCACCGGCGTCGCCGGTCCAGCACCGGCCAGCCCAGCTCCGCGAACGACTGCGCGGCCTGCGCCCACCGGGCACGCGGCCCGAACGGGACCATCGGGGCGGCCTTCGCCCAGCACGCGTCGAGATCGGCCAGCATCGCGTGCACCTTCTCGCCCGGCACGTTGCGGTGGATCAAGGTCTTCGGCAGCCGCTCGGCGAGGTCCGACGGCCGCTCGATGTCGGCGGGCAGGCAGGCCAGCGTCAGCGTCCGCGGCCCGCCCCGGTCCAGCGTCACCCAGCAGCAGCGCCGACCGATCTCGTCGCAGGTGCCCTCCACCAGCAGCCCATCGGGCGCCAGCCGGGAGCACAGTTCCTCCCACGCCTTCCACGCCTCGGGCTCGGTGTACTGGCGCAGCACGTTCAACGCCCGCACCAGCGCAGGCCCAGGGAAGTCGCGCACCCCGGCGGCCAGTCCGGCCAGCTCGAACCCGCCGCGGCGGAACTCCAGCGCGGGCGGATCGGCGACGAGCTTGCCGGCCGCCACCCGGTCCGGGTCGATCTCCAGGCCCACCACCCGCGCGTCCGGGCGCAGCGGCCGCAGCCGGGCCGCCAGCTCCACGGTGGTCACCGGGGTGGCGCCGTAGCCGAGGTCGATGACGACCGGCTCCGCCGCGTTGCGCAGCGCGTCGGCGACCCACTGCGTGCCGGCGATCCACCGGTCGATGCGCCGCAGCCGGTTCGGGTTGGTGGTGCCGCGCGTGGGCATGCCCAGGGCGCGGGCCCGACCGGCGGCGAGCCGGGGCGCCCGCTTCTTCGGGGCCGAGTTCATCCCCGGCGGGCCAGCCACTCGGTCGTGAAGCGCTCTTCGTCGGCCAGCAGCTTCTGCACCTGGTCGACGATCAGATCTTCCAGCTTGCCGCCCAGGAACGGCACGTTCACCCGCACGCTCCCGGACACCACGAACTCGCTGACCGCGGCTCCGGCCGGTTCGGCCAGGTCGCGCAGCCACATCGAGCCGGTGATCGAGCAGGGCGCGCCGGCGACCTCGGCGGCGATCTCGCCGGTGTAGTGCCCGTCCTCCTCGCGCCGCCACGATTCGCTGCGGTCGATAGTCAGGTCGCCGCCGACCACCGTGCGGGCCACCGACGGTAGCGAGTCGGCGTGCACGCCCTGGCGCAGCTGGAACCGCGCGCCGTTCTCGGTTTTGACGTGCTGGACCAGCGCCGCGCTGGCGCCGCCGATCTCCGCCAACCGGTCGGTGAGGTAGTCCTTGTCGATCAGCGCCTCGTACACCCGGGCGGCGGGCCACTCGGAGGTGCTCCGGTGCTCGATGCGGCGTGCCATGCAGCGGAGGCTACCTTTGGCAACCGTGAATCCCTCCATGTCCGGTGCCGAAGAAGTGCGCGACAACACTCGGTCGTCGGATCCGCACCCAGCCGGGACCGCCGTCGGGCACGGCGCCGACGGACGGTCGCTGGCCGGCTACACAACGCTGCGGCTGGGTGGCCCGGCAGCCGACCTGGTGGTCGCGCACCACCCGGACGAGCTGACCGCCGCGGTGCGGGCCGCGGATTCGGCCGGGCAGCGGCTGCTGGTGCTGGGCGGCGGCTCGAACGTTGTGGTCGCGGACGAGGGCTACGCCGGGCATGTGGTGCGGATCGCGACCAAGGGGCGCCAGTACGACAGCGTCGGCGACGGGCTGGTGCAGCTCACGGCGGAGGCCGGCGAGGACTGGGACGAGGTGGTCGCCGACACGGTCCGCCAGGGCCTGGGCGGGCTCGAATGCCTGTCCGGAATCCCCGGCCTGACCGGGGCGACGCCGGTGCAGAACGTCGGCGCCTACGGCGTCGAGGTGTCCGAGCTGCTGGTCTCGGTCGACCTGCTGGACCGCGCCACCGGGCGCGTGCGCACGGTCCCGGCCGACGAGCTCGGGCTGGCCTACCGGACCAGCGTGCTCAAGCACAGCGACACGGCCGTGGTGCTGCGCGCCCGGTTCCTGCTGCGCGACGGCGGCCGGTCGGCCCCGATCCGGTACGCCGAGCTCGCGCGCACGCTCGGCGTGGAGCCCGGCGGGCAGGTCGACGTGGCCGCCGCCCGCGAGGCGGTGCTGGCGCTGCGGCGTGGCAAGGGCATGGTGCTCGACCCGGCCGACCACGACACCTGGAGCGCCGGTTCGTTCTTCACGAACCCGATCGTCGAGGCCGACGACCTGCCCGAGGTGCTGTCCCGGATCGTCGCCGAGATCGGCCCGGACCAGCGGATCCCGCAGTACCCGGCGGACGGCGGCCGGACCAAGCTGTCCGCGGCGTGGCTGATCGAGCGCGCCGGGTTCGCCAAGGGGCACCCCGGCCCCGGCGGACGGGTGGGGCTGTCCACCAAGCACACCCTCGCGCTGACCAACCGCGGCGCCGCGACGACCCGCGACCTGCTACTTCTAGCGCGTGAAGTTCGGGACGGGGTACGCGTGGCCTTCGGCGTTTCGCTGGCACCCGAGCCCGTGTTGGTGGACTGTTCGCTGTAGCAGCCGAAGAGCCGAACGGCCGTAAGAGTGACTCTTCGTGACTGATGCGTAACCCTGAGTGTTAAATGGGGTAGGTGGAGGGGGCCACCATGCTGAGCATCAGGGAGCTTAGGGATCGGGCGGTCATCCGCCCGATCAAGAGGGCGGTCGAGGACCAGCTCCTGGACCTGCCCGGGGTGACCGCTGTCGACATCGGTGTGAAGCACCGTGCCGGGGCACCCACCGGCCATCAGGCGATCGTCGTCTCGGTGATCCGCAAGAGGCCGCGCGATCAGCTCGTCCCGGGCACCTGCGTGCCGGGCGACATCTTCGGCATCCCGACCGACGTCATCGAGGAACAGCCGGTCCTGCAGCACATCCACTGCGCCCGGCAGGAGCCGATGGTGCCGAACCGGCACCGCGGCGACCGCTACGGGGTGGTGCGGGCCGGCGGCGGATTAGCGCCCTGCCGGGCCGTCTACCTGGCGCCGCCGACTGTGCCGAGCGCCGGCGAGTACTGCCGCATCGGAACGCTCGGGGCGATCGTCACCGGCACCGCGCCGACGGTGGTCACGATGGGCCTGACCACCTTCGACGTGGCCTGCCTGGACGACGCCTGGGCGGTGGGCGACCGGATGGCCGATCCGGACGACGGCCGGGTGCACACCGAGCTGGCGCGGGCGGCGCTGTCCGGCCGGGTCGACGCGGCCGCGGTCGCGATCGCGCCGGGTTCGGAGACGTCGTGCGTGGTCGACGGGATCGGCCCGGTCACCGGGCACGCGTCGGCGTACCCGGGCGAGCGGGTCCGGAAGAACGGCTTCGGCACGGGCGTGACGCTCGGCGTCGTCACCTCGGTCGATGCGACCGTGCGGATCGATCACGGCGAGGCCCTGGGCGTCCGGGTGCTGCGGGAGCAGATCCGGATCGCGGCCGCGGACCTGCGGTTCTGCGGGCCGGGCGACGCCGGGGCGGCGGTGCTCGATCCGGGCGGGCGGATCATCGGCCTGCACGTGGCGGGCAGCCGCGGCGGGGCGTTCGGCTTCGCCAGCCCGATCGCGGACGTGCTGGCGGAACTCGACGTGGAACTCTGCACCGAATCCCAGCGAATCCGAGTCTGACCCCACGCCCCTGCTGCCCAGACCCGATCGGCCCCCGGCCGGTCGGGTCCGCAATTTCAATGGAAATCAGAGGTTCGATTTCCATTGAAATTGCGGACCTTCACCCGGAAGGGATCACTCGGTCCGGCGGTGCATGCGGGTGGCCGAGTGCTGGTCGCGGGGTTTGACGGAGATGAAGTCCAGGTTCACGTGGGACGGGCGGGTCACCGCGAACGCGATGATGTCCGCGATGTCGTCGGCGACCAGCGGCGTGATGCCTTGGTAGACCGCCGCCGCGCGCTCTTTGTCGCCGCCGAAGCGCACCTCGGAGAACTCCGTCTCCACAGCGCCCGGCGCGATCTCGGTGAACCGCACCGGCTCGCCCAGGAGCTCGCCCCGCAGCGTGCGGTGCAGCGCGCCCTGCGCGTGCTTGGCCGAGGTGTAGCCCGCGCCGTTGTCGTAGACCTCGGAGGCCGCCACCGAGGTCACCGTCACCACGTGCCCGTCGCCCGAGGCGACGAGCTTCGGCAGCAGCGCCTTGGTGACCCGGAGCGTGCCGAGCACGTTGGTCTCCCACATCCAGCGCCAGTCGTCCTCGTCGGCTTCGGCGATCTTGGCCAGGCCCTTCGCGCCGCCGGCGTTGTTGATCAGCACGTGGCATTCCGGCACCTGCTCGACGAACGCCGCCACCGAATCCGGGTCGGTGACGTCCAGGGGCAGCGCGGTGCCGCCGATCTCCTCGGCGAGCGCGGTCAGCCGTTCGAGCCGCCGGGCGCCCAGCACCACGTGGAAGCCCGCGGCGGCGAGGTGGCGCGCGGTGGCCGCGCCGATGCCGGAGCTCGCCCCGGTGACCACGGCCCAGCGGCCTGCAGAACTTGTGCTCACGTCTTCTTCCTCCCGGGAGACGGCCGATTGCCCGCGTCCATCGGACCACGTCCGGCCGGGGCTGATGTGACGTGCCGGATGTGACACGACACACTGGGGTTTCCAGACATCTTTTTTCGCCTTCGGGCGTCTTATGGATAACGGGTCACTTTTCGACGACCGTCCCGTTGCATTTCGGGCAAAGCGGATGGTCGTGCGCACATTCTCTAAGGGGATAGAGGTCAGAAGGTGAGTGGTTCCAAGCTGCGGTCGAGGTGGGCTGCGCTGGCGGGAGCTGTGGCGGCGTTGCTGCTGATCTCGGGCTGCGGTGCGTCCGCTCCGCAGGAGCAGAAACCCGCGGATCCGGTCGCCAAGGTGTCCTTCGAACCGGGCGCCGACGCCGGCGAGGTCAACCCGGCTGCGCCGATCACGGCCACCGTGGATCGAGGCAGGTTCGACTCCATCGCGCTGACCAACGCCGACGGCAAGCAGGTCGCCGGCGAGCTGTCCAAGGACGGCAAGAACTGGCACGCCACCGAGGCGCTCGGCTATGGCAAGAGCTACTCCTGGACCGGCCAGGCCATCGGCGACGACGGCAAGCAGGTGCCGGTGCAGGGCGCCTTCAGCACGCTGCAGCCGAAGAAGACGATCCGCGCCACGATCAACCCGACGGACAACGCCGAGGTCGGCATCGCGATGCCGATCAGCGTGAAGTTCGACGAGGCGGTCCAGGACAAGGCGGGGATCCAGCGGGCGCTGACCGTGCAGACCTCGGTGCCGGTCGAAGGCTCCTGGGCCTGGCTGTCGGACCGGCAGGTCGACTGGCGGCCGAAGGAGTACTGGCCGGCGCACACCCACGTCAGCGTGCACGCCAAGCTCTACGGCCAGTCCTACGGCCAGGGCTCCTACGGGCTGGCGGACCTGAGCACCGAGTTCGACATCGGCCGGGCGCAGATCGTCAAGGCGGCGGTGGGCACCCACCGGCTGGTCGTGATGCGCAACGGCGAGCAGGTGGCCAGCTACGCGGCGAGCTACGGCGAGGAGTACGACCCGGGACGCAACACGCCCAACGGCACGTTCATCGTCATGGAGAAGCGCCCGGTGGAGATCATGGACAACCCCCGTTACGGCTACCACGACGTGCGCAAGACCTGGGCGGCGCGGTTCTCGAACCACGGCGAGTTCATCCACGAGAACCAGGAGAACGCCGCCGCGCTCGGCAAGGTCAACAACTCGCACGGCTGCATCAACCTCAGCGCGGCCGACGCGAAGGACTACTACGACAGCGCGCTGCTCGGCGACCCGATCGAGGTGACGGGCTCGGCGAGCACCATGCCGCCGCAGTTCGACGTCTACGACTGGCTGCTCAACTGGGAGCAGTGGACCAAGAAGTCCGCGGTCTGAGCTGCTGCTGGGACGGGGCCGTGAGCCCTTCGGGTCGCCGCCGCGGCCCGGGGGACTCGCGGCCCCTTCGCGTTCTCCGGGTTCAGTCCTCGGCGTCGGTGGCGAGGATCGCCGTGAGGACGCCGGGGAACTTCTCGTCGAGGTCGGCGCAGCGCAGGGTCAGGAAGATCTCGCGGCCCGACGGCCGCTGGTAGATCACGCCGCTCTCGCGGAGCACCCGCCAGTGGTGGGTCATGGTCGACTTCGACACCGGCGACGGCAGGCTGCCGCAGGAGCGTTCCACGCCGTCGGCGAGCGCGCGGACGATCGACAGCCGCACCGGGTGCCCGAGCGCCGTGAGCACCTCCGGCAGCCGGATCTGTTCGAGTGTCGGGTGATTCAACGCCACGGGCCGATTGTACGCAAACTGTCGTACTGATCACGTCGGCGTTGACCCCGCCGCTCCCATTGTTCGAAGATCGGCGAACAGTCGAACTGTACGACTGTTCCCGTACTGTCGAACCAAGGAGCCCTGGTGGCCCATCCCGCCAAGACCAGATCGCGACCGCGCCTCGGCCTGACCCTGGCCCTGCTGGCGTTCTCGCAGTTCATCATCGCGCTGGACTACAACATCGTGTTCGTGGCGCTGCCCGAGATCGGGGCCGGGCTGGACTTCTCCGCGCAAACCCTGCAGTGGGTGGTCAGCGGCTACGCGGTGGCCTTCGGCGGCTTCCTGCTGCTCGGCGGGCGCGCGGCCGACCTGCTCGGCCGGCGCCGGATGTTCGTGCTGGGCATGTCCCTCTACGCCGCCGGATCGCTGGTCGGCGGGCTGGCCACGGCGACGTGGCCGCTGATCGCCGCGCGCGCCGCGCAGGGGCTCGGTGGCGCGCTGCTGTTCCCCGCGACGCTGGCGCTGATCAACACGACGTTCGCCGAAGGCCGCGACCGCAACCGGGCGCTGGCGGTCTGGAGCGCCGCATCGGCCGTCGGCCTGTCGCTGGGCTCCCTGCTCGGCGGCGTGCTGACGAACGCCTTCGGCTGGGAGTCGGTCTTCCTGGTCAACGTGCCGCTGGGGCTGCTCGGGGCGGTGGCGGCGTTCCCGCTGCTGGCCGCGGACGGGCCGGTCGACCGGCAGCGCAGTTTCGACCTGCTCGGCGCGCTGACCGCCACGGTCGGCGTCACTGCGGTCGTGTTCGCGCTGGTGCAGGGCCCGGAAGTCGGGTGGGCGGACCCGAGCATCCTGACCGGCGTCGTCCTCGGCGCCGTGCTGCTGGTCGTGTTCGCGCGGACCGAGGCCCGCAGCCGCGACCCGCTGATGCCGTTGCGGCTGCTCCGCCACCGGAGCTTGGTCGGGGCGATGGCGATCACTGCGGTGTTCATGGCCACCTTCGGCATCCAGTACTACTTCCTGACCTTGCACTTCCAGCAGGTGCTGGGCTTCAGCGCGCTGGCGACCGGGCTCGCGTTCCTGCCGCAAACGCTGGTCACCACGGTCGGCACGCTCACCGGTGAGCGGCTGATCGCCAGGTTCGGGATCCGCGCGACGCTGGCGTCCGGGCTGGTCCTGGGCGCGATCGGGATGGGCGCGGTGGCGCTGGCGATGTCCGAGCAGAACGGCTACCTCGCGCTGCTGCCCGGGATCGTCCTGCTGAGCCTGGGGCAGGGCTTCACCTGGACCGGCATGTGGATCGCGGCAGGCACGGGCGTGGCGCCGGCCGAGCAGGGTGTTGCGTCCGGGATGGCGTCAACGGCGCAGCAGGTCGGCGGCGCCGTCGGGCTCGCGTTGCTGATCGCGCTCGCCGGCACCAGCACGGCCGACGGGCTGCGCACCGCGGTCGCGGCCACGGCGGTGATCGCGCTCGTCGGGACGTTGCTCGCGCTGCGTGCCGGTCGGTCGGTCGACGTGTGAGCAGTGCCACCCGGGGCCGCCTGGCAGGACCGTCCGGCGGCCCTTGAGCGGTAGCGTCGCGTCGGCCCCGGCTGTGTTCCGGAACGGCGACGGGAATGTTTCCGCCGCGCCGGGTGTCGGGGTTTGACGCGGGCCCGAAAAATTCGGGCCGCTCGGCTTGCGATGGGCAGCAGATGACTTCCAGCACGTTACGCATGCGGCCGCGCCGCGCCGCCGTCTTCTCGTTGCACACCTCCCCGCTGGAGCAGCCCGGCACCGGCGACGCCGGGGGCATGAACGTCTACGTCGCGCAGACCGCCAAGCGGCTCGCCGCGCTCGGCACCGAGGTCGAGATCTTCACCAGGGCGACCTCCTCGGACATCCCGCCGATCGCGGAACTGGCCCCCGGCGTCCTGGTCCGGAACGTGGTCGCGGGCCCCTTCGAGGGGCTCGACAAGAACGACCTGCCGTCCCAGCTTTGCGCCTTCGCCGCCGGCGCGCTGCGGGTGGAGGCCCGCCACGAGCCCGGCTACTACGACATCGTGCACTCGCACTACTGGCTATCCGGGCAGGTCGGCTGGCTGGCGCGGGAGCGCTGGGGCGTCCCGCTGGTGCACACGGCGCACACCCTCGCCAAGGTCAAGAACGCCAACCTCGCCGAGGGCGACAGCCCCGAGCCGCGGGGCCGGGTGCTCGGCGAGGAGCAGGTGGTGGCCGAGGCGGACATGCTGGTGGCCAACACCGAGTTCGAGGCCGCCGACCTGATCGAACGCTACGGCGCCGATCCGGATGCGGTCGCGACCATCCCGCCCGGCGTCGACCTGGAACTCTTCACCCCCGGCGGCCGCGCTGCCGCCCGGGCGGCCCTGGACCTGCCGCCGGACGCGGTGGTGCTCGCCTTCGTCGGCCGGATCCAGCCCCTGAAGGCCCCGGACGTGCTGCTGCGGGCGACCGCGGAACTGCTCGCCCGTCGGCCGGAGATTCGCGACCGCCTCGTGGTGCTGGTGGTCGGCGGCCCGTCCGGCAGCGGGCTGGAACGTCCCAGGGCGCTGCAGGAACTCGCCGTGCAGCTGGGCATCACCGACGTGGTGCGCTTTCTCCAGCCGCGCAGCGGGGCGGCGCTGCGCGACGTGTACCGGGCGGCGGACGTCGTGGCAGTGCCGAGCTACAACGAATCCTTCGGGCTGGTCGCGCTGGAGGCGCAGGCCTGCGGCACGCCGGTGGTGGCGGCCGCCGTCGGCGGCTTGCCGGTCGCGGTGGACGACGGGGTGTCCGGGCTGCTGGTGGACGGGCACGGCGCCGGGCAGTGGGCCGATGCGCTCGGCTCGATGCTGGAACCGGGGCTGCGCGCTCGGCTGGCCGCGAACACCACCGCGCACGCAGCGCGCTTCTCGTGGCAGCGCACCACCGAGGCCCTGCTCGACGCCTACGCGCAGGCGAAGATGTCGTTCCACGCGCAGCTGCGCATCCGGGAGGTCACGGCGTGAGCGTCGACGAGGTCATCAAGTCCACATTGGACGCGAGTGGGCTGGAGTACGCGCCCAAGGGCGCGGGGCGGTACTTCGTCACGCTGCCCGGCACCAAGAAGCTGCAGACCAACTGCTGGCTCATCGTCGCCGAGCACGCCCTGGTCGTCGAGGCGTTCGTGTGCCGGCAGCCCGACGAGGCGCACGAGGACGTCTACCGGTTCCTGCTGCGCCGCAACGCCCGGCTCTACGGCGTGCACTACACGATCGACGGCAACGGCGACATCTACCTGGTCGGCCGGATCGGCCTGCACGCGGTGACCGCCGACGAGCTCGACAGGGTGCTCGGGCAGGTCCTGGAGGCGGCCGACGGCGACTTCAACACCCTGCTGGAGCTCGGGTTCGCCACGGCCATCCGGCGCGAGTGGGGCTGGCGCGAGTCGCGCGGCGAGTCCCTGGCGAACCTCCAGCCCTTCCGGCAGCTGGTGGAGCGCGACGGCCCGGTCCAGCCCCTGCACGACCGGCCGTAGCGGCGCTCGTCGCCCGATCGGTGCAACCGGAAGATCGTCCCGCTCCGTCTCCGCCGTGTTCACGACGATGCGGAGGAGAACGGCATGGGCAAGCGGCGATTACGCGGGCCGATCATGGCGCTGGTCGCGCTCGGCCTGTTGAGCGGGTGTTCCTCGGGGGCGGGTGATTCGGCGGTCTCGGAGTCGCGCGCGGTGGCGCCGGCGGCTCCGCAGGAGCGCAACACCTCGGACAGCGGTTTCGCGACCGACACGGCATCCGGCGACGCGCAGAGCCCGGCGACCGGTGCGCGCGAGGTGATCCGGACGGCCGAGCTGGACATCGAGGTCGACGACATCGAGCGGGGCGCGGCCGAGGTGCGGCGGCGCAGCGAGGGCTCGGGCGGCTACCTCCAGCAGGAGGACGCCTACCGGTCGGGCACGACGATGACGATGCGGGTTCCGGCGGACCGGCTGGACCAGGTGCTGGGCGAGCTGTCGGCTCTGGGGCGGGTCACGTCGCGCAGCCAGCAGGCTGAGGACGTCACCGACCAGCTGGTGGACACGCGGAGCCGGATCGATTCCCAGCGGGCCAGCGTGCAGCGGTTGCGCGCGCTGATGGACCGCGCCGCGACGGTCGACGAGATCGTGTCGATCGAGAGCGAGCTGACCTCGCGCGAAACGGAACTGGACGCCCTCGAACGGCGCGAAGCGACGCTGTCCGGCCAGGTCGAGCTGGCCACGGTGACGGTGCGGCTGGAGCGCCCGGCCGCGGTCGCCGACGACGACACGGGCTTCCTGGCGGGGCTCTTCGGCGGCTGGCGGGCGCTGTCTGAGATCGGCGCGTTCCTGCTGACGGCCTTCGGCGCGGTGCTGCCGTTCGCGGTGGTGCTCGCGGTGCCGGCAACGGCGGCCTGGCTCTTGCACCGCCGCCGCAAAGCCCTCCGCAAGACAACTCTCTGAGCCGGAAGGACCGGCAGAGGGGGCACGAATACGCCAGGCAAGCGGCGTAGCCGCTTTCTCTTCCTCTGCTTCGGTAGCCGGCACCCGCGACGCCCAACGCCGCGGGTGCCGGAGCCGTCGCAAGCGGCGCAGCCGCTTAGCCCACCCTCGCAACTTGCACCGCCGCGGGTTCTCAGAGGCCTTCTCGCGAGGACAGCCCCGACGCCGCGTATTGGGCATACGTAAGTCGGGGATCCCGGAGTCGAGAAGGCTTCTGAGGTTCCGCTACTTGCACCGTTATGCAGAACGCGCCTGGAAACAAGAAAAAGCGGACCGCGCGGGGCGGCTCGGGAGAGAGGGGGAGTCACGAGCACGAGCCGCCCCGCGTGGGGGTCCCGCCTGACGGGCCGGTGGGC